>DASUQC010000020.1:0-45054 GCA_036280745.1 Solirubrobacterales bacterium
TGCTCGTCAACTCCCGCAACCTCTGCAAAGGCAAGAAGCAGAAGGCGAGCGTGAAGATGGCGGCGCAGAACGGGCGCACCCGTGAGTTCCGGCCTGTTGTTCAGGCGAAGTGCTCGAAGTCGAAGAAGAGCGGCAAGGGCAAGGGGCCCGGCAAGGGCAAGTAGTGCCGCGCACGCTTTCTCGCGTCCGCAGGACTGCGGGCGCGCTGTTGCGTAAACCCTGAAGTTCCTCCACCGCTCCGCTACTACTGGGCTTGGTAGTCAACTGCCGCCCGCGGAGGGGTCCGTACGCCAGCTCTTGGGCTCGCGCTTTGGCGCACGCGCGACCCCAAAAACCCTGAAGTTCCCCTGAGTCTTGGTACTACTTGGCAAGTAAGTCAACTTAGTTGCCTATATGGGCGACCCGTACCTCAGGAGGAAACATGAAGCGGAAGACGACGGTAGTTACTTTGGTTCTCGGGGCGGTGGCAGCTTTCGTGCTGCCCGCATTCGCTTCAGCTGGCTGGAAGCATCACAGCACGCCGGTTGCTGCGGATACCCAAATCGGCCTGACAGGCAACGTTCGGAAACAAGGGGGACTTGGCGGTATCGAATGCCAAGTCACAATGAGGGTCAAACTGCTGTCTAATCAAACAACAGGAACTGCGGAAACGTTCGTGCCGCATCCGACTAGCGATACAACTAACTGCAAAGGCTTGGGCGGCTTGGCGTTTTGCCAAATTCACAATCTAACCCCGCAAGCACCGAACTGGGCGTTTCATACAGTTCAAGCACCCGCGAGCATATCGCTCACAACGCAAGACATCGTTTACACCACGACAGGTGGATTTTGCCCACAGCAACAGCTTACGACAACAGCCGGCACTGTGACGCTCACGCCGAACCAACCTAATACATTCTCGTCGTTCGCGGCGAGCGGCAGCCTGCAAGTCGACGTGTTGACAAATGGCGGGGTCGTCGACAAAGAAACCATGACGATTGCCGGCACCCTGGCCGTCGAGTCGCCCAACGCCAACACATACTCGATCTGAGGTGAGTGTTCGGGAGGGCGACAACGATGTCGCTCTCCCGCCAATCCCGTCCAGATCAGATCCGTGCCGGATGCAGCACCGGACGCTGCCAGTTGCGGCTCTGGTAGGCCTCCTCGAAGCCGGCGCGGCAGAGGCGGCGGTAGATGCCCGTGAGGCTTTCGGGATCTACTTCGCCGACCTCGACGAAGACGGTGTGGCAGCCGGCTTCGGCAGCGTCGACGAGGCGACGGCGTAGGAGCGCCGTGTTGCAGCCGAGGCCGCGGGCCTCGGCGAGAGTCATGCCGGGTCCCAGCTGGGCGACGCCGTCATCGATCATCATCGAGGCGGTGGCGACGACCGGCTCCTCTGGGCTGAGCGAGGCCGTGTAGCAGCGCCAGTGCTGCTCCTGCGGCAGGGAGAAGAAGAGGGTTCCCGCGGTGACCGGCAGCTCGAGCGCTTCGGAGACGATTGTGCTCATGCCTTCGCCGTCGGCTTCGTCATCGCCGATCTCATAGATCTGGATGCCGGGATCCTCGGGCCAGTCCGGGGGCGAAGCGTCGCGGACGAGCTTGATCCACCCGCCGCCACGCTCGTAGCCGCGCTCGCTGAGCCAGTTCTCCGCCTCTTCCGTTTCCGGCCGGCTCTCCGCCACCGGCACCCGGTAGTCGACTTCGCGCGCCCGCATCCATTCGATGGCAGCCGAGAGGTGGCCGCCGTCGACCGCTCCCGGCTCGGCGGCGCCCTGAATTTGGTTGAGGCTGTAGATCTCCGGCAGGTCGCCGAAGGCGGTCGCCTGCACGGGGCCGAAGCGCTTCACCTCCACTCCCGATTCGGTGACCGCTTCGTCAACGACGGATCGCCACATATCGCGCCGAAACCGCTGCGCGACTCTCTCCAACAACGCCGAGTCGTAGTCCATGAAACCGCCCCCGGTCTCGGATTCCCTGCTCCGAGCGGACCCTATGACGAAGCGTCTCGACTTGTCAAGAAAAACTTATAAACACACGCGAGTTTTGAATTCCTAGCGTGCTACGAAGCGGAAAACGGGACCTTCGAGTGAGGCGACATAGAGACGCCCCTGGGTGTCCTCGCCGAACGAGCTGGGGCTGGGGACCGAGAGGCCGAGCCTGCGATCCCCGCTCGCCCGCTTCAGGTGCGGTACGAGGCTGCGCAGCTCCCCCTCGCAGAAGTCGGCGTAGACGTAGCGCTTGTACAGGGAGCGCAGGCTCCTGTCGCGGACCACGTAACCGCCGGTGACCGAGCAGCTGCCGCCGCGGCTGTGGGGGAAGGCGAGGATCGGCTTGACGGTGCCGCCGGGGTCGGGGGTGCCGCTGCTTTCGTCGTCGTAGCGGGAGAAGCCCTCGAGGGCGTCCCAGCCAAAGTTGGCACCGGAGGCCGCCGCGACCGTCGTGTAGTCGATCTCCTCGAACTGATTCTGGCCGACGTCGCCGATCGCGATCCGCGGCTGGCCCGCGGTCACCGTGTCGAAGGAGAAGCGGAACGGGTTGCGCAGGCCGAAGCTGTAGATCTCGTCGCGCCCGGGTCGGCCGACGAACGGGTTCGAGGCGGGCACCGAGTAGGGCTGCCCTCCCGAGGGCCTGGGGTCGATCCGCAGCAGCTTGCCGAGCAGGACGTCCCTGTTCTGGGCGTTGTTCGGCGGGTCGCCGCCGGCCCCGCCGTCTCCCGTGCCGAAGTAGAGGAGGCCCCCGAGGAACTGCAGCTGGCCGCCGTTGTGGTTGGAGTTGACGGGGTGGGGGATCTCGATCACCCGGCGCTGGGAGCCTGCCGCGGCCCGCGTGGCACTGCGGCGCCTGAACTCGTCGACGCGGATGTTGCCGGCGGTGTCCGTGTAATAGACGTAGAAGCTGCGGCTCTGCTTGTAGTCGGGGGGAAAGGCGATCGACAGCAGCCCCTCCTCGCCGCCGTAGCCGACCTGGGAGCGCAGGTCCAGAAAGGCCCCGCGCTTGCGGCCATCGCTGAGCACTACGACGCGACCTGGCTGCTCGACCACGAACAGCAGTCGCGGGAACCCCGGCGCCCCGGTCACGTAGACCGGCTGGTCGAAGTTGCCGATCCGCTTCAGGGCGATGCCGTCGCCTGGCCGCTCGCTGCGTGCCGGCGTGGCTGAGTCGCGCTCGGGCTCGTCTGCCGACCCACAGGCGGGCAGGGCGAGTGCAAGCGCGGCGGCGATGGCGAAGATCGACTTGCGCATCGGCGCCAAGGTACCCGCCCGGGAGTGGACTATTCGCGCTTTTCGACGACGTCGCCGCTGTCGGTGACTTCGGTTTCCGGCAGCTCGGTGGTGATCTCGGTCACGATCGAGCCGCCCGGCGCCACGCCCCCGCGGGTCTCCGCCTTGGCCTTGCCGCCCAGGCCGGCGGCGACGCTGTAGCGCAGCGTGTACTTGCCGGCCCGGACCGCGCTCAGCTTCCAGACCGCCGCCGTCGTCTGACCCGGCTTCAGCGGGCCGAGGGCGAAGGTCTTGTCGTTCGCGGTGGAAGCGCCGCCCGGCCGCGAGGAGCCCTGCAGGCGCGGGTAGGTCGCGGCGAGGACCCAGACCGGCCGGTCCGCCTGCGCGAGGCCGGGGGTCGGATCGTGGATCGCGAAGGGCAGCGAGGACGTCTCGCCCTGCCGGCCGGCGATCGAGACCGTCACCGCCAGCACCGGCACCGTCTCCTCGCCGGTGTTGCGGAAGCCCAGCTTCAGCAGCGAGGTCTGGCCGAGCTCCTGCTCGGCCGGGAAGCTCGCATCGGTGACGCGCACGTCGTAGGTGCCCGCCGTTTCGTTTGCCTCGGAGGACGAATCGCCGCCACCGCAGGCGGCCAGCAGCGCCGCCACGGCCACGGCGGCAACCCCGGTCGCGGTGGCTCGGAGGCGGGTGTTCCGGGAATGTCTTCCGGTCCCCCGCAAAGCGGCCGCAACATACCACGGGGTTTGCCCGCAATCGGGCGCTTTTCGCGCCGCCCGAGCGGGTTAGCGGGATCTCAACACTCGGCTGACGGACGGGGGCGGCCCATCCCATACACTCCGGTCACCGAGCGGGGTGTCGCATGCCTGCGGCGCAGCTCACGGAGGAGCACATGGTCGGATCCGCGGTCAACAGGGCATTCCTGCCCGCCAAGTCGCTGTTCGAACAGGTGGGGGACATGATGATCCTCACCGCGCGTACGCTCGTTTCCGCGGTCAAGCCGCCCTACCCCTACGGCGAGGAGTTCATCGGCCAGTTCCTCTTCGCCCTGCAGCTCTGCTGGTTCCCGCTGCTGGTCTCCACCGTGGCCTTCGGGTTCGGGGCCCCGGGCCTGCAGGCCGCCAACTTCCTCTCGCTGTTCGGCGCCCTCGACCGGCTCGGCGGCTTCTTCGTGCTCGCCTCGATCCGCGAGTTCGCTCCCTTCGTGACCGCCGTCGTCGTCGCCGGCGTCGCCGGCACCGCGATCACCGCCGACCTCGGGGCGCGGAAGATCCGCGAGGAGCTCGACGCTCTCCAGGTCCTCGGCGTCGACCCGATCAAGAACCTGGTCGTCCCGCGCTTCCTGGCGCTTTGCCTGATCACCGGCCTGCTCGACATCTACGCCCTCGTCTTCGGGATCAGCGGCGGCATCCTCACCGAGCTCCTCTACGCGCAGCCGCTCGGTGGTTTCTTCGCGACGCTCTTCTCCAACGCCTCGATCCTCGACCTCGCCGGCTCGGTGATCAAGTGCACCCTGTTCGGGGCGATCGTCGCCGTGGTCTGTTGCTACAAAGGGATGACCGCGTCGGGCGGGGCCGCCGGGGTGGGGCGCGCCGTCAACCAGGCTGTCGTCATCTCCTTCATGGGCGTCTTCGCCTTCAACTACGTCTTCACCCAGACGCTGCTCGCCACCAACCCGGAGCTGCAGACGATCCGATGAACGCCTGGCTCGAGGTTCCGCGCGGCTGGCTCGACTCGTTCGGGGAGATCGCCCGCTTCGGGTCCCGGATCGCGGGGCTGGTCTACTCGGGCCGCGTCTTCCGCTTCTTCGGGGAGAGCCTGCGCCAGGCCGGGATCCTGATCCTCGGCTCCGCCCTGATCATCTGGGGGCTCGTCTTCACCCTCGGCCTGCAGTGCGGGATCGAGGGTGCCTACCTGCTGCGCGCCCAGGGCGCCCCCGCCTACGCCGGCGTCTTCTCGGCCTGGTGCGACCTGCGCGAGATCATGCCCTACGCGTTCGGGTACATGCTCGCGGCCAAGGTCGGGACCGGGATCGTCGCCGAGCTCGGGGCGATGCGGATCTCCGACGAGATCGACGCGCTCGAGGTGATGGGCGTGCCGCCGGTCACCTTCCTCTGCGCGACCCGCCTGCTGGCCGCCAGGATCGCCTTCCCGTTCATGTACCTGGTCGGGATCGGGATCATGTACCTGGCCAGCTACCTGGCCGTCGTCGAGCAGATCGGCGACGTCTCCTCGGGCGGTTACCTGTTGATCTTCTGGATGTTCCAGAACCCGCCCGACCTCATATTCAGCTTGATCAAGGGCATGGTGATGGCGACCGCGATCGTGCTGGTCGGCTGCTACTACGGGTACACGGCCTCGGGCGGGCCGGTCGGGGTGGGGACCGCGACGGCGAAATCGATGGTCCTCAACATCGTCTTAGTTCACATCATCGGGATGCTTGGGACCCTTGTGTTCTGGGGGGCCAACCCGAGGGCGCCAATAGGAGGCTGACGTGGAGCGCGAGGAAGAGAACCGCATCGAAGAAGAAGAGCTGCGTGACGAGGCGACCTCGAGCGCGGAAGCGCCGCCGGAGATCACCTCTGAGACCGCCGAGGCGCCGCGCTCCAGCGACGGCCCCTACGTCAGCGAGGACGGCGCGATGATGGGCCGTGACTTCGTCATCCCCGGCGTCGACCCCCAGGAGGGCGATCCCTACCGCTTCCACACCGGCCGCAAGCGCGACCACGGCGGCGAGGACGCGATCGAGATCATCGACCTGGTCAAGCAGTTCGGCCGCGCCCGCATCCTCAACGGGCTCAACCTCGGCCTCCCCGAGGACCAGGTTTCGATGGTGCTCGGCCCGTCGGGGACCGGCAAGAGCGTGCTGATCAAGCACATCGTCGGCCTCCTCTATCCGGACTCCGGCGACGTGCTCGTGCACGGCGAGTCGATCCCGAACATGACCGACGACGAGCTCTTCGACGTGCGCAAAAAGTTCGGCCTGCTGTTCCAGGACGGCGCCCTCTTCGGCTCGATGAACATCTACGACAACACCGCCTTCCCGCTGCGCCAGCACACCGACAAAGGCGAGGAGGAGATCGGCGAGATCGTCAACCGCCGGCTCAAGGAGGTCGGTCTCAGCGAGGCCACCTACAAGATGCCGAACGAGCTCTCGGGCGGCATGCGCAAGCGCGCCGGCTTCGCCCGGGCGCTGGTGCTGGAACCGGCGATCGTGATGTTCGACGAGCCCGACTCCGGGCTCGACCCGGTGCGGACGGCGCTGCTCTGCGAGCTGATCCGCGAGGTCCACGCCGAGAACGGCGGTTGCTACCTGGTGATCAGCCACGACCTGGGCACGGCGCGGCGGATCGCCGACTTCATCGCGGTGCTGTGGAGCGGCAAGATCGTCGAGTCGGGCCCCAAAGAAGAGCTGTTCGACTCGAGCAACCCGTTCGTGAACCAGTTCCTCAACGCGGACGTCAGCGGCCCGCTCTCGATGGACTGAGGTGCAGGCCGGGCGGTGGTTCGGCCGCGTCGCGGCGTGGGCCGGCGCCCACGCGCGGGCGGTGCTGGCGGTGTGCGCGGTGCTCGCCGTCGCGGCGGCGGTGGGGGCGACGCAGATCCCGACCGATGCCGGCGTCGGAACGCTGGCGGATTCCGACACCAATTCGTACCGGGCGACGGAGGAGGTACGGGAGGCGTTCGGCGAAGAACCGGTGATCGTCCTCGCCGAGGGCGACCTGCAGGAGCTGGTCCTCAACTCGAACATCTTCCGCCTGCTGCGGCTGGAGGGGTGCCTCTCGGGGAACGTGCCCAGGGGGGCGAAGCCGATTCCCGGCCCGTGCGCCGAGCTGGCGCGCCTCGACCCGGTCGAGTTCGTCTCCGGCCCGGCGACCTTCCTCAACGAGTCGGTCGTCCAGATCGACAGGCAGCTGCGGCGACTGGCTGAGCGGGTCCCGCAGGAGCGCTTCCGCGAGTTCCTGCTCGCGATCGCGACCCGGTACGGGATCACCACGCTCCCGAGCCTCGACAACCCGGAATTCGTCGCCACCGTCGTCTTCGACCTGAGCCGGGAGCGGGGCACGCCGAAGGCACGGCTCTCCTACGTCTTCCCCAACAGCCGCTCCGCCCAGATCGCGGTGCGGCTGAAGCCGGGCCTCAGCGAGGGGGAGCGGGAGCGAGCGATCGATCTGATCGAAGCGGCGGTCAACGACACGACGCCGCGCCGCGCCTGCGCCGAGCAGGGCGAGGAGCCCGCGCCGTGCTTCCAGCTCGACGGCGGCAGGTATGTCATCTCCGGCGTGCCCGTCGTGGTCGACGGTCTGACTGAGGCGCTGAAGGACGCTCTGCTGCTTCTCGTGGGCGTCGCGATCGCGGTCATGGCGGCGACGCTTCTGCTCCTCTTTCGCTCCCGATTCCGGCTCCTGCCCCTCGGGATTGCCCTTGCTGCGGCGGCGCTCACCTTCGGCCTGCTCCATCTCTTCGGCGGCTCGCTGACGATGGCAACGATCGCCGCCCTCCCGATCCTGATCGGGCTCGCCGTCGACTACGCGATCCAGTTCCAGGCACGCTTCGACGAGGAGGTGGAGGCCGGCCTGGCCGGTCCGGAGGCAGCCGCTCGGGCCGCCCTGGCTGCCGGACCCACGATCGCCACCGCCTGCCTGGCGACCGCGGCTGGGTTCCTGGCGCTGCAGCTGTCGCCGATCCCGATGGTGCGGGACTTCGGATTGCTCCTCATCCTCGGCGTCGCGATCGCGTTCCTCCTGGCCCTCACCGCCGGGTTCGGGGCTTTGGCACTCCGGCGGGCAGCCACTGCAAGGCGGGGGCCGCCCGGGCAGCGCCTGCTGTCGATCGCCCTCGATCGTCCGGTGGAGGTTCTCGGCGTCGGGCTGGCGCTGGCCGTGCTCGGCTGGGGCTTGGGTACGCGGGTGGAGACCACTTCGGACATCCAGGAACTCGCGCCGCAAGGCATCAACGCGGTGAAGGAACTCAACGCGTTGGAGAAGGCGACTGGCGTCTCGGGGCAGCTCGACGCCAGCGTGCGCGCTCCGGACCTGACCGAGCCGGCGACCATTCAGTGGATGGCTGATTTCAAGCAGCGGGTGTTGCAGGCGAACGGGTTCAGCGGCGAAAACCCGAGCTGTCTCGAAGCAGACATATGCCCCGGTCCTGCGTTGTCGGACTTCCTGGTCGGGGGCGGCGAGGAGTTGACTGCACGCAGCATCGACGCGACGCTGGGAGCGATGTCCACCTACTCGCTTCGTCAGGTCGCCCCTGTCGATCCCGAGACCGGAGAGGTGGGCAACCAGGCGCTGCTCACCTTCGGGATCCGGGCACGGTCGCTGGAGGACCAGCAGGAGCTGGTCGACCGGGTACGAGGGGAGATCGGAGAGCCTGGCGCGCCGGGTGGGCCGCCCGAGGGGGTGGAGGTCGAGCTCGCCGGGCTGCCGGTGCTCGCCGCCGAATCGGCGGGCGATCTCTCGGCCAGCCGCTACTGGCTCACGCTCGCCGGGCTGGCCGCGGTCGCGCTGGCGCTGCTCGCGGTGTACCGCTCGGCGCGCCGGGCCCTGATCCCCCTCGTCCCGACTGTGCTGGCCACCGGCTGGGCCTCGCTGATCCTCTGGCTGACCGGGATCCCGCTCAACCCGATGTCGGCCGCCCTGGGCGCGTTGACGATCGCGGTCGCCACCGAGTTCAGCGTCATCCTCGCCGGCCGTTTCCACGAGGAGCGCCGCGCTGGCGATGGGCTCGAGCCGGCGTTGCGCCGCGCTTATGACCGGACCGGCGCCGCCGTCCTCGTCTCAGGGGTGACCGCCGTCGCCGGCTTCGCTGTGCTCATCGTCAGCGACATCCAGATGCTGCGTCATTTCGGGATCGTCACCGTCATCGATCTCTCTGTCGCCCTCCCGGGAGTGATGCTCGTCCTGCCCGCTGCGCTGCTCTGGGGCGAGGAGCGGTGAAAGACCGTTACTCGGTGACGGTCGGTTTGATCTTCCTCGCGGTGATCGTCGTCGCGACGGTGAACTCGTTCGGCGGCGACGGGGGAGGGGGGGCGCTGGGGCTCGACCGGCAGCCCGCGCAGTGGCCGCTGCCGGAGTTTGCCGTGCCCGCTGCCGCAGGCTCGGTCGAAGCCGACGCCAACGTCGCCCAGGACGACTGCGAAAGCTCCGCGATCCCCTGTCCCGAGGACGCGCGCCGGTCTCCCGCCTGCCGGATCGACCCAGCCGGGGCGATCCGGGTCTGTGACCTCTTCGACCGGCCTCTGGTGATCTCTTTCTGGTTCACCAAAGGCGGCGACAGCTGCGTCGAGCAGCAGGACGTGGTCGACGCGGTCAGCCGGCGTTACCGTGGACAGGTGAACTTCCTCTCGCTCAACGTGCGCGACGACCGCGGCACCGTGCGCGAGCTGATTCGCAGTCGTGGCTGGGAGATGCCGGTGGGTTATGACCGCGACGGTGCGGTCGCCGGCCTCTATCGGGTCGCCGGTTGCCCCACCTTCGCCTATGCCTTTCCCGGTGGAACGCTGGAGAGCGCCAGCGGGGGCAAGCTCAGCGGCGGCCAGCTCAGCGCCCGGGTGGAGCGGCTGCTCGATGCCTCGCGGGCGGCGGAATGATCGCGATGGGCTCGGCGAAGCCGCAGATCGGTTGGGACCCCTCGCCGGAGCAGGGCTGGGTCGCTCCGCACCTGGCCACCGAGTTCCCCGGCCTGGGCATCGCCTGGATCGAGGTCGATGCCCGGCCCGGCCGCAGTCCCGGGCCGGTTCGCCAGCGCCTGCGCGGCCTCTCCGACCGTTTCTACGGTGCCCAGGTGATCCGCTTGCGCGAACAGCCGATCCCGTGGGCCTACCGGGTCTTCTTCCGCCAGATCGGCCTCGACCCGGACCGCACACGGACCCCGATCGAGCAGCTGGCCTTCGACCGGCTGCACGACGGCGCTTTCAAGAGCCACGGCCTTCCCGCCGACGCGCTCAACGTGGCGACGATCGAGACCGGGGTCGCTCTGCGTGCCTTCGACGCCGACCGCCTCGAGGGGCGGCTCTGCATTCGCGACTCCGGGCCCGGCGAGGGAATGCCCGGTCGTCCCGGTGAGCTGGCGCAGGGAACGCTGATCGTCGCCGACGAGCGCCGTCCCGTCGGCCTCTTGTTCGGCGAGACGGCGGAGGGCTACGCCGCCGAAGCGGAGAGCCGGCGGCTCTCGGTTGTCGCCATCCAGGTCAATGGGGTGCCGCAGATTGCTGTTGCGGAGGCGTTATGGATGGCCGCGGCGACGCTGCGGTGATCTAGACTCGTCGTAGGCCGATGCCCGATCTGCTCGCAAGAGAGAGTTCGCCGGCGCTCCTCGTCGAGGTCGACGAGCGGCTGGCCCGAGCAGAGCTGCGACGCCAGATCGGTCGCCTGGAGCGCGAGCTCTCCGCCCTCCTTGCCGAGGGCTTCGGGCGCGTCGCCGTCGAGCACCGGGTCGAAGCGGTTGTGGCGGAGCCACGCGTGCTCGACCTGGGCGAGCTGGAGCGGTTGCGAGACGAGCTTGCCGAACGCGTTGCCGACGCGCGCGGGACGCTGCGGGAGCAGGAGCGGATCGAGGTGGACAACCAGGAACTGCTGCGACGGATGATCGCCGCCCCGGCCGACTACAAGTGGGTCCGCGTCAGCCGCGACGACCTCGGTCTGCCGGGCTGCGGCCACTGGCATTCCCGCCCCCGCCTCGGCCCGATCGGGATGTTGATGGGCTGGTGGCGGGTCAAGGTCTCCTCGGGATGCCCGTTAGCCGGGCGGCTTGCGGCCGTTGAGCAATAAACGCAAGGGGAAGCGACCGAGGGGTGCGGTGCCGGCCGAGAAGCGGTCCACGCCGTCGTCCCCCGCACCTCGCGCCGCTGACGAGCGCCCGCCGGCGCCATGGGGGAACTTCCCCCTGGCTGAGCTGGTCATCTTCGCCGGGATCGTCTCGCTCCTGATCGGCATCGTCGGCGGCAGCACCACCGCGATCGGCATCGGCGTCGCCTGCGCCGGCCTCGGCGGCCTCGAGGTGGCGGTCCGCGAGCACTTCGCCGGCTACCGCTCCCACACGACCCTGCTGGCCGGCTTCGTCTTCGTCCTGGTCACCGCCCTGGTCTGGTACGTCGGCGACACGATCCTCGCGGTCGCCCTGGGGATTGGAGCAGCCGCCTTCGCGGTCGCCTTCTACCTGGCGCGCCGCGCATTCCAGCGCGCCTCCGGAGGCCTCAGCTTCCGGGTCGGTGGAATGCGCGGCTAAATCCAGCACTCTCCTAGATGTCGTATGTGTGGGCGTTGGGAGCAACAATGGTTCCGATGCCAGATATCTGCACCAATTCTTTGTCGACTTGCCCGTTGTTTGTTTGCAGATGTTGTTCGAGTGAACCGCTGAGTTGGCCTGATGTAATTGTCGTGGGTTGATTTGGCGTGATCACCACTGAACCTGGTGTCGACACCGATGCTTTGATCGGGCAGAATCCGCCTGTGAATTGAGCATGTGTTTGACCCGTTGTGACCGTTAGCGTATTATCGTGTTGTTGGTGTGTCACTTCTGTTGTCTTGTGCAACTCTTGTTCAGGTATATGTTTCATTGTTGTTGTTATGGTTGTGTGGAAGGTCCACGGTAGCCCTGTGGCGGTCCAGTTATGCACTTGGCAAAAGGCCAGGCCGCCGAGCCCTTTGCAGTTCGTTGTCTCGTTGGTCGGATGCGCGCCGTAGGATTGGAGCTCTCCTGTTGTTTGGCTCGCAAGGAAGACAGCGTTAGCAGTCGCTTGGCATTCGATGCCGCCCAGCGCACCTTGAAAGCGCGCGTTTCCTGTGACAGTGCCACTTTTGCTTTCCTGGATTGGTGCTCCGTGATGCTTCCAGGTCGCTGACGCGACAGACGGAAGAGACAGAGCGCCCACGACAGCGATGAGTCCTCCGAGTAGAGACAGCTTCTTGGTCATTGAGGCTTCCTCCCTAGATGTCAGTGCAGGTGCTCGCACGATGAACGTGATGCTCCCCCTTGTTAGCCAGAAACGGGATGGTTTGGTAGGGCAGCGGCAGCCGTTGCGAAAGGCTCCGTATTCACCCTGCATCTGTCAGGAGGCTCGATTGTCGGGCTCGCAGGATGGTGTGTGTGAGCACTGGGGAATCCGGAGGAGGGCGCATCCTGCCGGCTGAGTTCACGGCCCCAGCCGACAAGAGGCGTCTATACGTCTCGCTAGTCTGTCCTAGACCGAGTATGTGTTCTTGTAGGGAGGCTCAACTGTCAGCGTCCCGCTGGCGCTGACGGTTTCTGTGTCCGAGGCTCCCGAATTTGTCTCAAGGTGAATTTGCGTATTGCCGCTTACCGAGAAGGTGGAAAATGTATTTGGTTGGTTCGGGGTAAGTGTAAGAGTTCCTGCTGTTGTTGTGACTTGTTTGACTGGACAGAAGCCACCTGTCGTTTGATAGTGGATTTCGCCGATTGTCAGCGAAATGTCGTTCGTTCCTGTGTGAAACAGCCAGGGAAGGTTTGTCGGGAGCACATTGTGGATTTGGCAGAAGGCCAAACCGCCCAAGCCTTTGCAGTTCGTTGTCGGATCAACCGGATGAGGTACAAAGGTTTCGACTAGGCCTGTTGTTTGATGCGCTAGGAACTGAACGCGTGTTGTGACTTGACATTCGATGCCGCCAAGGCCTCCTTGTTTTCGAATATTTCCTGTGAGGCCAATCGTGGCATTCGCTTGAATCTCGGTGGCATGGTGCTTCCAGGCTGCTGAGGCAGAGGATGGCAAGGATAGAGCTGCCAGTATGCCGATGGCAGTGGCGAGGATGGTGACCCGTTTAGACATTGTTCCTCCCTAGGAGTGAGCGACCCTTCGTCGGGCCGGAGTTGATGAATCACTCTCCTTTCGTAGCTGATGAGGGCTAGAAACGGGCGAGTTTGTTGCGCAGAGGCTGCACCAGGGCAATGCGGCCGTTTATCCCCTGCAAAAATCAGGAAGCAAAAAAAGCGGGCTCGCCAGTCTGCGAACGCGAGCGGGAATCGGCGGGTCAGTCGCCGCGATTGCCGATGGAGAATGTGTCTCTCTGTGCCGGGTCGGCTACCTGCAATGTGCCCGAGACTGTCATCCTCAGGGAGGCCGGGGAATCGTCTTTGGCTTGTGCCTTTGCGGCGAGGACTCCGTTGAGAACGACGTTGGCGATTGTGTCGGGACCGCCCTCGGGAAGGGCCGCGACGGTGCCGGGTTCAATGCTGACGGCCGTGGCGGGACAGAAGGCGCCCTTGGGTCGCGCCAGTAACCGGCGACTGTGGATCAGGATCGCTTCCTCGGGAATCCCCCGCTCTACCGCAATCTCGCCTCCGTCGTAGATCAGCTCCTTCGATTGCACCAGGGTGTTTTGAAATGCCCAGCTCGGCGCCTCGGGCGAAAGGGCCCGAATCTGACAGAGGGCGTAGCTGCCAAGTCCCTTGCAGCTCATGGAGTTCCTGGTCGGAACAGAAGTCGTCGCGCGTCCTCTGGAGGTGCCGGCGATAAGCCGTGCCTGCATCGGGAAACGGCATTCGGCGCCGCCCACATCTGCTTGCAGCATGATGGCGCCGGCGATGCCGAGTCGGACGTCTTGGGGAAGCGTCTCCAGGTGATGACCCCAGAACGCGGAGGTGGAAGCAGGCAGAGCTAATGCCACCAGGGCTCCAGCGATCACGGCGAGTGCCACGTTCCTCCTTCCCATCGGTTCTCCTTCCTCGCGAGGGCCCATGTCGACGGAGAGCAATTGTGGCTGAGAACAGGGGTTGTGGCAGGCCATCCCCTCGGAAAGCTGCGGGCACGAACAGATCGTCGTGCCCGCAGCGGGTGCCTAGGCTAGATCGAGTATGTACTGCTGTTCGGGCTGGTGACGCTCACGGTCCCACTGATTTGCGTTTCGGGACCGGTCTCTGTTTCGCCGTTGCCGGTTGTGCGCTTATGGGTCACGAGGTTTCCGCTGAGGGAAAAGCTGGAGAATGTGTTGGGTTGGTTGGGCGTAGCCGTAACCGTCCCCGGTGTAAGCGTGAGTTGGTTGACGGGACAGAATCCACCTGTCGGTTGGCTGGTTATGTTTTGGGTTGTGATCTTGATTGCCCCTTCGCTTGTATGCACAGGCCAATTCGGTGCCAAGGGTGTGAAGTCATGCGCTTGGCAGAATGCGGCCCCTGATAGTCCTTTGCAGTTAGTTGTCTCGTTCGTGGGATGAGGACCCCACGTTTCGACGACTCCTGTTGTTTGACCGGCATACAGTTTGACTTTGATCGCGACTTGGCATTCAGCTCCGCCGAAGCCTGTTTCAAACCGCGCTTGTCCTGTTAGGTTGAATTGCACGTCCTGTGCAATGTCCGTGCTGTGGTGCTTCCAGGTCGCCGAAGCGGTTGCCGGCAGTGCCAAGGCTGCGACGACTCCGACGGCGACAGCGAGCACCGTGATCTTCTTGAGCATTGCTCTCCCCTCCTGGGATGGTGCCGAACGGTCGGCACATTGGTCACCCTGTTGGTAGACCATGAAGGGGGAAACGTCAGAGTTTGTTCGGGCGCACGACTGGCGCCCGCGCGAGTGTCACGATCGGCCCTGCAACTGCAAGGGAGCGAAATGCTCGGGCTCGCATTCCTGCGAGCCCGAGGAATCGCTTTGAAGGGAACCGCTGGGACCTAGGCGGTGAGGGCCTCGCCCGGGGTGGCGGAGCGGGCGGCGAGCTCAGTGGAGAGGAGCCGGCGCTGGCGGGAGGTGAGGGTGCCCAGCTGCTTGTTCTCGTTGAGGGAGAGGGGCATCAGGAACTTGCGGGCGCGGGTGCGGCCCCAGCGGCGCTGGCTGGTCAGCAGCTCGGCCAGGGTCATGCTCTCGGTCTCCCAGGGGCAGTCGCGGACGATCTCGGAGGGGTCGGCATCACCTCGGGCAATTTCACGCTTCAGCTCGGCCCGGGCGAGCCGGACCAGGTTGGCTCGTTCCAGCGCCCGCATGTGTTGCGGGGTATCTACGGAAGATGCGATCGTCGTTGCGGGTGCCACTGAGGCAGCGTCCACTGGACTCCTCCCTTCAAGGAATCGGTTAACTGGGTATCTCGCTTCCGAACCGGCGACCACCGCCGCAAAGGGGCTGTGGCCTGGGCCGGACCGAGTCTCAAGTCGTCCACCCCGCCCGGGGTGTCGGCGAGAGAGCCAAGCTATGCCGTGCGGGTGGGGGCCGTCAACCCGATGTGAGGAAGCCCGACCGCGACCCGGTCGCTAAGAGCAACAATTTCGGCCTCGACGGGGCCGGCCCCCCAGGGGGAGAAGCTTGAAACTACCCCCGACGGGGGATGTCAAGAAACCGTTACCGCCGGACTAAGTGCGCGGAAGCTCCGGGAAGTCTTCGATGACGCGGGCGATCGTGCCGAGTGCTCCGTCGAGATGCTCGCGCTCGTGCGTCGCCATCAGGCTGGTGCGCAGCAACGCCCCTCCGGGCGGGACCGCCGGGTGGATGGCGACGTTGGTGTAGACGCCGGCGTCGAAGAGCGCCTTCCAGAGCAGCACCGCCTGCCAGTCGTCGCCGACGATCACCGGTACGACCGGCGTCGTCGCCACCGTCCCGTCCTGCAGCGCCCCTGGCTCCACGACCTTCAGCCCGAGGTGGCCCAGGCCCTCCCGCAGGTACTCGGCGTTGGCGAGCAGGCGCTCGAACAGCGCCGGCCCGTCCTCGCGGATCACCCGCAGCGCCGCCAGCGCCGCGCCGACCGCCGCCGGCACCGCCGAGGCGCTGAAGACGAAGGAGCGTGAGGAGATCCGCAGGTACTCGACCACGTCGGCCGGCCCGGCGATGAAGCCGCCGCAGGAGGCGAGGCTCTTGGAGAAGGTGCCCATCCGCAGGTCGACCTCGTCCTCGAGCCCGAAAAGCTCGCAGGCGCCGGCCCCGCGAGCGCCGAGCACGCCGGCGCCGTGCGCCTCGTCGACCATCAGCCGCGCTCCGTAGCCCCTGCAGAGCTCGACGATGCGCGGCAGGTCGCAGACGTCGCCCTCCATCGAGAAGACGCCGTCGACGACGACGAGGACGCCGCCCCCGTCCTCCGCCGCGCGCCCCAGCATCTTCTCCAGCTTGTCCATGCGGTTGTGGCGGAAGGGGCGCAGCTTGGCGCCGGAGAGGCGGCAGCCGTCGAGGATCGAGGCGTGGTCGCCGGAGTCGCAGATCACCGTGTCGCCCGGCCCGAGGATCGTGCCGATGCAGCCGAGGTTGGTCTGGTAGCCGGTGCTGTAGACGATCGCGTCCTCGGTCCGCATCCACTCGGCCAGCTCGCGCTCGAGGTCGACGTGCAGCGGCGTCGTCCCGTTCAGCAGGCGCGAGCCGGTGACGCCGGTGCCGTAGGTCTCCAGCGCCTCGCGGGCGGCCTGCTTGACCCGCTCGTCGCCGGTCAGCCCCAGGTAGTTGTTGGAGCCGAGCATGATCGTCTCCCGGCCTTCCATCTCCACCACCGGGCCGGCCTGCGAGGTGAGCAGGCGGAAGTAGGGGAGGAGGTCGTGCTCCTTGGCCGCTTCCAGCTGCTCGAGCCGGTCGTGGTTGCGCGCCTTCTCGAAGACGTCGACAGGGGCCTTCGCCGTCTCGCTCATCTCCGCAGAGTGTAGGTTGCGGCCCCCATGGCAAGCGTCTCGATACGGCCGGTGCGGAACCGGCGCGAGCTGAAGCGCTTCGTCAAGGTCCCGTTCGGCATCCATCGCGGCAGCGAGCAGTGGGTGGCGCCGCTGACCTTCGAGCGGATGCAGTTCCTCGATCGCCGCAAGAACCCCTGGTTCGAGCACGGCGAGGCCGAGTTCTTCCTCGCCGAACGCGACGGCGAGGCGGTCGGGCGGATCAGCGCTCACCTCGACCACCGCTGGGACGAGTACCAGGGCGGCAGGGACGCGATGTTCGGGTTCTTCGAGTCGACTGAGAACCCGGAGGTCGCGCGGGCCCTGCTCGGCGCCGCGACCGAGTGGGCCGCCGGCAAGGGCCGCGAGCGGATCATCGGGCCGATGGACTTCACGACCAACGACGAGCTCGGGATCCTGATCGAGGGCTTCGACCGGCGCCCGATGATCCTCCAGCCCTGGCACCCGCCCTACTACCGCGAGCTGATCGAAGCGGAGGGGTTCGGGAAGTCGATGGACCTGCTGATGTGGCAGCTGCGGATGGGCGAGCTGAAGGAGGGGGAGCGCTTCGACCCCTCGATCCACGCCGCCGCCGAAAAGGCGCTGCGCGACGAAGGGATCACGATCCGCAACATGCGCAAGCGGGAAATGGCCGCCGAGGTCGCCCGCTTCATGGATGTCTACAACGAGGCCTGGGGCGAGAACTGGGGCTTCGTCCCGATCACCGACGCCGAGGTTGAGTTCCAGGCCAAGAACCTGAAGCAGGTGCTTTCCGAGGAGTGGACCTTCATGGCGGAAAAGGACGGTGAGGTGGTCGGCGCCGCCCTCACGCTCCCGGACGTCAACCAGGTGCTGAAGGGGATGAACGGTCGCCTGCTGCCCTTCGGCTGGGCCAAGTTCCTGTTCGGGCGGGGCAAGATCGATGCGGTGCGTGTCTTCGCGCTCGGCGTCAAGCACGAGTACCGCCACACCGGCGTCGCCGCCGGGCTCTATCTGGAGCACATCAAGCTGGCGGCCCAGCCCGACAAGATCCACTGGGGCGAGATGGGCTGGATCCTCGAGACGAACGAGCCGATGAACCGGGCAATGGAGGGGATGGGCGGCAAAGTCGTCAAGAAGTACCGCCTTTTCGAGCGGGCGTTGTAGTCGGCATCGGATGGGACTCGTCTGCGCAACAGATGGGGAGGCTTGCCGAGTCCCATCCGATGCCGACTCGAACGTTCGCAAGATGCGGCTAGTGGTGGGGGAGTGACCTGGGGGCTCGCTAGAGTCGGCTGGGTGAGCGATTTCGAGTTGGACGGCGAGGTTCTTGCCGAGGAAGACGCCGCGCCGGGCGAGGCCGAGCCGGTGCGGGCGCTGCCGCTGCCCTACGAGGAAGCGGGGCTGGCGCCCGTGTTGCGCCGTGAGGTGCCGACCGCCGTGGTCGCCGCCGCCGGCGGGGTCCTGGCCGGCGCCGCGACCGTCGCCGCGGTGCGCGCCGTCGGTTCGGTCGGCTCGAGGGCGAAGAGCCGCAGCCCGCGGCGCTTCGGGCGCCGCCGCGACCGCCGCGAGGTCGTCGCCAGCCGCTCCTTCCTCGTGGACGTGCACCTGCTCGGCAGGTGAGCGGGCTCGAGCTCGAAGTCCGTCCCCCGGCGCCGTACCGGCTGCCGCGGGGGAGTGACGATCGCACCCTGCGGGTCCGCGGTGGGGTCGCGACCCGGCTGCTCCACGTCGGCGCGAGCCCGGTGCTGGCGCGGGCCTGGCAGCCGGCCAAGGACCGGGTAGTGCTGCGGGCCGAATCGCTCGACCCCGCCGCGGTCGCGATGCCTGCGATCGCGGTGAGCGAGGAGCCGAGGCCGGCTGGCGAGGCCGAGCTCGAGGTAGCCGTCGAGCGCATGCGCTTCGTCCTCTCGCTCGACCACGACCTCACCGAGTTCCACCGCCGCTTCCGCCGCGACCCGTTGCTGGGGCCGCTGATCCGCCGCATGCCGAGCTTCCGGCCGCGCCGCCGGGTCTGGCCCTGGGAGGCGCTCTCGGCGGCGGTGGTCGGCCAGCTGATCGAGGCGCAGCGGGCGGTGACGATCGAGCGCCGCATCGTCGGCCGCTGGGGGCCGCGGCTCGGCGACGGGCGCGAGGCGCTGCGCGACGTTCCCTCGGCGGCGGCAATCGCCGGCCGTGCCCCGGCCGAACTGACCGGCATGGACCTCGCCCCGAACCGGGCGGCGGCCCTGCGCCGCGTCGCCCGCGTCGTCGCCGCGGGCCGCTGCAGGCTCGACTCCCCGGCCAGCGACCGTCGCCTGCTCTCGATTCCCCAGATCGGTCCCTGGACCGTCCAGTGCCTGGGGCTGTTCGGCCGCGGCGACCCGGACTCGCTGCCGGCCGGCGACCTCGGCTACATCAAGCTGGTCGGCCACCTCGCCGGGCTCGGCCGCCGCGCCACCGTCGCCGAGGTCGAGGAGTTCTTCGCTCCGTATGAGCCCTTTCGCGGGCAGGCCGGCGCGCTCGCGCTCGCCGGCCTACACCGGCGGGCTGCCCTGGGCCCGCCGTTGCGCCTGGCCGCCTGAGGGTGAACCCGGGGCCACGGTGGGGAGACCCGCCGAGCCCCTGCACGAGTTCGTGCCTGGACGGACGTGCGGTCAAGCCGCTCGACGATCTGTCGATCAATGACGGGATGCCGACCAACGGGGACAGGAACTGGCCCGATCACGAGGTCAGCGAATTCCTCGACCAGATCACGGCCGGCGGGCAGGACTACCGGCGTCTGGTCGAGCGCCTGCCGGTGATCGTCTATACCGCCGGGCTGGGCGAGCAGGGGGAGTGGCACTACGTCAGCCCCCAGGTCGAGGAGATCCTCGGCTACACCGCGGAGGAGTTCAAGGCCGATTCCGGCCTCTGGGCGCGCCTCCTGCACCCCGAGGACCGCGAGCAGGCGCTCGCGACCGAAACCGAGGACTACCTCGGCGACCGCAACACCCGCCCGACCGAGTACCGGATGTGCACCCGCAAGGGCGACGTCGTCTGGATGCTCGACGAGGCCGTGCTCGAAGCCGACGAGAACGGGGTGCCGATCTGGCACGGCGTCCTCTACGACATCACCGAGCGCAAGCGGACCGAGGAGGAGCTGCAGCGGGCCCTGGCCCAGCAGGCCGTCGTCGCCAAGCTCGGCGAGCAGGCCCTCCAGGACGGCGACCCCGAGGAGCTGCTGCGCGCGGCCACGGCGCTGATCGGCGAAGTCGAGGGCGTGCACAGCGCCTGTGTCTGGGAGCTCTCCCGCGACGGCCGCCGCCTCAACCTGCGGGCCGGGCTGGAGGAGGCGACGATCGGCGCCGGCCGCCGCGTCTCCGCCGCCCGCGACTCCCACGCCGGCGCTGCACTCGACTCGGGCACGCACGCGATCGTCTCCGACTGGTCGCAGGAGAGCCGCTTCTCGATGCCGCCGGTGCTGCGCGCCTTCGGCGCCGCCAGTAGCCTCGCGGTGACGATCGACGGCAAGGACCACCCCTTCGGGGTCCTCGACGTCCATGCCGCCGAGCCCGACCGCTTCAGCGCCAAGGACGTGCCCTTCGTGCAGGCGGCCGCCAACGTCCTCGCCGACGCGATCGAGCGCCATGCCGCCGATCAGGCCCTGCGGCACCGTGTCCTGCACGACCCGCTGACCGGGATGCCGAACCGCCTCAGCTTCGTCGACGCCCTCGGCGAAAGCCTCGAGCGGGCGGTGGCCTCGGGCTCGCCGATCGGGATCCTCTTCCTCGACCTCGACCACTTCAAGCTGATCAACGACAGCCTCGGCCACCACGCCGGCGACGCCCTGCTGCGGGCGGTGGCGCCGCGGCTGCAGGCGCACCTGCGGCCCGGCGACGTCGTCGCCCGCTTCGGCGGTGACGAGTTCGGGATCCTGATCGATCGTCTTGCCGACGAGGAGGAGGCGGTTGCGATCGCCGACCGCGTCGCCGCCGCCTTCGCCCACCCCTTCTCGATCGACGGGGTCGAGCACTTCGTCACCGCCAGCATCGGCGTCGCCGTCGCTCGCCCCGCCGATCAGCGCGGCGCCAGTGCCGAGCTGCTGATCCGCGACGCCGATGCGGCGATGTACCGGGCCAAGGAAGGCGGTCGCGCCCGCTGCGTGCTGTTCGACGCGGCGATGCGGGCCAGCGCGATGCGTCGCCTGGAGATCGAACGAGAGCTGCGGTACGCGCTCGACCGCGACGAGCTCGACCTGCGCTACCAGCCGGTGGTCAGCCTGCGCTCCGGCGAGATCACCGGCCTCGAGGCCCTGCTGCGCTGGCAGCACCCCGAGCGCGGTCTGCTCGACCCGGGCGAGTTCGTCTCGATCGCCGAGGACAGCGGCCTGATCGAGCCGATCGGACGCTGGGTGCAGGAGCGCGCCTGCCGCCAGGTCCTCGAGTGGCACGAGCGACGCCCCGACGCCCGTCCCTTCGACGTGGCCGTCAACCTCTCGGCCCGGCAGGTCGCCCACCGAGACCTGCCGGCGACGGTGGCCGAGATCGTCGCCCGCACCGGACTCGACCCGGTCCACCTGCGCCTGGAGATCACCGAGAGCGTCCTGGTCGAGGAGTCGGCCAGTGCGATCGCCTCGCTGGAGGCGCTGAACGAGATCGGCGTGCGACTCGTCCTCGACGACTTCGGCACCGGCTACTCCTCGCTCGCCTATCTCAACCGCTTCCCCTTCCACGCGCTGAAGATCGACCGTTCCTTCATCGACGCGCTCGGGATCGAGCAGGAGCGCACGGCGATCGTGGAGGCGATCATCGGCATGGCGCGAGCTCTCTCGCTCGAGGTGATCGCCGAGGGCGTGGAGAACGAGGTGCAGCTCGCCGAGCTGCGGCGGCTGGGATGCGACTACGCCCAGGGCCACCTCTTCCACGCCGCGATGCCGCCAGCCGAGGTCAGCCGCCTGCTGCGCGAGGGGGCACTCGACTATTCCGGGATCTCGGCGCCCGGCAAGTAGTCGTTGCTGAGCAGTTCGCCCGCTTCGGGCAGCGACTGGATCAAGCCGTTGTCGCGCATCCAGGCGGTGAAGGCGCTCCACTCCTCGGGGTCCATGTAGCCATAGGGCTGCCCGGGGACGCGGGCGCCGAGCAGCGGCAGCGTCGCCTTCACCTCGGCTTCGGTCAGTTTCGGTTCGAGCTCGTTGTTGGCTTCGAGCACGGCTTTGGTGGCGGCGTTCGGCTGCGCCACCGCGGCGTCGGTGCCGCGCTCCAGCGCTGCCAGGAAGAGACGGAACTTCTGCGGGTCCGTTTCGAGGCCCTCGCGGTCGGCGACCAGCACCAGCTCGTCGTAGGTGGGAACGCCGAGCTGGTCGACCGGCGTCACCACCGGGTCTTTGCCGCGCTGGCGCAGGTCCACTCCCTCGACGTTGAGGAAGCCGCCCAGCATCGCCTCGGCGCTGCCGCTGACGAGTGCCGGCAGCAATCCGAAGCCGACGTTGACGGCTTTGACATCGGACGGTTTGAGACCGACACGGCCGAGGATCGTGGTCAGGAAGGCGTCCTGGTAGGGGATGCCGGCGGTGGCAACCGTCTTCCCTTTCAGGTCGGCGACGCCTTTGATCCCCGATTTGGCCAGCCAGATCATCGAGGTCAAGGGGCGGTTGACGAGGGCGCCGATCGCGACCACGCCGAGCCCCTTCTCATGGGCGAGCGCCACCTCCGGCTCGTAGGAGATCGCCAGGTCGGTCTCGCCGGCGGCGAGCAGCTTGATCGGCGCGGCGGGGTCGGCCGGCGTCTGGATCCTCACGTCGAGGCCCGCTTCGTCGAAGTAGCCGAGTTTCTCGGCCATGTAGATCCCGGCGTGGTCGGGGTTCGGGTAGAAGTCGAGCGTCAGGTCGAGGCGCTGCGCTTCCGCGCCCGCGTCCTCCGACTTCTCGCCGCAGGCGGCGAGGGCGAAGGCGAGCAGGGCGCCGACAAGGACGACCGCAAGGGTCCGTGGCGATCTCATCCCCTGGTTTCTATCGCCAAGAGACGACGCGTCGCTCCGCGAGGGCGATCAGGCCGATCAGACCGAGGGCCATGGCCGAGAGCACGGCGACCGCCGCGAACTCCCGCGCGATCTCCAGCTTCCCGTTGTCTTCGAGGATGAGGTGACCCAGGCCGGCGCTGCCGCCGACCCACTCGCCGAAGACGGCGCCGATCGGGGCGACGACGACGGCGATCTTGGCGCCCGTGAAGAAGCTCGGCAGCGCCGTCGGTGCCTCCACCCGCCGGAAGATCTGCCAGCGCGAGGCGTCGAGGCTGCGCATCAGCTTGACCGCCTCGGGGTCGGTCGAGCGCAGCCCGTCGAGCACGTTGACGGTGATCGGGAAGAAGCAGATCAACGCCACGACCACCACCTTCGGTCCGATCCCGAAGCCGAACCAGATCAGGAGGATCGGCGCGACCACGATGATCGGGATCGTCTGCGAGGCGACGATAAGGGGGTAGGCGGCGTCGCGGACGAGGGCGGAGAGGTGCATCAGCACGGCGAACCCGACCCCCGCGAGGAGCGCGCATCCGAGTCCGAGGAGGATCTCCTGCAGCGTCACCCAGGCGTTGTCGGCGAGCAGCGAGCGGCTCTCCCAGAGCGCCTCGGCGATTTCGGCCGGGGAGGGGACGAGGATCGGGTCGAGGCCGAGAAGGTCGGCCATCGCGCCGCTCGAGGCGGCGAGCTGCCAGGCACCGACCAGCGCCGCCAGCAGCAGGGCGGGGAGGAGCCAGCGCCTCATCGCATCCCCTCGTGCAGGGCGCGCAGCGCCTGCTCGCGGACCGTGACGAAGGCCGGGTCGGTGACGGCGGTGTCGCGGTCGGCGGCGCGCGGCTCGGGCGCGCGCAGCTCGGCGACGATCCGCGCCGGCCGCGCCGAGATGACGGCGACCCGGTCGGAGAGGTAGAGCGCCTCCTCGACGTCGTGGCTGACGAGGACGACGGTGCGCGGGTCGGTCCGCAGCGCCTCCGCCAGCCAGGCCTGCATCTCCGCCCGGGTGATCGCGTCGAGCGCGGCGAAGGGCTCGTCGAGGGCGAGCAGCGGCTTGCCGGCGACCAGCGTGCGCAGGAAGGCGACGCGCTGGCGCATGCCGCCGGATAGCTCGCCCGGTGCGCTCGCCTCGAAGCCGTCGAGGCCGAAGCGCGCGAACAGCTCGCCGGCCCGCGCCCGCGCCTCCTCCTTGCCGAGTCCCCGGTTGCGCAGCGCCAGCGACGCGTTGTCGAGCGCCGAGTACCAGGGCAGGAGCAGGTCCCGCTGCGGCATGTAGGCGCAGCGGGCGAGCCGGCCGGCGGCATCCGCCGCCCCGTCGACGGTGACCGTTCCGCCGCTCGCCTCCTGCAGGCCGCAGATCAGCTCAAGCAAAGTCGACTTGCCGCAGCCCGACGGCCCGACCAGGCCGATCACTTCGCGCTCGCCGACCTCCAAGTCGAGTCGGTCGATGGTTTGCAGCTCGCCGTAGGAGTGGCCGAGACCGCGGATTGAGACGGACATCGCTGGTATCCTGCCGGACTCCGCACTCCTGACCAAGAAGGTCGGGAAAGTCGATAAGCGCCCCGTGCGGATCGCATATGGACCCGGCAATAGTCCTTTTCGGCTTCGGCATCGGAGCGATGGTCGGCATGACCGGCATGGGTGGCGGCACCCTGATGACGCCCCTGCTCATCTTCCTCTTCGGGGTGAAGCCGGTGACCGCGATCGGCACCGACATCTTCTACGCGGCGGTGACCAAGACGGTGGGGGGCTGGCGCCACCTGAGAATGGGCACGGTCAACCTCAGGCTGTCCTACTGGCTGGCGGCCGGCAGCGTGCCCGCCGCTGTTGCCGGCGTCTGGGCGATCTCGGTCCTGCAGAGCAAGATCGGCGAAGAGGAGCTCGACTCGATCGTCTACGCGCTGCTCGGCGGCACCCTGCTGATGGTCGGGATCATCACCCTGGCGCGGGCGCTGATCCTCAGCAACCTGATCGAAGAGCGGGAGGACTTCGTGCTGCAGCGCCGCCACAAGATCGCCGCGGTGGCGATCGGGGTCACCACCGGCTTCGTGATCGGGATCACCTCGGCCGGCTCGGGCACGGTGATCGCGATCCTCCTGATCACGGTCTTCCGCCTCACCCCGGTCAAAGTCGTCGGCACCGACGTCTTCCACGCCGCGATCCTGCTCTGGGCG
This sequence comes from Solirubrobacterales bacterium, assembly GCA_036280745.1. Classification (GTDB taxonomy): domain Bacteria; phylum Actinomycetota; class Thermoleophilia; order Solirubrobacterales; family 70-9; genus VAYN01. Next base: position 24,890 of record DASUQC010000020.1, read on the forward strand.
GCCGGCATCGCCCACTGGGTCGGCGGCAACGTCGATTTCGTCCTCGCCGGGAACATCCTCCTCGGCAGCGTCCCCGGTGTGGTCTTCGGGTCCCACTACGCCGCCCGCGCCCCGACCGGGTTCCTGCGCACCGCCCTGGGCGTGGTCCTCGTCGCCTCGGGCATAGTCACCGTGCAGAAGGGCGATCCGCTCGTCTGGCCGATCGCCGCCGCGGTCGCCGGCGTCGGGCTGCTGCTGCTGATCTGGTTCCCGCGCTGGTGGAACGAGCGCCGCGTGAAGCGCGAAGCGGCGGAGGCGACGGAACGGCAAGGGCGCGACCGTTCCGACGATCTCGCCCCAGACGTGATCGGCTGAGCGAACGTGTGTTCGTCCCGGTTCTGACCGAGCCCGAGGTTAGGGTGGGCCCCTTGGCTCCCGACTCTGCCGACACCGGCCGCTCCGCACTGAGCTTGTTCACCGGAGCGGGTGGGCTCGACATCGGGATCGAGCGGACCAAGCGTTGGGAGACCCTGGCCTATCTCGAGAGAGACTCGACCTTCTGCGACACGTTGGAGGCCAACCGTGTCGCCGGCCGCCTCGGGAGCGAGTCCTCCCGCATCCTCAACGAGGATCTGGCGGGGTTCGACTTCGCCGGGCTGCGGAAGGAGCTCGGGCTGCGGAAGGGACAGCTCGACCTCCTGGTTGGCGGGCCTCCCTGCCAGTCGTTCAGCACCGCGGGGAGGCGGGGCACGATCCAGGACCCTCGAGGAGAGCTGCTCTGGGACTTCCTGCGGGCGGTGGAGGAGTTCCGGCCCAAATGGTTCTTGATGGAGAACGTCAGGGGCCTGCTTTCATCCGCGATCAGGCATCGTCCGATCGCGGAGCGTCCCGACAAAGGCGGCGCGCCGCTCGAGGCCGACGAGGAACAGGGCTCGGTGATGCGTCTGTGGAGGGACGATCTCCGGCAGGTCGGGCCGTACCGGCTCGACTGTTTCGAGGTCAACGCCGTCAACTACGGTGCGCCGCAGCTGCGGGAGCGGGTGCTTCTGTTCGGCAACCGCCTCGGCAGGGAAGTGCGCTTCCCGTCCCCTGCCCACGGTCTGGGCGCGACGCAGCTGCCCTACGCCACGCTCCGGGACGCCCTCGACGGGCTCGTCGACCCCGACCCGGTGCTGCTCGATTTCAGCCCCCGCAAGAAGCGCTACCTGGAGCTGGTCCCGCCGGGCGGCAACTGGCGGGCGCTGCCGGAGGCGCTTCAGATCGAGTCGATGGGCCGGGCCTTCCACGCCAAAGGAGGGCGCTCCGGCTGGTGGCGGCGGCTCTCATGGGATCTCCCCAGCCCGACCGTGATGACGATGCCCAACCACGCGAGCAGCTCGCTCTGCCATCCCGACGAGGTGCGGGTGCTCTCACTCAAGGAGTGCGCGCGAATCCAGGAGTTCCCCGACGAATGGGAGTTCGCCGGGTCGGTGGCGGCGCAGTACGAGCAGGTCGGCAACGCCGTGCCGGTGAGGCTGGGCGAGTTGGCGGCAGGGGCGATCGAGGGGTCGGTCAAGGCCAAGCGGACGACGCCGCGGTATCGGCGGGTCTACCTGGACTCGCACGTCCGCACCCGCCAGTGGTACCGCAAGGGCGAGGTGTTCGTGCGGGAAAAGGGCCGCGACGTCGCGGTCGCGGCCTAGAACGACCCTTCGAAGATCTTCTCCCACATCTCGGCCTCCTCGCCCTCCAGGTCGAAGGCCTCCCGGAAGGAGGCGGCGAGCGTCAGGCGCGCCTCGATCATCTGCTCGAAGAAGGTCTTGCCGCCGTGCCGGTCGGCGAAGCGTCCCTGCGCCGCCCGGATCGCCCGGAAGATCTCCTGGTGCGCGTTGCGGACTCCGGTGATGAACTCCCAGAACTCGTGGCCGACCAGCGTGTGGGTGTAGGGGCCGGTGCCCCGTTCGACCAGGGCCGGCTTGTTGTTGAGGCGTGCTCGCGTCCCGTAGACGATTCCGATCACGAGGGCGTCGCCGGTCTCTTCGTGGATCTTCGGGAAGCAGCCGATCATCTCGTTCGCGTGCGACTGGTTCATCGTCCACGGCCCCGACTTCAGGCTGAGCAGGTAGCGAGACCCTTCGACCGTGGCCTCGACGTCGATCGGGCTGTAGACGTCGGGGCGTTCCTTCTTCTCCTTCGGGCGGGTGACCCCGAACGGGGGGAGGATCTTGTCCTCGATGAACTTGCCGAAGGCGGTGGCGTCCCCGTGGTGCAGCTTCGACGCCTGCAGATACTCGGCGGCCTCGTAGGGAGAGAAAATGTTGTACGCCGGGGCCAGGGCGAGCATCAGGAACGGGTTCAGGTTCACGTCGGAGCTCTTGACGTCGATCAGGCCCTTCGTCTTCTTCAGCCGCCGCTCCAGCAGCTGGTCCGTCTCGTCGACGATCTCGTCGAACCGCTCCTCGGGCATTGCCTCCTCGAGGTGGCGTCGTGACAGGTCGGTGGAGGTCAACGCGCGTCCCAATCGCCGCGGCGAGTGGTCACATGCAGGTGGACTTTCTCGGCGACCTCCTCGATCGGATCATGCTCCCAGAATCGGAGGACGAGCCAGCCGGCCTCCGCGAGCGTCGTCGAATTACGCGCATCACGCTCAAGGTTGCGTTCCAGCTTTTCGGCCCAGTAGCCGGAGTTGCTCTGCGGTACGCGACCGTGTTGCGGGCAGCCGTGCCAAAAACAGCCGTCCACGAACACGGCGACCTGCTCGCGCGGGAAGACCACGTCAGCCTGGCACCTGAGGTGCGGAACGGGCCGCACGTGCTTGCGGAACCGCAGCCCCTTCGCGTGCAGGAGAGAGCGGACCCGCTGCTCGGGGCGGGTGTCCTTGCCACGATTGCCGATCATCGCCGCCCTGACCTGCTCAGAGCTGGCCGGCGGGGGTTTGCGTCTTGGCCGGGGGACGGGCTGCGGTCCCCGACCGGGTGCTGAGGCCACCGAAGACTTCTATCAGGCGGTGCCGGCGCGCCGAGTTGCAGATCGGCAGCGCGCCCCGGGAACCAGTGGCTGATTGATTAACTAGGCGTATGCGTGTCTCAGCGAAGGCCGACTACGCGGTACGGGCCGCGGCGGAGCTGGCTGCCGTGGGAGACGAGGGGCCCGTCAAGGGCGAGCGCCTCGCCGAGGCCCAGGACATCCCGCTGCAGTTCCTCGAGCACATCCTGCTCGAGCTCAAGCACCATGGCCTGATCCGGGCCCGCCGCGGCGCCAAGGGCGGCTACTGGCTGGCCAAGCCCGCCGACGAGGTCACCATCGCCGAGATCGTGCGGGCCGTCGAGGGCCCGATCGCGCACGTGCAGTCGACCCCGCCCGAGGCGATCGAGTATCGCGGCAGCGCCGAGCACCTGCAGGAAGTCTGGATTGCCGTCCGCGCCAGCCTGCGCTCGGTCCTGGAGGAGGTCACCATCGCCGACCTCGTCTCCGGTGAACTGCCGAGCGTGGTCGGCGAGCTGGCGGCTACGCCGGACGCCTGGGTTGCCCGCTGACTGGCGGGTTCGCAGAGCGGCGAGTACCATCGCGGGTGGGTTTCACAGTGATTGAGGATTCAGTGACCTCTTCCAGCACACGCGACATCTCCGACGGAACGCTTGCCCTGCGGATTGCCGATGACGGCACCGAGTGCATGATCGTCCTGCGTGGCGAGCTCGACCTCGCCAACGCCGGTACCGCCGAGACCGCGCTCGAGACGGCGCTGGCGAGCGGCATGCCCGTCGTCCTCGACATGCGGGCGCTGGAGTTCATCGACTCGACCGGGATCGCCCTGCTCGTGCGGGCGATTCAGGGTGACGGCAGCGCCGGCCGGCTCAGCTTCGTGCCGAGCGAGTTCGACGCGGTGAACAAGGTGCTGGCGTTGACCGGAGTCGACGAGCGGATGGCGCTGGCCGAGGGCTCGGCGCCGGCCTGACGTTCCCACTCAGCCCGTGGCCCGGGTCGGTACGAGGTCGAAGTCGGTCCCGAGCCGCAGCTCGCTGTAGCGCTTCGCCCAGTCGTCGTTGATCCGGTCGGACTGGCGCTTCATCCGCGGCTCGAACTCGAACCCGTCGGGAGGGGCGAGGTCGAGTCGCTCGAGCAGGTGCAGGGTGCTGGTCTCGTAATCGGCCTCGAAGTTCTCGTAGAGGACGAGGATCGGCTTGATTCCGGCGTGCTCGAAGAAAGCGTCCCAGCTCGCCTCTTCGGCCAGCAGCCCCTGCAGGAGGTGATCGATCGCCCGGTAGTGGAAGCGCAACTGGGGCCGGTGCGCCTCGATGAAGCCGCGGTAGGGGGGAGAGCCGTCGTCCTCGACGGTGCCGGCCTTGGCGGACGCCTGGTCCTCGCGCCAGGTCGCGGTCTGGACCGCCTTCCAGAGCGAGACCGCCTGGCGCACTTTGTTCGCCCGCACCACCCGCACCAGGGTCAGGTCGGGGAAGACGGCGGGCAGCATCTCCGCCAGCGGAACGTCGCGGTAGGCGGGAATATTGCGCAGCAGGCTGACGAACTCGCCGAAGTACCCCCACATCAGCTTCGCCCCGAAGACGCCGTTTGGAGTCGTCCCCGCCTCGAACGCCCACTCCAGGTAACGGTCGTAGGCGGCGCGGCTCCAGAGCGGCGAGCGCGGCGGCGGCTCGCTGCCGACCGCGCGCTCGCCGAGGTGGTCGCGGATCGACTGGTCCTCGACCCCGAGGAAGTATTCCTCGGGGCGGCGGGGGCGGCCGCTGTGCCGGAGCGCCTCGAAGTACTCCTCGGGCCTACCCGCGACGCCGGTTTCTTCGAGCGCGTGGCAGACCAGCGTGCTGCCGCTGCGGGGCGTGGCGCAGACGAGGTAGGAGCGATTCGGACGCATGGCTAGTCTGGTTTCAATACCCGAGCGGAGAGGAATAACCACGACTACGCCTCCGAACATCCTCTACATCCACTCGCACGACACCGGCCGCTGCGTGCAGCCCTACGGGTTCCAGGTCCCGACCCCGAATATCCAGCTGCTGGCGGACCAGGGGGTGCTGTTCCGCGAGGCCTTCTGCGCCGCGCCGACCTGCTCGGGCAGTCGCGCCAGCCTCCTGACCGGCCTCTACTGCCACAACAACGGCATGCTCGGCCTCGCCCACCGGGGCTGGAAGCTGAACGACTACAGGCAGCACTGGGTCCACACGTTGCGCAGGGCCGGCTACCACTCGACCCTGATCGGCGAGCAGCACGTCTCCGTCGACCCTGAGGTGATCGGCTACGACGAGGTCGTCCCGGTCGATTCCAACCACGCCGAGTTCGTCGCCCCGCTGACCATCGAGGCCCTGCGCGAGGCTCCCGCGGAGCCCTGGTTCATGTCGGTCGGGTTCTTCGAGACCCACCGCAGCTTCTTCGCCCCGACCTCGGTCCGCGACACGCTCTACTCGCTGCCCCCCGGGAACCTGCCCGACGTCGAGGCGACGCGCCGCGACATGGCCGCCTTCAAGGCCAGCGCTCGCTCGCTCGATCAGGGCATCGGCGCCGTCCTGCACGCGCTGCACGACTGCGACCTCGTCGACGACACCCTCGTCCTCTGCACGACCGACCACGGGGTTGCATTCCCCAACGCCAAGGCGACCCTTTTCGACCCTGGGATCGGGGTGCTGATGATCGTGCGCGGGCCGGGCGGGTTCACCGGCGGCAAGGTCGTCGACGCCCCCGTCACCCACCTCGACGTCTTCCCGACCCTCTGCGAGCTGGCCGGTGTGGAGCAGCCGCCGTGGCTGCAGGGGAGCTCGCTGATGCCGCTGGTGCGGGGTGAGACCGACCGCCTGCACGACGCGATCTTCGCCGAGACGACCTACCACGCCGCCTACCAGCCGCACCGGGCCGTCCGCACCGAGCGCTGGAAGTACATCAAGCGCTTCGACGACTACCCGCACCCGGTCCTCGCCAACTGCGACGACAGCGAGAGCAAGGAGCTCCTGGTCGCGGCCGGATGGGGCGAGCAGGAGGTGCCGGTCGAGCAGCTCTACGACCTGGTGCTCGACCCCAGCGAGGGCCACAACCTCGCCGGGGACCCCGCCCGCGTCGAGGTGCTGGCCGAGATGCGGGGGCGGCTCGACCGCTGGATGCGGGAGACCGACGATCCGCTGCTGGCGGGGCCGGTAGCGCCGCCGCCGGGGGCCACAGTCAATGAGCAGTGGCAGGTCTCCCCCGACGATCCGGTCCGCATCGTCACGGCGGATCCCACGGCCTCTCCATCCAGCTGAGGCAGACCCAGCCGGGGACGAGAGAGCGGGAGGGGTCCCTGTACTCGCCGTGGGCGAAGGTGCTGAGCCCGCAGTTGTGCGAGCCGAGCTGCCAGATCCGTCCCGCCATCGGCGGCTCGAAGGCGTCACCGAGCACCGAGTCGAGGAGGAAGAAGCGGGTGAAGATCCCGTGGCCGACCAGGAGCGGGCGCCCATCCGGGCCCCCCGCCTCCAGCTCCTCCTTCAGCCGCCGCACGCGGGCGACCAGCTGCTCGAAGCTTTCGCCGGCGGCGAGCTCGTGCGTGTAGGAGAGAGTCTCCACGCCCAGTCCCAGCGCCGCCTCCAGCTCGGCGGCGGTCTCCCGGGCGCGACGCTGCGGGCTGCTGAGGAGGCGCGTCACCCCGTGCTCGCCCAGAGCGGCCGCTGCGGCCCGCGCCTGCGCTTGCCCGCGCTCGGTGAGGCGGTCGCCCTCGTCGTCGGCCAGCGCCTCGCTGCCGGTGTGGGCGTTGTGGGCCGACTCGCCGTGGCGCAGGAACAGCGCCCTCATTCAGGGGCCGGCACGCCGCCGGCGACGACGTTGACGAAGTTCTCGAGGTGGCGGGTGGTCCAGCACTCGAAGGCGCCGTCGCAGTGGCGCTCGTAGGCCGCCATCACCGAGTCGCCGTAGTTCCAGTAGAGCTTCGGCTCCGGGTTGAGCCAGAAGAGGCGGCCGGCGCGTTCGGCGACCTGGGCGAAGACCTCGGCGTGGGGCTCGCGCCCGTTGGTGCGGGCGTCGCCGAGCACGATCACGGTCGACCGCGGGTCGAGCTCATCGGAGATCTCGGTCAGGAACTCCAGCCAGACGCGACCGTAGTCGGTGTACCCGGAGACGTCGGCGACCCCGCCCTCGCTGGAGATCCTTTCGGCGACGACGCGGAAGTCGCGCTCGTGCTCGAAGACCTCGGTCACCTCGGAGATCCGCTCGATGAAGACGAAGCTGCGCAGTTTCCGGAACGAGTCGTGGAGCGCGTGCAGGACCGAGAGGAAGAAGACGCTGGCCGAGGTGACCGAGGTGGAGACGTCGCAGAGGACGTAGATCTCGGGCCGGCGCGGCCGCTTCGGCCGGTAGCGCAGGCGCAGCGGCACCCCGCCGGTCTCCAGCGAGGCGCGCATCGTCCGCCGCACGTCGACCGCGCTCGCCTGTTTGCGCCCGCGCTGCTCGTGGCCGAGCGTCGCGAGCCGCCGTTTCATCTGCGAGACGGCCCGGTGCACGGCGGCGAGGTCCTGGGTCGGGCTGGTCGGCAGGGCGCGGTCGAGCTCGGCCAGGGGACGGGAGGGGGGCAGGGTCTCGGTGCGCTCGATCAGGTCGCGCTCGAGCTCGCGGCGCAGGTGGCGCTCGAACCGGGTCAGCTGCTCGCGGTCGATCGGCGGCCGCTCCTCGCCCTCCTCGGTGGGCGGCTGCTGGCCGGCGGTGAGGCCGAGGGTGCGGCGGATGCGCTGCACGTCGACCCCGACCACGCCCGAGCCCTCGCCGCGGCCGAAGGCGGCGATCGCCAGCCGCGCCAGGTCGCGCATCCGGTCCTCGTCGCCTTCCATGATCGCCTCGCGGATCTGCTCGCGCAGCTCCTCCATGTCGATCCGCTCGGCGTCACCTCCGGCTTCGCCCGGCTCGCCGGCGCCCCCCTCGCCGCGCTCGGTGACCTCGCGCTGCACAGCCTCCGCCTCGGCGGCGCGGAAGAAATAACGGTCGAAGAGCAGCTCGAAGACCCGCCGGTCGTCCTGCGACTTGGCGATCGTCGCCGCCAATGCCTCGCGGAAGTCAGCCTGCGAGGTCCACTCGACCTTCTCCAGAGCTGCGAACGCGTCGAGGATCTCCGACGTCCCCACCGCCACCCCCTCACTCCGCAGCTCCTCGCAGAACCCGAGCAGCTTAGCGGCGAGCCCTGGAGGTCCGGCGTCGGCCTTCGGCCCGTAGGGAGAAGGAGTCATCAGGGGTTGAAGTCTATGACGACACGATTTCGCGTTCGCAGATCGGCGAATGCATTAGGGAGACATCCAGCGACTATCGGATACAAGAACACACATTCAACACTCAACTGAGGAGGATGACATGTTCAGGAAGGTACTGTTTCTATCGTCGTTGCTCGCTATAAGTCTGATGGCGCCGGTCACTGCTACGGCATCCTGGCAATTCGAAGAAGAGCCCATCCCAGGCCAAACATTCGAATTCCATGGGAAAACTGGGTTTCAAAGTGGCACGGGTAGCATCGAATGCACTGTTAGGGCTCATGCTACGCTGGAACCTGGCACCACAACAGCGAAAGCTGGCCAGTTCGAAGTCGATGGACTGCCGACAGAAGCCTGTAAAGCAATAGGGGGCCTTGCTTTCTGCCAAGTGCATGGTGTTTCCTACGCAGGGCTTCCCCTGACTCTGCACGTAACGGAAGCTACGCCTCCCACCCTGTCGATCACAACAGGCGACGTTCAATACACGACGACAGGAGGTTTCTGTCCGACTGCTACCGCCACATTGACAGCAGCGACCGTAACTGCCACGCCAGACAACGTGGATGCGATGAAAACAGTCGCCCTGAGCGGCAGCACCACCTTGCATGTGGCATCCGGGCCTTGGGGCGGATCCCAGTTGATCGGCGACCTTAAAGTCACACCCGAAGGTATCTACGGTATCTAGTGACCCAGCGGCCCAGGTGTCTCAGTATGCACTTGGGCCGCTGATGCGATAGAAAGCCCTGAGTATTTGTATGTTGTGCAATGTTGAGTCGGAGAGGGAGAACGGGGATGAGAAACGCAAAGGTGCTGGGAACTGCCGTGGTTGCAGCGGTCGTCCTGATGGGTCTGGCCGGGGCCGGGGCCGCCTCGGCGACGCAGGTCTGCAAGGAGGTTCAGAGCGGCGGCGACGGGAAATGCCCGGGTGGATCGTCAGAGAAGGAGCTGGCGAAGGGCGAGTCGATCACGGCCGCTGCGACCGACGTGGTCCTGACAAGCCTCAGCTCGAGCGTCTCCTGCGCCCGCTCCGCGGTGAGGGTGCAGCTGGCATCGAAGAACTCGACCTCCCTTCTCAAAGGCAAGGTCACGGCGCTGTCGTTCACCGATTGCGCGACCAGCGGCGGCACCCCCTGCACGGTGTCGGTCGCGAACCTGCCCTACGAGGTCGTCCTGCACAAAACCGACCTGCTGTTCTTCGACGGGACGGGCGGTGTGGAGATGCAGGTCAGCTGCGGTTACCTCGTCCGTTGCGAATTCACCGTGCAGGAACAGCTGCTGGAAGTCGAGGGGGACGTGCTGGTCGCCGACAAGGAGAGGCCGGCGACGAAGAAAGGCCTCCTCTGCCCTCTCGTCCCTCGCCTCGACGCGACCTACTCGACGGGGTCGAGGGTCACATTCGCCCAGTGACGGCTACGCGGAAGCGCTCGACGAGCCCTCGGCGAGCCTGACCCCGACCCGCTCGGCGACGAGGTCGATGTCGGTGCGGTGCTTGACGATGATCGACATCGACTGTTTGAAGGTCTCGCGGTCGATGTCGTCGGCGCCCATCAGCAGCAGGGTGCGGGCCCAGTCGATCGACTCGGCGATCGAGGGCGGCTTCTTGAGGTCGAGCGCGCGCACCATCCCGATCACCTCGACCAGGCGGCGGGTCAGCGTCTCCGGCAGGTCGGGCGCGTGCAGCTGGACGATCTCCATCTCCCGCTCGATGTTCGGGTAGTCGAGCCAGAGGTAGAGGCAGCGGCGCTTCAGCGCCTCGGTCAGCTCGCGCTAGTCGTTGGAGGTGAGGACGACGATCGGCATCGTCGTCGCCGCGACCTGTCCCAACTCGGGGATCGTGATCTGGAAGTCGGAGAGGAGCTCGAGCAGCATCGCCTCGAACTCCTGGTCGGTCTTGTCGATCTCGTCGATCAGCAGCACCACCGGCTCGGGGCTGGCGATCGCCTGCATCAGCGGCCGCTCGAGCAGGAAGTCGGAGCTGAAGATGTCGTCCTGGACGTCTTCCCAGCCGGCCTCGCCGCCGGCCTGGATCCGCAGCAGCTGCTTGCGGTAGTTCCACTCGTACATCGCCTTCGCCTCGTCGAGCCCCTCGTAGCACTGCAGGCGCACCAGCTCACGGCCGGTGGCGCGCGAGAGCGCCTTCGCCAGCTCGGTCTTGCCGACCCCCGCCGGGCCCTCGACCAGGACCGGCTTGCCCAGCTGCTGGGCGAGGTAGGAGACCAGCGCAGCCGGCTCGTCGGCGAGGTAGCCGACCTTCGCCAGGGCCTCCTTCGTCTCTGCCACGGAGCCGTCGGGCATGGCGCCGATGATAATCAGCCTCCCGTGCCCGACCTCCTCCTGCCCCTCGCCGCGCTGCTGCCGACCAGCCCCGACCCCTACATCGCGCTGATGCTGGCCGGCTTCGCGATCGGCATCCTCGGTCACCTCAGCGGGGCCAAATGGCTGATCGCCGCCGGCATCGCCCTGATCTTCCTCGGCGCCCTGCTGCTGCCCCTGGCGGCGAACCTGACCAGCGGGGACCGGCCGCCTCCGATCGAGGAAAGCCGCACCGGCGACGCCGGATAGCCCGCCCCGCCCTAGAATCTCGGGGTCCGAACCTGCTTACGACCATGAGGAGTCGACTCCCTTGAGCCGCTTTCGCCTTTTCGCCCTGCTGGCCGCGCTGATGACGCTCGCGACCGTTTTCGCTGCCTGCGGCGGCGGTGACAGCGACGACCCGCAGCAGGTTCTCGACAACGCCACCCTCGAAGGGGTGGAAAGCGGCAACCTCGACATCTCGCTCACGGTCAAAGGCGAAGGCGATGAAGGCGGCGACATCGACGTCGCCATCTCCGGCCCGTTCCAGAGCAAGGAGACCGAGGACCTTCCCGAACTGGCGATGACCGCGAGCGCCACCGGGGTCGCGGAGGGCAAGGACATCGATTTCGAGGGCGGGCTGACGCTGCTCTCCGACCGCGCCTTCGTCAACTACGAAGGCACCGACTACGAAGTCGACCCGACCACCTTCGGCCTCGTCAAGCAAAGCTTCGAACAGGCGCAAGACCAGGGCTCGGAAGGAAACGCAGCCGACGTCACCGCCTGTCAAGAGGCGGCTGAAGGGATGGAGGTCGGCGACTTCGCCGAGAACCTGACCAGCGAAGACGGCGTCGACGTGGACGGCACCAGCACGACGAAGGTCAGCGGCGAGCTCAACACCGAAGGAGCCCTCGACGCGATCATCGAACTGAGCGAAGACCCGGCTTGCAGCGCCCAGCTCGACGCCGCCGGCCCGGTGCCGGTCGAGGAACTAGAAGAAGCGCGGGACGAAATCTCCGGCGCGGTCAAAAAAGCGCAAGTCGACGTCTACGTCGGCGACGACGACATCATCCGCAAAGCGGTCGCGGAGATGACGATCGAACCGCAGGACTCGAAAGACGAAAAAGTCGAAGTCGACTTCGAGCTGACGCTCAGCGGCGTCAACGAGCCCCAGCAGATCTCCGGCCCCGCCAAATCCCAGCCGATCCAGGGCCTGTTCCAGAAGCTCGGGATCAACCCGATCGAACTGCTCGAAACCGCCAGCAGCGGTGAGGGCCTCGGCGAACTGCTCGAAGACCTGACCGAGAGCCTCCCCGAGGCGGGGGGCGCTTCTTCCGGGGGGTCGGGCGGCTCAGACGGCGGCAGCAGCGGCGGAGGCGGAGGCAGCCGGCAGGCGTACCTCGAGTGCCTCAAAGACGCCCAGACGTCGGCCGACCTGCAGCAGTGCGCGAGCATGATCCAGTAGATGGAGCAGCCCCATGCCCCGCGGCTGAGCGCCGCCTTCTTCTTCACTCCGCACGGCTGGCCCTACCTGCTGGTGCCGCTGATCCCGGCGGCCGTGGTGCTGGAGCTCACCCACGCAGCGGCGACGATCGTCTTCGCCGCCTCGGCGCTGGGGATCATCCCCACCGCGGCGCTGATGGGCCGGGCCACGGAGGAGCTGGCGGCGCGGTCGGGGCCGGGGATCGGCGGCCTGCTCAACGTCACCTTCGGCAACGCGCCGGAGCTGATCATCGCGATGTTCGCGCTCAGCCAGGGCCTGCAGGAGGTTGTCAAGGCCTCGCTCGTCGGCTCGATCCTCGGCAACATCCTGCTGGTGATGGGGGCGGCGATGCTGGCGGGCGGCCTGCGGCGCGACAAACAGACCTTCAACGCCACCAGCGCCAGCGTCCAGAGCACGATGCTGATGCTCGCCGCCGCCGCACTGCTGATGCCGGCGATCTTCGAGCTGGTCGAGGGGCAGGGGCTGCCGGGCCCCGGCGCTGAGGCGATCAACTACGACTCGACCGTCGAGCACCTCTCGCTCGCGGTCGCGATCGTCCTCATCGGCACCTACCTCGTCGGCCTCCTCTTCTCGCTGCGGACCCACCGGGCGCTCTTCAACCCCGAGTACGAGGAGGAGGACACCTGGGGATGGTCGACGCGGAAATCGGTGGCCGCGCTGGCCGTCGCCGGCCTTCTGGTCGGGCTGATGTCCGAGGTCCTGGTCGGGTCGATCAGCGAGGCGTCGCACGCGATCGGGCTCTCGGAGTTCTTCGTCGGCGTGATCGTCGTCGCGATCGTCGGCAACGCCGCCGAGCACTGGGTCGCAGTCCTCGTCGCGATGAAAGACAAGATGGACCTGGCGGTCAACATCGCGATCGGCTCCAGCGCCCAGATCGCCCTGTTCGTCGCCCCGGTGCTGGTCATCGCCTCCTTCTTCCTCGGCCCCTATCCGCTCGCGCTCGTCTTCAACGGCTTCGAGCTGGGCGCGATCCTGCTGGCGATCCTGATCGCCAACTACGTCACCCAGGACGGCGAGTCGACCTGGTTCGAGGGGGTCCAGCTGCTCGCCCTCTACTTCGTGCTCGGCCTCGCCTTTTACTTTGCCTAAAGGTCGCACCGAGTAGCCTGCCCCGCTCGTGGAAGTAGTCCTCCTCATCATCAGCTTCGCCGTGGTGCTGGCCGGCGCCTTGCTCTTCACCAACGCGGTCGAGTGGATCGGGCACAAGCTCAACCTCGGGGAGGGGGCGGTGGGGAGCATCCTCGCCGCGGTCGGCACCGCGATGCCGGAGACGCTGATCGCGATCGTCGCCCTTCTCAATGTCAGCGAGGGCTCCGAAGACGTCGCGATCGGGGCGATCGTCGGTGCTCCCTTCCTGCTGGCGACGCTGGCGATGGGGCTTGTCGGCCTCTTCGCCTATCTCTACCGGGACCGCCGCGAGCAGGGCCTGCGCCTGAAAGCGCACCGGCCGACCCTGGAGCGGGACCTGATCTTCTTCCTCATCTTCTTCGCTCTCGGCGGGGTCCTCGCCTGGGGCCCGCCGACGCCGCTGCGGATCGCGGTCGGAATCGCCTTCCTCGGCGCCTACCTCGTCTACATCACCCGCACCCTGCGGGGCGGCGGCGAGGTGCAGGAGGAGGAGACGCTGAACCCGCTCTTCTTCGACCCGCGCCCGGAGCGCAAGTCCGATCCGGCGCTGGGGCTCAGCGTGCTGCAGCTGCTGGTCGGGCTGGGGGCGATGGTCGGCGGCGCCCACCTCTTCGTCGAGGAGCTGCTGCACATCGCCGAGAGCATCGGGGTCGAGGCTCTTGTGCTGGCGCTGATCCTGGCGCCGCTGGCGACCGAGCTGCCGGAGAAGGTCAACAGCTTCTTCTGGGTGCGAGAAGGCAAGGATGCGCTCGCGCTCGGGAACATCACCGGGGCGATGGTCTTCCAGTCGACGATCCCGGTCGGGATCGGCCTCCTCTTCACCGACTGGGCGCTGAGCGGGACCGCGATCCTCTCGATCTGCCTCGGCGTCGCCGGCGGCCTGCTCGCCTACGAGAGCCTGCACCGCGCCGGCGTCTTCAAGCTGCCCGCGGTGATCGGCTGGTTCTTCCTCTACACGGCCTTCATCGTCGCCGTGATCATCTCCGCCTGAGCTAGGTTGCGGCGAGTTCGCCGAGCGCCTTGAGCACGAGGTCGTCGTGCTTTTTCGGCTGCACCTTGGGGAAGACCCGGACGACCTTGCCGTCGGCGTCGATGATGAAGGTGGAGCGCAGCATCCCCATGGACTTCTTCCCGTACATCGACTTCTCGCCCCAGGCGCCGTAGGCATCGGCGACCTCGTGGTCGACGTCGCCGAGCAGGGTGAACCCGAGCCCGTGCTTGTCGTCGAACTTCTCGAGCGCCGCCGGCTCGTCCGGGGAGACGCCGATCACCTTTGCCCCGGCCGCGGCGTACTCGTCGGAGCGGTCACGGACGCCGCAAGCCTGGACAGTGCATCCAGGGGTGTCCGCCCGCGGGTAGAAATAGAGAACTACGGTCTCGCCGCGCAGGTCCGAGAGCGTCACCTCCTCGCCGTTCTGATCGGGCAGGGTGAAGTCGGGCGCCGCGTCTCCCTCGGCCAGCATCAGTCCTCGCGTTCGGGTGGCTCGATGTCCTCGCGCCCGGGCTCCTGCCCGTCCTCGTCCTCGTCGAGCTCGTCGTCGCCCTGTTCGAGGGCGGTTTCGGAGACCGAGCCGGCCGAGCCGGGGTGGTACTGGCTCTGGAAGTCCTCGAGGGCGCGGTCGCGGCCGTCTTCGTCGATCGGAACGTCGTCGGAAATGCGCACCCAGTCGGCCCCCTCATAGGCCTCCATGTTGAAGATCTCCTGGTCGATCGAGGCCGAATCGTCGACCACCACGACGACCTCGGTCTGGGGGTTGAAGTAGGTCCCCGGCTGCACCAGTAGCTCCTCGATCTCGTACTGGTTCTCCTCGGCGCGAGCCATCATCGCGATCCTATGAGATCGGCCAGCTGACGCTCGGTCTCGGCCTCGACGTCGAGCGGCTCCAGACCCTTGTGCATTCGCCGTTCGTTGCGGCTGAGGACGAGCTGCCTCACTTCGGCGCGGAGCTCCGCGTCCTGGCGGGCGGAGGCGCTCCGCTCCCGCGGCGGCTCCAGCAGCCGTGTCGCCTCCGCCTCGACGTCGATCGGCGCTTCGCCGCGCCGCTGCAGCCGGTGCGCCTTCGCCTCCAGCATCTGCCTCACCTCGGCCGCCTGGATCGCCGGGTCGATCGCCCGCTCGGGGCTGCGCAGGTAGTGCGGCAGCGGCAGGTCCTGGTCGATCGCCAACGGTCCCTTGCCGAGCGAGTCCCAGCCTCCGGCCACGCGCCGGAAGAGGAGGCCGGCGAGCGGGGCCGCGACGCCGGTGAAGAGCAACACAACCGCGCACTTCTCCGCTGCCGACATGGCCAGGGGCAGATCCACAGGCGAAGAGTAGACCCACATGGGCGCGGGGTCTTCCGCTAACCTTCGCCTTGGTTGACTGACCAGTCAATCGGTGGCGCGCTCGCCCCCGGCGGCGCTCCCAAACGGACTTCAGCACTGACGAAAAGGAGCACCGACCGGTGGTTGACTTCACCCTGACCGACGAACAGAAAGACCTGCGCGAACTGGCTCACAGCTTCGCCGAGAAAGAGATGCGCCCGGTCGCCTGGGAGTACGACGTGGACGGCACCTGGCCGCAGGAGGTTCTCGACAAGGCCTACGAGGTCGGGTTGATGAACACCCATATCCCCGAGGCCTACGGCGGTCCCGGGCTCGACTACCTCTCCGGCTGCGTGATCGAGGAGGAGATCGGGTGGGGCTGTTCCGGGATCGGCACCTCGCTGATGGCCAACGGCCTCGCCGCCGCTCCGGTCACCCTCGGCGGCAACGAGGAGACGAAGAAGAAGTACCTCGGGATGCTGACCGAAGGCAACAAGCTCGCCTCCTTCTGCCTGACCGAGCCGGACGCCGGCTCCGATGTCTCCGGGATGAAGACCCGCGCCGTCAAGAAGGGCGACAAGTACGTCATCTCCGGCTCCAAGTGCTTCATCACCAACGGCACCTACGCCGACTGGTTCACGGTCTACGCCAAGACCGACCCCGAGTCCGGTCACCGCGGGATCAGCGCCTTCGTCGTCGACGCCGACCTCCCCGGGGTCACCGTCGACAAGAAGGAGGACAAGATGGGCCAGCGGGCGTCCAACACCGCGACCATCTCCTTCGACGAAGTCGAGATCCCGGCCGAGAACCTGCTGGCCGAGGAAAACAAGGGCTTCAAACTGGCGATGATGACGCTCGACCGCACCCGGCCGGGCGTCGCCGCGATGGCCACCGGGATCGCCCGCGCCGCCTTCGAGTTCGCCGCCGAGTACTCCAAGGAAAGGGTCCAGTTCGGCGTCCCGATCGCGATGCACCAGGCGATCCAGTTCATGATCGCCGACATGTCGACCAAGGTCGACGCGGCCCGGCTGCTGACCTGGGCCTCTGCCGTCGCGCTCGACCAGGGCAAACGCAACACCCTGGTCTCCTCGCAGGCCAAGCGCTTCGCCGCCGACTCGGCGATGGAGGTCACCACCGACGCGGTCCAGGTCTACGGCGGGTACGGCTTCATCAAGGAGTACCCGGTCGAGAAACTGATGCGCGACGCGAAGATCATGCAGCTCTACGAGGGCACCAGCCAGATCCAGCGCCTGGTGATCGCCAAAGAGGTGCTGCTGCCGCGCAACATCGACGAGAAGACCCCCGAGGCAGAAGCTGCCGCCAAGGCCTCGGAGAGCAGCCAGACCGAGCAGGCAGCGGCTACGGTCTAGCCCATGAGCGTCTCCGAGCGCGCCGCCACCGGTAAGGCGGCGCGCTCGGCTTCTCCCCGTTCAGCCCACGCCGGCTGGGAGCCCTCCGACGGCCGGCCCGACCCGGTCGCGGTCCTCGAGCGCCAGGCCGTGAGCCGGGTGCCGGAGCTGGTGCCGATCCGCCACGGGCGGATGGCGAGCTCGCCCTTCGCCTTCTACCGCGGTGCCGCGGCGGTGATGGCCGCCGACCTCGCGACCACGCCTGTGTCCGGCCTGCGGGTGCAGGCTTGCGGCGACGCCCACCTCGCCAACTTCGGCGCCTTCGGCGCGCCCGATCGCCGCCTCGTCTTCGACCTCAACGACTTCGACGAGTCGCTGCCAGGGCCGTGGGAGTGGGACGTGAAGCGGCTCGGTGCCAGCTTCGTCCTGGCCGGCCGCGAAAACGGCTTCAAGCGCAAGCAGCGGGAGGCGGCGACGCTGAGCGCGGCCCGTTCCTACCGCGAGGCGATGCGGTCCTTCGCCTCCCAGCGCAACCTCGAGGTCTGGTACGCGCGGCTCGACGTCGAGGCGGTGATGGCCGAGATCGAGGCCGAACCAAAGCTGGAGAAGCAGGTGCAGAGGGGAGTCGCGAAGGCGCGTGCCAAGGACAGCCTGCGCGCTCTGGAGAAGCTCACCCACGAGGTGGACGGGGAGCTGCGCTTCCGCGCCGAACCGCCGCTGCTCGTCCCCGCCGAGGAGCTGCTGCCCGAGGCGGAGGCGCACGAGCTCGAGGCCGCCCTGCGGCATGTGCTCGACGCCTACCGGGACACGCTGCAGGGCGACCGCCAGCACCTGCTCGACGGCTACCGTTTCCGCCACATCGCCCGCAAGGTGGTCGGCGTCGGCAGCGTCGGCACGCGCGCCTGGGTGGTGCTGCTGACGGGCGCCGACGATGGCGACCCGCTCCTCCTGCAGGCGAAGGAGGCCGAGGCCTCGGTGCTCGAGCCCTACGCCGGCGCCAGCCGCTTCGAGAACCACGGCCGGCGCGTGGTCGAAGGCCAGCGCCTGATGCAGGCGGCCAGCGACATCTTCCTCGGCTGGTGCCCGGCGACCGGCGTCGACGGCAAGCGTCGCGACTTCTACGTGCGCCAGCTCTGGGACTGGAAGCGCTCCGTCGACCTCGAGCGACTGAGCCCGCACGGCCTCGAGCTCTACGCCCGGATGTGCGGCTGGACGCTGGCCCGCGCCCACGCCCGCTCCGGCGACCGCGTCGCGATCGCCGCCTACCTCGGCAGCAGCGACTCCTTCGACCGCGCGATCGCCGCCTTCTCCGAGTCCTACGCCGACCAGAGCGAGCGCGACCACGCCGCCCTGCTCAGCGCGATCGCCTCCGGCCGCGTCGAAGCCCTCGACGCTTAGGGACTCACGGGCGCCCGCGCATCCGACCTTGACCACACCAGAGAGGGGTCAAAGTCGGATGCGTGGGGTCGTGCGGAGCGGTGACTCAGGTAGCTAGGCCAGCCGCGGTGCTGCGTCGCCGCGCTTGGCGGCCTTGGCGCGGAGGATTTTGTCGAGTTCGACCTTGCGCAGGCGCACCGACTCCGGCGTCACTTCTACGCACTCGTCCTCGCGCAGGAACTCCAGGGACGCTTCGAGGCTGAGCCGGGTCGCCGGTGCCAGGCGGACCAGGACGTCGGCGCTGGCGGCGCGCATGTTGGTCTGCTGTTTGGCCTTGGTCGGGTTGACGTCGAGGTCCTCGGAGCGGGCGTTCTCGCCGACGATCATCCCTTCGTAGACCTCCTCGCCGCTGCCCACGAAGAGGGTGCCGCGGTCCTGCAGGCTCATCAGCGAGTAGCCGGCGGTCTGGCCGCGCCGGTCGGCGACCAGAGAGCCGGTCTGGCGCGTGCGCAGCTCGCCCGCCCAGGGCTCCCAGCGGTCGAAGACGTGGTGGAGGATGCCGGTGCCACGGGTCTCCGTGAGGAACTCGGTGCGGAAGCCGATCAGGCCGCGGGCGGGGACGAGGTAGTCCATGCGCACCCACCCGGTCGAGTGGTTGACCATCTGCTCGAGCCGGCCTTTGCGCGCCGCCAGCATCTGGGTCACCGCCCCCACGTGCTCCTCCGGCACGTCGATCGCCAGCCGCTCGACCGGCTCGTGCACCTCGCCTTCGATCTCGCGGGTGACTACGCGCGGCTGTCCCGCGGTCAGCTCGAAGCCCTCGCGCCGCATCAGCTCCAGCAACACGACCAGCTGCAGCTCGCCGCGGCCCTGGACCTCCCAGGCGTCGGGGCGCTCGGTGTCCTCGACCCGGATCGAGACGTTGCCGACCAGCTCGGCGTCGAGCCGGTCGCGGATCTGGCGGGCGGTCAGCTTGCTGCCCTCTTGGCCGGCCAGGGGGGAAGTGTTGATGCCGAGGACGATCGAGAGCGAGGGCTCGTCGACCTCGATCACCGGCAGCGGGTGCGGGTCTTCCGGGTCGGCCAGCGTCTCGCCGATCGTCACCTCTTCGAGGCCGGCGACGGCGATGATTTCACCGGGCCCGGCCTGCTCGGCACTGACCCGCTCCAGGCCCTCCGTCACGTACAGCTCGGAGACGCCGGCCCGCTGGATGCTGCCGTCGGCGCGGCACCAGGCGATCTGCTGCCCCGACCTGATCGAACCGTTGTGGACCCGGCAGAGCGCCAGGCGGCCGACGTAGGGGGAGGCGTCGAGGTTGGTGACATGCGCCTGCAGCGGCGCCCCGGGGTCGTACTCGGGCGCCGGGATGCGCTCCAGCATCAGGTCGAGCAGGGGAGAGAGGTTCTCGCCCTCGACTCCCTCTGCGAGCGATGCCCAGCCGGCTTTGGCGTTGGTGTAGACGATCGGGAACTCGATCTGGTCGGAGTCGGCGTCGAGGTCGATGAAGAGCTCGTAGACCTCGTCGACGACCTCGGCGATGCGGGCATCGGGCCGGTCGACCTTGTTGACGACGAGGATCACCGGCAGCTTCGCCTCCAGCGCCTTGCGCAGCACGAAGCGGGTCTGCGGCAGCGGGCCCTCGGAGGCGTCGACCAGCAGCAGCACGCCGTCGACCATGGTCAGCCCGCGCTCGACCTCGCCGCCGAAGTCGGCGTGCCCGGGGGTGTCGACGATGTTGAGCTTGACCCCGCTGTGGTGGATCGCGGTGTTCTTGGCGAGGATCGTGATCCCCTTCTCGCGCTCGAGGTCCATCGAGTCCATCACCCGCTCGGCGACCTCCTGGCCCTTGCGAAAGGTGCCGGTCTGCCACAGCATCGCGTCGACCAAGGTCGTCTTGCCGTGGTCGACGTGGGCGATGATCGCCACGTTGCGGAGGTCTGCGCGCGCGGTACTCACCCTTCAGGAGTAGCAGCAAGGACGCCGCAAACCGGGGCTGCAAGGTCTTGCAAAGGTTTGGCAACTGAACCGCAATGGCCGCCTGAGACCTTT
>DASUQC010000021.1:0-12513 GCA_036280745.1 Solirubrobacterales bacterium
CGCCCTCTACCCTCCTCCTATGAACAAGACAAAGAAGACCGACCAGGAGTGGCGCGACCAGCTAACTCCCGAGCAGTACGAGGTAACCCGCAACGCCGGCACCGAGCGCGCCTTCACCGGCCCCTACGTCGAAGAGAAGGCGGAGGGGATGTACCGCTGCGTCTGCTGCGGTACCGAGCTTTTCTCCTCCGACACCAAGTTCGACTCCGGCACCGGCTGGCCCAGCTTCACCGAGCCGGCCAACCTCGAGCACGTCGAGCTGCGCCCGGATAACAGCCTCTTCATGCGCCGCACCGAGGTCGTCTGCAAACACTGCGACGCCCACCTTGGCCACGTCTTCGACGACGGCCCAGCCGATCAGGGCGGTAAGCGCTACTGCATCAATGGCTGTGCGCTGACCCTGGAGAAGAAGGAGTAACCAGGCGGAGCGCTAGAGCGCTCCGCCGCCAGCGCCGAGGTAGCTGAAGCGCACCGCCAGCGCTACCGCCTCGGTGCGGGTGTCGACCTCGAGCTTGGCGATCGCGTTGCGGACGTGGGTGTGGACGGTCGCCGGGCTCAGCTGCAACCGCTCGGCGATCTCTTTCACCCGCAGCCCCTCGGCCAGGAGCTCGAGGATCTGGCGCTCGCGCGGCGAGAGGTCGAGCAGCTTCTCCACCTCTGACGGCTTGCCGCCGGCGAAGTCGCCGCCGAGGAAGGTCCCTCCCCCGGTCACCGCTTTGACCGCGCGGGCGATGTCCTCGGCGGGAGCCGACTTCAGCACGTAGCCGGAGGCGCCGGCGCGCAGCGCCAGGGCCAGCAGGTCGGGCTGGGCGTGGGCGGTGAAGATGATGACTTTGGTCCGCGGCCGGGCCTTGAGGACCTCCTTCGTGGCCTCGATCCCGTCGCGCTTCGGCAGCTCGACGTCGATGATCAGGACGTCGGGTTCGAGTTCCTTGACGACGTCGACGACGTCGCGCCCGTTGCCGGCCTCGCCGACGATCTCGAGCACGCTCGAGTTGGCCATCCGGGCCTTGATCGCCTCGCGGACGATCTCGTGGTCGTCGCAGAGGACGACCCGCTTGGCGTCCCGCACGCTGGAGCTCATAGCGGCGCGATTCTCTCAGGACAACCGAATCGATGCAAAGTTTTGGGTAGCGTGAATCCGCCGTCCCGTTCCTGCCTGTTCTCGATCAGCGCAATCATCGTCCTTCCCACCGCGACCGCCGTGCCGTTGAGGGTGTGCACGGCCTCCGCTGCTTCGCTATCGGCAGGTCGATACCTACATTTGAGCCTTCGCGCCTGATAGTCGGTGGTGTTCGAGCAGGAGGTCAGCTCCCGGTAGCGCTCCTGGCTGGGGATCCAGGCCTCGCAGTCGTACTTCTTCGCGGCCGGGGCGCCGAGATCGCCGGCGGCGACGTTGACCACGCGGTAGGGGATCTCGAGCTCGCCGAGGATCCGCTCCTCGATCGCCAGCAGCCGCTCGTGCTCGGCCCCCGACTGCGAGGGCTCGACGAACGAGAACATCTCGACCTTGTCGAACTGGTGGACCCGGAAGATGCCGCGGGTGTCGCGGCCGGCGGCCCCGGCCTCGCGCCGGAAGCAGGTCGAGAAGGCGCAGTAGCGCAGCGGCAGCTGCTCGGCGCCGAGGATCTGGCCGGCGTGCAGGCCGGCCAGCGCCACCTCGGAGGTGCCGGTGAGGAAGAGCTCGTCCTTGGGGACTTCGTAGATCTGGTCGCGGTCGCCGGGCAGGAAGCCGGTCCCCTCCAGGGCCTCTTCGCGGACCAGGACCGGCGGCACCACCGGCTCGTGGCCCTCGCCGCGCACCAGCTCGATCGCGAAGCGGACCAGCGCCAGCTCCAGCAGCACCAGGTCGCCTTTCAGGTAGGCGAAGCGGGAGCCGGAGAGCTGCGCCGCCGCCTCCATCTCGATCAGGTCGAGCTCGGTGCCGATCTCGAGGTGGTCGCGCGGCTCGAAGTCGAACTCGGGCGGCTCGCCGACCTCGCGCAGGACCAACGCGTCCTCCTCGGTCATCCCGTCGGGCGCGTCGGGATCGGGCAGGTTGGGAAGCGCGGCGACGATCCGGCCGAGCTCGGCCTCGACCTTCTCCAGCTCCCCCTTGCCGGCCTCGATCCGCTCCTTCAGGCCCTGCACCGTCGCCATCAGCTCCTCGGCGCCCTCCCCCGCCTGCTTGCGCTCGCCGATCTGCCGGGAGAGCGTCTTGCGCTCGGCCTGCGCGTTCTCGACCTCGGGCAGGAGCTCGCGGCGGCGGGCGTCGAGCGCCAGCAGCTCGTCGACCTGCTCGGCGGCGCCGCGGCGGGCGAGGGCCGCCTTGACCCGCTCGGGGTCGGAGCGGATCAGCTTCAGGTCCAGCATGTCGCTCCGGCGCTAGGGCGCGGGCTCTTCGCCCGGTCGGGGCGAGGATTCCGCTTCGGAGCCGGCGTACTCAGCGACGAATTTGGCGACGGCGTCGGCCTCGTCGCCGACGACGATGTTCTGGGGCATGATCGCGCCGGAGAAGCCGCCGTTCTGAATCGCGAAGAGCGCGTCCTCATAGGTCTCGGTTCGCTGGTCCAGGTTCGGACCCTGCACCCGCTCGCCGCGATTGCCGCTGCCCTGGGTGCCGGCGGCGCTCAAGGTGTGGCAGCCGGAGCAGTGGGTGGCGAAGAGCTCGGCCCCTTCGTGGTTGGGGTCGTTCTGGGAAACCGAGATCCCTTCCTCGCCGAAGCCGCAGGCGGCGAGGCCGAGGGCGGCGGCGAGAACCATGCTTATGAGCAGTACGGGGCGCACGCGGCGCGCATCATATTGTCTGGAGGCGATCCGAGCCTGACGATGCCGCCGCCCGACCCAGCCAGCTTCCGCACCGCGATGGCGGCCCTGCCGACCGGCGTCACCGTGGTTGCCGCGGGCGGGGGCGACGGCCCGGCCGGCGCGACGGCCAACGCCGTCTCCTCGCTCTCGATCGAGCCGATGCTGATGCTGGCCTGCCTCGACCGCGGCTCCCGCACCCTGCTCGCCGTGCAGGCGGCGGACCGCTTCGGGATCAGCGTCCTGCACGCCGGCCAGGAGGAGATCGCCCGCAGCTTCGCGACCAAGGCCCCGGTGCCGGAGAAGTGGGCCGGGGTCGCCTGGAGCGAGCGCGACGGCATCCCGGCGATCGACGACGCCCTGCTCTGGATCGCCTGCGACCTGCGCGACGTGATCGCGGCCGGCGACCACGTGATCGTCACCGGCGAGGTCCGCGACCTCGAGGTCGGCGCGGGCGACCCGCTGGTCTTCCACGGCGGCGAGTACCGGCCGCTGGAAAACAGGGCCAGCACCCGATGAGCCGAGTACACGTCTTCGGCGACGAGGCCGGGGACCTCGTCTTCAAGCCACCTGGCAATGGAGTCAGCCGCTATTTCATGATCGGGACCATCACCTTGGAGGACTGCTCGGTGGGAGAGGAGTTCCTCGCCCTACGCAGGGAGTTGGCCTGGGAAGGCGTCCTGGTGGATCAGCTTCACGCCACGAGTGATCGCCAGCATGTTCGCGACCGGGCGTTCGAGTTGATCGCCGCTACTGACCTTCGCTTTGACGCGACGATTCTCACAAGCGAAAAGCCCAGGACGAGCTTCGGGCCGACCCCCTCTATTTCTACAAGCTGGCCTGGTACCTCCATTTCAAGTACGTGGCCTCTCGGATCGTTGATTCGAACGACGAGCTACTGGTAGTGGCGTCGTCGCTGCAGATCAAGAAGAAACGGAAATCGACCAAGGCAGGTGTGCACGACGCCGTCGCGGAGGTCGTCAGCCAGGTTTCCCCCACCGTCACCTGCCACTGTGCTTTCTCTCCCGCAGCGAGCGATCCGTGCCTGCAAGTTG
The DNA here is from genome assembly GCA_036280745.1 of Solirubrobacterales bacterium. GTDB lineage: Bacteria > Actinomycetota > Thermoleophilia > Solirubrobacterales > 70-9 > VAYN01. Next base: position 3,840 of record DASUQC010000021.1, read on the forward strand.
CGGACTACCTCACCTGGGCGGTTCAGCGCAAATATGAGAGCGAAGACGAAAGGTCGTACGACCTCGTCAAGCACCTCATCAAGTCCGAGTTCGAGCCGTTCAAAAGAGGCCGAACCCTGTACTACTGAAGATGAGAGGTCTCCAACCGGCTAGCCCTTCGGCAGAGTCCCACGGACCCTTTCGCCAGCATGAGCACCTCTCAACAACAACGATAGCTGGCAAAGCAGACGGAATCCTTTTGTCTTCATAATGGAGGCTCTGGAACCGTCGGCTGCCTACCCGGGACCTGGACGATCGCTCAAGGAAGAGCTCCGGCGCCATCGCGCGGATCGCGCATGGGCAGTTGAGCTCCAAGAACTGCGAGGCCTCTTAAGACAGGTCGATCAGCCAGCCGCCCGGTGGGTGACGGCCTCGACGTTGTTGCCGTCGGGGTCGAGGACGAAGGCGCCGTAGTAGCCGGGGTGGTAGATCGGGCGCGGGCCGGGGGCGCCGTTGTCGGTGCCGCCTGCGGCGAGCGCGGCGACGTGGAACGCGTCGACCTGCTCCGTGCTGCGCACGCCGAAGGCAACGTGGGCGCCGGAGACCGCCGGCCGGCCGCGCGCCTGGATCCAGAAGAACGGGTTCGGGCCGTGCTCGGTCTCCTTGCCGAAACCGGCCGCCCCCTCGCCGAACTCCATCACCAGACCGATGCCGAGCGGCTCCAGGGCCGCTTCGTAGAACGCCTTGCTGCGGGCGAGGTCGCTGACCTCGAAGCCGACGTGATCGAGCATGGCGCCAGCCTACATTCGCTCGGGCGGGGCACGGTAGCCTGCCGATCGAGATGGAGGCGACCACGGCAACGCGGGAGCGGTGGACGTTCGCGCAGAAGGCGATCGTCGTGCTCGCCTCGTTGCAGTTGCTCTGGGCGCTGGCCGGGTTCGTCGCCGAACCGAGCTTCCACCTGGGTGAGGACGCGCCGACCGAGCGGGTGCTCGGCGTCGACTTCAACGGCTACCACGCGCTTGCCGGGCTGCTCCTGTTCGCCCCCGCCTTCTACTTCGCGCTGGATCCCAAGTGGGCCCTGTACTACGCGATCTACGCGGCGGTGGCGCTGATCGTCAGCGGTCTCTGGGCGCTGTTCAGCGAGCAGCCGGCCTGGGTCTTCACCTTCCCGAACAACTACTCCGACGCGGTCTTCCACCTCGTCGGCGGCGCCCTGTTCGCGCTCGTGGCCCTGATCCAGACGCTCCAGGACAGCTCGACCTAGAAGAGCGTGCTCGTCCCCGCCGCGCGCAGGGCGAGGAAGAGGATGACGCCGCAGCTGACGGCCATGATCCCCATCTCGCGGCGGACGATCGCCAGGGCGACCTCCTGCTGGGTGTCGGCGTCGAGCGTTTCGAAGTCGGTCTCCCCCAGCTCGCGCTGGGCGGCGCCGGTGCGGGCGCCCTCGGCGAGGAAGGAGACGAGGAGGGGGAGCAGCCCGTAGAGGTAGTGGAGGTCGTCGGGGGCTTCGTGGTTGGTGAAGACGAGCAGGCCGCCGAGCAGGACCTGGAGGAAGACCGCGGCCTGGGCGGCGCGCAGCAGGTACCAGAAGGGGACGGAGGGACTGCTGCGCAGCCAGGCGACGCCGCCCACCGCGAAGGCCGCGAGGTTGAGCAGGATCACGGCGACGCCGACGACCAGGTGGACCTCAGGCATATATCCGCCTAGAAGGGTCGGGATTCGGCTTGCTGATGCGGAAAAGCACTATGTAGCAAGTTGTCACAATGTCGGTGTATAACAGCGTCTGCGGGCGTCGAACCCGGCTGTCCGTCCCGCTTGTCTCGACCCACCACCCAGTGCTCAAGACCTACCTCCCGATTCTCGTCTTCGGCGTCCTCGGCCTCACGGTCGGTGGCGTCTTCATGATGCTCAACCACCTGATCGGGTGGAAGCGGCCGGCGAAGCCGACCGCGGCGAGCCGGCGCCAGGGCGAGCCGTACGAGTCGGGGATCCCGGTCGAGCCGGCCAAGGGCCTCAAGTTCGGGGTCAGCTTCTACCTGATCGCGATGCTGTTCATCCTCTTCGACATCGAGGTCGTCTTCCTCTATCCGGTCGGGACGATCATCAAGAGCGCCGACAGCGTCTTCGTCCTGGTCGAGGTCATCACCTTCGTGGTCCTGCTGCTGGTCGCCTTCGTCTACGTCTGGCGAAAGGGGGCCCTGGATTGGAGGTAGAGCGCCGCACCCTCCGCTCGAAGCAGCTCTCGGCCCGCGACATGCTGCGCGGCGACCTCGAGGGCGAGGACCTCGAGCGCTACGTGGAAGAACGGGTCGTCACCACGACCTTCGAGAGGATGCAGAACTGGGCGCGGTCGAACTCGATCTTCCCGCTCACCTTCGGCCTCGCCTGCTGCGCGATCGAGGCGCCGATCTCGATCGTCACCGCCCGCTACGACCTCGCCCGCTTCGGCGCCGAGGCGCTGCGCGCGTCCCCGCGCCAGGCGGACATGATCATCCTCTCGGGCCGGGTCTCGATCAAGATGGCGCCGGTCGTCCGCCGCCTCTACGACCAGATGCTGGAGCCGAAGTGGGCGGTCTCGATGGGCGCCTGCTCCTCCTCCGGCGGGATGTTCTCCAACTACGCGGTGGTCCAGGGCGCCGACAAGTTCATGCCGATCGACCTCCACATCCCCGGCTGCCCGCCGCGGCCGGAGGCGGTCCTCTACGGCTTCACCAAGCTGCAGCGCAAGATCCAGGGCAACCCCGACCAGGGCTGGCGCGCCCGCTACGACGCCCACGGCACCGAGGAGTGGGCGCGCGGCGGCCCCCGCTCGGAACCGAGCGCCGAGGCCGCGGCGGCCTACGAAGAGGCGCGGGAGCTGGCCCGTGCCTGACGCCCCCGGACTGGAGCTGATCCGGGGGGAAATCGAGCGCGACCGCCCCGGCGCCGTCCTCGCCACCTCCTTCGACCGCGGGCAGGCGGCGCTGATCGCCGACCCCGAGCGCATCCTCGACGTGCTCGCCTGGCTGCGCGACGAGCCGGGGCACCGCTACGACTTCCTCTCCAGCCTCCACGTCGCCGACTACCTCCCCGCCGAGCCCCGCTTCGGCGTCCACTACGAGCTGATCAACCGCGACCGGGTGGAGCGGGTCCGGGTAAAGGCGATGCTGGCCGACCCCGGCGACGACGCGCTCCCGGCGATCGACTCCTGCGTCGACCTCTTCCCGACCGCCAACTTCCAGGAGCGCGAAGCCTTCGACTTCTTCGGGATCGAGTTCCGCGGCCACCCGGAGCTGACCCGGATCCTGCTGCCCGACGACTACGTCGGCTGGCCGCAGCGGCGCGACTTCCCGGTCGGCGGCGAGCCGGTCACCTTCACCTACAACGAGCGCAACTATGGCTGAGCCGGCCGACCTGCTCGACGACCGCACCCAGGAGGTGATGACGGTCAACATCGGGCCGCACCACCCGGCCACCCACGGGGTGCTGCGGCTCGTCGTCGACCTCGAAGGCGAGCTCGTGCGCGAGCTGGCGCCGGTGATCGGCTACGTCCACACCGGGATCGAAAAGTCCTGCGAGGACAAGAGCTACTGGAAGGTCATCCCCTTCGTCGAGCGGATGGACTACGTCTCCTACTTCTTCCAGATGGAGGCCTACTGCGGCGCGGTCGAGCGCCTGGTCGACCTCGAGATCCCGCCCCGCGCCAAGTACCTGCGGACGCTCTTCCTCGAGCTCAACCGGATCCACTCGCACCTGGTCTGGCTGGGGACGACGGCGCTCGACCTCGGCGCGATCTCGATGCTCTGGTACTGCTTCCGCGAGCGCGACAAGATCCTCGACCTCTTCGAGATGGCGGCCGGGCAGCGGATGCACACCCGTTACTTCCAGGTCGGCGGCGTGATCGAGGACATCCCGCTCGGCTTCGAGGAGAAGTGCCGCAAGTTCGCCGAGGAAATGCCGGTCCGGGTCGGCCAGTACGAAGCGCTGCTGGACCGTAACGAGGTCTTCCTGCAGCGGACCAAAGGGGTCGGGACCGTCGAGCGCGAGCGGCTGCTGGAGCTGGGCGTGACCGGGCCGCTGCTGCGCGCCGCCGGCGAGCCCTGGGACCTGCGCAAAGCCTTCGACTACCTCGCCTATCCCGAGCTCGACTTCAAGATCCCGGTCGGGACGGTCGGCGACAACTACGACCGCTACCGGGTGCGGGTGGCGGAGATGGTCGAGAGCGCGCGGATCGTCGCCCAGTGCCTCGACAAGCTGCCCGACGGTCCCTTCATCGCCGACGACCGCAAGTACGTGCTGCCGCCGCGCTCGGAGCTGCCGACCTCGATGGAGTCGCTGATCCACCACTTCAAGCTCGTCACCGAGGGCTTCCGGGTCGGCCCCGGCGAGGTCTACTACTCGATCGAGTCCCCGCGCGGGGAGCTCGGCTGCTTCGTGCTCGCCGACGGCTCGGCGAAGCCGGCCCGGGTCCACTTTCGCGACCCCTCCTTCGTCAACCTGCAGTCCTTCCGCGACATGGCGGTCGACAGCTACATCGCCGACATGATCTGCAGCCTCGGGATGCTCGACCCGATCCTCGGCGGGGTGGACCGGTGAGCCCCGTCGACGGCGCCGGGACCAGCAGCCCCGACCTCCCGGTCGACCAGGCGGTGACGGAGGGGCGCGTCCCCGGCCGCCGCGAGGAGGAGGTCCCGGAGCTGCACGAGGTCGACTGCCCGCCGCAGCTGCGGGAGCGGATCGAGGAGCTGATGTCGCGTTACCCCGACCGCCGCTCGGCCTCGATCCCGGCGCTGTGGGCGGTGCAGGAGCGCTACGGCTGGTGCACCCCGGAGGGGATCCGCCAGGCGGCGGCGGTGATGCGCTTCACCCCCGCCTACCTGGAGTCGGTGGCGAGCTTCTACGACCTCCTCCACACCGAGCCGGTCGGGACCCACCGGGTCGAGGTCTGCACCAACATCAGCTGCTGGATGCGCGGCGCCGACGACCTGCTCGCCGCCTTCGAGGCGGTGGCCGAGGGCGACGACGACGTCTTCGTCACCGGCTTCGAGTGCCTCGGCGCCTGCGACATCGCCCCGATGGCGGCGATCGGACAGCGCTACTACGGGCCGCTGGAAGCGGCGGAGGCCCAGACCGCGATCGACCAGCTGAAGGCCGGCGAAGAGGTGCTGCCGGAGAAGGCGCTGGCGCGGCGCGGACTGGCCGGCGACGCGCCGAGCCCGGGGGGAGCGGGCTGATGCCGCACGAGCTGGAGAAGCGGGTCCTGCTCGCGCACGCCGAGGACCCGGCGCTGCGCACGCTCGAGGGCTACAGGCGCCTGGCCAGCGGCTACGCGACCCAGGAGAAGGCCTACCGCGAGCTGGAGCAGGACGAGATCCTCAAGGAGCTCGAAGACTCCGGCCTGCGCGGGCGCGGCGGCGCCGGCTTCTCGATGGGCAAAAAGGCCTCCTTCCTGCCGCGCGGAGACATGGCGAAGTACCTCTGCTGCAACGCCGACGAGTCCGAGCCGGGGGCGTTCAAGGACCGCGAGCTGATGCAGCGCAACCCGCACCAGCTGATCGAGGGGATCGCGATCGCGGCCCTGGCGGCCGACGCCGGCCACGCCTTCATCTTCATCCGCGGCGAGTACGCCGAGCAGGCCGACATCCTCGACGCGGCGGTCGCGGAAGCGTACGAGGCGGGCTACCTGGGGACGAACATCCTCGGCTGCCACCGCGACCTCGAGCTGGTCGTCCACCGCGGCGCCGGCGCCTACATCTGCGGCGAGGAGACGGCGCTGCTCGACGCGCTCGAGGGTAAGCGCGGCAACCCGCGCCTGAAGCCGCCGTTCCCGGCGGTGCAGGGGCTCTACGGAGGGCCGACCCTGATCAACAACGTCGAGACGCTCTCCAACGTCCCCCACATCGTCCGCCACGGGGCGGAGTGGTTCAAGGGCTTCGGCACGGAGCAGTCGCCCGGGACCAAGGTCGTCTCGGTCTCCGGCGGCGTGCGCCGGCCCGGCAACTACGAGATCGAGCTCGGGATCCCGACCCGCGAGCTGATCTACGACCTCGCCGGCGGCCCCGAGCCCGGCCACGAGATCAAGGCCTTCTACCCCGGCGGGTCTTCGTCACCGGTGCTGACCGCGGCGGAGGGGCTCGATCTCCCCTACAGCTTCGAGGCGATGGCCGAAGCCGGCTCGATGCTCGGCTCCGGCTCGATCATCGTCGCCGACGACCGCGTCTCGATCCCGCACATGGCGCTGCGCACGGCGCGCTTCTACCACCACGAGTCCTGCGGCAAGTGCGCCCCCTGCCGCGAGGGCACCAACTGGACGGTGAAGATGCTGGAGCGGGTGGTGCGGGGCGAGGCGACGCCGATGGACCTCGACATCATCAGCTCGGTCCAGGAGAACATCATGGGCCACTGCCTCTGCGTGCTCGGCGACTCGATGGCGATGCCGGTGAGCGCGATGGTGAACAAGTTCCGCGAGGAGTTCGAGCGGGTGATCGAGGACGCGGCGCTCGACCCCCACCTCGTCGTCCAGGCGCCGCCGGAGACCCTGGGGGCCTCGGTATGAGCGGCAAGGAGGTGACGATCGTCGTCGACGGCCGCGAGATCGTCGCGAGCGAGGGCGAGATGCTCCACGACGCGGCCCGCAAGGGCGACGTCGAGATCCCGGTCTTCTGTTACGAACCGAAACTGGGCGACCCGGTCGGCGCCTGCCGCATGTGCCTGGTCGAGATCGAGGGGATCCCGAAACTGCAGACCTCCTGCTCGACCCCGGTGCGTGACGGGATGGTCGTCCACACCCGCACCGAGCAGGTCAAGCACGCGCAGAGCGCGGTGGTCGAGTTCCTGCTCGTCAACCACCCGCTCGACTGCCCCGTCTGCGACAAAGGCGGCGAGTGCCCGCTGCAGGACATCACGCAGGGCTGGGGCCCGGGCCAGAGCCGCGTGATCGACGAAAAGCGCCACTTCCCGAAGCCGATCGAACTCTCGCCGCTGGTCGCGATCGACCGCGAGCGCTGCATCCTCTGCTACCGCTGCGTGCGCTTCAGCCAGGAGATCGCCGAGGACGAGCAGCTGCAGCTGCTGGAGCGCGGCGACCGCACCTTCGTCGGCACCTTCGACGAGCGGCCCTACGTCGCCCCCTTCCACGGCAACATCACCGACATCTGCCCGGTCGGGGCGCTGACCAACTACACCTACCGCTTCCGCGCCCGGCCCTGGGACATCGAGCAGGCGGGCTCGGTCTGCACGCTCTGCCCGAGCCAGTGCAACGTCAGCTTCACCGTCCGCGACGAGAAGGTGAAGCGGGTGATCACCCGCGACAACCACGAGGTCGACGACGGCTGGATCTGCGACCGCGGCCGCTACGGGTTCGAGATGTTCGACGCCGAGGAGCGGGTGTGCGGGCCGCGGCTGCGCGGCGGCGAGACCGGGTGGGAGACGGCGATCGAGAGCGCCGCCGAGGGGCTTCGGGCGGCCGGCGGCAGGGTCGCGGCGATCGTCGGCGACGCCTCCAACGAGGAGGGCTACCTGGTCCAGCGACTGCTGCGCGAGGCGCTCGGCTCCCCGCACGTCGACTCGCGTCCCTCGCGCGGTGCGAGCCGCGAGCAGATCGTGCGACTGGCGCAGCCGGGGCTCGCGGCGAAGGTGAGCGACATCGACGGCGCCGACATGGTCCTCGTGCTCGGCACCGACCCCCTGCACAGCTCGCCGATCCTCGACCTGCGCGTGCGCAAGGCGATCCGCCGCAACGGCGCCAAGCTCGCCGTCGCGACCGAGCGGCCGACCGCGCTCGACGGCGGCGCCGAGGCGATCGCCCGCTACGCCCCCGGCGAGGCGGCCCACTTCGTCGCCGAGCTGGCGAGCGCGCTCGGCGGCGCCGAGAACGTGGCGACGCCGCTGGCCGACGCGGTCCGCGAGGCGGGCGACGGCGCGAGCCCGGCCAAGGTCGTCGTGATCTGGGGCGAGCGCCTCGCCCGCGACGGCGCCACCGACTCCCTCCTCGCCCTCGCCGACGCCCTCGGCCTCGCCGCGACCGAAGGCGCGGGCCTGCTCGAAATCCCCGACACCACCAACGCCCGCGGCCTGCGCGAGGCCGGCTGCCTACCCGACGCCGGCCCGGGCCTCGCCGAGCCGAACCGCGCTTTTGGGTCGCAGTACGACTCAAAAGCTCAGCTCGACGGGAAGGGGACGGAGGAGATCCGTGAGGCGCTGGAGTCGGGCGAGCTCGAGGGGCTGGTCCTCTTCGGCGTCGACCCGTTGCGGGACTTCCCGGACACCCCGGCCTGGGAGGCGGCGCTGACCGCCGCGAACCATCTCGTCGTCTTCTCGACCTTCGAGACCGCGACCACGGCCAAGGCCGACGTCGTCTTCCCGCTCGAGACCCACGCCGAGAAAGACGGCACGGTCACCCACCCCGACGGCCGCCTGCAGCGAGTCCGCCCCAGCGCCGGCCGCCCCGACGAAGTCCGCTCCAACATCCAGGTGCTCGCGGAGCTCTCCGCCGCGCTCGGCCACGACACCGGAATCGACTCCCAGCCCTCCGCCTTCGCAGCCCTCCGCGACGCGGTCCCCTTCTACGCCGACATCGACGACATCGGCGGCCAAGGCATCCGCTGGCAGGAGACCCCTGCCGCGAATGCCGTTCCAGCTGACGACAGCGCCTCCGGATCGGAAAGGGCGGTCGGCCCTGGGTCGCCGGACACTCAGCGCGAAAGCGCGTCCG
>DASUQC010000022.1:0-67996 GCA_036280745.1 Solirubrobacterales bacterium
GCCAACATCACCAGCACCGGCTCGGTGGTCGGCAAAAACCTAGGCGGCAACACGGTCATCAAAACCACGACCACTGCCTTCTCCTACAAAGGCCCCGATATCCCCGGCAACATCACCGGCAACACTCTCTTGGGGAACAAACAGGACGCGATCAAGGTGAGCGGGACGGTCGCCACCTCATCGACTTGGAACGACGGCGGGACGACGGTCGTCAGCGAAGGCGGGGTCTGGGTCGCAAGCGGAGCAACGCTGACCATGACGAAAGGCCTGCTGCTGGAATTTTACAATCTGACGGTTGAAGGGACGTTGAAAGCAGAAGGAAGCGCCGAAGACCCGATTGTTTTCACTCGGGAAGGCCCCACCTGGTGCTCGATCGACTTCCGGGCTGGTAGTGGGCCCTCCGTGATCGAATACGCTGAGTTATCCCGTGGCGGTGGCTGCGGCGGAGGTCTGATCAGGATCACGAGCTCCTCGCCGACGATCAAGAACTCGACGATTCGAAACGCCTCCGGCTACGCCGTAAGCGTGACTTCAGGCTCTCCCAAAATCGAACGGAATCGCTTTCGAGCGATTTTCGGAGGCGTCGACTACTCCGGGACTGGCACCTTGTCGGCGCCCAACAAAGATTGGGGATGCGCCAGCGGGCCGAAACCCGCAGGGTGCGGTGTGACCGCCGGCGCGAAAGTTGAATGGAAACCAGCCATCCAACTCCCCGAACTGGCCGGCCACTGCCGGGGTGGGGAATCGCAGTGCGGAGAAGGCGCCGATCCGGTCAGCCTCGCCACCGGCGACCTCTCCTACTCCCATCGCGACCTGCTGCTTACCAACAAGGGCGACGTGCCGCTGGAAATGACCCGCACCTACAGCTCCGGCTCGGCAGCTGATACCGGGCTCGGGCCCGGCTGGTCGCAGACGGGACTGGCCAGCGCCAGCGAGCTAGCCTCGGGCGCCGTGCTCATCCTGCGCCAGGACGGGCGCCAGGACCTCTTCCTCGAATCCGAAGGCGGATACACCGCTCCCTCCGGGGTCACGAGCACGCTGGCCAAAGTCGAAGGCACCTTCCAGCTGACGACGCTCGAGAACGAGATCTATCGCTTCGACGCCAGTGGTCGCATCGCCTCGATCACTGACGATCACGGGCTGAAAACGACCTATGGCTACGACGCCAACGGCCGTCTGGCGACGATCACCGATCCCTCCTCTCAGACGCTCACCTTCGCCTACAACGCCTCCAACCGGATCACCTCCGTCAAAGACTCGACCGGGCGCGAAGTCAAATACACCTACACGGGCGCCGGCGACCTGGCGACCGCCACCGACGCGCTCGGCGGCGTCACCGAATACACCTACGACTCCGCCCATCGGATCAAAACGATCAAAGACCCGCGCGGCAACGTGGTGCTCCAGAACATTTACGACGGCCAGGGCCGGGTCGTCGAACAGCTCGACGGGCTCGAAAACCTCTGGAAACTCGAGTACAAAGAAGGCGAAACGATCGTCACCGAACCCGAGGGAGGCAAACTCACCTACGGCTTCGACGGCCAGGACCGCGTCGTCTCCGAAAAAGACCAGCTCGGCAACGTCACGACGACCAGCTACAACGAAGTCGGAAACATCGATGAAATCATCAAGCCCGGCGGAGCTGAATGGCAGTTCAGCCACGATGCCAAGGGCAACCTCACCTCGGTCATCGATCCCGAGGGCGGCGAACGCAGCTACGAATACGACGGCAACAACAGGCTGACTGAATTCACCGACGAGCGCGAAGAGACCTGGGCCTACGAATGGGACGAAGCCAACGACCTGAAGAAGGTCACCGACCCGGCCGAAGGCGAGACCACCGCCATCTACAACGCTTCCGGCCAGCCGCTGACGATCACCGACGCCAACGAAAACACGACCACCTTCACCTACGACACCCGCGGCAACCGCCTCACCGAAAAAGACGCGCTCGAACACACGACCACCTTCGCCTACAACACGCGCAACCAGCTGACGTCGAAGACGGCACCCGGCCTGAAAGCAGAGGCCTATGGGCGCAACGCGCTCGGCGACCTGCTCTCGAAAACGACCCCCGAAGGCAACAAAACCGAATACGCCTATAACGCCAACGGCCTGCTCACCAAAGTCATCGATCCCGCGAAAGGCGTCTGGGAGATCAAACGAGATGCGATGGAGCGGCCCATCGCCTACGTCGATCCGCTCGAACAGGAAAGCATAATCAGCTACGACGGCAATCTCCGTCCGGTCAAAGTCATCGACCGGCGCGGGAAGGAAACCACCTACGCCTACGACCCCGCCAACCAGCTGACTGAACTCGTCAGGCCCGAAGGCGGCGACTGGGAGTTCGGATACGACCCTCGTGGCAACCGGATCGAAGTCGTCGAACCCCGCGAGAACGCCTCGACCTATGAATTCGACCTGCTCGACCGCATGACCGAGGCGGCCGAGCCGCTGGAAACGAACACCAGCTACGAATACGACCCGGTTGGCAACCTCACGTCGTTCACCGACCCCAACGAAAACACGACTGGTCTGACCTACGATGAGCTGGGCCGGCTCGTCGCCGTCGATCAGCCACTCGAAAAGAGCACGACCTTCACCTACGACGGCGTCGGCAATCGCCTGACGCGGACGACCGCCGCAGGCACGATCGACTTCGACTACGACGCCGCCAACCGCCTCGAAGGGGTCCGCGACGGCGAATCGGTATTGCGGGCATTCGCCTATGACCCAGTGGGGCGCCTTATCGGCGCGAACGATGCCCAGGCCGACGAAATCGAAGTCGGCTACGACGATGATGGCCGCGTGGTCTCAATCGTCGACGGCCGAGGGCAGACCGTCTCCCGGAAATACGACACGCGCGGCAACCTGGTCGAACAGGTCGACGGCCGCGGCACGCTCGAATATGAATTCGACAAATTGAGCCGGATGATTGCCCTCACCGATCCGCAGGGCAAAGCGCTCGACTTCGACTACGACCCGGAGGGCAACTTGATCGAAGTCAAATTGCCAAACGGCATCGTCACCAGCAATGAATTCGACGACGCGGGCCGGCTCGCCGAGACGACCTCGGCCAAAGGAGAAGCGACCCTCGAAGCGCTCGAATACGAATACGACCCCAACGGCAACCGGCTCTCTCAGGTCGACCGCCTCGCTCAGGAAACGAGCTACGAATACGACGCGCTCAACCGCCTGATCGGGTTCGACCCGCCCGGCGAAGGCTCCACTGGCTACGCCTACGACCCGGCCGGGAACCGGACCGAAGCGGGAGCCACGACCTACAGCTTCAACGAACTCAACCAGCTGATCGGCGCCTCGGGCGGCACGACCTACGACTACGACGAAGCCGGCCGGCTGACTGAAGTCAGCCAGGGCGAAACTGCCACGACCTATGGCTGGAACGTCCTCGATGAGCTGATCGGTGTGGACAACGGAGTCCAGGAAATCGACTATGCCTACGACGCCCTCGGACGCCAGGTCTTGCGCGACGATGGTTCGACTATCCGGCCAACTCACTACGGCGATCTCTCCGACCTTCCGATCCTCGACACCGATGCGGAAGGGGAACCGACGGTGAGCTATGTGCAGGGTCCGGCCGGGCTGGTCGAGCAGCACTCAGGTGAAGCGACGACCTTCCCGCTGCGTGATGCCCACGGCGATATCACGACCCTGGCCGGCGGCGAAGGCGAAGTCATCTCCCGTCAGGCCTACGATCCCTGGGGCGGTCAGCTTTCGGGACCGAGCCTCGAAATGGGGTGGTTCGGGGCGCAGCAGCGGCGCAGTGATCCAGCCGCCGAGCTGGTGCAGATGGGCATTCGCCCGTACAGCCCCGCCTCTGGCAGCTTCGCCGCGGAGGATCCGGTGCTCGGGACTCCGGGGGAAAGTCAGTCCCTGAACCGGTATCCCTACGCGCGGGACAACCCCCTCAACCTCTACGACCTGGACGGCAGGGAGGTATGCGCCAGTCTCGGCCCGATCCAGGGTTGCGTCGACAGCGATGGTCCTTCGGTCAACGTGGAGCCGTGCCTACCGTATCCGGGGGTAACGGGATGCGTTGGTGAAGATGGGCCCAAGATATGCGTTGGCTCGATCACTTTGCCATTCAGCGCCTGTGAGGATCCTGAAACCGCAGCGAAGTATGGCGAGACCTGCGCGATAGATGGCGCTACGGGTGCCGCGATTGGATTGGTCTTCGGTCAGAATGTCGCTAGCGCTATCTCGGGTCTTGCGCTGGGTTGTAGTACCGCTCTGATTGAGAAGGTTGTGCGGCGGATGGGCGAGGATGCCTTGGCAGACGACATAGACGCGGGCGGCAAGGCATGGGATGCCGCGGAGATTCTCTGTGCTATTGCTCGCAAGAAGTGCGGAAATTAGACCACTATGGAACTAGCAAGGCGCCTGAACTCTGCAACGGCCGGAAGTGGTCTCCTCGGGCTGATCGCGGGAAAAGTGAGGATCAGAGATCAGGTTGTGAGTACGGCTGCCGCAGTGCTCATTGGCATCCCGCTTCTCAGGGCTGAGGGGATCTTGATCGGGCTCGTGGGGATTCTCGCCCTTGGGGTTGGCTGCGGTCTGCTGATACGCCTGAGAAAGTGGAGGGCGGGCGTCCCGCGCAGCTCGAGCGACTATTAGGTCGAAATCAGTTCCTGGCGGAAAGCTGGGCCAGGTGTTCCGCCGGCCTCTTCGACTTCTTCTTGTCCGAGCCGAGCGGGGCGCGGTTGAGGTGGTCGGTGTTCAGCAGGCGCAGTTTGAGGAGTTCGATGCGGAAGGTTCGTTCGCTGGGGCCGTAGACGAAGGTGACCGGCAGGCCGGGCTCCATCGCCAGCAGCTGGCAGCTGGTCGAACCGAGGACGCAGGTGGCGTCGCCGAAGATGCCCTGGACCTTGTCGGAGATCATCATCAGCGCCTTCTTGCTGTCCTTGGTCACGCCCATGTAGATCGCGGCCGGGGCTTCGCGGCTCGGCAGCACGGTCAGCTCCGGCAGGTTGCGGCGGACCGTGACGTTGCTGTCGTTCGCCGCGCTGGTGGAGGCGGAGCTGCCTGCCTCGCCGAGCGAGACGACGCGGACGTCGATCGCGTACGAGAACCAGGTCAGGTTCGGGGAATCGGGCGAGGTTTCCTCCGGGGGGGATTCGCCACCTGGGTTCGGGGCCGGACCTTCGGGGAGCGACGTCGACGGTTCCGCCGAGGTCGCCGAACCGCCTCCGCTCGCTTCGGTGCCGGCGGCGGCGGTGGTGGTGCCTTCGGCTCCCGCGTTGGAGAACTGCTGCACGAAGGGGTCCTTCTCCTTCAGCTCGTCGAGCCGGCGGCGGTAGTCGCGCAGGCCGGGGGCCGCCTTCGCGACCAGCTCCCCCGTCGCCGGTGGCACGGCGCTCGCTCCGGCAATCTCGTCGGCCACGCCGGCTTCGGAGATCGCGTCCTCCCAGCTCGAGTCCGAGGAGCGCCCGAGGGCGATCGGCACGGCGACCAGCGCGACCAGCAGCAGCACCACGGCCGGCAGCAGGTAGCGGTCGCGCAGGTCCCAGTAGAGGTCGGATACGACCTGGGGAACCTTCAGGTCCTTCGCCTTCAGGTTCTTCAAGCTGGAGAGGTTGATCTCCGGGCCTTTTTTCAGCATGTTCATCTCAGCGGGCTTCCGCGACGGTGGTGGGTGATTCCGCGGCCGGTTCCGAGGATTCGGAGGATTCGACGGGGGCTGCTTCCGATTCGGCGGGGACCGTCGTCGCAGGGGCGGCGGCGGAGCCCTGTTCGGGCGGGGTCAGGTAGGTCGTGACGGAGAAGCTCGCCGACAGGTAGGGGAACCCGCGCTGCGGTTCTTCGACCAGCGAGAACCCGTCCAGCGTCACCAGGCGGCCCTCGACCTCGACCTGCTCGCCGCTGCCGCCGACCAGGCCGTCGACTCCCGCGATGAAGTCGGCGATCTGGGAGAAGCTGCCGCTGAAGGAGAGTTTGTAGGGCATCACCCCGAGGCCCGCCGGCCCGATCGTCGCCCCCAGCGGAAGCAGCGACGCGGCCGCCTCGGTGGGGGGGACGGTCTGGGACACAGGCACGCCCGCGGCGCCACCGGCTTCGGTGGGGGGCGCCACTTCGGTCGCCGCTTCGGCAGAGCTTTCTTCCCCGGTCGATTCGAGCTCGATGCTTTCGAACCGCACGTTCGCCTGCTTGGCGATGCGGCTCAGCTCGACCAGCAGCGACGAGGTTTCCTCGTTGTCAGGGACGGCCTGGCCGAGCACGACCAGGCGCTGGTAGTCCTTGGGGAACTCGCGTTTCGCCGCCTCGGCTTCCGTCACCTGGCGCTGCGATTCGGCCAGCGAGGCGCTCAACTGGTCGGCCTGGTCGGCGAGCTTGCTCACTTCTTCGCGCTTCGGGCTCAGCATCATCACCCAGAAGGCAATGGCCAGGGCGGCGAGGGCGAGGATCACGACGATCGTCTTGTTGCTCGAGCTCAGCTTCATTCCACTGCTCCAGTCACCGGGACCGGCGCCGCGTCGAAGGCGACGACGATCTCGAAGGCGGCGATGAAGGACTGCGTCTGGCAGGTGCCCCCACCCGAGGCGGCACCTGAGGCGGTGGCGCCTTCGGCGATTTCGCGGTCCCCGATCTGGGAGGACTGGACGCCGACGCGGGTGACGCCGTCGATCTCCTTGAGGGCGCTCACGAAGCCGGCGACTGACTCCTGGCCGGCGGCGCAGCCGGAGAGTTCGAGGGCGGGGCCGGGGACCGAAGAGCGGAGCGCGATGCCGCTGGCCCCTTCGACGGTTGCTTCCGCGCTGGCGGTCCCGGTCAAGTCGGTGAGCCAGACGTCGCCGGGCAGGACCAGCGTCAGCTCGCGCATCACCCGCTCCCAGTCGAAGCGGCTGGCGGCGAGGCTGGCCACCGTCGCCACCCGCTGCTGGCTGGCCGCGTGGAAGCTCGTGTAGCCGGAGAGCTCGGCGAGCCGCGCTTTTTCGTCGGCGTCTTCGCGCGTCAGCTGGGCGATCTCCGCTTCGCGGTCGGAGATCTGGTTGCCGGTCACGACCAGCGCGGTGACCCCGAGCAGGGCGGCGAACAGGGCCCCGACCACGATGTAGGCGAGCGGGCCGGTCCGCAGCTGCTTGCGGGCGCCCTGCTGTTTGCCCTCCGGGATCAGGTTGACGGGGCGCATGCCTAGTCCTCCAGCGCCAAGCCGTAGGAGAGCGTGAGACGGGCAGCCGCCGCCGGGTCGAGCCCGGAGAGCGCGCTCGGCTGCCGCACCTCGATCGGCAGCCCGAGCCCGGGCTCGAGCCGCTCGGACAAGCCGGGGACGATGCTGCCGGGACCGCTGAGCACGATCCCGTCGACCGGCAGCGCGCCCTCCTGGGCGCTGTAGAAGTCGAGCGAGAGGCGCAGCTCGTCGAGCAGGGCCGAGGCGCCGCTCTCCAGGGCCGCCCGGGTGCGGGCGACCGTATCGGGGTCCCCTTCGAGCGACTCCGGCGGCTGCGCGAGCCCCACGTAGGAGAGCCACTGCTGGGCGTGTTCGCGGGTCAGGCCGGTGGAGGCGCTGAGCGAGGCGACGATGTCGTCGATGCCCGCCGGAGAGACACGCGTAAACAGGCAGGAGCGCCCCTGGGCGACGGCGAGGTTGGTGACGTCCCCGACGTTGCAGTAGAGGGTGGCGGTGGTGGGCTTGGCCGGCCCCTCGTCGCCGACCTCGGGCAGGTCGCCGAGGGCGCGGATCAGGCCGAAGGCAGAGAGGTCGATCCCGACCGGTTCGAGGTCGGCCGCGCGCAGCGTCTCCAGCCAGGCGTCGATCATGCCGGTGCGCGCCGCGACGACGACGACGTCGAGCTGGGGCGGCCCGCCCTCGCCGGCGGGCACGCCGCCGACCACACGGTGGTCGAGGACCGCCTCCTCGATCGGCATCGGGATCTGCTCCTGAGCGGTGAACCTGACCGCCGCGGCGAGCTCCTTGGGGTCCTCGATCGCGGGCAGGCGCACCGTCCGCACGACGACGCGCTGGTTGGCGATGCCGAGCCGGACCCGGCGCGAGAGCTTGTTGGACGCGAAGAGCGAGCGCAGCGCCGTCGCTACGGCGTCGCGGTCGGTGACCTCGCCGTCGTCCACCGCCCCCGGGGCGAGCGGGCCGACCGCGCTCGCGGTCAGCTCGACGCTGCCGTTCTTGCGCACCTCGACGGCGGCGACGCTGTCGGCCTCGACCTCGAGGCCGACCAGCGTGTCGTCGCTGCCCTTGCCGCGCAGCTTCTGCAGGGTGGGGAAGAGGTCGCCGATCATTCGATCGTTTCCCTCCCGATCGTCCAGTCCACCGACTGCTCCGGCTTGATGAAGCTCGGAGGCGTGAGGAAGCGGAGGCGATCGTCGTAGTTGTAGCTCTTCAGGTAGCCCGTGTTGCCGCCGGTGGTGCCGACCGCGCCGCGGAACTTCTGGGCGATCGCGCCTTTCACGGTCAGCGTTCCCTGGCTCGACCCGCAGTCGTAGTGATCGACGATGAAAGAGTGGTTGATCGCGAGGATCGCGGCCTCGACGGTGACGTTGCCAAGGCCCGTCTCGGTCCCCGCTTTGCATTCGGCGTCGAAGGTCGTCGGGTTGATGACCTGGCCGGTGTGGCCGTGGTAGATGCGGACGAAGTTGTTGGCGATCAGCCCGAGGACGGCGCTTTCGCCTTCGCGGATCAGATCCTCGTCGACGACGATGTCGTTTTCCGCGGCGATCGTCAGCTGCCCGGAGTATTTGCCGTGGACGTAGGCGTTGCCGCAGCCCGAGCTCGCCGGATAGGTGGCGGTGAACGGCGAATACGATTCCGAGCAGGCGTCGCTTTCGACGTAGACGACGCCGTTGGCCGGGATCGGGCCGGAGTAGAGGCCGGTGCAGGTGCCGCTGTTGCCGACCGTCATCGAGCTGCCGCTGAGGCAGATGCGCACCTGCCCTTTGAATTTGAACTCCGGTTCGACGATGTTCTTCAGCTCGCCGTTGGTCGGCGGCGGGGAGAGCGCCGGCGCATTGATCCGGTAGGTGCCGGTGAAGTTCGGGGTGCCGCTGCAGCTCGATCCCGAGTTCGGGATGTTTTTGGTCGAGTACCAGCCCGGCGAGAGCGCGCCGACCTCGACCACGTCGTTTTTGGTGCGGCCGAATTTGGGGGTTTCGCAGATCGCGAAGGTGTCGTTGGTATGCACGGGCCCGTTGAGGAAGTCGCCTTTGACGAAAGAGATCACGCGGCAGTACTTTTTTTCGGTTTTCCCGGTCGCCGGGTTGAATCCCGTATAGAAAGGTGCGCTGTTGCGGCCGGCTTCGCTCAGGGGCAGGGGATTTCCCGCCAGGTCCCGTTCCTGGAGCGTCTTCGCGCACTGCGTGTTAGCGCCTTCGAGCTGCGGCGACGGGTTGGGAAAGCCGTAGCTGACCGGGTCCGAGGTCTCGTACTCGGTGAAGTAGACGTAGTCGAGGAAGGTGACCGGCCTGAAGGTGGCGACGATCGCGACCTTCGACCTGCCGGCGAAGCCGGTCGAGCGGATCCGGAACGTCCCCCGCAACGGCCCGCCCGACTCGAGCATGCTGTTCGTCGCCGTTTCGACCGTGCTCGGGTCGCAGTCGTCTTCCCCGTTGGCGGGGAGCAGCTCGATCGCGTAGTTGGCGCCGGTGTCCCCGGGGACGTCGCGTTTTTTCAGCGGGCTGGCGCCTTCCTGGTTGACCGCGTGGGGCTCGGGCACGTTGGTGCAGCCGGTCCAGTAGCTGTTGTCGTTGTGGAGGTGGAAGGAGTACTCGTTGATCCCCGCCTTCGCCGCCTCGTAGGCCTGGCGGCGGTCGAGGTCGCCGCGGGTCAGGTTGATGTCCCCGCTGACCGCCGCCACCGCCACCAGCGCCAGGGTCGCGACCAGCGACATGCCGGTCACCGCCGCGACCATCGTGAAGCCGTGCTCGCTGCGTGGGTTCAGAGACATGGTTCGTCCGTTTCTTTGTTGAAGGCGAGGGTGGTGAGGCGGAGCAGGGCGGTGTCGCGGACCGCGGCGGTGGTGCCGGCGCTGGCGACCGGCGTCTGGCCGGGGGCGGCGGTGAACGCGACCCGCACCGCCACCGTGCGCATGGCGTTGAGCTGGCTGAGGCCGCTGGGCGCGGTCGCCGGCAGCGCTTCGTTGATCGCTTTGCCGGAGTAGGCGAGGTAGGTGAAGATCCCGGTTTCCGGCGGAGTGGGGGCGATCCCGGTTGCCAGCAGGCGACCGGTGGGAGGGGTCGGGGTGAGGGCGAATTTCCAGTTCGGCATCGAGCCCCCGGTGAGCGCGTAGTCGTACTGGGTGAGTTTCCCGTTGGCCAGCTCGATCCGGCTTTCGATCGGGCTGAGGACGGCCGCCGAGCCCCTCTGGTGGATGAAGCGCAGCGAGTTGCCGGTGCTGCCCGCCAGGACCGGGGCGATCCGCGGCGCCACGCACGAGGAGCGCAGCTGTTCGGTGATCCGGCTGATGCTGAGGCGGGCGTTGCGGGTCGCGTCGACGCGGGCGCTGACCCGGGCGCTCGAGTGCATGGTGACGAGGACCATCATCGTCAGCGCGAAGAGCACGACCATCCCGGTCGCG
Organism: Solirubrobacterales bacterium; assembly: GCA_036280745.1. Classification (GTDB taxonomy): domain Bacteria; phylum Actinomycetota; class Thermoleophilia; order Solirubrobacterales; family 70-9; genus VAYN01. The sequence goes on from DASUQC010000022.1 coordinate 10,545, forward strand.
GTCGCGACCATCACCTCGATCAGCGTCGTGCCGCGCTCCTCCCGGATCAGGTCGACGCGCTTCACGTGCATTCCCCGGTCGTGGAGACGGCACCGGTGCCGGAGCCGAGGTAGAAGTTGGCGGTGGTGCCGCTGGTCAGGTTTTTGACGCTGAGGGTGCCGAGTTTGTGGCGGCGGGCGCTGCCCGAGTTGGGAGAGCCGAGGACGGTGTCGGCGCAGAGTTCGTATTCGCCCCAGGGGAGTCCGGCGTCGTCAAGCGCGCCGAGCGCGTTGGTTTTGGCGACGCGGGGGAGGGGCAGGCCGCTTTTCAGGCATTTCGGGTCCTTGGCCCAGACCTCGGCGTCGGCCAGCGGCGTGCCTTTGTTGGCTTCGTTCCTGCCGCTCCAGACCGTGACGTTGAGCGCCGGCAGCTGCAGCGTCGTTTCGGGGGCGGCCCCGCCGGCGGGAACGATCGCGGCCGCCATCGCCGCCGACCCTTCGGTCGGTTTGTTGCTCGGGCAGGAGCCGGCGTAGACGCTGTAGGGGGAGGTGAAGGGGAAAAGGGAGGAGGGGGTCGGTTTGATTTCGGTGAGCCGCGTGCCGCCGGGCGTGCCGAAGACCTTCGCTTCTTTCATCACCGAGTGGTAGGCCGTGAGCGTGTCCGCCGAGGACGTCGCGAACGTCGCCGTGCTGCCGATCCGGTATTTGAATTTGACCGGGACCGTGCCGGGGCTGTCGTAGATCAGTTTGGTCGTTTTGGCGGCGCCGGCCCCGACGCCGCCTTCCTTGGTTTCTTCGAAGTTGCTGTTGGTGCCGACCAGGTTCGCGTTCTCGCCGTCGGCATAGACTTTGTGGGTGCCGGCCGCGAGGTTGGGGAAGGTCGCGCAGCCCTCGGTCGTGGTGGTGGCGCTGTAGACGTTGACTTTGAGGTCGACGCCGCCTTTCGGTTCGCCTTTCTCGTTGGTGACCGCGACCGTCAAGGTGCCGTTGTTGGCGTCGATCGAGTTGTTGGAGGGCGAGACGATGCTCTTCAGCACCGGTTTTTCGTTGCCGGTCATGCCCGGCCAGGTGACTTCGCTGGTGACCCGCGCGTAGTCCGCCGAGGTGTTCTCGCCGGTGCAGGACACGGACGACGTCGTGTTGTTGATGAAGAGGCCGGTCGAGTGGACCGTGAAGGTGACGCCGCCCAGGGTGACCGGCCTGGATTCGTCGAGGTGGTTGAGCGCGACGAGCTGCATCGAGCGCAGGCGCGACTGGTCTTCCTGGGCGATCGCGTAGGCCTGGGAGCTGTGGCGCTGCTCCGCCGAGGCGCGGGTCATCGCCTGCAGGAGACCGAAGGTGCCGACCGAGATGATCAGGATCACCATCGCGCTGACCAGGACCTCGATCAGCGCGAATCCCGCCTCGGGGGCAGGGGTCGCTTGCGCACGCGCGGGCGTCACCCACCCTGCATCGACCGCATTTCCCGTCGCTTTAATCGCGCGGGCGCCTCAAACTCCGATCCTGCCTGGTTTTCGCCAAAGCTTCAGTTTGTGAAGCCATGTGGCTACACTTGGTGAAGCGAGGGGACCCGACTCAACCCTCGATTCCGCCGATGAGCGCCGAGAGCAACTCAACCTGTCCCGTCTGCCGCACCGCCGAAGTGGTCTGCGGCAAGTGGACGCTCCTCCTGATCCGCGATCTTGCCGCTGGTAGCAGGCGTTTTTGCGAGCTGGAGCGCTCCCTGGAGGGGATCAGCCCGCGCACGCTGTCGCTGCGGCTGCGGGCCCTGGAGGACGAGGGGGTCGTGGCCCGGCACACCTACCCGGAGGTCCCGCCCCGGGTCGAGTACGCCCTCACCGAGAAGGGCGAGGCGCTGGTGCCGCTGATCGACGACATGCGCAGCTACGGGACCCGTTGGCTCCTGGCCGAGGCCGGCGAGCCGGCTGCGGCTTAAACCAAACGTCCACGCAGGACATCCCGACTTTTTGCAAGGCGCCGTGCAGGCGCAGGAGGGCCGTGCGCAGGGCGGAAGCCTGAGCCGTGCGTGATTTTCTCCTCAACGAAGCGCTGAAAAGGCTGGCCGCCGAGGCCGCCACGCACTTCAGCACGCTCGTCGCGAGCGGCGAGACCGTCCCCTTCGACGTCGCCGCCGAGGACGGGGAGGAGTCCGCCTTCTACAGCTACGTGCCGCTGACCTCGCGCTTCGTCGAGGACCGCGCCGAGGACCTGCCGTCGCTGCCGAGCTTCGGGCCCGCCCGCGAGGCCGCGGTCGAGGCCGGCGTCGCCGCTTCTTACCTGGAGGAGCGGGGCGAGTCGGTGCCGCCGGACCCGGGGGCGCGGGCGGAACGGATGCTGACGATCTTCATCGCCTCCCTCTGGGAGGGGAGCACCGAGTTCGCGCTCGACCGGGCGCGGCTCGACAGCGCCCTCGCCATGCTCGACGCCGAAGCCCGCGACGCCGACGACGCCGACGTCCTGCTCGTGCCCCTGGTCGGGCTGCGGATGTCGGTTGCCCGCCTGCAGCTGCCGCACGGGGTGCGCGTGGTCCGCGCCGACTCGATCGACGCCCCGATCGAGGCGATGCGCAGCGAGGGCATGGGCCGCGCCTCCTGGGAGCCCCAGTACCTGGCCGTCGCCGAGCAGGACACAGAGGACGGCGCCGAGGCGGCCCTGAACCAGTTGCGCGAGCTGATCAGCGTGATGCGGCTCTTCAAGGGCGGCGGCCTCGGCCTCGGCCCCTACGCCTTCGCCCCGACCGGCGAGGGATGCTGGCGCCGGATCGCGACCGGAGCGCCGGCCACCCGGCCCGGCGGCTACCGGCTCAGCGAGGAGGAGGCGAACGAGCTCGTCGCCCTGGCCGAGACCCTGGAGGCCCGCCCCGACCCCGACAGCGCCCTGAGCTGGGCGGTCGGGCGCTTCGAGATGGGCTGCGAGCGCGAAAACGCGCTCGACGGCCTCAGCGACCACCTGCTTGCCCTGCGCGCGGTGCTGGAGGGCCACGGCCCGGTCGGCGCTTCGCTGCCGATGCGCGCCGCGGCGCTGATCGCCGACGACTCGCTGGACCGGATCGAGGCGCGCGAAAAGCTCGAGGAGACGCTGGAGCTGGAGCGGGCGCTGATGAACGGCCGCTCGCTGGAGGGCGCCGTGCGCCTCGCCGGCTGGGCCGAGGAAGGCGTGCGCGGCCTGCTGCTGCAGGCGGCCCTCGGCGAGCTCGGCAACGACCTCAGCGCCACCGCCGACGAGACCCTGATCGCCACCGGCCTCGAAGCCGGCGACGCCGAGATCGCGGTCACCGCCGCGCCGGAGATCGAGATCGAGTTCGAGGCCGAGGCCGAGCCCGCCGCCCCGCCGCGGCCCGAGCTCGAGCCGGTCGAGCCGGCGCCGGAATTCCGCGTCGAACACCTTCCGCCCCCTGAGCCCGTCGATTCAACCGAGGAGAGTCACATGGAGCAGGAGACCCGGATCATGGAGCCGATCCCGGCCGAGGACGAGATCAAGATCACTGCCACGCCGTGGCTCGACGAGGTCTCCGACGAGCGCCGCGGCGACTCGCTCGAATGGCCGGCCGCCGAGGACCGCGACATCGAGCACCGCGAGCGGATCGACACCCCGCGGGTGCGGCACCTCTTCCCGGTCCCGGACTCCGACTGGGAGGTCTCCCACCTCGAGTTCGAGTACAGCCGCCGCGCCGGTTAGTCAGGCGCGCCCGGCGGCGATCTCGATCCGCTCCTCGGCCGTCGCGAACAGGTAGCGGTCGATCTGCGCCAGGCCGGCGAGGTCGTGGACGTCCTCGTCGAGGTAGGGGACGCGGATCACGCTGCGGGTGCGGAGCTCCTTGGCGAGGCGCTCGATGTTGCGGGCGTCGCGCTCGGCCAGGGCCTGGTAGTCGGAGAAGTTGGCGACGACGCGCTGCGCCAGGTCCTCGTCGTCGAGCTTTCCGGCCAGCGCCGCCGGCAGGTCATCGGCTTCGCCGCGAAGCTCGTCGGCGGGGTAGTGGACCTTGTTGACGATGACGCCGCCGAACGGCAGCTTCGCCTCGACCAGCTTGCGGTGGAAGTAGACGGCCTCGTCGATCGGCTCGCCCTGGGGGCCGCAGACGACGAGGAAGCAGGTGCCGGGGTCTGCGAGCAGCTTGTTGACCCGTTTCGCCCGCGCCTGGAAGCCGTCGACCATGCCGCTGAAGGCGTTGAAGAACTCGGCCAGGTCGGCGAGCAGGTCGAAGCCGACGATCCGCTTGAAGACGCTGAGCGCGACCGAGACGCCGCGGCCGGTCACCTTCGCCGCCAGGCCGGTCGGCTTCATGAAGACGCGCAGCGATTTGCCCTCGATGAACTGGGTCAGCCGTTTCGGCGCGTCGAGGAAGTCGAGCGCGTTGCGGGTCGGCGGCGTGTCGAGCACCAGCAGGTCGAAGCGGCCTTCGGTGTGCAGCTCGAACAGCTTCTCCATCGCCATGTACTCCTGGGAGCCGGCGAGGGCGCTGGAGATCTGCTGGTAGATGCGGTTGTTCAGGACCCGGTCGCGCGACTCCTCGTCCGGCGCCTGGCGCGCGATCAGGTCGTCGAAGGTCGCCTTCGCGTCGAGCATCATCGCCCACAGCTCGCCCTTGATCTCGACCCCCTGCTGCTCGAACAGGGCCGGGTCGACCTGGCGCGCCTCGTTGCCGAGCTCCTTCAGCCCGAGCGAGTCGGCGAGCCGCTTCGCCGGGTCGATCGTCAGCACGCAGACCTTGAGGCCGCGCGCCGCCATCCCGGACGCGATCGCGGCCGAGGTGGTGGTCTTGCCGACCCCGCCGGAGCCGGCGCAGATGCAGATCTCCTTGCCGTCGAGGACGTCGCCGAGCGCGGGCATCAGGTCAGCCTCCGCGCGAGCCGGCGCGCCGCCTCGGGCCCGAGGTCCGGCTCGAAGAGGAAGGGCAGCGTCTTCACCGGTGCCTCGACCCGGCGCCGCAGGCGCGCGAGCTGGGCGCGCTGCGAGCGGGCACGGTTGTGCTCGGAGAGCGCCGCCCGCGCCGCCGCCCTGGTCGCTCCCTCCTCGCTCTCGGCGAGGCCGGAGAGCCGCTCCGCCTCGGCTTTGGAGAAACGCTCGGGGTAGAGCCCGTTGAGGTAGACGCGGTCGACGGCGACGCCGACCTCGTCGCGCAGGTCGCGCTCCAGGGTCGCCGACTCGTTGACCGGCATCTCCTCCGGCAGGGCGACGATCGCGGTGCCGGTGTGCTCGTGGTCGGTGATGAAGCGGTCGAGCGTCTGCGCCTGCGAGTGGATCGGGCCGACCCGGGCGATATTGGCGAAGGTCCGCGGCGTCTGCAGGAAGCCGACGCCGTGGCCGGTGGCGGGGGCGTCGACGATCACCAGGTCGTACTTGCGCCCCTTCTTGACCTTGCGGTCGAGCTGCGCCAGCTCCCAGATCTTGCCGATCGTCACCAGCTCCTTGAGGCCGGGGGTGGCGGCGGCGAGGTAGTTGAAGATGCGGCTGCGGAAGAGCATGTCGCGCATCGCCCGCACCTTCAGCTGCAGCAGCACGTACTCGCGCATCGACTCGTCGGGGTCGATCGAGATCGACCAGAGGTTCTCGTCCATCTCGACCTCGTGGAAGCCGACCTCGGCGTGGTCGAACATCCGCGAGGCGTTCTCCTGGGCGGAGACCTCGCAGACGATCGTGCGCTTCCCTTCGGCGGCAGCGCGCATCCCGAGCGCCACGGCGACCGTCGTCTTGCCGACGCCACCCTTGCCGGTGACGATCACCAGCCGCTTGTCGAGAAGCTCGGGGATCGGGTGATTCCTAGCAATTTCGAGGGCCGGCAGGAAAAGCCGGCCCTCATACGAATATCCGCGCAATGGGATTTCTAAGCAGGAAGAAGCCAAAGCCCGCGCCCCTCGAGATGGACGAGGAGCATCCAATCGTCGAAGAGCTGCAGCGCATGGAGGAAGCCGTGCCCGAGCAGCCTCCGTCTGACGAACTGCACCCGAAGGCCGAGGAGCTCCGGCCCGCGGGGCCTGTCGCGGACAGTGCCGTGGAGGACTCGGGCCCGGCCGCGCCGGTCGAGCCTGAGACCGCTGCTTCGGCGGAGCCTGAGCCCGAGGAAGAGGAAGCGACCCGGCTTATGCCTCGGGACCTGATCGCTCCCAGCCGCGGGATGTTCGAGCCGCAGGCGGAGGAGACGGAGGCCCCGGCCAAGCATGCCGAGGTGATCGCCTTCGCGAACCAGAAGGGCGGGGTGGCGAAGACCACGACGACCCTGAACCTCGCCGTCGCCTTCGCCGAGTCGGGCTACCGCGTGCTCTGCGTCGACCTCGACCCGCAGGGGAACCTGACGATGAGCCAGGGGATCGACCCCGACAAGGTCGAGAAGAGCCTCTACGACGTGCTCGTCAACGACATGCCGATCGCCGAGATCATCCAGAAGCGCGAGATCGACATCGCCGTCGCCTCGATCGACCTGGCCGGGGCGGAGATCGCGATGAGCACCAAGATCGGCCGCGAGCGCTCGCTGGAAAAGGCGCTGAAGGAAGTCGGCGGCGACTATGACTTCGTCTGCATCGACACGCCGCCCAGCCTCGGGCTGCTGACGATCAACGCGCTGACCGCGGCGAGCAAGGTGATTGTCCCGGTCCAGTGCGAGTACCTCTCGATGCGCGGGCTGGTCCAGCTCCAGAACACGCTGCGGATGATCCAGGAGAACCTCAACCCCGACGTCAAGATCGAGGGCATCCTGCCGACCATGCTCGACTCGCGGACCGTCCACGCCAAGGAGGCGGTGGAGATCCTCGAGGAGAACTTCGGCGACCTCGTCTTCCGCTCCCGAATCAAAAAGGCGATCAAATTCGCCGAGGCCCCGGTGAAAGGGTCCTCCGTGCTCAAGTACGATTCAGGTTCGAGCGCCGCGAACTACTACCGGGAGCTGGCGAAGGAGGTCCTGGCCAATGAGTCCTCGTAAGCGGGCGAGCATGCGCGAAGGGCCGCTGTCGGACCTCTTCCGCTCCACTTCAGACGACGCGCCCGCCGATCCGCCTGAGGCGCCCCGTTACGGGCGCGAGGATCCGGCGGAGGCGCGCAAGGCCGAGGAGGAGGCACCGCAGGCCCCGGAGCCTGCGGCGGAGGAGCCGGCCGAGGCCCCGGCTGCCGAAACTCCGTATGACCAGGAAGCTGAAGGCTCCAGCGCCGAGTCCGCGCCCGAGCGGCTGAAGCGGGTCTTCTCCGAGGAGCCGCGACCGCGGCGCGAGGTCCCGCCGGTGATGGAGAACCCGCGCTACGGGCGCGAGGAGCCGGCCTACGAGCCGCCCGGCAGCGGCGAGCCGCACCAGCCGGTGATCAAAGTCGTCGGGGTCGGTGGCGCCGGCGTCAACGCGGTCAACCGCATGGTCGACGCCCGCATCCCCGGGGTCGAGTTCATGGCCGTCAACACCGATCTTCAGTCGCTGCAGCTCTGTGTCGCCGACGTCACCGTTCACATCGGCGACGAGCAGACGCGCGGCCTCGGCGCCGGTGCCGACCCCGAGGTCGGCCACCGCTCCGCCTTCGAGGAGCAGGACAAGATCAAGCGCCTGCTCAAGGGCTCCGACATGGTCTTCGTCGCCGCCGGCGCCGGCGGCGGCACCGGCAGCGGCGCCGCCCCGGTGGTCGCCCGCCTCGCCCGCGAGGTCGGCGCGCTCACGGTCGGCATCGTCACCAAGCCGTTCAGCTTCGAGGGCTCTCGCCGCGGCGACCAGGCCGCGAAAGGCATCGAGGAACTCGCGGCCGAGGTGGACACGCTGATCGTCGTCCCCAACGACCGCCTGCTCGAGGTGCTCGACCAGCAGACCTCGATGGTCGAGGCCTTCCAGGTCGCCGACGACGTCCTGCGCCAGGGCGTCCAGGGCATCTCCGATCTCGTCACCCTGCCCGCCGTGATCAACCTCGACTTCGCCGACGTGCGGACGATCATGTCCGACGCCGGCCGGGCGCTGCTCGGGATCGGCATGGCCTACGGCGACGAGCGAGCCATCCTCGCCGCCGAAAAAGCGATCTCCTCGCCGCTGCTCGAGACCTCGATGGAGGGCGCGCGCTCGATCCTGCTCTCGATCACCGGCGGCTCCGACCTCTCGCTGGTCGAGGTCTCCGAGGCGGCGAAGGTGGTCGGCGAGGCCGCCCACCCCGACGCCAACATCATCTTCGGCGCCAACGTCGACGAGGAGCTCTCCGACCAGGTCTGGGTCACCGTCGTCGCCACCCGCTTCGACGGCCGCCCGAGCACGCCTCGCCGTTCCGCCGAGCCGACGATCCGCCGCACGAAAGAGAGCGGCCGCGGTCGCCCGCCGGAGCGCGGGGGCGAGCTCGGCATCGACGTTCCAGAGTTCCTCCCCGGCTGAAGCAGCTGCGGCGATGAAAGGGGTCGTCGCGGCCGGCCACCCGCTCACCGCCGAGGCCGGTGCCGGCGTGCTGCGCGAGGGCGGCAACGCGGTCGACGCGGCGGTCTGCGCGGTGCTGGCCTCCTTCGCCGTAGAGAGCCCGCTGACCGGGTTCGGGGCCGGCGGTTACATGACCGTCCACCGGGGCGGGGAGACGACGCTGATCGACTTCTTCGTCGCCGCTCCCGGTCTCGACGGGGTCGAGCGCCGCACCGAGCTGGTCCCGGTGCCGGTCCGCTTCGACGCCGAGACGGTGCAGACGTTCTACGCCGGCCCCGCCTCCTGCGGGGTTCCGGGGACCGCGGCCGGGCTGGTGCGGGCGCTGGAGCGTTTCGGCTCGGTGCCGCTGGCGGACCTGGTCGGGCCCGGGGTGCGGCTGGCGCGCGAGGGGGCACCGGTCAACGCGGAGCAGGCCTACATCCTCGAGATCCTCGCCCCGATCCAGGAGCGCCTGCCCGGGACCAGGGAGCTGTACGCGCCGCGGGGGAGGACGCTGCGGGAGGGGGAGACGTTTCGCTTTCCCGAACTGGCCGAGGCGCTGGAACGCTTCGGGGCCGAGGGGGCGGAGCCGTTCTGCCGCGGTGAGGTCGCGGCGGCGCTCAGCGACTTCGTGGTCGAGCACGGCGGCACGCTCGGCCACGGGGACTTCGCCGCCTACGAGGCGATCGAGCGCAAGCCCGTCCGCGCCTCGTACCGCGGCACCGAGGTGCTGACCAACCCGCCGCCGTCCTCCGGCGGCATCCTCATCGCCTTCTGCCTCGGCCTGCTCGAGCGGCTCGGCGAGCGCAGCGGCCCCGAGCAGCTGGTCGCGGCGATGGACGCGGCCAACCGCCGCCGCGGCGCCGAGTTCGCCGAGTCGCTCTACGAGGAGGGGATGGAGGCCGGCTTCCTCGACCCGGCCGGTCTCGACACGGCGGCCGGCGACCTGCTCGGCTCCACCACCCACATCTCGGTCCTCGACGGCGAGGGGATGTGCGCCAACGTCACCTGCTCGAACGGGGCCGGCTCCGGCGTGTTGGTGCCCGGCACCGGGGTGATTCTCAACAACATGCTCGGCGAGGAGGACCTCAACCCGCTCGGGTTCCACCGCATCGCGCCGGGCCGGCGGGTGCCCTCGATGATGGCCCCGACCGTGGTCCTGCGGGAGGGGGAGATCGTGCTCGGCCTCGGCAGCGCCGGCTCCAACCGCATTCGCTCGGCGATCCTGCAGACGGTGGTACGGGTGGTCGAGGAGGGGATGCCCGTCGCGGCGGCGATCGCCGCACCGCGCCTGCACTTCGAGGACGGCGTCGTGCAGGCCGAGCCGGGGATCGACGAGGCGGCGCTGGCGCGGCTGGAGGCACGGGGCGTCGCGGTCGCGCGCCGCCCCGAGATCAATCTCTTCTTCGGCGGGGCGCAGGCCGTCGAGCGCGACCCGGCGACCGGCGCGGTGAGCGGCGGCGGCGACCCGCGCCGGGGCGGCGCGGTGGCCTACGCCTGACCCGCTCCCTGAAGGGTTGAGCGTGCTCGGGCACGTCGAATCGCTCAACGAGCAAGAATGCCCGCGATGGCGACCGTCCCCGAGATCGACTTCGAGGCAGAGGGGCTGCTCGACGAGCTTGAGGGAGAGTCGCGGGCGGCGCGGCTGGCCCTGCTGGAGGAGCTGGCTGCAGACGGGGTCTCGCTGGAGGAGCTGCGCGAGGCGGTCGCCGCCGGGCGCCTGGCGCTGCTGCCGGTCGAGCGGACCCTTGCCGGGGCCGGGCGCCGCTACTCGGCCCGCGAGATCGCCGAGATCGTCGAGATCGACCTCGAACAGCTGCGCCGCTTCAGCGCCGCCCTCGGCGTCCCCTATACCGATCCCGACGAGCCGCGCGGGACCGAGTCGGACCTGGAAGCGGCGCGGCGGATGAAGGCCTTCCTCGACGCCGGGCTGCCGGAGGAGGGGATGCTGCAGGTGGCGCGCACGATCGGGATGGGGACCTCGCGCATCGCCGAGGCCAACCGCGAGCTGGTGATCCGCACCCTGACCCAGCCGGGCGACAGCGAGCGCGACATCGCCCTGCGCTTCGCGGCGGCGGCCGAGGCGATGATGCCGCTGGTCGGCCCGACCGTCGCCCACGCGCTGCAGGCGAACATGCTGGAGCAGATCCGCCGCGACGTGATCGCCACCGCCGACCTCGCCTCGGGCGCGATCGGCGGCACCGCCACGCTCACCGTCTGCTTCGCCGACCTGGTCGAGTTCACGCGGCTCGGCGAGGAGATCCCGGCCGAGGAGCTGGGCCTGGTCGCCGGCCGGCTGGAGGAGATGGCGACCGCGGTCGCGGAGCCGCCGGTGCGGCTGGTGAAGACGATCGGCGACGCGGTGATGTTCGTCTCGACCGAACCGGAGCCGATGCTGCGGGCAAGCCTGAACCTGATCGCCGCCGCCGAGGCCGAAGGGGACGAGTTCCCCTGGCTGCGCGCCGGCCTCGCCTGCGGCTCGGTCCTGCCCCAGTCCGGTGACTACTACGGCCGCCCGGTCAACCTCGCGAGCCGCATTACCGGCGTCGCCCGCCCCGGCAGTGTCGTCGTCGACGCCGCGGTCAAGGAGGCGGCCGGAGAGGAGTCCTTCAAGTACACCTACATCGGCGAGCGGCGGCTGAAGGGGATCGACTCGAAAGTGAAGCTGTTCCGGGCGCGGCTGACGGAGGGGTAGCTTCGAGGCGTGGTGGGGGAGGGATCGGGGGCACCCCCTACCTTCGCTGGGCTATTCGCAGGAGACAAAGGCGGCTGGCTGAGAGGGAGCGCCGGCGCGAATAGCTAACGCCGCTCGTACGGGGGTGCCCCCGATCCCTCCACTCAAGCCCTCGCTTTAACCGCTCGGCCCACGCGTCTGCTGTAAGGCGTGTATAGGAAGTCCAAATGCAGACGCGTGAGCAACTCACCTTGGTCGGGAGCTGGTTTCGGCTCGGTTGACGAGACGGGGCTGGGAGGCGTTACCGGCACTCGCCGATGTAGCGCGGCAGCGCCGTCTTCCGGTAGAAGCGCCGCAGCTGCGGCGACGGATCCCTGCGCAACCGCGAGCGCGTCCGGTTGCGTACCTCGCGCGCGTGCGGGCAGCGCCGGGTGGGCGCCGAGAGCAGGGTGACGGGGAAGGACTGGAGCACTTCCCTGACATCCGCGTATTCGGTCGCGCAGAGGTCCGGGTCGAAGAATTCCGCGCATTCCTGATTTGGAAGCTCGACGGCGTCGTCTTCGATCAGGCAGTAGCTGCCATACGAGCGCACGAGCCAGGTGGGGCTAGCCGCCTCGTAGATTCTCTTCGAGAAGGTGACTTCTTCCGCCGCGCCCGTTCCCGGAGTGGCTGGAGTGCTTCCGCTACGGGGTTTGAGCGAGAACGCGCTGATGTTGTCGGCTTCGGGTTTCCGGGCGCACTGTGCGCCCTTGTAGCCGAAGGCGAGGCTGATGCTTTGGGGTATCGACTTCGCGTCAGCCCCGGCTGGATATTCGGTGATGATCGGAGGTCGTGGGCACCTGATCGTCGGGAAGGTTCCGCTCGGGTCGAAGAACTCGGCCCAGGCGATCGGTCCGATTGGGCTTTCTTCCATGCCCCACCGCATCTGCGTGCCTGGAAGCGACCTGCCTTCGCAGGGCACCCAAGGTGCGGTTTCGACCCGCGCCTTGCCGGTGACGAGGTAGGTGGCCACGAGGCGCTGGCCGTTCCATTCGAGTGCCCGCGTCGCCTCGATCGAGAACGTCGCGCCCGATGCGGCGGTTGCACCGAGCAACGAGACGCCTACCGTCACTGTCACGACGATCGCTCGGAGGCGCAGCCGTCGCATCACGTCATTCTACGCGGCCGGCTTGCGCGCCGAGACGAGCAGGTTGTAAAAGAGCTCGGCCGGGAGGTTGGGCTCGAGCAGGCGGGTGTCGACCTTCTGCAGGGCGATGTAGCTGCGGAAGGCGAAGCTGCGCCAGGCCCAGGAGACCGAGTCGGGCTCGGCGGTCGACTCGACCGTGCGCAGGCCCCAGCCCCAGGCGTTGGAGAGCAGCTCCTCGCCGCCGACGTGGCGGTCCTCGAAGCCGCCGTCCTTGAGCAGGCGGCGCAGGTCGGCGGGGGTGAAGGCGTGGACGTCGACCTCGCCCTCGAGCGAGTGGCCGTGCGAGAGGTCGGACTCGGCGACGGCGCGCTCGCGAGCGCCGGTGAGGCGCCGCCAGACCGGTGCGGCGAGAACCCCGATCCGCTTCGGCAGCGCCGCGAGGCGGTCCCCGTAGCGGGAGGGCTCGCCGGCGAAGGCGATCACCCCGCCCGGGCGCAGCACGCGGCGAAATTCGGCGAAGGCCTTGTCGAGGTCGGGTATGTGGTGGAGGACGGCGTGGCCGAGGACGAGGTCGAAGCTCTCGTCCTCGAAGGGCAGGACCTCGGCCTCGGTGACCACGGTGGTGACGTCGCTGAGCCCGAGGGCCTCGGCGGTTTCGCCGAGCTGGCCGAGCATCCCGGGCGAGATGTCGGTCGCGGTGAGCCGCTCGATGACGCCGAGCTGGACCAGGTTGAGCGAGAAGTAGCCGGTGCCGGAGCCGATCTCCAGGGCGTCGGGAAATCCGGCACCATCGCGCCCGCCGAGCGCCTTGACCAGCTTCAGCCGCACCTGCTCCTGGCCGGTCTCGCCGAAGTCGATGCCCCACTTGGCATCGTATTCGTGCGCTGCCGCGTCGTGGTAGCGGGTGTTGACGTCCTTGATGTGCTCGGGCGTTGCGGTGGGTGAGGCCGGCATCCGGCGCGGAACTCTACGCGGAACGGCGCAATCGACGTCGCTCGAATACGGTCCCCACGCGTGGAGCCGGAGTACCTGCAGCTGAACCAGCCCCCGGGCGTGCCGCCGCTGCCGCTGACCGGCGAGCGGACGCTGCCCGACGTGCCGGAGGAGAACTACTGGTACCGGCGGCACCTGGTCGTCTACGAGTGGATCGCGGCGCGGGTCGGCGGCCGGCGCGTGGTCGACATGGCCTGCGGCGAGGGCTACGGCTCCGATGTGCTGGCCGGCGCCGCCGCCGCGGTGGTTGGCGTCGACGCCAACCCGGAGGCGCACGAGCACGCGCGGCTGCGCTACGTGCGGCCCAACCTGCGCTTCGAGCGCGACCTGGTCGAGAGTTTCGCCGAGCCCTGCGACGCGGTCGTCTTCCTGCAGACGATCGAGCACGTGCAGGACGCGGGGGCGATCCTCGAGCACTTCAAGGCGATGCTGGGGCCCGGCGGCGTCGCCTACGTCTCGACCCCGAACCTGCTTACCCTGGCCCCGCCCGGGGCGGAGAAGTCGGACAACCCCTGGCACGTTCACGAGTACCGGGCCGGGGAGTTCCGCCGGCTCTGCGAGGACCACTTCCCCGCGGTCGAGCTCTACGGCCTCTTCCACGCCCGCAAGCTGCGCGTGCACGAGCTGGCGATCAAGCTTGGCTGGGACACGGTCCACAAACGGCTCGGCTTCACCAAGCGCTTCTACGACCGCTTCACCCCGGCGATCGCCGCCTCCGACTTCGCTCTGCGGAAAGGGAACCTCGACGCGGCGCTGGACTTCATCGCCGTCTGCCGCACGGCATGAGCCGGCCCGAGGGCGTCGGCGACCTCGCCCTGGTCCTCCACTCCCACATGCCCTACGTCGAGGGCTTCGGGACCTATCCCTTCGGCGAGGAGTGGCTGTTCGACGCGGCGATCCGCTCCTACCTGCCGGTGCTGGAGGTCGCTGAGCGGCTGACGATGACGGTGACGCCCGTCCTCGCGGATCAGCTGGAGGACGCCGGGACGGCGGAGCGGCTGCGCCGCTTCCTGGTCGAGTGGCGGGTCGGCTCGGCCGAAGCGGACCTGCCGGAAGTGCCGGCCGAGTGCCGGCCGGCGGTCGAGGGGGAGCTGGCCCGTTACCGGCACGCCCTCGAGCTGCTCGACGCGCTCGACGGCGACCCGCTGGCGGGGTTCCAGCGCGCTGCCGCCGAGGGGCGCGTCGCCCTCGCCGCCTCCTCCGCCACCCACGCCGTGCTGCCGCTGCTCGCGACCCGCGCCGGCCTGCGGCTCCAGCTCGACGCGGGCATCCGCTCGCACCGGCGGCGCTTCGGCTGGGACGGCGGCCTCTGGCTGCCCGAGTGCGCCTACGCGCCGGGGCTGGAGTGGCGCCTGGCCGAAGCCGGAGTGGGCTGGTTCTGCGTCGACCAGAGCGCGCACGAGCCGTCCCGGCAGGCGCTGGCGCCGGTCCGCACCGAGGCCGGCCCGGTGGCGCTGCCGATCGACTGGGAGGCGATCAGCTGGCTCTGGTCGCTCGACGGCTATCCCTCCGACCCCGCCCACGCCCAGTTCGACGGCAAATCGCTGCGCGGGATCAGGCTCTGGAAGGTGGGGGGTGGGGCGTACGACCCGGCTGCCGCCGAAGCCGCCGCCCGGCGCCAGGCGGGCGAGTTCCTCGCCGCGACGGCGGCGCGCCTGCGCGAGTACGCGGACGCGAGCGGGCGCCGCGGCCTGCTCGTCTTCGCGATCGACACCGAGCTGCTCGGCCACTGGTGGTCGGAGGGACCGATCTGGCTGCGGGCGGTGCTCGAGGGCGCCGCCGCGGCCGGGGTGCGGACCGTCACCGTGCCGGAGGCCCTGGCCGAGCACGAGCCGATCGAGCGCGAGCTCCGCGCGGCGACCTGGGGCGAGGGGAAGGACTTCACCACCTGGGACTCTCCCGCCGTCGCCGACCTCGCCTGGGCTGCCCGGCGTCTGGAGCTGCGCCTTCTGCGGGCCCTCGCCGCAGGCCTGCGGGGGGACCCGGCGCTGCGCGCCGCGCGCGAGCTGCTCGCGGTCCAGGCAAGCGACTGGGCCTTCCTCGACAAGCGCGGCCAGGCCGGCGATTACGCCTTCCAGCGGACCACCGACCACGCCGAGGCCCTGCTGGAGGCCATAGACTCCCGCTCCGTCACCGATCCGCGTATGCGTTCTCTCGCCCCGGACCTGAGCTTCGCTCCCCTGCTGGAGCCCTAGTACCCCTGACGATGACCCGTGTGCTGATTCTCTCCTGGGAGTACCCGCCGCTGATTGAGGGTGGCCTCGCCCGCCATGTCCGCAAGCTCTCCGAGGCGCTGGTCGAACGCGAGGTCGAGGTCCACGTGCTCACCCGCGGCGGCGAGGAGTCCTCGGCCGAGGAAGTCGTCAACGGGGTGACCGTGCACCGCATCCTCGAGCCGAAGCGCCCGACCGACCTCGGCGAGTTCGTCGCCTGGGTCGAGCGGATGAACTCCGACATGCTCGCCGCCGGGGTCGAGCTCGGCGACCGCTACAGCTACGACCTCGTGCACGGCCACGACTGGCTGGTCGCCAACGCCTGCGACCACCTCGCCAAACGCTTCGACGCGCCGCTGGTGACGACGATCCACGCCACCGAGCACGGCCGTCACCAGGGCTGGGTCGACAAGCACCCGCAGTCCTACATCCACGGGGTCGAGCGCTGGATCACCAACCGCTCGCAGCGGGTGATCGCCTGCTCCCACTACATGCGCGAGCAGATCGCCGACATCTTCGGGGTCGAGGAGGGGCGGATCAGCGTCATCCCCAACGGGATCGACCCCGACGACCTGCAGGCGCCCGACGCCGCCGAGCTGGCGCGCCTGCGCTCCGAGTTCGCGGCCCCGGACCAAAAGCTGGTCCTGCTGATCGGCCGGCTGGTCTACGAGAAGGGCTTCCAGCTGGCGCTGGAGGCGATGCCGCGCGTGTTCGAGGAGGTGCCGAACACCCGCTTCCTCGTCGCCGGCTCCGGCACCCACGAGGCCGAGCTGCACCGCCAGGCAGAGGAGCTGGGGCTGATGGACCACGGCACCTTCCTCGGCTGGATCGGCGACGACGTGCTGCACTCGCTCTACCGGATCGCCGACCTCACCGTGGTCCCCTCGATCTACGAGCCCTTCGGCCTGGTCGCGCTGGAGGCGATGGCCTCCGGCTGTCCCTGCATCGTCGCCGACACCGGCGGCCTGCGCGAGGTGGTGCCGCACGAGGAGGCGGGGCTGCGCTTCCGCGCCCACGACCCCGAGGCACTGGCCGAGGTCGCGATCCGCGTCCTCTCCGACGACGAGCTCGGCCGCCGTCTCGTCACCGAAGCCTACGAGCACCTGCGCCGCTTCGACTGGGGCGACGTCGCCGAGCAGACCGCCGCCGTCTACGCCGACCTGGTCGGCGAGGCGAGCCCGGCCTGAGCCGGCGGCTAGTCTTCCTCCTCGGAGCGGAACCTGCCGATCCGGGTGCCGCCCGGGTCCCAGGTCATCCCCGCCAGCAGCTCGTCGGCGGAGACGTCGAGTGAGGCGGCGAGCTTGATCAGCGTGTCGATGCGCGCGATCCGCAGCCCGCGCTCCAGCTGACTGATCTCCGTGCGGTGCACCGAGGCGCGCACGCTGAGCTCGTCCTGGGAGAGATCGGCCCCCTTGCGGCAGCGGATCAGGTTGTCCCCGAAGCGGGCGGCGATGTCCACGGGTGGCAATTTCCTTCCTGCCGAGTTCGACACGATCGGCGCTGAAAGGCTTCGTCGCAGGCCACCCGCCGAAGCGCTTCTTCGCAATCTATACGCCGACAGACAAAAACCCTCATCTCTGATAGGCTCGTTGCACAACGAGTTGCAGCAAACGCGGGGCGCTCGGAGTGGCACCATTTGCTCCATGGCGCTGAACATCGAGGATCGGGAGACCGAAGAGTTGGCAGCCGAAGTGGCCGAGATGACCGGCGACACCGAGACCGGGGCGGTGCGGGAGGCGCTGCGGGAGAAGAGAGATCGCCTGGGGGTGTCCGCGGACAGCAAGGGTTCCGCGCGTAGGCAGAAGCCGTCGGGCATGCAGGAGTGGCTGGAAAGGGAGATCTGGCCGCACATTCCCGAGGAGGAGCGGGGGAGGCCACCGTTGACCAAGGCCGAAATCGAAGAGATCCTCGGGTACGGGCCGGAGGGTGTGTGATCCTCGATACCTCCGCCATTCTGGCCTTGCTTCGCGAAGAGCCCGGGCATCAGCACCTCTTTCCCGTGCTCGAACGCGCCGACACGATTCGAATCGGGGGGCCGACCCTGTTCGAGGCTGCGATGGTCGCGCTCAGGCGCTTCGGGGAGAAGGGCCCCGGGCTCGTCGAGCACTTTCTCGATGAGTGGCGTGTCCAGATCCTCCCGTTCGGAGACAGGCACTGGCGGACCGCCTTCGACGCATTCGTCCGCTTCGGCAAGGGCCGGCATCCGGCGGCCCTCAACTACGGCGACTGCATGACCTATGCGACCGCGCGCGTCGCGGGAATGCCGCTCCTCTTCGTCGGCGGCGATTTCGCCAGGACCGACCTCGAGCCGGCGTAGCTGGGAGGGGCCTAGGAGATCGCGCGCTGCAGGAAATCGACCTGGTGCTGCTTGCGCAGGATCAGGTGCTCCAGCAGGTGCTCGAGCGCCTCTGAACGGCCCTCGCGGCCGGTCGGCTCGATCGCTTCCTGCAGCTTTTCGACGGCCGTTTCCTCGCACTCGGCCAGCCAGCGGACGGCATCCCTGGGGGAGGCGTCGTAGCGCAGCTCCGCCACCTCGGTGGTCGGCTCGCCACCGAAGGAGACGATCTTTTCGATCAGCCGCCGGGCGTCGCTGAGCTCCTCGTCGCCGAACTCGGTCAGCTGTGCGCCGATCGCCTGCGCCTCGATCCCGACCAGGCCGGCGGCGGTGAGCGAGTACTGGAGCGCCGAGCGGTACTGCAGCGTCAGCGCCGCGTTGAGGCGCTTGATCGCCTCCTGCTCGTCCAGCTTCTCTTCCGACTCAGGCACGATCGAGTCACTACCCACTCTGCCTCCCGCTCAACCCGGTTGGGGCAGCGTGGTGTGGGCCCGCGGGTCCGGTTCGACCGGATCCGGCCAGCGCAGCTGCTCCGGGGCGTCCCGCATGCGGATCACCTTTGCCGGGATGCCGGCGACGACCGCGTTGGCAGGGACGTCCTTGGTCACGACCGAGTTCGTCCCGACGATCGCGTTGTCGCCGACCCGGACGCCGCGCAGGACGCACGCCCCGTAACCGATCCAGACGTTGGAGCCGACTTCGACGTCGCGCATGTAGATGCCCTGGAGGCGGATCGGGCGCTCGACCTCGACGACTCCGTGGTCGAAGTCGATGAACATCGCCCGGTCGGCGATCACGCACTGTTCCCCGATCCGCACCCGGCGGTAGGCGGAGATCGTGCACTCCTGGCCCATCACCGTTTTCGCCCCGATCTCGACCTCGCCCTCGTGGCAGCGGATCTTCGAGCCGTCGCCGATCCAGACGAAGCGGCCGAAGCGGACCTCGGCGCCGCGGGCGATCTGGAGTTCCAGCCGCCGGCCGAAGAAGACGAAGCCGTCGGTGCGCCAGCGCCGGCCGGCCCGGGTCAGCAGTCGCCGCCGCAGATAGCGCCACAGCAGGCGCGCGTACTGGGGGGTCAGCATCCGGTTGCGGGCGAGGAAGCGGATCACGGCGGCGGGGACTCTAAAGTCTGGCCGGGGAACGCTCCACGGACCCCTAGACTGCCCCGCCCATGCCCGACGCAGCCAAGTCAGCTCCGCTCGCCGAGCGCCTCGTCTCCGGTGACAAGCGGGCCCTGGCCCGGGCGATCACGCTGATCGAGTCCGACGACCCGGCCGGGTGGGAGCTCGTGCGCGAGGTCTACCCGCGCACCGGCAAGGCGCGCATCGTCGGCTTCACCGGGCCGCCCGGAGTCGGCAAGAGCACCCTGATCGGGGCGCTGACGGCGGAGCTGCGCAAGACCGAGCGCGAGGTCGCGGTGCTCTCGATCGACCCCTCGAGCCCCTTCACCCAGGGCGCCCTGCTCGGCGACCGGGTGCGCCTCTCCGACCACTTCCTCGACCCTGGCGTGTTCATCCGCTCGATGGCCTCGCGCGGCGCCCTCGGTGGCCTCTCCGAGGCGGCGCTGCAGGTGGCGCTGGTGATGGACGCGGCCGGCAAGGACGACGTCCTGATCGAGACCGTCGGCGTCGGCCAGGCCGAGATCGACATCGTCGACCACGCCGACACGATCGTCCTCGCCCTGATGCCCGGCTCCGGCGACTCGATCCAGGCGCTGAAGGCGGGGGTGATGGAGATCCCCGACGTGATCGTCGTCAACAAGGCCGACCACCCGATGACCGACACGATGGTCCGCGAGGTGCGCGGCGTGCTGGCGCTCTCCCACGACCCGGAAGGGTGGAAGGTGCCGATCCTCCGCACCGAGGCGGCCCGCGGCGAGGGCGTCGACGAGCTGGCGGCGAAGATCGACGAGCACCGCGCCTTCATCGAGGCGGCGGGGACGCTGGCCGAGCGCCGCGCCCGCAACCTGCGCAGCGAGGTGCTCGGGATCGCCACCTCGCGGATGCGGCGACGCCTGGAGGCGACCGCCGCCGAGGACCCCCGCACCGCTGAGCTGCTCGACCGGGTGGTGCGGCGTGAACTCGACCCGGCGAGCGCCGCCGGCGAGCTGCTGGAGCGGCAGGCCGATGGCTGAAGCGGCGGCGATGCCCTCGCTGGCCGAGGCGATGGGGTGGGTCGGGGCCGAGCTGAGCGACCTCGAGGGATCGAGCGTCGGCCAGGTCCACGGCCTCTACGTCGACCGCGGCAGCGGCGACCCCGCCTGGCTGGTCGCCCAGGTCGGCCGTCGTCGCAGCGCCCGGCTGGTCGCGGTGCCGCTGCGCGACTGCGCCGGGGCGCCGTTCGGAGTCTGGGCCGCGCAGGAAGGCGAGCGGCTGCGCTCGGCCCCGGTCGTCGACCCGGCGAGGCCGCTGCGGCGCGAGCACGAGCTGACGATCTGCGCCCACTTCGGGATCGCCGAAGGCGTCGGCCGCGCCGCCGAGGTCGCCGGCCGCCCCGAGGGCGACGTCACCGCCGAACCGGCGCGCTAGCAGCCGAGCTGGCGCGCGATCACCATCTGCTGCACCTCGTCGGTGCCCTCGCCGATGGTGAGGATCTTGGCGTCGCGGTAGAAGCGGCAGACCGGGTACTCCTCGATGAAGCCGTAGCCGCCGTGGATCTGCACCGCCTCCTCGGTCGCGCGGACCGCGAGCCTGCCGGTGATCAGCTTCGCCTGGGCGGCGGTGAGGGTGAACGACTGGCCGGCGTCCTTCTCCAGCGCCGCCCGCCAGGTGAGCAGGCGCGCGGCCTCGATCTGGGCCGAGAGGTCGGCGATCTTCGCCTGGATCGACTGGAACTTCGAGATCGGCTTGCCGAAGGCCTGGCGCTCCTTGGCGTAGGCGATCGCCTCGTCGAGCGCGCCCTGGGCGAGGCCGACGCCCATCGCGGCGACGCCGATGCGGCCGCCGTCGAGGATGTGGAGGAAGTTCTTGAAGCCGTCGCCGCGACGGCCGAGCAGGTTCGCCTCCGGGACCCGGCAGTCCTCGAAGGAGAGCGGCCGGGTGTCGGAGGCGTTCCACCCCATCTTGCGGTAGGCCTCGCCGACCTCGTAGCCGGGCGTCCCGGTCGGGACGATGATGTTTGAGACCTCTTTGCGACCGTCGGCCTCGCCGGTCACCGCCGTGATCGCGACGCAGCCGGAGATCTCGGTGCCGGAGTTGGTGATGAACTGCTTGGCTCCGTTGACGACCCACTCGTCGCCGTCGAGCTTCGCGGTGGTGCGGACGTTGCCGGCGTCGGAGCCGGCCTCGGGCTCGGTCAGCCCGAAGGAGGCGAGCCGCTCGCCGCTGCACAGCCGCGGCAGCCAGTCGTCTTTCTGGGCGTCGCTGCCCCAGAGGTAGATCGGCATCGTCCCCAGCGAGGTGTGGGCGGCCATCGTGATGCAGACCGAGGAGTCGATCCGCGCCAGCTCTTCGACCGCGAGGACGTAGGAGAGGGTGTCGGCGCCGCCGCCCCCGTACTCCTGCGGGAAGGGGATCCCCATCAGCCCGAGCTCGCCGAGCTTGGCGACGATCTCGTAGGGGAACCGCTTCTCCCGGTCCAGCTCCTCCGCCACCGGCGCGACCTCCTGCCGCGCGAAGTCCCGCACGGTGTCGCGCAGCAGTTTCTGCTCGGCCGAAAGCTCGAAGTCCATGCCGGTCAGCCTATTCTCGCTAGAGCTGAAGGGACTTGACCTGCAGCAGCTCTTCGAGCCCGAACCGGCCGTTCTCGCGCCCGTGGCCCGACTGGCCGTAGCCGCCGAACGGGGCGAGCGGGTTGAAGGCGCCGCCGTTGATCTCGATCTGGCCGGTGCGAATCCGCTTGGCGACTGCGACCGCGCGCTCCTGGTCGGCGGACCAGACCCCGCCGGCGAGCCCGTAGGCGCTGTCGTTGGCGATCCGCACCGCATCGTCCTCGCCGTCGTAGGGCTGGATCGACAGCACCGGGCCGAAGATCTCCTCCTGGGCGATCTTCATCTCCGGCGTCACCTCGGAGAAGACGGTGGGGCTGACGAAGTAGCCGCGATCGAGCCCCTCGGGCGCCGCGGCGCCGCCGGTGAGCAGCTTTGCGCCCTCGGCCTCGCCCTTCTCGATGTAGCCGCGCACCCGCTCGCGCTGGACGTCGGAGACCAGCGGCCCGAGCCGGGTCGACTCGGCGAACGGGTCGCCGGGGGTGAAGGTCCCGGCCGTCGCCGCGGCGATCTCCTCCGCTTCGGCCAGCTTCTCGCGCGGGACCAGCATCCGGGTCAGGGCGCTGCAGGTCTGGCCCGAGTTGAGGAAGCACTTGGCGACCCCGTCGGGCACGGCCCGGGCGAGGTCGGCGTCGTCGAGGATCACGTTCGGCGACTTGCCGCCGAGCTCCATCGCGACCGGCTTCACGCTCGCCGAGGCGAGCTCGGAGACCCGCTTGCCGGCCCGGGTCGAGCCGGTGAAGGAGACCATGTCGACGCCGGGATGGGCGGCGATCGCCTCGCCGACCACCGGCCCGGTGCCGGTGACGAGGTTGAAGACGCCGGCCGGGAGGCCGGCGGCCTCGATCACCTCGGCCAGCTGGAAGGCGTTGAGCGGGGTCACCTCGCTCGGCTTCAGCACGACCGTGCAGCCGGCGGCGAGGGCGGGGGCGACCTTGGCGGCGATCTGGTTCAGCGGGTAGTTCCAGGGCGTGATCGCGCCGACCACTCCGACCGGCTCGCGCAGCACCCGCGAGTTCCCGATCTCCTCCTCCCAGGCGACTTCCTCCATCAGTCCCGGCATCGCCGCGAACTGGCTGGCCGGGAGGCCGACCTGGACGATCTGGCTCAGTTTCAGCGGCATCCCCAGCTCCTGCGAGATCGTCGCCGCGATCTCCTCGCTGCGCTCGCCGAGCCCGGCGGCGATCGCCGCGATGTAGCCGGCGCGCTCCTCGCGCGAGGTCCGCGACCAGGCGTCGAAGGCCTCGCGCGCGGCCGCCACGGCGCGGTCCGCGTCCGCGGGCGCACATGCCGGGACGGTCCCCATCACCTCCTCGGTGGTCGAGTTGACCACCTCGATCGGCTCGCCACCCGCCGGCTCGACCCACTCGCCGCCGATGAACACCCTGTCGCGCACCTGAAGCTCCGCCGCCGTAGCCATGCCCTTCCTCCTCAACGCTCGTTCGCCCGAATTGGCCGTCTGGCCAAACGCTAGCGCCGATGCGGGGCGGGCGCAGATCCCCCTTCGCAGTGCTGCACATAGCTGATATGAGCTAATAGCATTTCAGCTATATTGGTGAAGATGAAGACCCCAGGCGAGATCCTGCGCGAAGCGCGTCACCGGCACGAAGTGAGCCAGCAGGAACTCGCGGCTCGCGCCGGCACGACCCAGTCAGCGATCTCCCGCATCGAGCAGGACCGAATCTCGCCCTCGGTCGGAACGCTGGCCGAGTTGCTCCACCTGCTCGGCGAGGAACTCTTGCTGCGGACGCGGGACCGGGACACGGGGGTCGATCGCACTTTGACCGACGCAAGTCTCCTGCGGACGGAGACTGAGCGCCTCGACTACGGGCTCGGTTTCGCCAACCAGGTGATAGAGGCAAGCCCGTTGCCAAAGCGGCCGGGATGGAAGCGATGAACGATTCCCTTCCCGCCAAGGCCCCAGAGCTTCGTGGGCTGCTTGAGCCGCTGGTGCGCCACGGGGTCGATTTCGTGCTGATAGGAGGCATGGCCGGGATAGCTCACGGCTCCACGTTCCCCAGTTATGACCTCGACGTGCTCTACGCCAGGAATCGCGCGAACATCACGCGGCTGGTCGCTGCCCTGGAGGAGATCGGTGTCCGCTTGCGTGGAGCGCCGGAGGATCTCCCATTTCAGCTTGAGACCCGAACGATCGAGAACGGCGCCAACTTCACCTTCGTCACGCCGTTTGGAGATCTCGATGTTCTCGCGGATGCGGCCGGGATGCCGTCGTACGACGATCTGGTCGCAGCCTCTGAGGTGCGCGACCTTTGGGGGGTTCCGGTGCGTGTGGCGTCCATCGACCATCTGATCGCGATGAAGCGGGCTGCGAACCGGAACAAGGACAAGGTGATGGTCGACGAGTACATCGTTCTGGCTGACGCGCAGAAGAAGCGGGCGCAAGAAGAAAAGGAGCGCTAGGCCGACTCCGCCGCGCCCGCCCCGGCCATCGCCGCCAGCCGGCCCGGGCCCGGGACCTGGATCGCGTCGCGGGCGTGGAGGACCTTGCCGCAGTCTTCGCAGATGCCGCGCTCGCTGACCGGGCCGCCGCACTCCTTGTGGCGGATCAGTTTCGGCGGGCCGCCGGGGGTGGGGGAGTAGCGGTCGCCCCAGTTGAGCAGGGCGATCAGGGTCGGCCAGAGGTCGAGCCCCTTCTCGGTCAGGAAGTACTCGTAGCGGGCCGGGTTCTCCTGGTAGCGGCGGCGCTCGAGGATGTCCTCGTCGACGAGGCGCTGCAGGCGCGCCGAGAGGACGTTGCGCGCGACCCCGAGCGAGGTCTGGATCTCGCCGAAGCGGCGGTGGCCGTTGAAGACGTCGCGCACGATCAGCAGCGACCAGCGCTCCCCGATCACTTCCAGCGACTTGGCGATCGAGCAGATCTGGTCGGGGTAGTCGCGGCGCAGCACGGTGTGATCTTCGCACACTCGGTTGCATCAAGCAACTGATTGGGGTAGGGTGGCCAAAGCATCGGTTGCTTGAAGCAACCATGGCCGAAAAAAGCCGAAACGGAGGCCCGAGATGAGGCTGATCCCCAGAAATCGCAACCGGCAGCGCAAGGCCCCGCGCATCGCGATAAGCCAGGCCGAGATCACCGCCGACCTGAACTATCCGGGCGGGATGCGGCCCGATCGCCCCGCCCCCCTCGCCACCCGGCGGGGCGGCCGGTGAGCGGCGCCGACGGCGTCGTCGTCGCCCCGGAGGGCACCGCGCTGGAGGTGGCAGAAGCCTTCGCCGAGCGGAGCCCCGAGAGCTCGCGCTCGCGGACCCTGGTCTGGCAGGACCCGGTCCCGACCGCGGCCGCCGGGGCGACGATGACCGGCATCGAGTACATGAGCGCCGTCGTGCGCGGCGAGGTGCCGCCGCCCCCGATCGCGGTGACGATGCGCCTGCGCCCGGTCGAGCTGGAGGAGGGCCGCGTCGTCTTCGAGGGCGAACCGGGGGAGGAGCACTACAACCCGATCGGCGTCGTCCACGGCGGCTACGCGGCGACCCTGCTCGACTCGGCGCTCGGCTGCGCCGTGCACACCACCTTGCCGGCCGGCGTCGGCTACACCTCGCTCGGCCTCGAGGCCAAGTACGTGCGGCCGATCAGCCGCGACACCGGCCGCGTGCTCTGCGAGGCCAGCGTCCTATACCGCGGCCGTAAGCAGGCGACCGCGGAGGCGACGCTGACCGCCGCCGACAGCGGCAAGCTGCTCGCCTCCGGCACCGCGACCTGCATGATCCTCGGCGGCTAGCCGGCCCGATGGCGCGCCAGCTCGACCAGCAGCCGCACGCCGAACCCGCTCGCTTCGCTGCCGGTGTACTCGCGGCCGACGTCCCAGGCGGTGCCGGCGATGTCGAGGTGCGCCCAGGGCGTCTCGCCGACGAACTCCTCGAGGAAGGCGGCGGCGGTGATCGTCCCGGCCTTGCGCTTCGCGGCGAGGTTGGAGAGGTCGGCGACCTTGCCCTTCATCAGCGCCGCGAACTCGGGGTGGAGGGGGAGGCGCCAGACCAGCTCGCCGCTGCGCTCGCCGGCCTCGGCGACAGCGGCCGCGAGCTCGTCGTCGTTGGCGACGAGTCCGGCGAAGCTCGAGCCGAGGGCGATCGTCACGGCGCCGGTCAGGGTGGCGATGTCAACCACCTCGGCCGCGCCCAGCTCGATCGCGTAGGCGAGGGCGTCGGCGAGGATCAGCCGGCCCTCGGCGTCGGTGTTGTTGACTTCGACCGTCTTGCCGTTGAACTGGGTGATCACGTCACCGGGCTTGACCGCGGTCCCCGACGGCATGTTCTCGGTCGTCGGCACGACGGCGACGATGTCGACCTCCAGGCCGAGCTCGGCGACCGCCGCCACCGTCTCCAGCACGACCGCGCCGCCGGTCATGTCGTACTTCATCTCGTGCATGCCGGCGCCGGGCTTGAGCGAGATGCCGCCGGTGTCGAAGGTGACCCCCTTGCCGACCAGGCCGAGGGTGGGTGCGGTGCCACCGCCGCTGTAGCGCAGCACGATCAGCCGGGCCGGCTCAGCGCTGCCGCGGCTGACCGCGACCAGGCCGCCCATGCCCTTGGCGGCGATCTGCTCGGGCCCGAGGACATCGGCGGTGACGGTGTCATGTGCGGCGGCGATCTCCTCCGCGCGTCCGGCGAGGAAGCTCGGGGTCGCCACGTTGGCCGGGGTCATCTGCAGGTCGCGCGCCCGGTTCTGCGCCGTGGCGGTGACGCGCGCAGCCGTGGCCGCTGCGGTGACGCTCTCCGGCGCCAGCAGGGTCAGCGAGCCCAGCCGCGCGGGGGCCTCGTCGGCCTCGCCGCCCTTGAAACGGTCATAGCGGTAGGGGCCGAGGACCGTTCCGGCGACCAGGGCTTCGGCGGCCGCGGCCGCCTCGACGTCGCTCTCGGGCAGCGCCCAGGCCAGCGAGACCGCCTCCAGTCGCGCCGCCTCCTGCGCCGCCAGCGCCGCGGCGACCCGCAGCCGCTCGGCGTCGAGCTCTTCCCGCTTGCCGAGGCCGAGCACCAGCACGGCCCGCTCGCCCGCGTGCAGCAGCAGCCGCTTCTTGAAGCCGCCCTGCGCGGCCCCGGCACCGGGCAGCCCGGCGATCGCGGGTGGCAGCGACCCGTCCTCGCAGAGGCCGGCGACCGCCAGCCCCGCCTCGATTTCGAGCAGCTCCCCCTGGCGGACCTCGACCTTCATCGGGCGCGAGTCTACGCAGGCCGGTCGGTATCGTCACCGGCCGGAACCGGCGCCCGCTGGACCGGATCAAACGACAACGGAGAAGAAAGGCAGTAGATGCCCAGCTCAGTCATCCTCGGAACCGCGCGCACTCCCTTCGGCAAGATGGGCGGCGGCCTCTCCTCGCTCGACGCCACCGACCTCGGCGGCCAGGTGATCGAGGCCGCGCTGGAGCGCTCCAGCGTCGATCCGCAGCAGGTCCAGCAGGTCGTCTTCGGCCAGGTCCTGCAGGCCGGCCAGGGGCAGATCCCCTCGCGCCAGGCCCAGATCAAGGGCGGCGTCCCCAAGGAGGTCCCCTCGGAGACGATCAACAAGGTCTGCGCCTCCGGCATGCGCTCGATCGGCATCGCCGACATGGCGATCCGCGCCGGGGACTCCGAGGTCGCGGTGACCGGCGGCATGGAGTCGATGAGCCAGGCCCCGTACCTGCTGCCGAACGCCCGCTTCGGCTTCCGGATGGGCGACGTCAAGGCCCTCGACGCGATGACCCACGACGGGCTCACCAACCCCTTCACCGAGAAGCAGATGATCAACGAGGCGAGCGAGGTCTCGAACGAGCTTGAGATCACCCGCGTCGACATGGACCGCTTCGCCGAGCGCTCGCACCGGCTTGCCGCCGAGGCGACCGACGCCGGCCGCCTCGCCGAGGAGATCGTCGGCGTCACCGTCAAGTCGCGCAAGGGCGAGACCACGGTCGAGGCCGACGAGGCGATCCGCCCCGACACCACCCTGGAGACGCTGGCGAAGCTGAAGGCGATCGGCGGCGACGACGCCACCCACACGGCCGGCAACGCGCCGGGCGTCAACGACGGCGCCGGCGCGATCGTCGTCGCCTCCGAGGAGTGGGCGCAGAGCGAGGGCAAGGCGCCGCTGGCGAGGATCCTCTCCTACGGCACCGTCGCCGACGACTTCCCCTACCTGGCGAAAACGCCGGCCAACGCTGCCAAGCAGGCGCTCGAGAAGATCGGCAAGGGCCCCGAGGACATCGACCTCTGGGAGATCAACGAGGCCTTCGCCTCGGTCGCGCTCAACTCGGTGCGGATGCTCGGCGTCGACGAGGACAAGGTCAACGTCAACGGCGGCGCGATCGCGCTCGGTCACCCGATCGGGGCCTCGGGCTCGCGCATCGTCGGTGCCCTCGTGCACGAGCTGCGCCGCCGCGGCGGCGGCCTCGGCTGCGCCGCGATCTGCTCCGGCGGCGGCCAGGGCGACGCGATCGTGATCGAAGTCAACGGCTAGTAGGTCCGTGGAGGCGCAGCCCGTGAGCGATGCTCCGCCGCGGGCTGCTGCCTTCTTCGATCT
The DNA here is from genome assembly GCA_036280745.1 of Solirubrobacterales bacterium. GTDB lineage: Bacteria > Actinomycetota > Thermoleophilia > Solirubrobacterales > 70-9 > VAYN01. The sequence goes on from DASUQC010000022.1 coordinate 38,423, forward strand.
GGACAAGACCTTGATGGCGGGCTCGTCGGGGATGCAGTTCGCCCGCGTCGCCGCCCAGCAGGGGATCGTCAGCCGCCGCCAGCTCGCCAGCTGGGGCGTCGAGCACCTGCGCTACCGCCTGCGCGGGACCACCGACCAGCGCACCGGCGACGTCCTCCGCGTCGCCCGCGAGCTGATCCGCGGCGTGCCGGCCCGGAAAGTCGAGCGGATGGGCCCGGCGGTGATGAGCGCGATCCTGCCCCGGGTCTTCCCCGAGATGCTGACCGAGATCCACGCCCACGAGGACGCCGGCCGCCCGACCTTCATCGTCAGCGCCGCCGGCAACGACGTGGTCGAGTCGCTGGCCCGGGTGCTGGGGATGGAGGGCGGGATCGGGACCCGTTACGAGGTCGACGCCGAGGGCAACTACACCGGCCGCTTCGACGGGCCCTTCGTCTACGGGCCCGGCAAGGTCGAGGCGATGCAGACCTTCGCCGCGCGCCACGGAATCGACCTCGCGACCTCCTACGCCTACTCGGACTCGTTCTCGGACCTGCCGATGCTGCGCGCCGTCGGCAACCCGGTCGCGGTCAACCCGGACCCGCCGCTGGCGGCGATCGCCAAGCAGGAGGGCTGGCAGACGCTGCGCTTCGAGCGGCTCGGCCGCAGGCTGCTGGCGCTGGCGGTGACCGTGCTGGCGACGGTCCTGGGCGTCACCGCGCGCCGCGCCGCCGCGCGCCGCAAGCCGCCGCCGCGCCGTTTTCCGGCCCGGCGGCCCTAGACTCCTCCCATGGCCATAGAGCCCAGGGACAGGCCGGAGTTCAAGCAGCGCGACGCCGAGTTCTCGACCATCTCCGGCAAGGAGATCGAGCCGCTCTACACCGAGGAGGACGTCGAGCCCGGCCTCGAGGAGCGGGTCGGCCGGCCCGGCGAGTACCCGTTCACGCGCGGGCCCTACCCGTCGATGTACCGGGGGCGGCTCTGGACGATGCGCCAGTTCGCCGGTTTCGGCACGGTCGAGGAGACCAACGAGCGCTTCCAGTACCTGCTCGACCACGGCCAGACCGGGCTCTCGACCGCCTTCGACATGCCGACCCTGATGGGCTACGACTCCGACCACGCCCGCAGCCTCGGCGAGGTCGGCCGCGAGGGGGTCGCCGTCGACACGCTCGACGACATGGAGCAGCTCTTCGCCGGGATCCCGCTCGGCGGCGTCACCACCTCGATGACGATCAACGCGCCGGCGGCGATCCTGCTCGCCTTCTACGTGCTGGTCGGCGAGGAGCAGGGAGTGCCGCCGGAGAAGCTCGGCGGCACCATCCAGACCGACATCCTCAAGGAGTACATCGCCCAGAAAGAGTGGTGCTTCCCGATCGAGCCGGCGATGCGGCTGGTCACCGACATGATCGAGTGGTGCACCGGGAACATGCCGCGCTGGCACCCGGTCTCGATCTCCGGGTACCACATCCGCGAGGCCGGGTCGACCGCGCAGCAGGAGCTCGCCTTCACGCTCAAGGACGGCTTCACCTACGTCGAGCGGGCGCTCGAGCGCGGCCTCGACGTCGACGCCTTCGCCCCCCGCCTCTCCTTCTTCTTCAACGCCCACGTCGACTTCTTCGAGGAGATCGCCAAGTACCGGGCGGCGCGCCGGATCTGGGCCCGCGAGATGCGGGACACCTACGGCGCCAAGCGCGAGGAGTCGATGCGGCTGCGCTTCCACACCCAGACCGCGGGCGTCTCGCTGACCGCGCAGCAGCCGCTCAACAACATCGTCCGCACCTCGTTGGAGGCGCTGGCAGCGGTGCTCGGCGGCACCCAGTCGCTGCACACCAACTCCTACGACGAGGCGCTGGCGCTGCCGACCGAGGAGGCGGTGCGGGTGGCGCTGCGCACCCAGCAGATCATCGCCACCGAGTCCGGCGTCACCAGCACTGCCGACCCGCTCGGCGGCTCCTGGTTCGTCGAGAAGCTGACCGACGAGATGGAGGCCGCGGCCTACTCCTACTTCGAGCGCATCGACGAGCTGGGGGGGATGGTCGAGGCGATCCGCCGCAACTTCCCCCAGCGCGAGATCGCCGACGCCTCCTTCACCTACCAGCAGGAGCTGAACGAGCGCAAGCGGATCGTCGTCGGCGTCAACGACTTCACCCACGAGGACGAAGAGGAGACGCCGATCCTGAAGATCGACCCGGCGCTCGAACGCAAGCAGGTCGACCGCCTGCAGGCGACCCGCGCCCGCCGCGACGGCGCCGCGGTCGAGACCGCCCTCGCCGACCTCAGGCAGGCCGCCGCCGGCGAGGGCAACCTGATGCCGCCGATCCTCGCCGCCGCCCGCGCCCGCGCCACCGAGGGCGAGATGATCGCGGCGATGCAGGAGGTCTTCGGGACCTACACCGAGTCGCCGGTGTTCTAGACCCCCTCTCCCAGCACGTTTTCCATCCCAGGCATGGAAAACGTGTTGGGCTAGTGTTCCGGGCCGCTATGGAGGCCGCAACCGCCCGCAAGATCCGCGTCGTCGTCGCCAAGCCCGGCCTGGACGGGCACGACCGCGGCGCCAAGATCATCGCCCGCGCCCTGCGCGACGCCGGCATGGAGGTGATCTACACCGGCCTGCACCAGACGCCCGAGCAGATCGCCGAGACGGTGATCCAGGAGGACGCCGACGCGGTCGGCCTCTCGATCCTCTCCGGTGCCCACATGACCCTGGTGCCGAAGGTGGTCGAGCTGCTCGCCGCCCAGGGCGTCGACGACGTCCTGGTCACGGTCGGGGGCACGATCCCCGCCGACGACATCCCCGAGCTGAAGAAGCTCGGCGTCGCCGCGGTGTTCACGCCGGGGGCCGGGACCGACGAGATCGTCGACTTCATCCGCGAGGGTGCGAGCGAGCGCCACGCGGAAGGCGCCTAGCCGCCGATTGACTGGTCAGTCAACCGGTCGCCCACAACCGATAACATGCCCCGCCGCAACGGCCCCGCGCGGCGCACCACGCTGCCCGCGACTACCTGAGAATCGTTTCCCAAGGAGGCTTCAACTTGAAGATCTGCGTCCTGGTCAAGGAGGTTCCGGACGCCGCGGTGCAGAAGCGCATCGACCCCAGCACGATGCGCCTGGACCGCAGCGGCGAGAAAAACCTCAACCCCTTCGATACGCACGCCCTCGAGGCGGCAATGCAGATCAAGGAGGGTGGGGCGATCCCGGTCGAGGAGGTGGTCGCCGTGACGATGGGGCCGAGCTCCGCCGTCCGCGCCCTGCACAAGGCGGTCGCGCTTGGCGCTGATCGCTCGGTGCATCTCGCCGACGACGCCCTTTCCGGCTCCGACGTCTGCGCCACCGGCTACGCGCTGGCGAAGGTGCTCGAGTCCGAGAGCCCGGACCTGGTGCTGCTCGGCCAGCAGTCGGACGACGGCGAGTGCTACACGATCGGCGCCGTCGTCGCCGACCACCTGCAGATGCCCTCGCTGACCCAGGTGATCCAGATCGACGTCACCGACGGCAAGCTGCGCTGCGAGCGCCAGGCCGAGTACGGCTACGACACGGTCGAGGTCGAGCTGCCCGCCGTGATCAGCGTCGGCGACGCGATCAACGAGCCGCGTTACCCGAGCCTGAAAGCGATCATGGGCGCGAAAAAGAAACCGCTCGACAGCAAGGCCACCGGCGACGTCGGCATCGACGCCGGCATGGTCGGCGAGGGCGGCTCCAAGACCGCCGTGCTGGCGCTGAACCCGCCGCCCGCCAAGGAAGCCGGCGAGATCATCGAGGACGAGGACACCAACGAGACGGTCGAAAAGATCGTCGCGTGGCTTGACGAGAGGAAGCTGATCTAGATGGCAGGCATCCTGGTTTACGCCCTCCACGACGACGAGGGCAACTTCAACAAAAACTCACTCGGGGCGATCTCCGAGGCGGCCAAGCTGGCCGGCGAGATCGGTGGCGAGGCCGCGGCCCTGGTGGTCGGCGACATCGCCGACGACGCCTGCGCCTCGCTCGGCAACTACGGCGCCGCCAAGGTCTACCGCGCGAAGAGCGTGCCCGAGGGCCTGGCGCAGCCGATCGTCGACGCGATGGCCAAGGTGATCCAGGACAACGGGATCTCCTACGCCCTGTTCGGCGGCGGCCTGCTCGGCTTCGAGATCGGGGCCGGCCTCACCGCCCGCCTCAACGCCGGCGTGACGATGGAGGTCACCGCGGTCAAGGTCCAGGACGGGAAGCTGGTCGCCGAGCGGCCGATCCTGCAGGACTCCGAGGTCGCCGACGTCGGCTACGTCAGCGAGCCCGGGATCATCATCGGCCGCCTCAACGCGTTCGACGCCAGCGAGAGCGGCGGCAGCGCCGAGGTCGTCGACGTCGACGTCGAGCTCTCGGCCTGGTCGACGAAGGCGACGATGGTGCAGCGCGGCGAGCAGCGCGGCGCCGACGTCAACATCGAGGACGCCGACATCCTCGTCGGCGGCGGCCGCGGGCTCGGGGCCAAAGAGGGCTTCGACCTCTGCGAGCAGCTCGCCGACTCGATGGGCGGCGCCGTCGCCGCGACCCGCGCGGTCGTCGACGCCGGCTGGTACCCCTACGCGGCCCAGATCGGCCAGACCGGGAAGACGGTCGCGCCGAAGCTCTACCTCGCGGCCGGCGTCTCGGGCGCGATCCAGCACAAGGTCGGGATGCAGAACTCGGAGAACATCCTCGCGATCAACAAGGACCCGAACGCGCCGATCTTCGAGTTCTCCGACCTCGGCGTGGTCGGCGATCTGCACAAGATCGTCCCCAAGCTGACCGAGGCGATCAAAGCGAAGAAGGGCGGCTGAGCCAGTGCCCGCCGTCGCGCCAAGCGAGTTCCCACCGCCGTTCGATGCGGCCGAGGCGATCGGTCCCCCGACCGACGCGCCCGAGGACCGCATCGAGGTGGGGGTCGCGATCGTCGGCGGCGGGCCCGCCGGCCTCGCCTGCGCCAACAAGCTCATGCAGCTCCTGGAGAACGAGCCGGAGCTGACCGAGCAGCTGGGCGAAGTGCCGGTCGCGGTGATCGAGAAGGGGAAAGTCGCCGGGGCGCACCTGCTCTCCGGGGCGAACATGAAGCCCTCGGCGATGGAAGAGCTGTTCCCCGACCTGCCGAAGGAGGAGTGGCCGGTCTACCAGGAGGTCGAGAAGGATGCCGTATACGTCCTCACCAAGAGCAAAGCGTTCCCGCTGAAGCCGCCCCCGCCCGGCTTCGTCAACCACGGCAACTACGTCACCTCCGTCTCCAAGCTGGGGCGCTTCCTCGCCGACAAAGCCGAAGAAGCCGGCGTCTACATCCTCAGCGAGACCGCGGCGACGAAGCTGCTGGTCGAGGACCGGATCGTCAAGGGCGTCCGCTCCGGTGACCGCGGTCGCGGCAAGGAGGGCGAAGAGCTCGCCAACTTCGAGCCGGGCTCCGACGTGACCGCGAAGGCGACGGTGCTCGCCGAGGGCACGGTCGGGCACCTCACCTACGCCGCCTACGACTACTTCGACATGCACGGCGCCGACCCGATGCGCTGGGAGCTCGGGGTGAAAGAGGTCTGGGAGGTGAAGGAGCCGCTCGACCGCGTGATCCACACGATGGGCTGGCCGCTGCGCAAGTCGCCGCGCTTCAACGAGTTCGGTGGCACCTTCATCTACCCGATGGGCGAGGACAAGATCTGCATCGGCCTCGTCGTCGGCCTCGACTACACCGACGCGACCTTCAGCTGCCACGACGCGCTGCAGCTGATCAAGACCCACCCCTTCATCAAGAAGATGCTCGACGGCGGCAAGCGGGTCGCCTGGGGCGCGAAGACGATTCCCTCCGGCGGTTACTTCGCGATGCCGAAGCGGCTCGCCGTGCCCGGCATGATGGTCGCCGGTGACGCGGCGAGCATGGTCAACATCCCGACCCTGAAGGGCGTCCACTACGCGATGCACGCCGGCATGTACGCGGCGGAGACGATCGTCGAGTCGCTCAAGGCGGACCCGGAATCGGTCAACTTCGAGGCCTACGACGAGAAGGTCCGCAAGTCGGCGATCGAGAAGGACCTGAAGGAATCGCGCAACATGCGCCAGCCCTTCTCCAAGGGCTTCTTCGTGGGCGGCGCGATCGCCTCGGCGATGACCATCACCAAAGGCAACTTCCCGGGCGGCCACTGGAAGCAGGAGCACGACTCCGAGATCGAGGTCGACCTCGGTAAGGCGGGCGACATGTACATCAAGCCCGACAACGAGCTCACCTTCAACAAGCTCGACTCGGTCTTCCTCTCGGGCAACGCGACCCGCGACGACGCGCCCAACCATGTCCGCGTCCAGACCAAGGTCCCGCGCGAGGTCGCGCAGACGTGGGTCTCGATGTGCCCGGCCCAGGTCTACGAGATCCCCGAGGAGCAGCTGGAGAACGGCACCTCCACGGTCGACGTCCACGTCACCGCCTCCAACTGCGTGCAGTGCGGAGCGATCACCGCCAAGGGCGGCCGCCTCACCCTGCCCGAGGGCGGCGACGGGCCCCTGTACCAGGAAACCTGAGCCGAGCGCCTTAGCTAGGCGGCGCGGGGGAGCTGTTCGTCCGAGGAGATCGACTCGGTCGGGGCGACCCAGGGGGCCACGTCGAGGGTGCTGCGCCGCCGCGGGGCGGCCACCACGGTCCACTCGTCGCAGCCGGCGAAGGCTTCGTCGAGACGCTGGGCCATAGTGCTGCGGGGGCGATCCTGGTCGAAGATCCGCTTGTCCACTCGCTTCCCTCCTCTGGGGGTTTGAAGAAGACTCACCCACCGGTCGGACGAAAAACCTGCACTTTGCGTTTTTTGGGAACGCGTGTTCGCCTAGGCGCTTGGCGCAAACTCCGCGATCGCGTCGGCGAGGCGCTGCGGCTGATCGAGCGGGACGAAGGTGCGCGAGTCCGGGATCTGGACGATGCGGGCGTTCGCCACTTCGCCGGCGAGCCTTTCCGCGTACTTGAGCGGGAACACGCGGTCCCCGGGCGCCCAGGTCAGCAGCAGGGGCAGGTCGGAGCCCCGCAGCTTTTCGGCGGCCTCGAGCGTGTAGCGCTTGTTCATTCCCACGGTGACCTTTTTGAGGTCGCGATTGACCTCGGGGTCGTTGAGGCCGGGCCGCATCCAGGAGGCGACCAGCTCGGGCGGGATGTCCTTGGCGAACGGCTTGAAAGCGGCGCGGGCGACAGCGGGGACCCGGAACGGAAGCGCGATCGCCGCCATCCCGCCGGGCATCTTCGCGAGTGGCACCAGCGCCTTGAAGGGACCGGGCGGGAAGTTGGTGTGCGTGTCGCAGTTGGTGAGGACGAGGCGGCCGATCCGCTCGGGGTGCCGGGTGACCAGAACCTGCGACATGGCGCCGCCGGAGTCGTTGCCGACGATCGTCACGTCGTCGAGGTCGAGCACCTCCAGGAACGAGTTGACGATCGCCGCGATCCCGTAGGGGGAGAGGTCGGCGTCGGGCTTCATCGCGATCTGCTGGGCGCCGATCGGCCAGTCCGGGGCGAGGCAGCGGTAGCGGTCGGAGAGGCGGTCGACTACGCCGTCCCAGAGGCGGCCGTCGACCAGGTAGCCGTGGACGAAGACGATCGGCTTGCCGCTGCCGGCCTCGCGGTAGCGGATGCGGCCGGCTGGAAGGTCGATCTCTTTGCGCTCGCTCATGGCAATCTCCTGACGTGGAAGGTAGTCCCGATAACATACAGACTGTATGAATGTAAATCCAGGACGCCGCACCCAGGCGCAGCGCACCGAGGCGACCCGGGCCGCGCTGATCGCCGCCGCCCGCCGCCTCTTCACCGAGCGTGGCTACGAAGAGGTCGGCACCGAGGAGATCGTGCGCGCCGCCGGCGTCACCCGCGGTGCGCTCTACCACCACTTCGGGGGTAAGCCGGGCCTACTCGAGGCGACCTACGAACAGATGGAGGCCGAATCGACCGAGCGGGTCGCGCGGATCGTCCTCGGCTCGGAGCTGGAGAGCCCGCTGGACGCGATGAAGGCCGGTATCGAGGCCTTCCTCGACGAGTGCGCCGAGCCCGAGCTGCGGCAGATCGCCCTGCAGGACGCGCCGGCCGTGCTCGGCTGGGACCGCTGGCGCGAGATCGGCGCCGCCAACGGCCTCGGACTGATCGAGGCGAGCCTGGCGGCGGCGATCGAGGCGGGGGAGATCCGCGACCTCCCGGTCAAGCCGATGGCGCACCTGCTGCTCGGCGCTCTCGACGAGGCGGCGATGCTGGTCGCCCGCTCCGAAGATCCGGGCAGCCGGGCCGAGGTGACCGCGGTCCTACTGACCCTGCTCGAGAGCTTCGCCGTCGCGTCCCCGTAGGCGCACCTCGGCGTCGGCGCGCTCAATCTCGATCGCATCGTCGTCGGCGACCCGCCGCGACTCCTTCTGCGCGTACATCCGCACGTCTGCAAGCTGCATCGCCGCCGAGGGTTCGCTCTCCTCGGCGGGGACCTCGACCATCCCCCAGGACGCGCCGATCGCGTAGCCGGGACCGTTGGCCGTCAGCGCCTGCGTCACCGCTCGGCTGACCCGGTCGAAGCGCTCCGGCTCGCAGGTCAGCAGCACGCAGAACTCGTCGCCCCCGGTCCGGTAGGCGGTGCCGTCCTCGCCCACCGCGTCCAGCAGCGCCTTTCCGAGTCGCACGAGCAGCTCGTCGCCGGCCGGGTGGCCGAAGGTGTCGTTGAAGTGCTTGAACCCGTTCAGGTCCAGGAGGATCAGCCGGAGCGGCTCCTCCGCGCTCGCGTGGGTGAAGCGGGCCGGGAGGTCGACCTGCAGGCGACCGCGGTTGCTGAGCCCGGTCAGCGAGTCCGTGCGCACCTGCTCGAGCAGATCGCGGTTCTCGCGGTCGCTCATCCCCAGGCGGACGACCACGGCGGTCATCGTCGCCGCCCAGAGGATCGTCGAGAGGCTGCCGGTGGCGCTGAAGTACTGGATCGTGAAGAGGCCGATCATCACCCCGGCGAAGACCGCCGGCACGACCATCTCTCGCCGCCGTTCCAGCGGCGAGCGGATCTCCGCGGCTGCGGCCGGCTGCCAGACGGAGGCGCCGAGGCAGACCGCCGCGATCAGGTAGATCGGTTCCACCCAGCTGCCTCCCGGGAGCGCTTCCTCGGTGAGCTGCAGGGTGTAGGCGATGTCGGCGATGACCAGGGCCGCCAGCCCGGCCAGCAGCAGCGACCAGGTGCGGCCCGGCCGCCAGCCGGTGAGGGCGACCACGCCGACGACGATCGAGAGCATCGCGATGTCGCCCAGGGGGTAGGCCAGCGTGGTGACGATTTCCAGGGTCGATCCGGTCGCCTCCTCGGCGACGAAGTCGAAGACGAAGGCGGTGCCGAGCGCCGCGGTGCCGAGCGCGGCGATCAGCCCGTCCATCCAGAGGCGCCAGTTCATTTCCCGGGCGCGGGCGCGGACGAGCAGGGCGAGGCCGGCGTAGGCGAGCGGGTAGAAGGCGAGGTAGCCGACGTCGGCCGGGGAGGGGTAGGGGGCATTCGGGTTGCCTTCGATCGCCACCGACCAGTAGACCTCGGCGGCGCCCCAGACGAGGATCGCCAGGCCGAGCAGGATCCAGGCCTTGCGCTCGTTGCCGTAGATCGAGGCCCGGGCGAGGCAGGCGAGCCCCGCGCCCAGCACGACGGCGTCGTAGACGGCGGCGCCGATCAGGTCGTGCAGGCCGCCGCCGACACCGAGCCAGTAGTGGGCGGCGACGAGGACGGTGCCGCCGACGAGCAGAATCGCGAGGGCGACACGCATCGTGCGTGCGAAGAGGGAGTCGGGCGTCGTCGGTTGGCCGGGCGCCATCCTCAGCTATCGGCAGGGAACGGGCCCTTCCCAAGCCCCTGAACGAGCAAATTACGCGCGTGATCTAGACTGGTCTGAGATGAAAACCGGAATCCACCCTGAGTACACGCTCGCCAACGTGCATTGCTCGTGCGGCAACCAGTTCTACACGCGGTCGACCAAGGACGACCTGCATGTCGAGCTCTGCTCCGAGTGCCACCCCTTTTACACCGGCAAGCAGAAGCTGGTGGACACCGGCGGCCGCGTCGAGCGCTTCCAGCGCCGCGCCGCGAAGCACAGGGCCGGGAAGTAGCCCGTGAGCCCGCCGGAGGGCTCGGCAGAGGCTCCCTCACGCCCCTCCACCAACGGTGGGGATCCGGTGCGCATGCCCGACGGCGCCCTCGTCGCCAAGCGCGACGCGCCGATCGGGGGTCAGGCGGTCCTGGAGGGGGTGATGATGCGCGGCGTCTCGGTCTGGGCGGTGGCGGTGCGCAACCCCGAGGGCGAGATCGAGATCGAGTCCGAGCCGCTCAAGCCCTGGGCCCAGCGGCACCGGATCTGGCGCCTGCCGGTGGTCCGCGGCGTCGTCGCCCTCGCCGAGTCGATGAAGATCGGGTTCAAGGCCCTGGCGATCTCCGCCAACGCCCAGCTCGACGAGGACGAGGAGGGCAAGCGGGAAGAGATCGGCGGCTGGCTCTGGGGGCTGACGATCTTCTTCTCACTGATGCTCTCGATCGTCCTCTTCTTCGTCGTCCCGGTCGGGCTGACCAGCCTGATCAAGGACCAGCTCGGCTCGGCGCTGCTGTTCTGGCTGATCGAGGGCATCCTCCGCACCGCGATCTTCATCGGGTACATCGTCGCGATCAGCAAAATGCCGGACCTGCGGCGCGTCTTCGAGTACCACGGCGCCGAGCACAAGACGATCTCCTGCTACGAGGCCGAAGACGAGCTCGTGCCCGCGCGGGCCAAGCTCTACTCGCGCCTGCACCCGCGCTGCGGCACCAGCTTCCTCCTGATCGTGATGGTGCTGGCGATCTTCGTCTTCGCCCCGATCGGCCTGCCCGCCTGGTACTGGCTGGTGCTCTCGCGCATCCTCGGCATCCCGCTGATCGCCGGCCTCTCCTACGAGGTGATCAAGTGGGCCGGGAAAAACCGGCGCAAACGCTGGGTGCGGGGGCTGATGTGGCCGGGCCTGATGCTGCAGAACCTGACTACGCGCGAGCCCGACGAAGAGCAGCTGGCGGTCGCGATCGCCTCGCTCGAAAAGGTTCTGGAGCAGGAGGACCCCGACGAGGCCGCCAAGCAGCAGCAGATCGAGATCGTCGCGTAGCTCCGGCGTAAGGTTGCAGGCGTGATCGAGCAGCTGGTCGAGCAGATCCAGGCGCGCTTCTCCGAGCTGGAGGCGCAGATGTCGGACCCCGGGGTGATCGGGGACCGGGCGCGCTACGCCGAGGTCGGGCGCGAGTACCGCGAGCTGCAGCCGGCGCGCGAGCTGGCGCTCGAGTACGCGACCCTGAAGGACGACCTCGAGGGGGCGCGCGAGCTGCTCGCCGAGGGCGAGGACGAGGAGCTGCGCAAGGTCGCCGAGGAGGCGCCGGCGGAGCTGGAGCGGCTGGAAGAGGAGATCCGGCTGGCGATGGTCGAGCGCGACCCCAACGACGCCAAGAACGTGATCGTCGAGATCCGCGCCGGAGCGGGCGGGGACGAGGCGGCGCTGTTCGCCGGCGACCTCTACAAGATGCTCGGCCGCTACGCCGAGGAGCGGGGCTTCGCGACCGAGGTGCTCTCGCAGTCCGCTTCGGAGGCCGGCGGGTTCAAGGAGGTGACCTTCGCGGTCAAGGGCGAGGGGGCCTACTCGGTGTTCAAGTTCGAGGGCGGGACGCACCGGGTTCAGCGCGTCCCCGAGACCGAGTCGCAGGGGCGGATCCACACCTCGACGGCGACGATCGCGGTGCTGCCGGAGGCCGAGGAGGTGGAGGTCGAGGTCGACCAGAACGACCTCCAGATCGACGTCTACCGCTCCTCCGGGCCGGGTGGGCAGTCGGTCAACACGACCGACTCGGCGGTGCGGATCACCCACAAGCCGACCGGGATCGTGGTCTCGATGCAGGACGAGAAGTCGCAGCTGCAGAACAAGGAGCGGGCGATGCGGGTGCTGCGGGCGCGGCTGCTGGAGCGCGAGATCGCCGAGCAGCAGGCGAAGATCGCCTCCGAGCGCAAGGCCCAGGTCGGCAGTGGCGAGCGCTCGGAGAAGGTGCGCACCTACAACTTCCCGCAGGGCCGGGTCACCGACCACCGGATCAAGCTCACCTCGCACAACCTCGACGGGGTGCTGGGCGGCGATCTCGGCGAGTTCACCGACGCGCTCGCCGCAGAGGAGAAGCGCGAACGCCTAGAGGCCGCGGCCTCCGCGGCCTGAGCGGTGGCCGTGGCGGCGCAGGCGAGCGCGCGCGAGGCCCTCGGCGCGGCGGCCGACGCGCTCGCGGCGGCGGGGGTCGAAACCGCACGGCTCGACGCCGAAGTGCTCCTGGCCGAGGCGGTCGGGACCGATCGGGCGACGCTGGCGGTTGACCTCGGGGCCGAGATCCCGCCCGCGGCGGGACGGCTGTTCGGCGAGATGGTGCGGCGGCGGCTGCGGCGCGAGCCGGTCGCCTACATCCTCGGCCGCAAGGGGTTCCGCCGGCTGGAGCTCGCCGTCGACCGCCGGGTGCTGATCCCACGCCCGGAGACCGAGCTGCTGGTCGAGGTGGCCTTGGAGCGGCAGCCGGGGAGCCTGCTCGACGTCGGCACCGGCTCCGGCGCGGTCGCCCTCGCCGTCGCCGACGAGCTGCCCGGGTGTGAGGTGACGGCGACCGACACCTCCGCTGCGGCGCTGGAAGTGGCGCGGGCGAACGCCGAGGGCCTCGGCCTCGCCGATCGCGTCCGCTTCCTCGAGGGCACGGTGCCCGAGGGCGAGGAGTTCGACCTGGTCCTCGCCAACCTCCCCTACGTGGCCGAGCGCGACTGGCCATCGCTGCAGCCCGAGGTCACCGAGTGGGAGCCGCGCGAGGCGCTGCTCGCCGGCCCCGACGGCCTCGACGCCTACCGAGCCTTCCTCGGCGAGCGCGGCAGAGCTTTTCATCGCTATCCGTTGAAAACCTCTGCCGCGTTGGCGGTTGAGGTGGGGGAGGGGCAGGCGGGGGCGGTGGCGGAGCTGATGCTCGCCGCCGGGTTCGGGCGGACCGAGGTGCGCCGGGACCTGGCGGGGATCGAGCGGGTGGTGATCGGGACCGGTGACTGAGGTCGTCTCGATCGAACGCGACGGCGCGGCCGCGGCGCGGGGCGCGCTCGAGCGCTGCATCGCCGGCGGCGGCGTCGCGGTGTTCCCCGCCGACGGCCTCTACGGGCTCGCCTGCGACCCGCTGGACGCTGCGGCGATCGCTTGTATCCACCGGCTGAAGGGACGCGACGACGGCAAACCTTCGGCCGTCATGTACTTCTCGCCGCTGGCCCTGCGCGAGCTGGTCGGCGGCCTCGGGCCGCGCACGGCGGCCGCGGTCAGCGCCCTGCTGCCGGGCCCGGTCACGCTCGTCGTCGCCAACCCGCAGCACCGCTACCCGCTCGCCTGCCGCGAGGACCGCGAGCGGCTCGGCCTGCGCCTGCTCGACGGTCCGCTGGCGGGGGCGATGTGCCCGGTCTTCCAGACCTCGGCGAACCGCAGCGGTGAGCCGGCGCCCTCGCGCTTCGCCGACGTCCCCGACTCGATCGTCGCCGGTGCCGACCTCGCGATCGACGGGGGCGAGCTGACCGGGCTGCCCTCGACCGTGGTCGACATCGCCGCGATCGAGGAGAACGGCGGCTGGACGGTCCTGCGCCAGGGGGCGCTCTCGGAGGGCGACCTGGCGAGCGCCCTCGCCTCGGTCGGGCTCGGTTAGCGGTTCAGGACCGGCAGCCGGTCTCGCCGGTGAAGGGCAGCCGCACCGTGCGGACGGAGGTGTTGTCCTCCTCGTTCGCCTCGAACAGCAGTTCCTTCGGGTCGACGATCATTTCGAAGCCGAAGCAGCCGCGCAGGCCGGCGACGTTGATGTACTGCTGGTGGTAGGGGGCGGGGTAGATGTCCGACCAGCCGACCGAGGTCCCCAGGGTGACCCGGTCCTGGTAGGGGTTCTGGTTGCAGCCGGGGTAGTGGCGGCTGCCGGGGGCGCGCTGTCCGGGCCGGGTCAGGGTGAGGTCGCGCAGGCAGTAGTTGAGCTTGGGGCTGGTGCGGACGACGCCGCCGAGAGAGCCGTCCGGCAGCACCCGGCGCAGGTCGAACTGCGCCAGCTGGTGAACCTTCCAGTAGAAGCCGCCGAAGTAGGCGCCGACGCCGGTGAAGCGCAGCGTCGCCCCGCCGGCCACGTCGATATGGCCGGCGCCCTTGCGGTAGATGCGCTGAACCGTGCGCATCGTGCGGTGGCCGTTGCGGGTGCCGCGCAGCTCCATCGGCCCGAGACCGCGGCTGCGCACGTCGCTGGTCGCGCGCAGCAGCACCCGGCCCGGGCCGTTGTCCTGGACGTACATTTCGCTGGCCGGGCCGATCCGCAGGTTCGGGCAGAGCAGCGTCTTCGCTTCCGCCCCTGCGCACGGATTTTCGATTGCGGCACTGCTCGCTCCCGGGGCGGCGGCAAGGGCGATCAGCGACGTGGCGAGGGCGGCAAGGCGAGCGCTCACCCGCCCCAGACTATCCCGACGCGTTGCTATCGTCGCTCGTCGATGGCCGAGCTGCCCGAAAACCTCCAAGCAGCGCCGCTGAGCGAGGTCGATCCCGCGATCGCCGCGGTCCTCGACGGCGAGCTGGGGCGCCAGCAGCGCACCCTGGAGATGATCGCCTCGGAGAACTTCGTGCCGCAGGCGGTGCTGGAAGCGGTCGGCTCGGTGCTGACCAACAAGTACGCCGAGGGCTACCCCGGCCGCCGCTACTACGGCGGCTGCGAGCAGGTCGACGTCGCCGAGCAGCTGGCGATCGACCGGGCCGAGGAGCTGTTCGGCGCCGAGCACGCCAACGTCCAAGCCCACGCCGGCGCCCAGGCCAACAACGCCGCTTACATGGCGCTGCTCGAACCGGGCGACACCTTCCTCGGGATGGCGCTCGACCACGGCGGCCACCTCAGCCACGGGATGAAGATCAACGTCTCCGGCAAGCTCTACAACCCGGTCCCCTACCACGTGCGCCGCGAGGACATGCTGGTCGACATGGACGAGGTCGAGCGGCTGGCCCAGGAGCACAGGCCGGCGGCGATCGTCGCCGGCTGGTCGGCCTATCCGCGCCAGCTCGAATTCGCCGCCTTCCGCGAGATCGCCGACTCGGTCGGCGCCAAGCTGATCGTCGACATGGCCCACTTCGCCGGCCTCGTCGCCGCGGGCGAGCACCCGAACCCGGTCGAGCACGCCGACGTCGTCACCACGACGATCCACAAGACCCTCTGCGGCCCGCGCAGCGGCATGATCCTCTGCCGCGAGGAGCACGCGAAAGCGATCGACAAAGCGGTCTTCCCGGGCCAGCAGGGCGGTCCGCTGATGCACACGATCGCCGCCAAGGCGGTGGCGCTGCACATCGCCGCCGGCGATCAGTTCCGGCAGCGGCAGCGGCAGACGATCGCCAACGCCAAGGCCTTCGCGGCCGGACTGGAAGCGGGCGGCGTCCCCGTCCTCACCGGCGGCACCGACGTCCACCTCGTCCTCGTCGACCTGACCCCGACCGGCCTCGACGGCCAGACCGCCGAGGACCGCCTCCACGACGTCGGGATCACGGTCAACCGCAACGCGATCCCCTTCGACCCGCGGCCGCCGATGAACCCCTCGGGGCTGCGCATCGGCACCCCGGCGCTGACCACCCGCGGGCTCGGTGAGGAGGAGATGGGGGAGATCGCAGCGGTGATCGCGACGGCGCTCGGCGCCGACTTCGAGGCCGAGAGGACGGCCCTCTCCGAGCGGACGAACGCGCTGATGGACCGCTTCCCGCTCTACCCGCAGCTGACGCCCGCCTCGGTCTGAGCGCTTGAAGATCTGGGTCGATATGAGTGCGCCGGCGCACGTGCTGGTCCTGCGCCCGATCATCGAACGCCTCCAGCGCCAGGGCCACACCGTCGAGGTCACCTCGCGCGACTACGCGCAGACCCAGGCGCTGCTCGACCTGCACGGCCTCCCGCACACCCCGATCGGCCGCCATGGCGGCGCCTCGCGGTTCCGCAAGGCCTACCGGCTCGGTGCCCGCACCGCGGGGATGCTGCGGTACGGCCGCGGCCGCGGCTTCGACCTGGCGCTCGCGCACGGGTCCAACGACCTCGCGATCGCCGCCCGCGCGCTCGGCGTCCCCGAGGCCAACATGCACGACTACGAGTACGCGGTCACCCAGCACCGGATCGGCTGTCGCCTCGCGAAGCGGGTGATGTTCCCGGACTCGGTGCCGGCGGAGCGGCTGCGCCGTTTCGGGGTGACGCCGGAGAAGCTCTTCCCGTACCCGGGCCTGAAGGAGGAGTACTACCTCTACGACTTCGAGCCGGACCCGGAGGCGCTGACCCGCCTGTCCGTCGAGACCGAGCGGGTGGTCGTGATCGTGCGCCCGCCGCCCGACGTCTCCCTGTACCACCGCAAGTCGAACCCGCTCTTCCCGAAGGTGCTCGACCGCCTCGGCCGCGATGAGGAGGTGCACGCCGTCGTCCTCCCGCGCACCGAGGCGCAGCGCGAGTTCATCACCGGCCTCAAGCTGCCCTCGCTGATCGTTCCCGAAGGCGCGGTCGAGGCGCAGAGCTTGGTTGCGCTCGCCGACCTCGTGCTCTCGGCCGGCGGCACGATGAACCGCGAGGCGGCGGCGCTGGGGACGCCCGTCTACACCACCTACGGCGGCCGTCTCGGCGGCGTCGACGAAGCGCTGATCCGCTCCGGGCGGCTGCGGCCGCTGACCGATCCGCGCGCTCTGCAGCTGGAGAAGCGGACCGCGCAAGCTGCGCCGACGAAGCGCGACCCGGCCGCTCTGGTCGAGACCATTCTCGGTACCGTCGGGGCCTCATCGCGCGGCGAGCCCCACCCAGTAGCGCCCTCCTGACGGAGCTCGAGGCCGACACCGGCTTCGAGGAGCTGATCGCTCCCGCGGCCGAGAGCGAGCGGCGCCCGGTCGACGTGCTGCTGCGGGGCCTGGACGTCCTCATCTCCGGCACGGTGCTGCTTGTGCTCTCGCCCCTGTTGGCGTTGGTCGCGGCCGCGATCGCGCTCGACTCCGGTCGCCCCGTGCTCTACCGCGGCGCCCGCATCGGCCGCGCCGGCGAGCTCTTCTGGATGTACAAGTTCCGCACCCTGAAGCCGGACGCCGAAGAGCGGCTCGGTCCCTACTACGGGGAGGAGCTGACCCGCCGCACCGAGGAAGAGCGGACCCGGATCGGCGGCGTCCTGCGCACCACCCACCTCGACGAGGTGCCGCAGCTCTGGAACGTGCTGCGCGGCGACATGGCGATCGTCGGCCCGCGCCCGATCCGCCCCTCCTTCTTCGCCGAGCTCTGCCGCGAGATCCCCCAGTACTGGCAGCGCCTCGTCGTCCGCCCCGGAGTCACCGGCTTCGCCCAGACCCGCGTCACCCGCGAGGAGTCCTGGGCCAACAAGCTCGCCCACGACATGGAGTACATCGCCGACCGCTCGGTCACGCTCTACATCAGCGTCCTCCTGGCCACCGTCGCCAAGGTCCTCGGCCGCGGCCCGGCCGCTCCGCGCAACAACGGGGGCTGATTCTCTGAGGCTCGGGCCGGGCGGAGGGTGGGGCATCCTCCTCCCTCGCTGGGCTTTTCGCCGGCGAGAACGGCGGCCGTCCGAGGACGTTTGGAAGGCGAAAAGCTAGCGCCGCTCGTACGGAGGATGCCCCACCCTCCGCCGACGGTTCGGCACCTGTCCGCAGCTGACGTGGGGCACCGGGCCTCCACCGGCAAAGCGATCGGCCCACGCGTCTGCAGTTACACGTCCATAGGAGGGGTAAGTGCAGACGGGTGCTCAATGGGTCTGCCACTCCGGCTTGTGGCAGGGAGTCGGGGGTGCCCCGTACGAGCGGCGTTAGCTGTTCGCGCCGGAGCTCAACCTCGGGCAGCCGCAGCTCTCGGCAGCGAACAGCCCAGCGAAGGTAGGGGCACCCCCGACTCCCTGCCCCGCCCACGCTGCTGCGAGACTGCCCGCTTCATGTGTGGGATAGCGGGAATAGCCAGCTCCAAGGGAGCGCCGGACCTTGAAGCTGTGGAGAAGATGAGCGCGACGCTCGTTCATCGTGGCCCGGATGACGAGGGGCTTTTCCACCGCGGGCCGGTGGCGCTGGCGGCGCGGCGCCTGTCGATCATCGACCTCGCTCACGGGCACCAGCCGATCGCCAACGAGGACGGCACCGTCACGGTCGTCCAGAACGGGGAGATCTACAACTACCGGGAGCTGAAACGGGAGCTGGAGGGGGCCGGGCACCGCTTCGAGACCGATTGCGACACCGAGGTGCTCGTCCACCTCTACGAGCAGCACGGGGAGGGGTTCGTCGAGCGCTTGCGGGGGATGTTCGCGATCGCGCTCTGGGACGACCGCGAGCAGAGCCTGCTGCTGGCCCGGGACCGGTTCGGGATCAAGCCGCTCTACTACCGCCACGTCGAGGGCACGCTCTCCTTCGCCTCCGAGCTGAAGGCGATGCTGGCGCAGCCGGGGTTCTCGCGGAAGATCGACCCGCGGGCGATGTCGGCCTACCTGGCCTTCAACTCGATCCCGGCGCCGCTGACGATCTTCGCCGAGGCGCGCAAGCTGCCGCCGGGCACCCTCCTCACCTGGCGCGACGGCGAGATCGCGCAGCGGCGTTACGCCCGCCCTGCCCCCGCCGGGGAGGCGCGCTCCGGCTCCGCGGAGGAGCTGGCCGAGGAGCTGCGGGGGGTGCTGCGGGACTCGATCCGCGCCCACCTGGTCGCCGACGTCCCGGTCGGCGTCCTGCTCTCCGGCGGCGTCGACTCGGGCGGGATCGCCGCCCTGGCCACGGCCGAGTCGCCGGACCCGGTCAAGACCTTCTCGATCGGGTTCGAGGAGCAGGGCTTCGACGAGCTCTCGCGGGCGCGGCTGGTCGCCGAGCGCTACGGGACCGACCACCATGAGCTGGTCCTCCGTCCCGACGCGGTCGAGCTGCTGCCGAAGCTGGTCGACGCCTTCGACGAGCCCTTCGGCGACTCCTCGGCGCTGCCGACCTACCTCGTCTCCGAGCTCGCCGCCGGCGAGGTCAAGGTGGCGCTCTCCGGCGAGGGTGGGGACGAGCTCTTCGGCGGCTACTACACCTACGTCGCCGACCTGCTGGCGCCGCGAGTCGGCCGCCTCGCGGCGCTCGCCTCGCCGCTGATCGAGCGGCTGCCGAGCCGCACCGACCGGGTCGGGTTCGACTACAAAGCGAAGCGCTTCGCCCGGGCCGCCGCGGTCCCGGACCCGCTGATGCGGCACCTGGGGTGGAAGGAGATCCACCCGGCCGACCGCCGGCGCGAGCTGCTCGGAGACGGCGATCCCGGCTGGGACCCGTTCGACCTCTACCGCGAGCGCTACGCGGAGACCGCCGGCGCCGAGCTGCTGGCGCGGATGCAGGACGTCGACCTCGGCATCTACCTGGTCGACGACCTCCTGGTCAAGACCGACCGCCTCAGCATGGCCCACTCGCTGGAGCTGCGGGTGCCCTTCCTCGACCAGCGGGTGGCCGAGTTCGCCCTCGCCCTGCCGACCCCGCTCAAGGTGCGTGGCTTCGCCAAGAAGCGGCTCCTGCGCCAGGCGCTGGCGCCGCTGCTGCCGAAGGAGATCGTCCACGGCCGCAAGCAGGGCTTCTCGATCCCGATCGCCGCCTGGCTGCGCGGGCCGCTGCAGCCGTTCGCGCGCGAGACGCTCTCCGCGGCTGCCCTCGAGCGCCAGGGCTGCCTCGACCCCGGGGTCGTCACCGCCCTGCTCGACCGCCACTGTTCCGGGCGCGAAGACCTCAGCCGCCAGCTCTGGGGCCTGATGGCCTTCACGCTCTGGTTCGACCGCTACGCGGTCTAGCGTCCCCTAGGCTGACCGCAGGGCCCGCAGCCGCATGGAGCAGACGCCGACTTCCCTGGACGCGCTTTTCGCCTTCCTCGTCGCGGGGCTGATCGCCCTGCTCCTCACCCCGCTGACCGCGCGCCTCGCGGTCCGGGTCGGGGCGATCGACGAGCCCAACGAGCGCTCCCTGCACACCACCCCGATGCCGAAGCTCGGCGGCCTCGCGATCCTCGCCGGCGCCCTGGTCGCCGGCTTCATCTGGCTGCCCTGGGAAGGGGAGAGCCGGGCGATCCTGCTCGGCGCGATCGCGATCGCGCTGGTCGGCGTCGCCGACGACGTCTTCGACCTCAACCCGGCGGTGAAGCTGCTGGGCCAGACGGCGGCGGTGATCATCCCCGTCTCCTCCGGGGTCACCGTCTCCGACTTCACCTTCCCCTTCTTCGGCCGCCTCGACCCCGGCTCGGTCGACCTCTTCACCCTGCCCTGGGACGGCGTCGTCCACCTCGGCGACGTCGGCACCGTGGTCGGGATCGTCGCCGTGATCAACGTGATCAACCTGATCGACGGGGTCGACGGGCTTGCCGCCGGCGTCTGCGCGATCTCGGCGATCACCCTGGCGATCGTCGCCCTCTCGCTCGACCGCACCGCCGCCGGCGTCCTCGCCGCGCTGACCGCGGGGGCCGCGCTCGGCTTCCTGCGCCACGGCTTCCCGCCCGCCAAGACCTTCATGGGGGACACCGGCTCCAACCTGCTCGGCTACCTGCTCGGCGCCGTCGCCGTCCAGGGGGCCCTGAAGACGAACGCCGTCATCGCCCTCTTCCTGCCGCTGATCATCCTCGCGGTCCCGATCCTCGACACCGGCTTCGTCGTCGCCAAGCGGCTCAAGTACCGCCGCCCGATCTACAGGGCCGACCGCTGGCACTTCCACCACCGCATGGCCAACATCGGCTTCTCCCAGCGCCGCACCCTGCTCTACCTCTACGGCTGGACCCTGGTGATGGCGGCGGTGGCGCTGGCCCTGCGCTTCGTCCCCTACAGCGACGACCACGGCAGCTTCGACCCGCTCTGGACCGCGGTGATGATCGCCTTCGGCCTGCTCGCGCTCGCCGCCAGCGTCTACCTCGTCTCGGTGCTGGAGATTCTCACCCTGCGCCAGATGCGCCTGCGGCAGCTGATCGGCGCCCGCCGTCAGGCGGGGCGGGGGGCACCCGCCGCCGAGGAAGTCGACGAGGCGGTCGCGCAGGAGCTGGAGACCGGCAGCTTCCCCGCCGTCGATCCGGAGACCGGGGAGTTCGAAGCGCTCGGCCCGGACCCGCCCCGGGGGTAGTGTCAACCCTCACGAAGTGGCTTCACAAAGCCATTCCCGGGGTCTTTCGGATATAGTCGCGGGTCCGCCCGCTCCCGCCCGAGCCGGGCCTCTTTCGTCTTTATGACCCCTCCCAAGTACGCAGACCTGATCGTGCTCGCCAGCGCCCTTGCCGTCTTTCTGCTGGCCGGCCTGCCGATGCTCGGCTTCGCGGTCGGCGCCGCCGCCTGGCTGGTCCAGAAAGGCGTGCAGATGTTCGTCGCCGCACAGGTCAAGGGGGAGCTGAAGGCAGGCAACCGCAACCGGGCGATGGGGATCGTCGCGATGACGACCCTCGGACGCGTCTGGCTGATGGCGACCGCGGTGCTGCTGGTCGGGCTGGCCGAGCGCGAAGCCGGCCTCGCCGCCGCCGTCCTCGTCCTCGTCCTCTTCACCGTCTCCTTCGCCGCCCAGGGGATCTCCCACCTGTTCGGAGAGCCCGAGGGGCAGGGCGTCTGATGGCCGACGAGGCGACCGCCGCCCCCAAGAGCGGCCTCAGCACCAAGGCCAAGGTCTTCATCGGGCTCGGCGCCTACCTGGCGGTCGCGATCCTGATGCTGCTGATCTTCCCCCCTTCCGGCAAAGAAGAGCACTTCCAGCCCCAGAACGAGTTCAAACTCGAACCCTGGATCACCCTGGAACTGGGCGGGATCGACTTCTCGATCAACAAGGCGGTCCTCTACCTGTTCCTGGCCAGCGCCCTGACCATCGGCACGATGCTGTGGATCGCGAAACGGATGCAGCAGAAGCCGAACCGGGTCCAGGTCGCGATCGAGGTCGCCTACGACATGACCAAGAACACGATCACCGGCGGCAACATGGACCCGAAGATGGCGAGCAAATGGTTCCCCTTCCTCGCCGCGATCTTCTTCTGGATCTGGTTCTCGAACATGATCGGGTTCCTGCCGCTGCCGACCAACACCGAGCACGCCGTCAACGTCTTCGGCCTCGAAATCCCCTCCTTCGCCCTCTACGCGGCGACCGCCAACCTCTCGATCCCGCTCGTCCTCACCCTGGTCGTCTGGATCTCCTACCACGTCGAGGGCGTGCGGGCCAAGGGCCCGATCAAGTACCTCGCCAGCTGGCTGCCGCCCGGCCTCGAGGACATGAACCCGGTCGCCAAGGGCTTCATCTTCATCATCGAGGCGATCTCCCACTTCGCCCGCCTGATCTCGCTCTCCGTCCGGCTCTTCGCCAACATCCTCGCCGGCCACCTGCTGCTGCTCTTCATGGGCGGCGGGCTGGCGGTGCTGCTCGGGATCGCCGCGCTCGGGGCGCTGACCTTCCCGCTCGCCTTCTTCTTCTTCATCCTCGAGGTCGGGCTGATCGCAACGCTGCAGGCATTTATCTTCTCGACCCTCACTGCCATCTACCTCGGCGGAGCGACCTCCGCCAGTCACTAGAAAAGGAGCACTGTTCCCAATGGACCTGTCCCCTGTCGTCGCGGCCATCTCCGACGAAGGCATCGAATCCGCCGGTAAGGCGATCGCCCTCGGCGTCGGCGCCGGCCTCGGCTCGATCGGCGCCGGTATCGGCATCGGCATCATCTTCGGCAAGGAGATCGAGTCGGTCGCCCGTCAGCCCGAGATGAAAGACGAGCTCCAGAGCATCCGCTGGCTCGGCTTCGCGCTGACCGAGGCCGTGGCCTTCTACACGTTCATCTTCGGTCTGATCGCGTTCTTCCTCTAGGCGCATGGAGCTACTCGGCGACATAGCCGCGATCGTTCCGCTCGCGACCGAGGCGGCGGGCGGCGAGGAAGGCGGTGGCAGCTTCCTCGTCTCGCCCGGCCTGGGCCTGATGATCTGGACCCTGATCCTGTTCGGGATCACGATGTGGGTCCTGAGCAAGCTCGCGTTCCCGAAAATCCAGGAGGCCCTGGACAAACGGGCGAAAACGATCGCCGAGTCGCTCGACGCGGCGGAGCGTCAGCGGCGCGAATCCGACGAGCTGCTGGCGGAGTACCGAGGCCGCCTGGCCGAGGCGCGCGAGCAGGCCGACGACATCATGGCCCGCGCCCGCAAAGCGGCCGAGACCGCCGAGGCCGAGGCGACGACCGCCGGCCGCGAGAAACGCGAGGAGCTGGTCGCCCAGGCGAAGCGCGACATCGAAGCCGAGACCCGGCGCTCGCTGGAGCAGATCCGCGGCGAGGTCGCCGACCTGACCGTGCTCGCGACCGAGAAGGTCACCCGCAAGAGCCTCTCGGGCGAGGACCAGAAGCGCCTCGTCGAGGAGGCCCTCGCCGAGGTCGACTTCTCTTCGCTCTCGGGGGCGGAGAAGAACTAGATGCCCGAGGCCGCCCGCGTATACGCCGACGCCCTCTTCGAGGCCGGCAAGGACAGAGGCAAGCTCGACTCGCTGCAGTCGCAGCTGGCCCAGTTCGCCGACGCGGTCGACCGCAACCAGGAACTGCAGGTGTTCCTGTTCAGCCCCTACCTCTCTTCCGCCGACAAGCGGGAGGGCCTGGGACGGGCGATCTCCGGCGCCGAGCCGGAGCTGACGAATTTCCTCGAGCTGCTGGTCGAGAAGCACCGGATGCCGGAAATCTTCCGCATCCGCCGCGAGTTCGACGAGCTCTGGAAGAAGGAGAACCGCCGCCTCGACGTCACCGTGGTCAGCGCCGTCGAACTCGACGAAGCCGTCGTCAAGAGGATCGGCGAAGAGGTCGAACGCCAGACCGGCGAGCAGGTCGAGCTGTCGAGCCGCGTCGACGACGGCATCCTCGGCGGCATCGTCCTGCAGGTCGGCAACATGGTCCTGGACGCGAGCATCCGCAGTCGCCTGGAGAAACTTCGAAAGACCGTCGCGACCGCGGCGTAAGGAGGAGCTGAGCACCCGATGGAGATCAAGCCGGACGAGATCGCAAGCATTCTGCGGGAGCGGATCGAGGGGTTGGAGACCGACTCCGCCGACCTCACCGAGGTGGGCACCGTCCTCTCGGTGGCGGACGGGATCGCCCGCATCCATGGCCTCGACAACGTGATGGCGCTGGAGATGCTCGACCTGCCCCACGGCGTCACCGGGCTGGCCCTCAACCTCGAGGCCGACAACGTCGGTGCCGTGCTGTTCGGGGAGTGGGACAAGATCGTCGAGGGCGACACGGTCAAGCGCACCGGCCACCTGCTCGAGATCCCGGTCGGCCCCGAGTTGCTCGGCCGCATGGTCGACCCGCTCGGCCGCCCGCTCGACAACCGCGGCGAGGTCGCCACCACCGAGACCCGCCCGGCCGAGTTCAAAGCGCCCGGCGTGGTCGAGCGCCAGCCGGTCGAGGAACCCGTCCAGACCGGGCTGATGTCGATCGACGGGATGATCCCGATCGGCCGCGGCCAGCGAGAGCTGATCATCGGCGACCGCCAGACCGGCAAGACGGCGATCGCGATCGACACGATCATCAACAACAAGGACAAGGACCTGATCTGCATCTACGTCGCGATCGGGCAGCGGATGTCCACCGTGGTCCAGCTGAAAGAGACGCTGGAGGAGAACGGGGCGATGGAGAACACGATCATCGTCGCCGCCCCGGCCGACGAGGCCGCCCCGATCAAGTACATCGCCCCCTACGCCGGCTGCGCGATGGGCGAGCACTTCCTCTACAACGGCAAAGCCGCGCTCTGCGTCTATGACGACCTCACCAAACACGCGGCCGCCTACCGGCAGATGTCGCTGCTGCTGCGGCGCCCGCCGGGCCGCGAGGCGTACCCGGGCGACGTCTTCTACCTGCACTCGCGGCTGCTGGAGCGGGCGGTGAAACTGAACGACGACCTCGGCGGCGGCTCGCTGACGGCGCTGCCGATCATCGAGACCCAGGCCTCCGACGTCTCCGCCTACATCCCGACCAACGTGATCTCGATCACCGACGGGCAGATCTTCCTCGAGTCCGACCTCTTCTTCTCCGGCGTCCGCCCGGCGATCAACGTCGGCATCTCGGTCTCCCGGGTCGGCGGCAACGCGCAGACCAAGGCGATGAAGAAGGTGGCCGGCAAGCTCCGCCTCGAGCTCTCCCAGTACCGCGACCTCGAGGCCTTCGCCCAGTTCGGGTCGGAGCTCGACCCGGAGACGCAGAAAGCGCTGACCCGCGGCGAACGCCTGGTCGAGCTGCTCAAACAGAAAGAGCGTGAACCGCTCGGCGTCGGCGACCAGGTCGCCTCGATCTACTCCGGCACCGGCGGCTACCTCGACCGGATCAAGGTCGATCGCGTCGGTGAGTTCCTCGCCGACCTGCGCGTCCGCCTGCACTCCGAGAAGGCCGACCTGCTGAAGCGGATCGAGGACAGCGGCAAGCTCGAGGAGGCCGACGAGGAGGAGCTGGGCAAGGCGATCGCCGACTTCGTCGACGACTTCGGCCCCGACTTCGACGAGCACGGCGATCCGCTCGAGGCCGGCGAATCGGACCGCGTCAAGTCGAAGGAGGAGCGCGAGGCTCCCGCCCGCACCGCCGGGGACAGCTCCGAGGACGCCAAGGAGGCGACTCCGGCGGCGTAGTTCCGTCCGGGTTCCGTCATGGCCAGTCAGAAGGAAGTCAAAAATCGCATCGCGTCGATCAAGAACATCAACAAGATCACGCGGGCGATGGAGATGGTCGCGGCGGCGCGGCTGCGTCGCGCCGAACAGCGGATCGACCACCTGCGGCCCTACGCGGAGGGGATGCGCAAGCTGACCCGCCAGGCCTCCGAGCGCGCCGGGGGCATCCCCCGGGTCCCGGTGATGATCGAGCGCGAGGAGGTCAAGCGGGTCGGGATCGTGCTCGTCACCGGCGATCGCGGCCTCGCCGGGGCCTTCAACTCGAACATCATCCGCGAGGGGATGCGGACGGCGGCCAAGGTGCGCAGCGAGGGCGCCGAGCCCTCCTTCGCCGTGGTCGGCCGCAAGGGCGTCTCCGCGATGACCTTCCGCAAGCAGGAGATCACCGGCTCCTACATCGGCTTCACCGACCGTCCCGCCTTCGCCAACGCCCGTGAGATCGGCGAGGAGATGACCGCCCGCTACGTCGAGGAGGACCTCGACCGGGTCGAACTGATCTACAACCGCTTCGTCTCGCCGCTGACCCAGCACGTCTGGCGGCAGACCCTGCTGCCCCTGCAGCAGGCGGAGGTGACCGGCGAGGGGGCGGAGCAGGAGCCCGAGGCGGAGGAGTCCGGGGGGGAGGGCGATCAGGTCCGCTCGCAGTGGGAATTCGAGCCCGAGCCCGAGGACCTGCTCGCTCGGCTGATTCCCGAGTACGTGAACATCTCCGTCTACCGGGCGCTGCTCGAGTCGGCGGCCTCGGAGCTGGGGGCACGGATGACCGCGATGCGCAACGCCGCTGAGAACGCGGAAACGATCATGGACGATCTGACCCTGGAAATGAACCGGGTCCGTCAGTCGGAGATCACGCAGCAGATCTTGGAGGTCGTCGCCGGGGCTGAGGCCCTCGGTTAGGCGGCGACACAGTTTGGAGACGAGAAAAGGAACCCATGGCTGAGAGCAACGGAAGCAACGGAACCAACGTAGGGCGCGTCGAGCAGGTGACCGGAGTCGTCATCGACGCCGTCTTCCCCGACCAGCTGCCGGAGATCTACTCGGCGGTGACGATCGAGACGGCCGGCGACGGCGACGGCGAAACCGCGCAGCTCGTCTGCGAGGTGCAGCAGCACCTCGGCGACGACCGCGTGCGCGCGGTCGCGATGGACGCGACGGACGGCATCCAGCGCGGCGCCGCCGTCACCGACACCGGCGGGCCGATCACGGTCCCGGTCGGCGACGAGACCCTCGGCCGCATCTTCAACCTGCTCGGCGACCCGATCGACAACGGCGCCCCGATCGGCGACGGCGAGCGCTGGCCGATCCACCGGCCGGCCCCGAAAGCCTCCGACCTGACCCCGACCCAGGAGATCCTCGAGACCGGGATCAAGGTCATCGACCTGCTCGCTCCCTACGCCAAAGGCGGCAAGGTCGGGCTGTTCGGGGGTGCCGGCGTCGGCAAGACCGTGCTGATCCAGGAGCTCATCCGCAACATCGCCGAGGAGCACTCCGGCCTCTCCGCCTTCGTCGGCGTCGGCGAGCGCTCGCGCGAGGGCAACGACCTCTGGCTCGAGATGAAAGAGTCGGGCGTGCTCGAGAAGACGATGCTCGTCTTCGGCCAGATGAACGAGCCTCCCGGCGCGCGCCTGCGCGTCGCCCTCTCCGGGCTGACGATGGCCGAGTACTACCGCGAGCAGGGCGGCCAGGACGTGCTCCTGTTCATCGACAACATCTTCCGCTTCGTCCAGGCGGGCTCCGAGGTCTCGGCGCTGCTGGGCCGGATGCCTTCGGCGGTCGGCTACCAGCCGACCCTGGAGACCGAGATGGGCGGCCTGCAGGAGCGGATCACCTCGACCGATCGCGGCTCGGTGACCTCGATCCAGGCGGTCTACGTTCCCGCCGACGACTACACCGACCCGGCACCGGCGTCGGTGTTCGCCCACCTCAACGCGACCACGGCGCTCTCGCGGGCGATCTCCGAGAAAGGGATCTACCCGGCGGTCGACCCGCTCGACTCGACCTCGACGATCCTCAAGCCCGACGTCGTCGGCGACGAGCACTACCGCACCGCGACCGACGTCCAGGAGGTGCTGCAGCGCTACAAGGAGCTGCAGGACATCATCGCCATCCTCGGCATCGACGAGCTCTCCGACGAGGACCGCCAGACGGTCTCGCGCGCCCGCAAGATCGAGCGCTTCCTCTCGCAGCCGTTCTTCGTCGCCGAACAGTTCACCGGACGCAGCGGCGAGTACGTGCCGGTCGCCGAGACGGTCCGCGGCTTCCGCGAGATCCTCGACGGCGAGCACGACGACCTCTCCGAGGGCGCCTTCTACATGCAGGGCTCGATCGACCAGGTCACCGAGAACGCCAAGTCCGCCGCCTAGGGGTCCCGATGGCCGCCGACCACAAGCTCGACGTCGAAGTGCTGACCCCGGAGGGGGAGGTCTTCGAGGGCGAGGTCCAGCAGGTCTCGACCCGCACCGAGGTCGGCGAAATCGGCATCCTCGCCAACCACGCGCCGCTGCTGGCGGCGCTGCGGCCGACCGAGCTGCGCCTGCACGTCTCCGACTCGGAGACGAAGCGCTATGCCCAGGCCCACGGCTGGCTGCAGATGTTCGACAACCGCGCCCGGCTCCTGGTCGAGGAGGCGATCGCGCCCGAGGACCTCGACGCCGGCACGCTCAAAGAGCAGCTGGCCGACGCCGAGAAGCGGTGCTCCGAGCACGACGAGGACAGCGCCGATTTCGCTCGGGCGGCCAAAGACCGGGAAAGAGCTGAAGCGTTTCTGGCTATCGCTCAGGGATGAGGGCGGCGCGCCGGCGCTCCTCGGATCTGGGCGGGGGCGGGAGGGCAAATACCCCTCCGGCGGAATTTAGTCGCGCACCCTTCGGGTGCTGCTCCCTGGGATGCTGCGCCCCTATGGGGCGCAGGAATCGGATTGCATATCGCCGCTTCGCGACATTCCGGCGGAGGGGTATTTGCCCTCCCGCTTCAAGCCGGGTTCAAGGGACGCTTTGATGACCGACGAGCTCGTGGCTCTCGCAGAGCGGCTGATTTCGTATGAGACCGTTGACGCCGAAGGGATCTCCGAGTGTGCTGGGTTCGTCAAAGGGTGGCTCGAGGCCCGGGGGATCGAGGCTGAGCGGGATGAGGTGCGGGGGCTTCCGGTCGTGAAGGCCGAAGTCGGTCCGGAGGGGGCTCCCACGGTGGTGCTGCATGGGCACCTCGACGTGGTTCCCGGGCTGTCCGGGCAATTCGAGCCGAAGGTCGATGGGGACAGGCTCTTCGGGCGCGGGGCCTACGACATGAAGGGGGCGCTGGCGGCGATGCTGGTCGTCTTCGCCGCGATGCGCGACCAGGACGGGGTGCGGGTGCGGCTCGGGATCGTCGGCGACGAGGAGTCCGAGGAGGAGGCCGAGCGCGGTTCCGACCACCTGGTGGACAGCGGTTTCACCGGCGACTTCGCGATCACCGGCGAGCCGACCGACCTCCATATCGGGATCGAGGCCAAGGGCGTGCTGGCCCTGCGGCTCGAGGTGGGGGGGACCGCCGCGCACGGCGCCACGCCCTGGCTCGGCGACAACGCCGTGCTCAACGCGATCGACGTTTTCCGCAGTATCGAGTCGCTACCGTTTGCCCGACACAGCTCCGAGCTGTTCGACCGCCCCTCGATCAACCTCGGCCGCATCGCCGGCGGCGACGCGATCAACATGGTCCCCGACCGCTGCACGATGCACCTGGACATCCGGTACCTGCCGGGCCAGGACCCGGGCGACATCCTCGCCCAGATCCGCCAGATCGGCGACGCGCACGTGGAGCGCCACTTCGAGCGCCGGCCCGCCTACGTGAGCCGGTCCAACCCCTACGTGCTGGCGCTGTGCGCCGCCGTGAGCGGGCACCACGCCGACGGCCAGGAGGTCTCGGTCGGCCGCGACGGCGCCTCCGACGCGATCTCCTTCCTGGACGCCGACGTGCCCGCGGT
>DASUQC010000023.1:0-72125 GCA_036280745.1 Solirubrobacterales bacterium
TCCGCCCGCGATCGCGGTCACGTTGGCGGCGATCGAGGAGAGAGCGATGACCTGGATCGGCGGGCCGATCTGGAGGCCGCGCGCGAGCGAGAAAAAGGCCAACAGCCCGGCGCACACGGTCAGGACCGACCACGGGCTGAGGAGCGCCAGCATGCCGTCACCGGCGACACCGCCGGTGAGCGCCTTGGTGGAGACGTTTCCGACACCCATCATGATCCCGGCCGCAACGCCGAGCATGACGCCGCTGCGCACGTGGTCGTGGCCGCTGGACCCGCGGTGAAGGAGCAGAGCGCCGACGCCGACCAGTGCGCCCTCAAAGGCCAGAAGCGCTGCGAACGAGTACGCCGAGTGGACCTCGGTGGCCTCCGCGGTGATGGCCAGCCACGCGAGCCCGAAGGCACTCAGGCACAGGCCGGCCCACTCCCGGCGACGCAGCCGGATGCCGAAGAACCTTTGCGCAGGCAGCGCCAGAAGCGCCAGGCCGCCGGCGGTGACCACTTGGACCATCGAGAGCGGTGCCAGCGCCATGGCGAGCACGTGAAAGCCCCAGGCGACGGCGGCGACGGCGAAGCCGATCAGCCACCACTTGGAGCGAAAGAGAGCGATCGCGCTTCGCAACGGGTGCGTGAAGCGCACCGTCGGGGCATTGGTCGCGCCCCTGTGCTTGCACAGGACGGCCACGTTCGCCGCGAGGGCGGAGGCAACGGCGAAGATGATTCCAAGCTCAGACACGCAGGGTTGACTTCGACGCATACCCGTTAGTGCTTGAGCGGAATCTCGACTTACCTGGGCGCCCTGATGGCCTCCGCTTCGATCTCGACCTTCCAGCGCTCGTCCAAGAGCCCTGCAACGACGACCATTGAGGTCGCGGGCGGATGACTCGCAAACGCCTTGGCATGCGCGGCACCCACCGCCTCCTGAAATGCCGCGTCCGTTACGAACATCCGAGTCCTGACGACGTCTCCCAGCTCAGCCCCGGCCTCGCGGAGCGCCGCCTCGATTATCTCCAGGCAACGCCGGGCCTGCACGCCGGGATCGGGGTCACAGGCGCCATCGGGCCAGATGGGAGCCGTGCCCGAGACCAGTACGCGATCCCCCGCGGCGACGGCCCTGGCGTATCCGTAGCGCCCCTCGAGCTCTGCCCCCGAGAAGATGCGCTTGCGCCGGGCCAACCGCGCTCCTCAGGCCGAGAGGTGCTCGCGCATCCGCTCGACCGCTTCGGAGATCCGCTCGTCGGGCGTCGTCAGAGAAATGCGGAAAAAGCCCTCTCCCGAGGGGCCATACATCGACCCGGGTGAGATGATCACCGCCGCTTCCTCCAGCGCCAGTTCGGCGAACGAGGTGGAGGTGTGCCCCTCGGGGACCGGGGCCCAGACGTAGATCGTGCCCTTCGGCGCCGCCACGTCCACGCCGATATCGCGGAGCGCGGACACGACGAGGTCGCGCCGGCGCTCGTAGACAGCGTTCATGGCGTCGATCGAATCCGAAGGGGCATCGAGCGCGGCGACTCCGGCGAGCTGCACCGCCTCGAAGAGACCGGAATCCACGTTCGTCTTCAGGCGCCAGTACGTCTGGATCGCATCGGCGTTGCCGAGGATCGCGGCGCAGCGCCAGCCGGTCATGTTGAACCCCTTGGAAAGCGAGAAGACCTCGACCCCGACGTCCTTTGCACCCGGTGTCGCCAGGAAGCTCGGCGCCACGTAGCCGTCATAGGTCGTCTCGGAATACGCGTTGTCATGGACAACCAGGAACTCGTGCCGATTAGCGAGCTCGACGACCCGCTCGAAGAACCCGTCCGGAGCGACGGCACCGGTCGGGTTGTTTGGGTAGTTCAGGAACATCAGGCGCGCCTTCGAGAGCGCCATCGGATCGATCGCGTCGAGGTCGGGAGCGAAACCGTGCTCGGGCTCGAGCGGCAGCAGCACGACGTCGGCGCCGGCGAGGATCGGGCCGCCCGTGTAGACGGGGTAGCCGGGATCGGCGGAGAGGGCGACGTCGCCCGGATCGAGGAAGGCGAAGCAGAGGTTGTAGATGCACTCCTTGGCGCCGATCGCCGGGATCACCTCGGAGCCGGGGTCGATCTCGACGCCGAAGCGCCGGTCGTAGAAGCGGGCGAAGGCCTCGCGGAACTCGTCGCGGCCGCGGTTGCTCGGGTACTGGTGGTTGGCGGGGTCGGCCACCGCCTCCTGCATCGCCTCGACGATGTAGGGATAGGTCGGTTCGTCGGGGTCGCCGATCCCGAGGCTGATCACGTCGATGCCGGCCGCCCGCTTCTCGGCGATGCGGCGCTCCAGTTCCTGGAACATGTACGGAGGCATCGCCTCCAGGCGCTTTGACGGATCGGCGATCGCCATCGGGCGCGGAAATCTATTGATCGAGCTCGGCCAGTGCCTGCACGAGCTCGGGCGAGAGCTCGCCCGCGAAGACCGGCTCCGCCCATCCGTTCAGTCTCACCGACAGATCCTCCCCCACCTCGACCTCGAGCTCGCCGCCTTCGAGCTCGACCACGATCGGGCTGGGGCTGCCGCGCAGGAACGCCGTCACCGCCGCCCCGCTGGCGCCGGTGCCCGAGGAGAGCGTCTCCCCCACCCCGCGCTCGAAGATCCTGGCCCGGACCCGGCTGCCGTCGATCGCGAGAAAGGAGACGTTGGTGCGGTTCGGGAACAGCTCGTGCCCTTCGATGCCGGGACCGATCGCGCCGAGGTCAAGCTCGTCGAGCTCCTCGCCGACCACGATCGCGCACTGGGGGTTGCCGATCGATACATGCTGGAAGTCCCACTCGCGGCCGCCGGCATTGAGGCGACCGCGGCCACCCTCGCCCCCCGAGGGGTAGTCCTTCGAGGCGGTGGCGGCGCGGCCCATGTCGACCGAGCAGGTCAGCTCGCCGGTGATCGTCGGCACGATCGGCCCGGCCACCGTCTTGATCGCGAAGGTCTCCTCCTCGGTCCAGCCGTGCCGGCGCAGGTAGAGGATCGCCTCCCGCGCCCCGTTGCCCGACAGCTCCGCCTCGGAGCCGTCGGGATTGAAGATCCTCAGCTCGGCGACGAACTCGGAGTCGTCGCTGCGCGAGAGCAGCAGCACCCCGTCCCCCCCGACCCCGAAATGCGGGTCACAGAGCCACTCGACCCGCTTCGCGTTCAGCGCCCAGGGAAGCCGGTCCGCCTCGACGATCAGGTAGTCGTTGCCCAGCGCCTGCCACTTCTCGAATTGCACGCGGCGCAGCCTAGCGGCCAACCCGAGCTACGTGACAAAGAGCGCCGTCGGTTTCGTCAGTTTGTAGGTCGCTTTCCAGGTCATCGTTGCGCCGCATTCGGCTTCTGAGGCGGCGTCTTTTTCCAACGTTTGAGAAACCGCCAGTTTCGGGACGGTGCCGCTGCCGGTAACGGCAAAGCTGACGCTGGTGGCTTTGTAGATGCATTTGAAGGATTTACCGCAGTTGACTTCAATTTTCGGCGGTCCGCCCCCGCCGCTGACCATCGCCAACGTGCCATTGCCCCCGGTGGTCTTTTCGATTTCGGCTTTATACGGCAGGCCCTGGGCTTCGACGGCGCAAACGCCTGCGCCGCATTTTTTGAATGCCATCGCGCTGACTTCACCGACGAGGGGTTTACCGAGCACCGTCGTTTTCCCAGCCAAACTCCCTTCTTCGCAAGACGGTTCGCGCGGTTTTCCTTCATAGAGGAATTCGAACACCGAGTTGCCTTCGAGTGATGCTTCGAACGCAGTGCCGATCGGATGCCTTTCCGCCTTCGGGCAGGGGCTCGTCGAAACTTTGCAGAGGCGAGTCACCGGATTTGGTGCAGCGCCGCCGACGATGAACAAGCTGAAGGGGTTCAGCGATTTCAGTTCGCTGGACATGGTGGCTGAGCATCCACCTTCCATAGGAACCCCGGTCGCGTTCACGACGGCGGCGGTACCGCCGGTGAATTGGAATTCAACTTTTTTGGTGGTGGAGAACGTGCAGGTCCCTTGGGGGCATTTCAATTGCCCTTTGATTTCAACGGGATCCGATAGCACCATGGAGCCATTACCACCAGTTCCAGAATATTCCCCTTCGTAGGGAAGGTTGGCCACAGACACGGACGTGCAGAATCCGATGAAGTCCCTGCAGAACGGGAAGCTCAGAGTCACCTCGGCTTTGACCGCTTTTCCTTCCCCCCCACATCGGTCACTTTTGAAGCCGTGCTCGCGCCGCAAACTAGGTTCGCCCCGAAATTCATCGTGCCCAACAGGGTGGATTGTGCTCCGTTTTCAAGCACGTTTTCTGCCGAGCAGGGGCTTTCGTTCGCTTCGCAGAGAACCGCCGCGGACGCTAGGCCGGGACCGAGTAGGACGATTGCGGCGCTAGCGATCAAGAGCGGGAATACCAGCGACCTCCTCATCCTTCCAAGCTAATAAGAAACTTCTGCATAGTCAAAAACGAGCAAGTTTGAGTGTCTTCGCCGCCGCCTTGTCATCGAGGGCATCGCGGCGAACAGGATGCAATTCGGGAACCTTCCGCATCCAGGTCAGCTGCCTACGCGCGTAGTTCCGCGAGCGCTGCTTCATCGCCTCGATGTCGCCGGCGAGGAGCTCGTCGAAGCCGAGGGCCTTGCGGACGGTGCGGCCGGGGCCGAGCGCTTCGGCCCGTTTCACCTCCTCGATCGCGCCGGCGGCGACGATCGCTTCGGTGCGGGCGTCGATTCGCTCGTAGAGCCGGGCCCGGTCCATGTCGAGGCCGAAGATCCTGGTCGGGTGGCGGGTCTCGGGCGACCAGAGCTCGGAGTCGGGCGATTCGGGGGGCGCCTTGACCAGCGAGAGCTCGGCCAGGGACGCCCGCAGGTAGAGGCCCGTCCCCCCCACCACGATCGGCGTCCGCCCCGCCTCCAGGGCACGATCGACCTCAGCATGGGCGAGCGGCATGTAGTCGCCGACCGAGAAGTCCTCGGTCACCGGTACGAAGCTGAGCAGGCGGTGCTCGAGTCGTTCTTGCTCCTCGGCGCTCGCCGCCCCGGTCAGCGTCTCCAGCCCCTCGTAGACCTGCAGCGCGTCGCAGTTGATCGCGACCGGGTCCTCCCCCCGCTCCCGCAGCAGCTCGGCGAGCGCGATCGCCACCCCGGTCTTGCCGACCCCGGTCGGCCCGAATATCGCGATGACCGTCAAAGAAGCGCGGACAGAGGCTTCACCGAGACGCCGGCCAGCGTCTGCGAGGTGGCGGCGGTGACCTCGACCTCGACGAGCTCCCCGGCCTCGCCGACGCCGTCGAAGTTGACCGCCTTGTTGTGGCGCGTGCGCCCGCGCAGCTTCGTCTCGTCGGTGCGGCTGGTGCCTTCCACCAGCACCTCCATCGTGCGGCCGACGAAGCGCTGGGCGCGCTCGTGGGCTCGCCGCTGCACCACCTCGACCAGGCGCTCCATCCGCTCGACCTTGACCGGGTGCGGCACCTGGTCGGGCATCGTTGCCGCTTCGGTCTCTCGCCGCGGCGAGAAGACGAAGGTGAAGGCTCCGTCGTACCCCACCTCCTCGACCACCTCGAGCGTCTCGGCGAAGTCGGCCTCGGTCTCGCCCGGGAAGCCGACGATGACGTCGGTGGTGATCGCGCAGTCGGGGACGTGCTCGCGGATCAGCGCGACCCGGTCCATGTACCGCTGCCGATCGTAGGTGCGGCGCATCCGTTTGAGGATCGCGCTCGACCCCGACTGCAACGGCAGGTGGATCTGCTCGCAGAGCGCCGGCAGCTCCGCGTGGGCACGGATCACGTCCTCCTTCATGTCCTTCGGGTGCGGGCTGGTGTAGCGAATCCGCTCGATGCCCTCGATCGCGTCGACGCGCGCCAGCAGGCCGGAGAAGCCGATGCGGCGGTCCTTGGGCAGGTCCCGGCCGTAGCTGTTGACGTTCTGGCCCAGTAGCGTCACCTCGCGCACCCCGTCGGCGGCCAGGGACTCCGCCTCGGCGAGAAGCTCGGCGGGGTCGCGGCTGACCTCGCGTCCCCGCGTCGAGGGGACGATGCAGTAGGCGCAGGCGCAGTTGCAGCCCTGGGAGATCTGCAGCCAGCCCTGGAACTCGCGCTCGCGGCGGGTCGGCAGGTGGCCGGAGAAGTCCTCGAACTCGAAGTACCCCTGGGCGCTGAGCGAGTCGGAGTTGAGGAACTCGGCCAGCTTGTGGATCTGCCCCGGACCGAAGGCGACATCGACGAACGGGAAGCGCTGGAAGACCTCCTCCTTGACCGACTGTGCCCAGCACCCGCCTACCCCGACCACCCGGGCCGGATCTTCCGACTTCAGCCGCTTAGCCTCTCCGAGGTGGGCGATGAAGCGGCTATCGGCCGACTCGCGGATCGAGCAGGTGTTGAAGAGGATCACGTCGGCACCGTCGCGGCTCTCGGCCTCCTCGTAGCCGAGCGAGGCGAGCATCCCCCGCATCCGCTCGGAGTCGTGCACGTTCATCTGGCACCCGAAGGTGGTGACGTGGAACCGCTTGCCGCTCATCGCGGCGAGGTTAGCGAGCCGGGGCTCGCCGCGGCACTACTCGACGGTGAGGGTGCCTTCCATGCCTGCTTCGCGGTGTCCCGGCACGGTGCAGAAGTAGGTGTAGGTCCCCGGGGCGAGCTCGGCGGTGGCGGACGATTCCCCTTCCGTGATGACTTCCGAGGCTCCCAGCTCTTCGCCGCCTTCGTCTTCGATCGCGACGTCGTGTTCGAGTGGCGCCGGATTGGTGAAGTCGATCGTGACTTTTCCGGGTGCGCTGCTCAGCTCGGTCTTGTCGTAGGCGATGGCGCTGGGGTCGGCCGCCAACTGCAGCGTCCCGCCGGGGCCTTCGGCGCCTTCGGACCCGCCGCCAGCTTCTTCCTCGCCCTCGGCTTCACCGCTTTCCTCGGCCTCAGCCGCCTCGTGCGAACCGGACGCCTCGTCGCCCTCTGCTTCATAGACCTGGTTGGCGTGCTCGAGTTCATGGGCCTTGTGTTCCTCCTCGTCCTGAGCGTGCAGGACGGAGAAGGTCGTCGCCCCGCCGACCAGGAAGGCGAAGTAGAGGATCACCAGCGGCATCGCGCGGCCAGGGAAGCCCTTGACTTTGAGGCCGATGAAGCTGACCACGACCGCCGAGACGGCGGTCACGATCCCGAAGACGTAGAAGAGGAGTTCGTTGTCCATAAGGCGGCCGCATCCTATCCGTCAGGACAGGGCACCGGCAGTCAGGGAGCTACGCCGCTTTTGCCTCCGCCACAGGCGCGACGACCTCCGCCTCCGTCGGCTCGGCCGGCGGCGCCTCGCCGTCGATATTGAGCGCGGCGCGGACCTTGCCTTCGATCTCCGCCGCCAGCTCCGGATTGTCGACCAGGAACTGCTTCGCGTTGTTGCGGCCCTGGCCGAGGCGGGTCTCGCCGTAGGAGAAGAAGGAGCCGGATTTCTGCACCAGGTCCTGCTCCATGCCGAAGTCGAGCAGGCCGCCCTCGCGTGAGATGCCGACCCCGTACTCGATGTCGAACTCGGCCTGGCGGAACGGCGACGCGACCTTGTTCTTGACGACTTTGACCCGGACCCGGTTGCCGACAGCCTCGGTCCCTTCCTTCAGGGTCTCGATGCGGCGGATGTCGAGTCGCTGCGAGGAGTAGAACTTCAGCGCCCGTCCACCCGGCTGGGTCTCCGGCGAGCCGAACTGGACGCCGATCTTTTCGCGGATCTGGTTGGTGAAGATGCAGACCGTTTTGGTCCGGTTGAGGTTGCCCGCCAGTTTGCGCAGCGCCTGCGACATCAGGCGCGCCTGCAGGCCGACGGTGGTGTCGCCGATCTGGCCGTCCAGCTCCGCTTTCGGCGTCAGCGCCGCGACCGAATCGATCGCGACCACGTCGACGGCACCGGAGGCGATCAGCCGGTCGGCGATCTGCAGCGCCTGCTCGCCGTAGTCGGGCTGGGAGACGAGCAGCTCGTCGGTGTCGACGCCGATCGCCCGTGAGTAGACCGGGTCGATCGCGTGCTCGGTGTCGATGAAGGCGCAGACGCCGCCCAGGGCCTGCGCCTGGGCGATGATGTGGTTGACGAGCGTCGTCTTGCCCGAGGACTCGGGGCCGAAGATCTCGATGATCCGGCCGCGCGGGACGCCGCCGATTCCCAGTGCCAGGTCGAGCGCAAGGGCGCCGGTCGGGATCGAGTCGACCTTGACCGTGCCTTTATCGCCGAGCCGCATCAGCGAGCCCTCGCCGAACTCCCTTTTGATGCCGGTGACGGCGCTCTCCAGCGCTGCGTCCTTGGCCCTGGCCTCTTTTGCGGAAGCGTCTTTCAGATTCGGTTTCTTGTCAGCCATATCGATCACCTCACTGCCGCCCACCGCCGGGCAGCTCGAATTGGGCCAGCGGGACGTAGCGCGCACCCGACGGCTTGAGTTCAGAACGGTAGAAAGTCATCCGGACGCCATAAAAGGGCTCGCGGAGCGCCTCGGGCAGCCGCTCAGGCAGTTTCTCGACCTGCTGCGGGCGCCGCGAACCGCGCCCCTCGGGACGCACGCGGGCGACCGTCAGGTGCGGCCAGAAGGGCCGCTTCTCCGGCTCGTAGAAGCCCCCGGTGGCGAGCGCCTCGCTGACCTGCGCCTGCATCTGCTCGGCGCCGGGCGAGACCACCGGCAGGGCGAAGAACCGCGCCCGACCACGCGGCGGCCGCGGCACCGGATCCTGGAGCTCGACCAGCGGCGCCGGCGCGACACACTCCTCAATCGACGCACCGATCTGCTCGATCTCCTGCTCCGGCTGCAAGCCGAGAAAGGCAAGCGTCAAGTGGAGGTTCTCGGCCGGGACCGGTCGCAGGGCCGGATCGCCAAGCGTCCCACTCCCCCACTCGCCCAGCCTCTCCCGCACCGGCTCGGGCAGGTCCAGGGCCACGAACAGGCGCACCCGCGGGCTCTTCGGTCTCTCCTTCGCCATCTCCGACCACGCTACGAGGCGAGAACGCGCGACTCAAGACGCGATCGCGCCAACTCCGTGCCAATTCGGCGACGAAAGGGTGCCGGCGCTCAGAGCGGCGGCTCCGCGCCGCCGAGCAGGATCCGCAGCAGGTGCATGCCGACCAGGGCCGAGCGTTCGCGGATGTCGGCACGGCCGCCCGGGATCACCGGCTCGCGGGCGATGCTGGTCCCGTCGGCGAGGCGGGCGTTGAAGCAGACCAGTCCGACCGGCTTCTCCTCGCTGCCGCCGTCGGGGCCGGCGATCCCCGTGATCGAGACCGCGACGTCGGCCTCGAAGCGCTCGATCGCGCCGATCGCCATCACCTCCGCCACCTCGGGCGAGACGGCGCCCCTGGCCTCGATCAGGGCCGGGTCGACGCCGAGGAGCCCTGCCTTGGCCTCGTTCGAGTAGGCGACGACGCTGCCGGCCAGGTACTCGGAGGCGCCGGGCACGTCGGTGATCCGCGCCGCCAGCAGGCCGCCGCTGCAGGACTCGGCCAGGCCGAGCCGGTGCCCCTGCAGCAAATCGGCCACCTGGGCGTCGATGGTCTCTCCGTCGAGGCTGAAGAGGTGGCGCCGGTGCCGGTCGGCAAGGCCGCCGCGGACCAGCTCGGCCACCCGCTCCGCCTCGTCGCGGTAGCGGACGTCGATCTCGATCTCGCCCCGCCGCAGGCAGGTGGTGATCTCCACGGCACCCAGCTCGACGCCCTCGGCCTCGATCTCCCGCAGGCTCTTGGCGATCTCGGACTCCGGCACGCCGAACATCCGCAGCGTGTAGCCGCGCAGCGGCGTGGCCCGCCCCAGCACCTCGCGAACCGGCCCAGTCGCCAGCGCCGCCGGCCACATCGGCTGCAGCTCGCGCGGCGGCCCCGGCAACACCACGACGACCTGCTCGCCGGCCGGCACGACCAGGCCGGGAGCGGTGCCGACGGGGTCGAGCGGGGTCGCCCCCTCGGGGACCATCGCCTGCTTGCGATTGGCCTCCAGCACCGCCTCCTCGTCGAAGTTGAAGCGTTTGGCGAAGCCGCGGAGGACCTCGGCGATCTTCGCTTCCATGCCCTCGTCGAGGACCAGCGCGCGCCCCGCGAAGCGACCGACCACCTCGGCCGTGAGGTCGTCGGCGGTGGGGCCGAGACCGCCGGTGGTGACGATCAGGTCCATGCCCTCGGCGGCGAGGAAGCGCAGGGCGGCTTCGAGATCGCCGGGCCGGTCGGCGACGACGAGGATGTGGGCGACCTCGACGCCCAGCTCGGCCAGCCGTTCGGAGACCCAGGGACCGTTGGAGTCCGCGATGCGGCCGGTCAGGACCTCGGTCCCGGTGACGACTATGCCGGCGCGGATCACGCCGTGACGGTACCGGCCCGAATCGCTAGGCGTCGGGCTCTGCGTCGACCGCGACCGGCTCCGGCGCGTCCCCCTGCCCGGCCGGCGCCAGCACCCGGTTGAGGTCGGCCTGGGTGATCAGGACCTGACGCGGTTTGGACCCCTCGTAGCCGGAGATCACGCCGCGGCGCTCGAGCATGTCGATCAGGCGGCCGGCGCGGGTGTAGCCGACCCGGAGCCGGCGCTGGATCATCGATACCGAGGCGGTCTCGGTCTGCACCACCAGGCGGATCGCCTCGTCGAGCAGGTCGTCGCTGTCGGGGTCGAAGTCCCCCTCGCCACCCTCCTCGGCGACGTCCTCCGGCGTCTCCAGCAGCTCCGCCTCGAACTCGGGTTCCCCCTGCTTGGCCCAGTGCTTGGTGATCCGCGCGATCTCGTCCTCGGTGATGAAGGCGCCCTGGACGCGCTGCAGCTTCGAGGTGCCGGCGCCGCGGAAGAGCATGTCGCCCTGTCCCAGCAGCGCCTCCGCGCCGCCCTGGTCGAGGATCACCCGCGAGTCGGTCTGGGAGGAGACCGCGAAGGCGATCCGCGATGGGATGTTGACCTTGATCGTGCCGGTGATGATGTCGGTCGAGGGGCGCTGGGTCGCCAGCACCAGGTGAATGCCGGTGGCGCGCGACTTCTGGGCGAGGCGGATGATCGAGTCCTCGACTTCGGCCGGGGCGACCATCATCAGGTCCGCGAGCTCGTCGATCACGCAGAGGATGTGCGGCAGCGGCGGTTCGCCGGCCTTGGTCCGCGCCCGGTTCAGCTCGTTGAGGTTGCGGCAGCGCGCCTCACTCATGATCCCGTAGCGGCTCTCCATCTCGCCGATCAGGTTGGAGAGGACGTTGGCGGCCAGCCGCGGCGAGGTGACCACGGGCGTCAGCAGGTGCGGGACGTTCTCGTAGTGATTGAGCTCGACCTGCTTCGGGTCGACCAGGACCAGCCGCACCTCGTTCGGCGAGGCCTGCATCAGGATCGAGGAGAGGATCGCGTTGACGCAGCCGGACTTGCCGGAGCCGGTGGTGCCGGCGACCAGTACGTGCGGCATCTTCGCGAGGTCGGTCCAGACCGGGTTGCCGTCGATCCCCTTGCCGAGCCAGGCGACCAGCGGCGAGGTCTTCTCGGGGCGGCCGGCGTAGATGTCGCCGAGCCGGACGATCCGCCGCCGCGTGTTCGGGACCTCGACCCCGACCGCCTGTTTGCCGGGGATCGGCGCGAGGATGCGGATGTCGGTCGAGGCCAGCGCGTAGGCGAGGTCGTTGGCGAGCTCGGTGACTTTCTTCACCTTGATCCCGGGCGCCAGGCGCAGTTCGTAGCGCGAGACGTGCGGGCCGCTGACGACGCCGACGATTTTCGCCTCGACGCCGAAGTGGCCCAGGGTCTCGACCAGCTTGCGGCCGACGATCTCGTGATCGCGCGGGTCCGGCCCCTTGTCGCTGTTCTTGCCGCGATCGAGTGCTTTCGCCGGGGGCGGCCTGTAGTCGATCTCCTCGGAGGTGGTGACGCCGCGCTTCTGGCCCATCGGCGTCAGCTCGACCTGCTCGGGCTCAGGCAGCGGCTCCTCCGCCAGCGCGTCCTCCTCGGAGGTGGAGATCTCCTCGATTTCGCGATCGAAGTCGTCCGCCGCCGGCTCCGGCTCATCCTCGGCCTCCTCGGCCAGCTGCACGGTCGGCTCGAACTCGTCGGTGTCCGGGTAGGTGCTCATCACGTCGGTGGCGCCGATGACGGTCTCGGCCTCCGAGCGCGTCTGCCGCTGCTCGCGCCAGTCCATGTGCGTCCGCGCCACGGTGCGCGCCGCCGCGTCCCCTCCCCTGAAGATCGCCCGGAACGTCGTCCGCAGCCCGCGCCCGGTCCCCCGCACCAAGGCCGAGACCGAGGTGCCGGTCAGCAGCATCCCGCCCGCGATCACCAGCAGGACCGTGAAGATCCGCGCTCCGACTGCTCCGAACAGGTAGTCGAGGCCGGTTTCGACCCCGTAGCCGACCTTGCCCCCCTCCCAGCCGAAGAAGAGGACGAAGACCAGGTAGGCGCCGAAGGCGACCAGGAACAGCCCGACCAGGTCGAGGTGCCGCTGCTCGAGACCGGCGGGCAGGTGCAGCCCACCCCGCTGTTTCGCAGCTTTCGGCCGTTTGGCCCTGGATTTCTTGCCGCGCCCCGGGGCGCGCTTCTTGCGAACGAACATGCCTCCCGGTTCGACGCTCGGC
Organism: Solirubrobacterales bacterium; assembly: GCA_036280745.1. GTDB lineage: Bacteria > Actinomycetota > Thermoleophilia > Solirubrobacterales > 70-9 > VAYN01. Next base: position 12,486 of record DASUQC010000023.1, read on the forward strand.
CCGCGAGACCTGCGAGGGCTTAAATTCGCGCTAAAACCAGGGGGAACCGGGTTGGGTCGTGGCTAAGATCGAACGATGCTCGCCGACCCCGACCAGACCGGCGGTCGCGTCCTCGTCGTCGAGGACGACACCGACATCGCCGACGTCCTCCGCCGCTCGCTGCGCAACGAGGGTTACGAGGTGCGCACCTCGGCCGACGGCGTCGACGCGCTCGAGGTCGCCGCGGGCTTCGTCCCGGACCTGGTCGTGCTCGACCTCGGGCTTCCGCGCCTCGACGGCATCGAGGTCTGCCGCCGGCTGCGGGAGGACGGCGACGTCCCGATCCTGATGCTGACCGCCCGCGCGGAGACCGAAGACCGGGTCGCCGGCCTCGACAGCGGCGCCGACGACTACCTGGCGAAGCCGTTCGAGCGCCAGGAGCTGCTGGCCCGGATCCGCGCCCTGCTGCGCCGGCGGCCGCCGCGGGGAGCGGCGTCGCTGGAGGTCGCCGACCTCCAGCTCAACCCCGACACGCGCGAGGTGCGCCGCGGCGAGCGCGAGATCGAGCTGACCAACCGCGAGTTCGAGCTGCTCGAGTTCCTGATGCGCAACGAGCGCCTCGTCGTCTCCCGCGAGCGCCTGCTCGACGAGGTCTGGGGCTACGACCCGATGGCGGCGACGAACACGATCGACGTCTTCATCTCCAACCTGCGGCGCAAGCTCGAGGCCGGCGGCGAGTCGCGGCTGCTGCACACCAAACGGGGCGCCGGCTACGTGCTCAAGGACTAGGGATGCGGGTCAGGGCTCCCAAGGTCCGCGCCAGGCCGCGGCTGCTGCGCTTCCGCGACTGGCCGCTGCGCTGGCGCCTCGCCGCGGTCTCGGCCAGCCTCACGCTGGTGATCCTGATGCTGTTCGGCGCCGTCGTCGGCGGCGCCGCCACCGAGCGCATCCGCGACGACTTCAACAGCGAGGTGCGCACGGCCGCCCAGATCCTCGCCCGCGAATTCAAAATCGAATACAGCGCTTTCCAGACGACCGTACAAGAGGGACCGCGGCTGAACGACTTCGTCCTGCCCGACGACGCTTCGGCCCGGGTCCTCGACGTGGCCGGCAACGTGCGCAGGGAAAACACCGGCGCCGCCGACCTCGGCCCACCCCGCGCCGGGCTCTCCAACCACGGCGACATCCGGGTGGCGACCGAACCGATCGTCTCGCCGGAAGGCGTCACCACCGGCTTCGTGCAGTACGGGCGCAACGTCGACCACGTCAACTCGACGGTCGAGCGACTCTGGTTCTTCATCGCCGCGGGCATCCTCGCCGGCACCCTGCTGGCCAGCTTCGCCGGCGTGATGATCGCCCGCAGGGCGATGCGGCCGATCGCCTCGCTCACCGCGACCGCGCGCGAGGTCGCCGCCACCGGTGACCCCTCGCGGCAAATGCCGGAACCGGAGGTCGAAGACGAGGTCGGCGAGCTCGCCCTCACCCTGGAGGAGATGCTGCGCTCGCTCGACGCCGCGCGGACCGAGCGCGAGGGGGCGATGCAGAGGCAGCGCGAGTTCGTCGCCGACGCCTCGCACGAGCTGCGCACCCCGCTGACCAGCGTCCTCGCCAACCTCGAGCTGCTGCAGGCCTCGCTCGGGGCGCCCGGTCAGGCCGAAGACCGCGAGATCGTCGACTCCGCCCTGCGCTCCTCGAAGCGGATGAGCCGCCTCGTCGCCGACCTGCTGCTGCTGGCCCGGGCCGACGCCGGCCGCCTCGACCGTCACCGCCGCTGTGATCTCGCCCAGATCGCCGGCGACGCGGCCGCCGAGGCGGCGCCGCTGATGGGCAACCGCACCCTCACCGTCGACAACGAGCGGCCGATCCGGGTCGAAGGCAGCTCCGACGAGCTGCACCGGATGGTGCTCAACCTGCTCGACAACGCGGCCAACCACACCCCCGCCGGCTCCCTGGTCGAGCTGAGCCTGCGCACCGAGGGGAACGAGGCCGTGGTCGAGGTCGCCGACGACGGGCCCGGTGTCCCGGCCGCGATGCGCGAGCAGATCTTCGACCGCTTCGTCCGCGGCCAGGGGCCCGCCGACACCGCAACCGGGACCGGGACCGGCCTCGGGCTGGCGATCGTCAACGCCGTCGCCGTCTCCCACGGAGGCACGGTCGAGGCGTCGGAATCGGAGAGCGGCGGCGCCCTTTTCCGCGCCCGCATCCCGCTCGCCGATTCTGAACAAGTCGTTAGCCCGCCTTTAAAGGCGCTTTAGCGCCCAGCCGTAAGTTCCTCAGCGGACGAGACACACTAGGCCCGCCGGGGTTCTCCCCAGACACCGCCCCGGCGGGCTTTTTACTTCCCGCTCAGACCTCGACCACGACCGGCAGGATCATCGGCCGGCGGCGGAGGCGCTGGAAGACGAACTTGCCGATCGCCTCGTGCAGGTCCTCCTCGATCAGGTGCTGCTCACGGTTGCCGGCCTTGGCTGCCGCTTCGAGATTGTCTTCGACCAGGTCGCTGATCTCCTCGACCAGGGCATCCGCTTCCTCGAGGAAGGCGACGCCGCGGAAGATCACCTCCGGATCGGCGACGACGCTGCCGTCGTCGGAGGAGATCGTGACGACGACGATGAAGATGCCGTCGGCGGAGATTTCGCGGCGATCGCGGAGGGCGGCATCATCGGGCTCGCCGATGTTGACGCCGTCGACGTACATGACGCCGGCGTGGATGTCCTCGCCGAAGTCGGCGCCGCTCCCGTCGACTTCCAGCGGCAGCCCGTTGCGACCGCGGAAGATGTTCTCGGACTGCACCCCGACCGCTTCGGCCAGCTCGCCGTGCAGCCGCAGGCGCTTGTGGTCGCCGTGGACCGGCATCACGTAGCGCGGTTTGGTCAGGTTCAGCATCAGCTTCAACTCCTCCTGCCAGCCATGGCCGGAGGCGTGGATCGGCGCGTCTTTGGCGGTGATCACGGTGGCGCCGATCGCGTAGATGCGGTCGATCGTCTCGTTGACGGCGCGCTCGTTACCGGGCACCGGCGTCGCCGAGAAGACGACCGTGTCGCCCGCGTGCAGCTGCACGTCGCGGTGGTCGTTGTTCGCCATCCGCCGCAGCGCCGAGAGCGGCTCGCCCTGGCTGCCGGTGGAGATCACGATCACCTTCTCGTCGGGGAAGTCCTCGATCTCGCGCGGCTGGATGAACAGCCCCTCCGGCGCTTTGGCCATCCCGAGGTTGGAGGCGATGTTGAAGTTCTTGCGCATCGAACGCCCGACCAGCGCGACCTTGCGGTCGAGCGCGACGGCGGCGTCGATCACCTGCTGGACCCGGTGGATGTTGGAGGCGAAGGAGGTGACGATGATCCGCCCCTCGCAGCGGGAGAACGCCGTCAGCAGCGCCGGCCCCACGCTCGACTCCGAGGGGGCGACCCCTGGCCGGTCGGCGTTGGTCGAGTCGCCGCAGAGCAGGGTCAGGCCTTCGCGCCCGATCTCCGCCAGCCGCGAGACGTCCGCCGGCCGGCCGTCGACCGGGGTCTGGTCGAACTTGTAGTCGCCGGTCATCAGCACCGAGCCGGCCTCGGTCTTGATCAACACACCCCGCATGTCGGGGATCGAGTGCGCCAGATGGACCAGCTCCAGCTCGAATGGGCCGCGCTTCACCTTCTCCCCCGGCGGCAGCTCCTGCAGGGGCGCCGAGTCGCCGAGCTTGTGCTCGTCGAGCTTGGACCGCACCATCCCGATCGTCAGCAGGCCGCCGTAGATCACCGGCGGCATCCCGATCTCGCGGATCACGTAGGGCAGGGCGCCGACGTGGTCCTCGTGCCCGTGGGTGAGCACGATCGCCTCGATGTCCTCGGCGCGCTCGCGCAGGTAGGAGAAGTCGGGCAGCACGAGGTCGATCCCGTGCATCTCTGCGGTCGGGAACATCAGGCCGGTGTCGACCACGACGATCTTGCCGCCGTACTCGATCACGGTCATGTTCTTGCCTATCTCGCCGAGGCCGCCCAGCGGCAGCACTCGGAGCTTCTTGCTTGGCACTAGTAACTCACTCTCTGAAATAGAAGTTCTGGATTACTGGGCGACGGGAAGGCCGATGCCTTCGAGCGCGGTCCTGATTGCGGCCCGCTCGCCGGCGTCCGCGGGGACGAGCGGGAGGCGCAGGCGCCCCGGGGCGAGGCCGAGCATCTCGAGCGCCGCCTTCAGTGGGATTGGGTTCGTGGTCACCGAAAGGGCGTCGTAAACGGGCGCCAGCTCAGCGTCTATCTCGGCCACCCGGTTCAGGTCGCCATCTGCTGCCGCATCCCACATTTCACGCATCTGCGGGCCGACGACGTGGGAGGCGACGGTGATCCCCCCAGCACCGCCGAACTCGAGCACGCGTCGAAAGACATTGTCGTTACCGGCAAGCACGGCGAGGCCCGCGATCGGTTCCAGCTCGTCGTCATTGGCCTGCTTGACTCCGACGACGTTCTCGATCTCAGCGAGTTCGGCCAGAAGGTCCGGCGGCATGTTGATCACCACCCGCGACGGGATGTTGTACATGATCAACGGCAGCTCGGGTACCGCCTCGGCAACCGCCTCAAAGTGGGCGCGCAGGCCCGCCCGGTTGGGCTTGTTGTAGTAAGGGGCGACGACCAGCGAGGCGTCGGCGCCAGCCTCGGCGACCATCTTGGTCAGTTCGCACGAGTGGCGGGTGTCGTTGGTGCCGGCTCCGCAGACGATCAGGGCGTCGTCGCCGACCTCCTCGCGCACAGCCCGCACGAGGAGGATCTCCTCCTCGTCGGTGAGGGTCGGTAGCTCACCGCTCGTCGCGGCGATGACCAGTCCATGCGAGCCGTTTTCGAGCAGGTGCGACGCCAGGCGGCGCGCGGCCTCCGTGTCGACCGCCCCCATCTCGTCGAACGGGGTGGCCATGGCGGTGATCACGCCTTGAATCTGCTTCATCGCAGGCAGGGTACCCCGTCAACCGGTCCGGTCGCCGAACAGCAGCTTCTCGAGGCCGACCGTGAAGCGGTCGGGCAACCCGGCGACCCGGCGCACGGCGAGCAGCACGCCGGGCATGAAGGAGCGGCGGTCGATCGAGTCGTGCCGCAGCGCCAGCGTCTGCCCCTCGCCGCCGAAGATCACTTCCTGGTGGGCGACGAGACCCGGCAGCCGCACCGAGTGGATCGGCTGGTGGACCTTGCCGCCGGCGGCGTCGATCAGCTCCGCGGTGCGCTTGGCGGTCCCCGAGGGGGCGTCGAGCTTGCGGTCGTGGTGCAGCTCGACGATCTCGCACTCGGGCATGTGCGGGGCGATCGTCTGCGCGACCTCCATCAGCAGCACGGCGCCGATCGCGAAGTTGGGGGCGACGAAGCAGTTGGCGCCGGAGGCCTCGGCCGCCGCGCGGGCGGCGTCGAGGTCGAAGCCGGTCGTCCCGACCACCGCGTGCACACCGGCGTCGAGGCAGGCCCTGACGTTGGCGAGGGCGGTATCGGGAACGGTGAAGTCGACGACGACCTCGGCGTCGCCGAGGACCTCGCCCAGCTCGACCCCGAGCGCGGGATCGACCCTGCCGACCAGCTCGGTGTCCTCCGCCCCGTCGACTGCCTCGCAGACCGCCTCGCCCATCTTGCCGGCGGCGCCGGCGACGGCGACCCGGATCACGCCGCCACCAGGCTCTCGCTGACCGGCGCCAGGGCGGCGCGGAAGCGGCCCTCGTCGGCGCCGACGCAGGCGGCGGAGAGCCGCTCGGCGCCGTAGAGCTCGCCCGCCAGCTCGGTCAGGTCGTCGACCGCGATCGCGTCGACCCGGGCCAGCATCTCGTCCAGGCTTTCGATCGGCAGGCCGAACAGGGTCGCGCGGGAGATCCGCGTCATCCGCGCCGCGGTCGACTCCGAGGAGAGGACGAGGCGGCCCTTGACGCTCTCCTTCGCCCGCGTCAGCTCCTCGGCCGAGACCGGCTCGGAGCGCAGGCTGGCGAGCTCGGAGCCGATGATCGCGCAGGCCTCCTCGACGTTGTCCTCGCGAGTGCCGACGTAGGTCGCGACCAGCCCCTGGTCGGTGAACTGCTCGTTGTAGGAGCCGACCGAGTAGGCGAGCCCGCGCTTCTCGCGCACCTCGCGGAAGAGGCGGGAGGAGGTGGAACCGCCGAAGATCGCGTCGAGCACCGCCAGCGGGTAGCGGCGCTCGTCCTCGCGGCGCAGCCCGGGAGCGCCGAAGCAGATGTGGTACTGCTCGGTCTCCTTCGGGTAGAAGCAGAGCCGCCCGGTGCCCTCGATCTCGCTCGCCGCCACGGCGCCGTTGGCCTCCGCGGGTGGGCGGACCAGCCGCTCGGCCAGCTCGACGATGCGGGCGTGGTCGAGGTGACCGGCGGCGCCGACGACGATCTGGGGAGCGGTGTAGTGGGCCTCCCGGTAGCTCTCGATGTCGGGGACGGGGATCGAGGCGATCACGTCCGCCTCGCCGAGCACGCGGCGGCCCAGCGGGTGGCCGCCGAAAACCGCCTCCGCGAGGACGTCGTGGACCCGGTCCTGCGGCTCGTCCTCGTACATCGCGATCTCCTCCAGCACCACCTGGCGCTCGGAGTCGATGTCGGGATAGGTCGGCGCCAGCAGCATTTCCGCCAGCAGCTCGAAGACCTCCTCGGTGTGCTCGTCGAGGAAGCGCGCGTGCAGGTGCGTCGTCTCCTTGCCGGTGGCGGCGTTGACCGAGGCACCGAGCCCGTCGAAGCGCTCGGAGATCTCGATCGCCGAGTAGCGCTCGGTCCCCTTGAACAGCAGGTGCTCGAGGAAATGCGAGACGCCGGCCTGGGCCGGGGTCTCGTTGCGCGAACCGGTGCGCACCCAGAGCCCGAGCGCCACGGACCGGACCGAGGGAACCTCCTCGGTCACGACCCGGACGCCCGAGCCCAGCTCGGTGAGCTGAGGTGCGCTCAACTTCTAGCCGCGGCGCTCGCGCTCGCGACGCCGGCCGCCATCGCGGCCGCCACGACCGCCGCGGTCGCCGCCGTTGCGCCGGCCGCCGTCCCCGGAGCCGATCGAGGCCAGTTCCTCGGGCGATTTGCCCTCGACGGACGGGTCGCTGGTGAGGCGCAGGCCGATCCGGCCCCGCTCCTTGTCGACCTCGACCACGGTGACGTCGATCTCTTCGCCCGATTTGAGGACGTCGTCGACCGAGTCGACCCGCTCGCCCGGCTTCACGTTGGAGATGTGAAGCAGGCCGTCGGTGCCCTTGACCAGCTCGACGAAGGCGCCGAAGGTCGTCGTCTTCACGACTTTCGCCGACTCGTAGCGGTCGCCGATCTCAGCCTCCTTGGTCATCGAGTTGATGCGGGCGACGCAGGCATCGACCAGTTCGCCGGTCGGCGCGTAGATCCGCACCGTGCCGTCGTCCTCGACGTCGATCTCCGCTTCGAACTCCTCGCAGAGGGCGCGGATCGTTTCGCCGCCTTTGCCGATGACCGCCCCGATCTTCTCCGGGTCGATCTTGATCGACTCGATCGCCGGCGCGTGCTGGGAGAGCTTCTCCCGCGGCCCGTCGATCGCCTCGGCCATCTTGCCGAGGATGAACTGGCGGCCCTTCAGCGCCTGCTCCAGCGCGTCCTCGAGGATCTCGAAGGTGACGCCGGTGATCTTGATGTCCATCTGCAGGGCGGTGATCCCGTCCTTGGTGCCGGCGACCTTGAAGTCCATGTCGCCGAGGTGGTCCTCGACGCCGGCGATGTCGGTGAGGACGATGTAGTCGTCGCCCTCCTTGATCAGGCCCATGGCGACGCCGGCGACCGGTGCGCTGACCGGGACGCCCGCCGCCTGCAGCGCCATCGAGGAGGCGCAGACCGAGCCCATCGAGGAGGAGCCGTTGGACTCGAGCGTCTCGGAGACCGCCCGGATCACGTACGGGAACGACTCTTCGTCGGGCACCGTCGCCAGCAGGGCCCGCTCGGCGAGCGCGCCGTGACCGATGTCACGCCGCTTCGGGCCGCGCATGAAGCCCGCCTCCCCGACCGAGAAGGGCGGGAAGTTGTAGTGATGCCAGAAGCGCTTGGTCGTCTGCAGGCCGAGCGTGTCGATCCGCATGTCCATCCGGGTCGTGCCCAGAGCGACGTTGGAGAGGATCTGGGTCTCGCCGCGGGTGAACAGCGCCGAGCCGTGCACGCGCGGGGAGATGTCGACCTCGCACTCGATCGGCCGGATCTCGTCCTGGGCGCGGCCGTCGGGGCGCTTCTTGTCGACGGCGATCGCCTTGCGGATGATGTCCTTCTCGATCGACCCGAAGGCGGCCTTGACCTCGGCCTTGCGGGCCTCGTCGACCTCTCCGTCGACCTCGGGCGCGTACTTCTCGACCACCTCGTCCTTGACCTTGTCGATCGCCTCGTAGCGCTCGAGCTTGCCCTCGGTCGCGATCGCGTCGATCAGCGACTGGCCATGGGAAGAGCGGATCTCGTCGAGCAGCGAGGCGTCGAGCTCCGGCTCGGTGTGCTCGATCTTCTCCTTGCCGGCCTTCTGCTGCAGCTCCTCCATCGCGGCGCAGAGCTTCTTGATCTCGCCGTGGGCGATGTCGAGGGCGTCGAGGATCTCGGCCTCGGAGACGCCGCTGGCGCCGGCCTCGACCATCAGGATCGCCTCGTCGGTGCCGGCGACGATCAGGTCGAGGTCCAGCTCCTCGTGCGTCTCCTCGTCGGGGTTGACGACGAATTCGCCGTCGAGCTTGCCGATCCGCACCGCGCCGACGTGGGCGGCGACCGGGACCGGGGAGATCGCCAGCGCCGCGGAGGCGCCGTTCATGGCGAGGATGTCGTAGGGGTTGACCTGGTCGACCGACATCGGGATCGCGACCAGCTGGGTCTCGTAGTGCCAGCCCTTGGGGAAGAGGGGACGGATCGGGCGGTCGATCATGCGCGCGGTCAGCGTCGCCTTCTCGCTCGATTTGCCCTCGCGCCGGAAGAAGGAGCCCGGGATTTTGCCCGCGGCGTACATCCGCTCCTCGATGTCGACGGTGAGGGGAAGGAAGTCCACGTCGCGCAGGCTGCCGATGGTCGCGGTGCAGAGCACCATCGTGTCGCCGGCCCGAACCACGACCGCGCCACCCGCCTGCTTCGCGAGTTTGCCCGTCTCGAAGGAAATCTGGCTGTCGCCGACATCCACCGAGACTCGGCTTACGTCAAACATGCTCATTTAGTTGTACCTCCGGCCACCCGGTTGGCGGCCAATTGCTTTTCAGAACTCTCGTTCTCCTGTCCCCGGGAGACTACACAGGTGCGCTGCGCTCAGCGGAAAACCGCTGGAGTCGACGTGACTCCGGCGCGGATCCCGGACTCGAAGTCGCGCCGCACCCGGGCGGCGGCGACCTCGGAGCGACGATCGGCCTCGAAGCGCTCCAGATCGAGGCCGAGCCGCCGCGCGCGCTCCCAGAGGTGCGGGTCGTCGACCCGCCCCCGGTCGGCGTAGAGCGAGTCGACCATCTCGAAGAAGCGACCCTGGGCGGCGGCCGCCTCGGCCGCGGCGTGCAGGGCCGGCGAGCGCGGGTGCTTGCTCGCGACCGGGAAGTGGCGGAAGACGATCCGCGACGGCTCCAGCGCGAGCCGTGCCCACTCGGCGGCGCAGTGCGGGCAGCCGAGGTCGGCGTAGACGATCAGCGTCTCCCCCTCCCCCCGCGCGTGGTCCTCGGGGCCGGGCGGCGGGACCGGCGCGCTGGTGAGGTCAGCCAAGCGCGTCGAAGATGACGTTGGCGCCGGGGAACTCACCCGGGTGCGGCGACTCGTAGGTCCAGGCGACCGTCCCCTCCTCGTCGACGAGGACGAGGGTGCGGTTGGCGATGCCGAAGTCCTCGAGATAGGAGCCGTAGGCCTGGGCGACCTCGCCCTTCGGGTGGAAGTCCGCCAGCAGGGTGGTGTCGACGCCCAGCTTCTCCTGGAAGGCCTTGTGCGCCCAGGGGTGGTCGACGCTGATCCCGAGCAGCTCCACGCCCTTGGCCGCGATCTCCGGCTTAACCTCCTGGTAGATCGAGAGCTGGTCCGAGCAGACCGGGCTGAAGTCCTGCGGGTAGAAGACGAGGAGCACCTTGCGGCCCCGGTAGTCGCCGAGGGAGACCTTCTCGCCGTCCTGGTCGCGAAGGGTGAAGTCGGGTGCCGGCTCGCCGGCGGCGATCATCGGCGCAGGCCGAGATCGGCGACCAGGGCGCGGTAGCGCTCGAGGTCGGTCCGTTCCAGGTAGCGCAGCATGCGGCGCCGTTTGCCGACCAGCATCAGCAGCCCGCGGCGCGAGTGATGGTCTTTCGCGTGGGTGCGCAGATGCTCGGTGAGCTCGTTGATCCGCTCGGTGGCGAGCGCGATCTGGACCTCGGCGGAGCCGGTGTCCCCGTCCGCGCGGCCGTACTTGCCGATCAGCTCGTTCTTTTTCTCTTTGGTCAGGCTCATAGCTGTCTCAAAAAAGCCGTGCACCCGGGGGTCACGGCTCGCTGGAAGCTAGCACAGAAGGGCGCGCTCAAGCTTCGGTTGAATCGCTCTCGGCGCTTCGACGGGCCCGGCTGAAAAAGACGACCACGGCGAAGGCCAACACGAGCAGGATCAGCCCCGCAAGCGCGCTTCCGTAGGCGAATTCGCTGTGGTTGACCGTAAAACTGAGCAGATAGATGCTCGGCTCCCCAAATAGAGCGGCAATGGCTGGGCCGATAAGCGCTTCCACCAGCGTCTGCAGGAAGAAGTACACGGCGAGCGCCATGAGCAGGGCGGCGGCCACCGCGACGCTCTCCCCTGCGAGAGCGGATTTACAGAGATCTCTCAGCTCCGCCATCATCGGTCGCCGACGTTTTCGGTACGGCGGCGGCGATTCCTGCGAATAACAGCGTCTACGTCGTGGTGAACCCCGCGCAGACGCGTTTCGCATCCTCGACGTCGCGGTGCATCTGGGCGATCAGGTCCTCGACGGCGGCGAAGCGTTTCTCGCCGCGCAGGCGCTCGACGAAGGCGACCCGCAGCTCGTGGCCGTAGAGGTCCTCTTCGCGGTCGATCAGGTAGGTCTCGATGAGGACCCCGCGCCCCGTCTCGAAGGTCGGCCGGATGCCGACGTTGACCGCGGCGGGAACGCCGTCGGCGAAGGCGGCGTAGACGCCGTGGCCGGGGATCGCGAGGCGGTCGTCGGGGACGATGTTGGCGGTCGGGAAGCCGAGCTCGCGGCCGCGCTGGTCGCCCTTGACCACGGTGCCCTCGACCATGAACGGGGCCCCCAGGCAGTGGCGCGCGCCCTCCATGTCCCCGGCGGCGACCAGGGCGCGGATCCGGGTCGAGGAGACGGTCTCGCCGTCGACCTCGACCAGCGGCACGACCCGGGTCTCGAACTCCTCGTGCGCGGCCAGCATCGCCGGGTCGCCCTTCGCCTTGGCGCCGAAGCGGAAGTTCTCGCCGACCGAGACCTTCTCCGCCCCCAGCTTCTCGACCAGGACGTGCGCGATGAAGTCCTCGGCCGAGCGGTGGGCGAACTCCTCGTCGAAGGGGATCACCACCAGCTCCTCGACTCCGAGCCCGTGGATCACGTCGCGCTTGACCGAGAAGGGCATGATCAGCTTCGGCAGCGCCGCCGGGTGCAGGACCTCGAGCGGGTGCGGGTCGAAGGTCAGCACCGTGTCGGCGCCCTTGATCACCGCCTGGTGACCGCGGTGGACGCCGTCGAAGGTCCCGATCGCGACGTGGCGCGGCCGCGGCTCGGCGTCGGGCAGCGAGGTGACGCGGATGCTCATCGCAGCGCCGCCTCCGCCTCCGGCACCAGCTCGCCGATGCGGGCCGCCGCGACTTCCTCGCCGGCGTCCTCGACCCGAAAGGGCCCGATCGCCGTGCGCCTCAGCTCCGCGCAGTAGGCGTCGTCGAGCGTCTCGATCAGGGTGCGGACGTAGGTACCGGCAGAGCACTCGATCTCGTACCGCGCGAGCCCGTCGCCGCTCGACAGCAGCTCGGCCCGGTGCACCTCGACGTCGCGCTCCGGCGTCTGCACCGTCTCGCCCCGGTGCGCCTTCTTGTAGAGGCGCTCGCCGCCTACCCGCACCGCGGAGGTCATCGGCACGCGCTGGCGAACGGTGCCGGTCGGCAGCGCCAGCGAGGCGGGCACGTTCCCGGTCTCGGTCAGGTCCCCGTCGGGATCGCCGGTGCTGGAGCGCCAGCCGAGCCGGGCCGTCGCCAGGTAGGTCTTGCGCAGCCCGACCAGGAAACGCTGCAGCTTCGTCGCCTTGCCGAGCAGGACCAGCAGCAGGCCGGTCGCGAACGGGTCGAGCGTGCCGGCGTGCCCCGCCTTGCAGTTGCGTTCGCGCCGCACCTTCGCGACGACGTCGTGGGAGGTGACCCCGGCCGGCTTGTCGTAGAGCAGGACCGCACCCGCGAAAGCGCCGTCGGCCACGCTCAAGTCCCCAGCTGGGCGGTGACCTCGGCGGCGAGGAAGGCGACCAGCTCCTCCAGCTCGAGGTCGGTCGAGAACCCGGCGGCGCGCTTGTGCCCCCCTCCCCCGCGCTTGCGGGCGATCGCGGAGACGTCGACCTCGCCCTCGCTGGAGCGCAGGCTGACCTTGCGCGCGGCGCGCCCGCGGTTGCCGAGGTCGCGGACCACGGCGGCGACCTTGGCCCCGTCGATCGAGCGCAGGTGGTCGATCACGCCCTCGGTCATCTCCTCGCCGGCGCCGGTCGCCTCGTAATCGGCGGCGGTGATGTTGGTGACGACGAGGCGGTCGTCGCAGTGGCGCTGGATCTTCTGCAGGGCGCGCACGACCAGCTGCAGCTTCTCCATCGGCACGTGCTCGTAGAGGCGACGGTAGGTGTCGTCGATGTCGACGCCGGCGTCGATCAGCTCCGCCGCCACCCGGTGGGTGTGGGCGTTGGTGTTCTCGTACATGAATTTGCCGGTGTCGGTGATCAGCCCGACGTAGAGGGCCGAGGCCATCTCGCGGGTGATCGTGGCACCGAGCAGGACGGCGAGGTCGTAGACGATCTCCGCCGTGCAGGAGGCGTCGACGTCGACCAGGTTGAAGTCGCCGAAGCGGGTGTTGTCGTGGTGGTGGTCGATGTTGATGATTTCGTTGCCCTCGGCGGTGAGGAAATCGACCGGCATGCGGTCGATGTTGCCGCAGTCGAGGAAGACCACGGTGCGGTCGGCCATGTCGGCCGGGGGCTCGTGGAAGACCTCCTCCAGCGGCAGGAAGCGGTACTCGACCGGCAGCGGGAACTCTTTGGCGGCGAGGAACATCACCGAGTCCTTGCCGAGCTGGGTCAGCAGCTTGTGCATGCCGAGCAGCGAGCCGAGCGCATCGCCGTCGGGGCCCTCGTGGGCGGTCAGCAGGAAACGGTCGCGGGCGCGCAGCTCGGCGCTGACCCGCTCCAGGTCCGAGGCGGCGACGATCCCCCCGCTCACCGGCTCTCCCCCTGGTCGGCAGGCTCCTCGTCGAGGATCTGGGAGATCCGCACGCCCTGCTCGATCGTGTCGTCGTAGTGGAAGGTCAAAGTCGGGGTCCGCTTCATCCGCGTCTCCGCCGCGATCCGGGTCTGAAGCACGCCGTGGGAGGAGCGCAGGCCGCTCAGGGTCGCCTCGCGCTCCTCCTCGCTGCCGAGCACGCTGACGTACACCTTGGCGGTGCGCAGGTCGGGGCTGGTCTCAACCGAGGTCACGGTGACGAAGCCGATGCGGGGGTCGCTCAGGTCGCTTGAGATCGCGGCGCCTACGACCTCGCGCAGCACCTCGTTGATGCGACGCATGCGAGCGCCGGGCATCCTACTCCAGCGTTTGCTCGACCTGTTTGGTCTGGAAGAACTCGAGCACGTCTTCCTCCTTGACGTCAGCGTAGCCGTCGAGCACGATGCCGCACTCCTGTCCTTCCTCGACTTCCTGCACGTTGTCTTTGAAGCGGCGCAGGGAGCCGAGCTGGCCGGTCCAGATCACCGTGCCCTCGCGAATCAGGCGCACGCTGGCGGTGCGGACGGCCTTGCCGTCGGTGACGATGCAGCCGGCGATGCGGCCGACCTTCGAGGCTTTGAAGGTCTGTTTGATCTCGGCCTCGCCGATCGTCTCCTCGACCTCGACGGCCTCCAGCAGGCCCTCCATCGCGTTGCGCAGGTCCTCCGTGATTTTGTAGATGACCGAGTAGGCGCGGACGTCGACGCCCTCGCGCTCGGCGGCGCGGCGGGCGTCGGCGAGCGGCCGCACGTTGAAGCCGATGATGATCGCGTCGGAGGCCGAGGCCAGCATCACGTCGGACTCGTTGATGCCGCCGGTCTGCGAGTGGATGATGTTGATCCCGACGCGTTCCTGCGGCACCTTGGCGATCTCGTCCTGGAGCGCCTCCAGCGAGCCGGCGACGTCGGCCTTGAGGACGATGTTGAGCTCCTTGATCTCGCCCTCTTGCACGCGGGCGAAGACCTCGTCGAGGCTGACCTTGCGCGCCTGACGGCGGGCCAGGGCCTCGGTCTTGAGGCGGTTGGCGCGTTCCTGGGCCTGTTGGCGCGCTTGGCGGTCGTTGTCCACCGCCTGCACGAACTCCCCGGCGTCGCTGACGCCGTCGAAGCCGAGCACCTCGACCGGCATGCCGGGAACCGCCTCCTCGACCCGCTCGCCGGTGAAGTCCTGCATCGCCCGCACCCGGCCCCACTGCGGACCGGCGACCAGCGAGTCGCCGACCCGGAGGGTGCCGCGCTGGACCAGCACGGTCACCACCGGCCCGCGGCCGGGGTCGAGCTGGGACTCGATCACCGTCCCCGAGGCGGGTGCCCCGGGGTTGGCCGAGAGCTCCTCCAGCTCGGTGACGAGCAGGATCATGTCGAGCAGGTTGTCGAGCCCTTCGTGGGTCTTGGCCGAGACCTCGGCGAAGACGGTGTCGCCGCCCCACTCCTCGGGCGTGATGCCCTCCTGGGCGAGCTCGTTGCGGACCCGTTCGGGGTTGGCGCCCTCTTTGTCGATCTTGTTGACGGCGATCAGCATCGGCACGTCGGCGGCCCGAGCGTGGTCGATCGCCTCCTTCGTCTGGGGCATGACGCCGTCGTCGGCGGCGACGACGACGACGGCGACGTCGGTCACCTTGGCACCGCGGGCGCGCATCGCCGTGAAGGCGGCGTGACCGGGCGTGTCGAGGAAGGTGATCGTTTTGTCGTTTTTATGGACCTGGTAGGCGCCGATGTGCTGGGTGATCCCGCCGGCCTCGCCCGCGGCGACCTCGGTCTCGCGGATCGCGTCCAGCAGCGAGGTCTTGCCGTGGTCGACGTGACCCATGATCGTCACCACCGGGGGGCGGTGCGCGAGGTCCTCGTCGGCGTCCTCGAACTGCGGCTCCTCCGGCTCCTCGTCGGCGGCGGAGACGATCTCCAGCTTGCGGTCGTACTCGTCGGCGATCGCCCTGATCGACTCGTCGGTCAGGGTCTGGGTGAGCGTCGCCATCTCGCCCATCATCATCAGTTTTTTGATCACCTCGGCCGGGGCCAGGCCCAGCGACTCGGCCACCTCGCGCACGGTGGCGCCGGAGTTGACCTTGGTCGCCTCGGGCTCGACGGGCGTGTCCGGCTGGGCCGGCGGCTCCTCGAGCAGCGGCTTGCGGCGGCGGCCGCCGCGGCGGCGGGGCGGGCGCTGCGGCGGCGGTCCGCCCATCTGGTCGCGGCGGGCGGCCTGCGAGTCGATCACGACCCGGCGTTTTTTCGATGATGCGCCGCCGCCCCCACCGGCGCCCTGCTGGGAGCCGGCCGGGCGCACCGGCTTGGTCGAGGTCTGGGACTTCGGCGGCGCCGGCGCCTGAGCGGACGCGGAGGGCGACGGGGCTTTGGCTTTGGCTTTCGGCTTGGGTGCCGCCTCGGCCTGCGGGGCGGCGGCTTCCTTCGGCGCCGCTTTCGTCGCCCCGGCGCCGCCATTGCCCTTGGCGGCCGCGATCGCCTTCACGGCATCGGCCTCCTCGACGCTGGAGGCGGCGGCCTTCGCCTCGATCCCGGCGGCCTTCAGGGCAGCCAGAAGCTCCTTCGAGCTGACGCCCTGCGCTTTCGCGATCTCGTGAACCCGCTTCTTAGCCACTAAGCCTGCTCCGCCTCCTCGGGTACCTGCTCGGCTTGCTCAGCCGGAGCCTCCGCCGCGGGCGCGTCCTCGGCAGCCACCTCGGCGGCAGCCCCCGCCTCGGGGTCGTCGTCGAGGGTCTCCCCGACGACCTCCTCGGCTTCGCGCGCCTCCTCGGCGATGTCCTCTTCGATCGCCTCCTCCGTGGCGACCTCGTCGGCCGTCTCGGCGGGCGCCTCCTCGGGCTCGGTGAAGTTCGCCAGGGCGCGGGCGACGATCTCCTCGACCTGCCCCTCGTCGGCGTCGGGGTCGGCGAGGATCGCTACCTCGGCCTCCGGCAGGTCGCCGAGCACGGCGACCTGGCTGGTCTCGAAGCGCGAGAGCGCCTGGTGGGCGGGCAGCCCGCAGTAGGTCGAACCGGGGATCGCCGCGTTGGGGCAGCGGCGGCCGTTCGAGAGCAGGGCCATGCAGCGCCCGTCGAAGGCTTCCTCGCCCTCGATCTCCATCTCCTGTTCTTCGGAGGAGAACTCGGTCTCGGACTTGATGTCCACCCGCCAGCCGGTGAGGCGGGCGGCGAGGCGGGCGTTCTGGCCGTCGCGGCCGATCGCCAGCGAGAGCTGGTCGTCGGGGACGATCACCGTCGCCTGGCGCTCGTCGTCGTCGACGATCACCTCGCGCACCCGCGCCGGCGAGAGCGCTTTGGCGACGAAGCGAGCGGGCTCGTCGTTGTGGGGAATGATGTCGATCTTCTCGCCGCGCAGCTCGGAGACGACCATCCGCACCCGCGACCCGCGCGGGCCGACGCAGGCGCCGACCGGGTCGACCCCGTCGGCGTGGGAGACGACGGCGATCTTCGAGCGGTAGCCCGGCTCGCGGGCGACGCCGACGATCTCGACCAGCTTGTCGGCGATCTCCGGCACCTCGAGCTCGAACAGGCTCTTGATCAGCTCCGGGCTGCGGCGCGAGACGACGATCGCCGGCCCTTTGGTCGAGTCGGAGACGTCGGTGATCACGGCCTTGACCCGCATCCCGTGGTCGTAGCGCTCGTTGTAGACCTGCTCGGACTTCGGCAGCAGCGCCTCGACCCGCTCGCGCAGCTGGACCAGCGTGTAGCGCTTGTCGGACTGCTGGATGATCCCGGTGATCAGCTCGCCGACCCGGTCCTGGTACTCGTCGTACATCATCTGCCGCTCCGCCTCGCGGATCCTCTGCAGGATCACCTGCTTGGCGGTTTGAGCGGCGATGCGGCCGAAGTCTTCGGGGGTGACGTCGCGGGTCTCGATCTGGTCCTCGTAGGGAGCGATCATCTCCGGGTCGAGCTCGGGGTCCTCGGGCTCGCGCATTTCGCCGGTCTCGGGATCGACCTCGGGCTCCTCCTGCTGCTCGGCCGCCTCGGCCAACAGCTTCTCCTCCAGCTCCGGCGGCAGGATCAGTTCGAAGACGAGGTAGTCGCCGGTCTCGTGGTCGAGGTCGACGCGGGCGTATTTCGCCGCTCCCGGCGTCTTCTTGTAGGCGGAGAGCAAGGCGTCCTGAAGGGCGTCCATCAGCTTGTCGGCGGAGATTCCCTTCTCCTGCTCGAGCGCTTTGATCGCTTCGACGATTTCCTTGCTCACTGAACTTGCTCCTTGCTCTCGGAATCGGTGCTGGGGCGACGGTACTTCGGACCAGGCGAGGAAACCTCGAGCGTGTACTCGACCAGCAGGTGGTTGAGGTGCCTCGTGACCCGTTCGCAGAGGGCGAGGTCGACGCCCTGCGGATGGTCGATGAAAAGGCGCAGCGACTCGGTGCCCGGGCGCTCGAGGGCGACCAGGTCGAGCTCCGAGTCAAGCTCGGAAAGCTGCTCCTGAATGCTCTGCTGAAGGTCGTTCATGCCTGATTCGGGCCGAAAAAAAAGTGGGCCAGGCCCACTTCTCGACACTGAAATACGTGGAAAAGTTAGGGCCAGTATAGCCCGGCGCTTACCTGGGGGGAGAACCTTCGCCCCTGAAGCCTTATACGTGCCGTGGAACGTCAAAAGGCTTCAGTCCGACCGAGGTGAGATCTGGGACCTGACGAGGGACCAGCACGGCGTCGTCACGCGCGCGCAGTTGCTCGGCGTGGGCTTCACGCGGGAGGCGATCCAGCACCGGATCGAGCGCGGGCGCCTGCACCCCCTGTGGCGCGGGGTCTATGCCGTCGGCAGGCCCGAGGTCACCAAGCTGGGCAGGTGGATGGCCGCGGTGCTGAGCTGCGGACCGGAGGCGCTGCTCGGACACGGCAGCGCCGCGGCGCTGTGGAAACTGACCGAGCGGGAGCCGAGCGTCGTCGAAATCGTGCTGCCGGATCATCTCTGCCGGCGCCGCCCCGGGGTACGGGTACGCCGGCACGCCACCCAGCGAGCCGCGGACCGGCGAGAGCACCGGGGGATCCCGGTCACCAGCCCCGCGACCACGCTGATCGACCTCGCCTCGCGGGGAGGGACCGAGCGGATCGAGCGTGCCGTGAACGCTGCGGACCGCCTCGGACTGATCGACCCGGAATCGCTGCGGGCTGCGATTGAGGCGACCCCGACCCGGCCGGGCGCCGGGCGCCTGCGGCGGCTCCTCGACCGTCCGACCTTCGCACCCACCGAGTCCTATCTGGAGCGGCGCTTTCTCTCCCTGGTCGACAGGGCCGGCCTGCCCACCCCGCGAACCCAGGCCCGGGTAAACGGGTTCCGCGTCGATTTCCATTGGCCCGAGCTCGACCTCGTGGTCGAGACTGACGGGCTCCGCTACCACCGCACTCCCGGCCAGCAGGCCCGGGACCTGAAGCGCGAGCAGGTCCACGCCGCCGCGGGCTTGCGCGCGTTGCGCTTCACCGCGGCGCAGGTGCAGGACGAACCGGCCTACGTCGCCCGGACGCTGCGGACCGTCATCGCGCAGCAATCCGCCCGTGCCTGAAGCCTTTTACGTGCCGGAGCACGTCAAAGGCTTCAGGCTTCGGCCGGGGCTGAGGCGCGGAGGCCGGCGACGCGGTCGAGGATCGCCTCGGCGATCTCGTCCTTGGCGGCGATCGGGACGGCGGTCTCGGAGTCGGCGGACACCAGCGTCACCGCGTTTTCCTCGCTCTCGAACCCGATCGCCGGGTCGGAGACGTCGTTGAGGACGATCAGGTCGACGGCCTTGCGGGCCAGCTTGGCGCGGGCGCGCTCCAGGCCCTCCCCACCGTGCTCGGCCGCGAACCCGACCACGACCTGGCCAGGCGAGCGGTCGGCGGCGAGGCCGGCGAGGATGTCCTCGGTCGGCTCGAGCTGGAGGTCCAGGCCGTCCTCTCGCTTCAGCTTGCCGGCCGCCGCCTGGACCGGCCGGAAGTCGGCCGGCGCCGCCGCCATCAGCAGCAGGTGGCTGCCGGGGAACTCGGTCCGGGAAGCGGCCGCCAGCTCCTCGGCGGTCTCGACGTCGATGCGGCGCACGCCGGCCGGCTCGGGCAGGGCGACGTTGGCTGCGATCAGGGTCACCTCGGCCCCGCGCCGCGCCGCGGCGGCGGCGAGGGCGATGCCCATGCGGCCGCTGGAGCGGTTGCCGATGAACCGCACCGGGTCGATCGGCTCGCGGGTGCCGCCGGCGGTGACGAGGACGCGCAGGCCGTCCCAGGGGCGCTCGCCGCCCGGCAGCGCCGCCTCGACCCGGGCCAGGAGGCGCGCGGGGTCGGGCAGCCGGCCGCGGCCGTGCTCGCCCCGCGAGGCGAGCTTGCCCTCGTCCGGCTCGATCACCTCCACCCCGCGCTCGCGCAGCGTCGCCAGGTTGGCCTGCGTCGCCGCGTCCGCGTACATGCGGTCGTTCATCGCCGGCGCGACCAGGCGGGGCGCGACACAGGCGAGGAAAGACGTGGTCAGCATCGAGTCGGCGCTCCCGGCCGCCAGCTTGGCGAGCGTGTTGGCGGAGGCGGGAGCGACCAGGAAGACGTCGCAGTTGCCGGCCAGCTCGAGGTGGCCGATCGGGTCGTGGCCGGGCTCGCCCTCGCCGGGAAAGGCGCCGCGCATCGGGTCGCGCTCGAACTCGGAGATCAGCACCGGGGCGCCGACGATGCCCTCGAAGGAGGCGGCGCCGACGAACCGCGTCGCAGTCTCGGTCATCAGCACGCGCACGCCGTGACCGCCCAGCGTCGCCAGGCGGGCCAGCTCCAAAGCCTTGTAGGCGGCTATCCCACCACTGACGCCAAGCAGGATTCGGGCCATTCGCTGCCTCCCCTCAGGGAGCTCCCAGCGCGGTCGCTAGGAGCGGTACTCGTATTTGAGCTTGCCCTCGGCAAGCTCCTCGAGCGCCATCGAGAGGTAGTTCCTCTCGGCGTTGACCTCGACCATCGGCGGCGGGTACTCCCCGAAGCCGCCCTCGCCGAGGTTGTGGAAGTAGCTGTTGATCTGACGCGCGCGCTTCGCCGAGACGACGACGGCGGCGTAGTGGGAATCGGTGTGCTCCAGGAGCTTGTCTACGCGTGGTTTGATCATTCGGCTGGGGAGTCTAGTGATAGGCCGAGCTCGGCGCGCACGATCCCCTCCAGCTCGGCCGCCGCCCGGGCCAGGTCGTCGTTGACGACGCGGTGGTCGAAGTCCCCCTGGGCGGCCAGCTCCATGCTCGCGACCTTGAGCCGGGCGTCGATCGCCGCGGCGGAGTCCGTTCCCCGCGACTGCAGGCGTTCGCGCAGGACCGCCGGATCGGGGGGTGCGATGAAGATCTGGATCGAGTCCGGTTCGGCAGCGCGGACCTGCTGGGCGCCCTGCACCTCGATCTCCAGCACGACCGAGCGGCCGGCGGAAAGCCGCCGATCGACCTCGGAGCGCAGCGTCCCGTAGTGGTTGTCGCTGTAGGAGGCGAACTCGAGGAAGTCCTTCTCCTCGATCCGGCGCTGGAACTGCTCGGCGGTGAGGAAGTGGTAGTCGCGCCCGTCGACCTCCCCCTCGCGCGGATCGCGCGTGGTCGCCGAGATCGAGAGCTCCAGGTCCGGCACCCGTTGCAGCAGCTCCTTGATCAGCGTTCCCTTGCCGACCCCGGAGGGCCCGGTGATGACGAAGACCTTGGACATGACGGCCGCGGATACTGACCGGCGCGGCGGTCGGTCTAGCGGCGCAGGAGGGAGACGAGCTCGGTGCGCTGGCGCTCGGAGAGGCCGCCGATCGTCTTCGACGGCGAGATTCGGCACTGGTTGAGGATGCGATTGGTCTTGACCCGGCCGTACTTGGGAACGGCGAGCAGCATGTCGAAGACCTTCGCGGTCAGCACGTACTCGGGCGGGTCGAGCAGGATCGCGTGGATGCTGGCCCGGCTTGCCTTCAGGTCCTTCTTCAGCTTGGCCCGGGCGGTGCGGATGTCGTTGGCGCGTTTGAGCGCTTCCATCCGCTGATCGAGGGACCTCTCGGGCGCTGCGGTTGAGAGTTTGACTGGTGGGGCAGGCATGTGCGCGCGGCGAGTATAGCCGCGGCTCGGGTGCACGCAAGTCGATCCGGCCGGATTCGGCCCAAATTCACCTCAACCTCTACTCGAGGTCGAGTACGCCCGCGGCCTGGGCCTGCCTGGAAGCCGCCTGCGCCAACTCCGCAGCGACCCGCGAGCCCGCTCTGGGATCGCGGAAGCTCTCGGTCCCGACCGCCACCAGGCGAGCGCCGAGGGCGAGGAATTCCGCTGCGTCGGCACCGCTGCAAATCCCCCCCATGCCGATCACCGGGACGCCGACGGCGGTGGCGACGGCGCGAACCTGCTGCAGGGCGACCGGGCGCACGGCCGGCCCCGAAAGCCCGCCGTGACCGGCGGCGATCCCCGGCTCTCCGGTCACGGGATCGACGGCGGTCGCCTTCAGGGTGTTGATCAGGGAGACGGAGTCCGCCCCGCCCTCCTCGGCGGCGATCGCCACCGACGCCGGGTCGGCGACGTTGGGCGTCAGCTTCACGATCAACGGCTTCGGGGTGAGCGGCCGCAACGCTTCGAGCAGCGAAGCGGTCTCGGTCGGCTGCTCGCCGACGATCAGGCCGGAGTGCACGTTGGGGCAGGAGACGTTGAGCTCGATCGCCGCCACCTCGTCCCGCTCGCCGACCCCCCGGACGAGCCGCGTGAACTCCTCCCGGCTCGTTCCCATCACGGAGACGATCAGCGGCACCGGCAGCTCGGCCAGCCGGGGCAGGTCCTCGGCTAAGAACCCGTCCAGCCCCTTGTTGGGGAGCCCGATCGAGTTGATCATCCCGCTCGGGGTCTCCCAGATCCGCTGCGGGGCGTTGCCGGCGCGCGACTCCGGGGTGATCGTCTTCGAGACGAAGGCCGAGAAGGGGAAGTCCTCCAGCAGGGCGTCGCCGAACACGCGCCGGGCGGCGATCGCGTCGTAGGTGCCCGAGGCGTTGATCACCGGGTGGGCGAGCTCGACCCCGCAGAAGTCAGGCATGGGTGACCTCGGCGACCTGGTCGCCGCGCAAGACCGGCCCGTCGAGACAGAGGCGGAGGTACCCCCCGTCCGGCTTCGGCACCGCGCAGCCGAAGCAGGCGCCGAAGCCGCAGGCCATCGGCGACTCCAGGGCCAGCTCGCTGGTCACGCCCTCGGCAGCGCACATCGCCCGCACCGCCTCCAGCATCGCCGGGGGACCGCAGGAGTAGACGACCGCGCTGCCGGCGTCGTCGCCCGCGAGCATCGTGGCCAGGAGGTCGGTGACGTAGCCGCGGTGGCCGGCGTGGCCGTCCTCGGAGGCGAGGCGGACCTCCGGGCAGAGGTCGCCGCCGCTGCCGCAGAAGAGGTCCAGGCCGCCGGAATGGTCGCGGTCGCGGAAGCCGAGCAGGACGCGCAGCGGCACCCCCTGCTCGGAGAGGCGGCGGCGCAGCAGGGCGAGCGGAGCGACACCGATCCCGCCGCCGACCAGGATCGCCCCGGCGGCGTCTGGGTTGGCCTCGCGGGGATCGGTGAAGGCGTTGCCGAGCGGGCCGGTCACCCAGACCCCCTCCCCCTCCTCCAGAGCACAGAGCCGGTCGGTGCCGGGGCCGATCCCCTCGATCAGGAAGTCGAGCCGGAGCCCGTCGGCCGCGGGCCCGGTCTCGGCGACCGAGATCGCCCGCGGCAGAAAGGGCCGCCCGTCCTCGCCCCAGCCGGTCTCCGCGGCGAGCATGTAGAACTGGCCCGGCGCCGGCTCGGGGCCCTCGCGGTCGAGCAGCGAGAAGACCCGGTAGCCGCCGGAGGACCGCGAATCGCCGACCGCGCAGAGGCGCCGGCCGAACGGGGCGCTCATCGCGGCTGCGCGGCCCGCGTCCGACCGCCGTGGATCTCCTGCAGGCTGCGCACCTCGGCGTCTTCGTCGTGGCCGGCGGCGATCGCCCGCGCGGCGGCGGTGGCGCCGGTCATCGTCGTGATGCAGGGAATGCCGTGGCGGACCGCGGCGGTGCGGATCTCGTAGCCGTCGGCCCGCGCGCCGGAGCCGCTCGGCGTGTTGATCACGAGATCGCAGCGACGCTTGCGGATCAGGTCGACGACGTGCGGCGAGCCCTCCTGGATCTTGTTGATCCGGGTCACCGGGACGCCCATCCGCTCGATCGCCTGGGCGGTGCCGCCGGTGGCGATCACCTCGAACCCGAGGTCGTGGAAGCGGGCGGCGAGCTGGGTCGCCGCCGGCTTGTCGGTGTCGGTGACCGTGATGAAGACCGCCCCCTCGCTCGGCAGCCGCACCCCGGCGGCCGACTGGGCCTTGCCGAAGGCGGTCGGGAAGTCGGCGGCGATGCCCATCACCTCGCCGGTGCTCTTCATCTCCGGGCCCAGGACCGAGTCGGCGCCGGCGAAGCGGGCGAAGGGGAGCACCGCCTCCTTGACGCTGACGTGCTCGAGCGGCCCATCCGGCAGCTCCTGGTCGGCGAGCTTCTCACCCAGCATCAGCCGGGCCGCCAGCTTCGCCAGCGGCGCCCCGATCGCCTTCGAGACGAAGGGCACGGTGCGGGAGGCGCGCGGGTTGGCCTCGATCACGTAGAGCTCGCCGGCGGCGACCGCGTACTGGATGTTGATCAGGCCGATCACGCCCAGCTCCAGGGCGATGCGGCGGGTGGTGGCGCGGATCTCCTCCAGCATCTCCTCGCCGAGGCTGAGCGGCGGGATCACGCAGGCCGAGTCGCCGGAGTGGATCCCGGCCTCCTCGACGTGCTGCATGATCCCGGCGACGTAGACCTCCTCGCCGTCGCCGAGCGCGTCGACATCGACCTCGATCGCGTTCTCGAGGAAGCGGTCGAGCAGCAGCGTGTGCTCCTGGTCCTTGGAGAGGTGTTGATCGAGGTACCCGGTGAGGTTCTCCAGCGAGTAACAGATCTCCATCGCCCGGCCGCCGAGCACGTAGGAGGGCCGGACCAGCAGCGGGAACCCGACCTCCTCGGCAACCTTCGCCGCCTCGACGGCGGAGTAGGCGGTGCCGTAGGGCGGGTGCTTGATCCCGAGCCGGCGCAGCATCTCGCCGAAGCGGCCGCGGTCCTCGGCGAGGTCAATCGCGTCGACCGGGGTCCCGAGCAGCGGCACGCCGGCTTCTTCGAGGGTGCGGGCGAGCTTCAGCGGGGTCTGGCCACCGAACTGGACGATCACCCCCTCCGGGCGCTCCTGCTCGCAGACCGCGAGCACGTCCTCGGCGGTCAGCGGCTCGAAGTAGAGGCGGTCGGAGGTGTCGTAGTCGGTCGAGACCGTCTCCGGGTTGCAGTTGACCATGACCGCGTCGCGGCCGAGGTCGCGGGCGGTCATCGCCGCGTGCACACAGCAGTAGTCGAACTCGATCCCCTGGCCGATCCGGTTCGGGCCGGCGCCGAGGATCACGACCGAGTCGCGCTCGCCGCGGCGGACCTCGGAGGCCGGCGGGGTGCCGTCGGCGCGGGGTCGCTCGTGGCCGGAGTAGTAGTACGGCGTCGCCGCCTCGAACTCGGCGGCGCAGGTGTCGACCGCCTTGTAGGTGCGCACGAGGCCCTCGTTGCCCTCGCCTTCGCGGGCCAGCGCCTCGAGCTCGCGCAGGAACCAGCGGTCGACGAGGCAGCGCCCGTGGACGCGCTCGACGTCGATCCCGCGGCGGAAGGCCTCGAGCACCTGGTCGAAGCGCTCGGCGCAGGGGACCTCGAGCGCGGCCAGCAGCTCCTCGTCGCCGGCCGGGAACTCGGGCGCGGAGTCGAGCTCGCGCGAGCGCATCGCCTTGGCGAAGGACTCGCGGAAGGTGCGGCCCATCGCCATCGCCTCGCCGACGCTCTGCATGTAGGTCGAGAGGCGGCCCTCCGAGCCGGGGAACTTCTCGAAGGCGAAGCGCGGGATCTTGGTCACGACGTAGTCGATCGTCGGCTCGAAGGAGGCCGGCGTGGCGCGGGTGATGTCGTTGGGGATCTCCTCCAGCGCGTAGCCGACCGCGAGCTTCGCCGCCATCTTCGCGATCGGGAACCCGGTCGCCTTCGAGGCGAGGGCCGAGGAGCGCGAGACGCGCGGGTTCATCTCGATCACGGCGATGTCGCCGCTCTCCGGGTCGACCGCGAACTGGACGTTGGAGCCGCCGGTCTCGACCCCGATCGCCCGGATCACCTTGATCGCCTGGTCGCGCAGCTCCTGGTAGAGCGGGTCGGGCAGCGTCTGCGCCGGGGCCACGGTGACGGAGTCTCCCGTGTGCACGCCCATCGGGTCGACGTTCTCGATCGAGCAGATGATCACCACGTTGTCGTTGCGGTCGCGCATCACCTCGAGCTCGAACTCGCCCCACCCGATCACCGACTCCTCGACCAGGACCTGGTTGATCGGGCTCGCGGCCAGGCCCTCGCTGACCACCTGGCGCAGCTCCGTCTCGGTGTTCCCGATGCCGCCACCCTGGCCGCCCATCGTGAAGGCCGGGCGCACGATCGCCGGCAGCGAGATTTCGCCCGCGGCGAGCATCTCCTCGACCTTGGCGACGCTTTCGACCGTCACCGACCAGGGGATGCGCAGGCCCGCCGCGGTCATCGTCGTGCGGAACTCCTCGCGGTCCTCGGCGCGCCGGATCGCCGCCGCGTCGGCGCCGATCAGCTCGACCCCGAGCCGCTCCAGGGTGCCGTCCTCGTGCAGCGCCATCGCCAGGTTCAGCGCCGTCTGGCCGCCCAGCGTCGGCAGCAGCGCGTCGGGCTGCTCCTTTTCGATGATCTTCGTCACCGGGCCGGGCAGCAGCGGCTCGATGTAGGTGGCGGTCGCGAACTCGGGGTCGGTCATGATCGTCGCCGGGTTCGAGTTGACGAGGACCACCTCGTATCCCTCCTCGAGCAGCACCTTGCAGGCCTGCACGCCGGAGTAGTCGAACTCGGCCGCCTGCCCGATCACGATCGGGCCGGAGCCGATCACGAGGATGCGGGAGATGTCGTCGCGGCGGGGCATCAGGCGGGCTCCCCGGCGAGGGCGAGGAAGCGCTCGAACAGGTGGCGGGCGTCGTGCGGGCCGGGGCCGGCCTCGGGGTGGTACTGGACGGTGGCGCCGGCGACGTCGCGCAGGACCAGGCCCTCGACCGTGCGGTCGTAGAGGTTGAGATGGGAGAGCTCGGCGGCGCCGAAGTCGGTCTCCCAGCGCACCGGCTCGTCGCCGTCGATCGTCGGCTCCCCGCCTGGCCCCTGGACCGCGAAGCCGTGGTTCTGGGAGGTGATGTCGATCCGGCCCGTCGCCAGGTCCTTGACCGGGTGGTTGGCGCCGCGGTGGCCGAAGGGCAGCTTGTAGGTCTCGAGGCCGACCGCGCGGCAGAGCAGCTGGTGGCCGAGGCAGATCCCGAACACGGGCCGCTTGCCGACGATCTCGCGCACCGTCTCGACCACGTAGCCGAGCGCGCCCGGGTCGCCGGGCCCGTTGGCGAGGAAGACGACGTCGGGGCCCTCGGCCAGCACCTCCTCCGCCGAGCTCGTGCACGGCAGGAGCGTCACCTTGCAGCCGTGCTCGCGCAGCTGGCGGACGATGCTCATCTTCACGCCGGTGTCGATCCCGACCACGTGCGGGCCGTCGCCGTCGAAGCGGACCGGCTCGGGCGGGGTGACGGTGCGGGCGAGGTCGGCGCCCTGCATCGAGGGCTCGGCCGCGACCCGCTCCCGCGCCTCGTCCTCGGGGGTGGCCGCCGGGAAGATGCCGCCGCGCATCGAGCCGCGGTCGCGGATGTGACGGACCAGGGCGCGGGTGTCGACGCCGCTGACCGCGGGGACTCCGCAGTCGGCGAGCCAGTCGAGCCAGCCCCCCTCGGCGCTGGCCGCGTCCTCGCGGTTCTTGGCGTCGCGCATCACCACTCCACGGGCGTGGACGCGGTCGGACTCCATCGCCGCGGCGCTGACGCCGTAGTTGCCGATCAGGGGGTAGGTGAAGACGATGATCTGCCCCGCGTAGGAGGGGTCGGTGACCGACTCCTGGTAACCGGTCATCGCCGTGTTGAAGACGACCTCGCCGGTCACCGGCCCCTCGGCGCCGCAGGCGAGCCCGTCGAGCCGGGTCCCGTCCTCGAGCAGCAGATAGCCCTCGCTCATGCGGCGACCCCCAGCGAGAAGCTGCGCAGGCGGTAGGCGACCTGGCCGGCGGCCAGGGTGACCATCACGCGCCCGGTCAGGGTGTGGCCGGCGCACCAGGAGTTCTGCGAGCGGCTCTCGTAGCCGTCCTCCCCCACCGTCCACTCGGCGCTGAGGTCGCAGAGCGCGATGTTCGCCTCCGACCCCGGCGCCAGGGTCGGGCGCTCGATGCAGAACGGGGCGGCGCCGCCCGCCATCCGCTCGACCAGGAGGCCGAGCTCGATCGTCCCCGGCAGCACCAGCTCGGTGTGCAGGGCGGCGAAGGCGGTCTCCAGGCCGGTGACCCCCATCGCCGCCTGCTCGAAGGGCACCTCCTTTTCCTCCGCCTGGTGCGGTGCGTGGTCGGTTGCGACGCACTCGATCGTGCCGTCGCGCAGGGCCGCGATCAGGGCCTGGCGGTCGCTCTCGGCGCGCAACGGCGGGTTCATCTTGTGGCGCCGCGGGTCGAGGCTGCGGACCGCCTCGTCGGTGAGGCAGAGGTGGTGCGGGCTGGCCTCGGCGCTGATCTGCACGCCGGCGGCCTTGGCGGCGCGGACGACCTCGACCGACTCCGCCGCCGAGAGGTGCTGGACGTGGATGCGCGCGCCCTCGTAGGCGGCGAGGGCGGCGTCGCGGGCGATCATCGTCGACTCCGAGACCGAGGGCACGCCGGCCAGGCCGAGCGCGGCCGAGACCGGCCCCTCGTGCATCGCCCCGTCCCCGGAGAGCTCCGGGTCCTCCTCGTGCAGGGCGATCGTGCCGCCGCAGAGGCGCTGGTACTGGAGCGCGCGCAGCATCACCCGGGCGCTGGTGATCGGCAGGCCGTCGTCGGAGAACCCGATCGCCCCGGCCTCGCGCAGTTCGACCATCTCCGTCAGCTCCTCGCCCCGCATGCCGCGGGTCACGGTGGCGAGGAACCCGACCGGGACCGAGGCGTCGGCGCGGGCCTGCTCGCGCAGCGCCGCGACGTCGGCCGCGGTCGAGACCGGCGGCTCGGTGTTGGCCATCGCGAGGATCCCGCAGTAGCCGCCGGCGGCGGCGGCGCGGGTCCCGGTCGCGACGTCCTCTTTGTGCTCGTGGCCGGGGGTGCGCAGGTGGACGTGCGGGTCGAAGAAGGCGGGGAAGGCGTGCATCCCCTCGGCGTCGATCGCCTCGGCGCCCTCCGCGACACCCTCCCCGGGCGCCGCCAGCTCGGCGATGCGGCCGTCGCGCACGACGACGTCGTGGACGCCGCCGATGCCGGCGACCGGGTCGAGCACGGTGGCCCGGCGCAGGACCACGTTCGCGTCCTCGCCGGGGCGGACGTCGAGCGCCTCTGCGAGGCTCACGCGGGCTGTCCGATCGGGGTCGCGGCTGCCGTCCCGTCGCCCTTGGCGAGGGGTGCCGGGCGCTCTCCTCCGGCCAGCAGCTCGTAGAGGATCGCCATCCGCACGACCAGGCCCGCCGCCACCTGCTCGGCGATCAGCGACTGCGGCGAGTCGATCGCCTCGCCGGAGAGCTCGACCCCGCGGTTGACCGGGCCGGGGTGCATCAGCAGCTGGCGCGGGTTGAGGCGGCGGGTGTCGATCTGGAAGGTGGCGGCGTACTCGCGCAACGAGGGGACGAAGCTCTCGTTCATGCGCTCGTGCTGCATCCGCAGGGCGTAGACGACCTCGGCCTCGCCGACCCGGTCCAGCGAGTGGGAGACCTCGCACCCGAGCTGCTCGATCCCGCGCGGGATCAGGGTCGGCGGCCCGCAGACCGTGACCTCGGCGCCCATGCGCTGGAAGGCGATCAGGTTGGAGCGGGCGACGCGGCTGTGCAGAACGTCGCCGACGATCCAGATCCGGGTGCCGTCGAGCGAGCCGAGCCGGCGGCGCAGCGTGTAGACGTCGAGCAGCGCCTGGCTCGGGTGCTCGTGCTTGCCGTCGCCGGCGTTGACGACGGCCGCCTCGGTCCACTCGGCGACCATCTGGGCAGCGCCGGCGTAGGGGTGGCGGATCACGATCGCCGCCGGGTCGTAGGCGGAGAGGGTGGCGACCGTGTCCTTCAGCGACTCGCCCTTGTCGACCGAGGAGCCGGCCGCCTTGACCGAGACGAGGTCGGCGGAGAGCCGCTTGGCGGCGAGCTCGAAGGAGCTGCTGGTGCGGGTGCTCGACTCGTAGAAGAGGGTGACGACGGTGCGGCCGCGCAGGGTCGGCACTTTCTTGATGTCGCGGCGCCCGACCTCGGCGAAGCTCTCGGCCCGGTCGAGGATCGCCTCGATCTCCTCGCGGGAGAGATCCTGGATCGCCAGCAGGTGCTTCACGAGAGGGCCTCCGCGTGGCTCGGCTGCTCGGAGATCGTCACTTCGTCGGTCCCGTCGACCTCCTCGAGGCTGACGTTGACCCTCTCCTCGCGCGCCGTCGGCAGGTTCTTGCCGACGTAGTCGGGGCGAATCGGCAGCTCCCGGTGGCCGCGGTCGCAGAGCACCGCCAGCTGCACGCGGCGCGGGCGACCGTAGTCGAAGAGCGCCTCGATCGCGGCGCGGACCGTGCGGCCGGTGAAGAGGACGTCGTCGACGAGGACGACCGTGCGCTCGCTGATGTCGAAGTCGATGTGGGAGGCGTGAACGACCGGCTGTGTCTCGGGCGCCTTGGCGCCGACGTCATCGCGGTAGAAGGAGATGTCGAGGTCGCCGATCGGCAGCTCCGCCCCGGTCAGCTCGACCAGCAGGGTGTGCAGGCGGCGGGCCAGGACGGCGCCGCGGGTGTGGATTCCGACGATCGCCAAGCCGGAGGCGTCGGGGTTCTTCTCGGCGATCTCGTGGGCGATCCGCTTCAGCGTCCGCCGCAGGTCATCGTGCTCCAGCACGACCTTCTCACTCACTTTCGCTTCCTTCCTGGCCTCTCGGGACCCGGTTAAAGGACGGCCGGAGCGTAGCAGCGGGGGCGGCGACCAGGGGTAGGGTCTCGGCGTCGCAACAGATGGGGAGGCTCCGCGAGACCCTACCCCTGGTCGCCGCGATCCCTGGCTCCGTTTGGGACGAGTTCGGGGTAGCCCTTCTCCGCGTAGGGGATCTCGATCGTGTCGAAGTCTTTCGGGGCGACCGTCGGTTCGTAGACCTCCTGCGCCTCCTCCAGCACCTTGCCGACGTGGTAACGCGAGGAGATGTGGACCAGGGCCAGCATCTTCACGTGCGCCTCGCGGGCGACCGCGGCGGCCTGGCCGACGGTCGAGTGCCCGGTCTCGGCGGCGCGCTGGGCCTCCTCCTCGGCGAAGCTGGCGTCGTGGACCAGCAGCTCGGCGTCGGCCGCCGCCGCCACCGTGGCGGGGCTGGGAGAGGTGTCGCCGGTGATCGCCACGGTGCGACCGGGGCGGCTCGGTCCGACCACCTCCGCGGGGTGAACCGGACCGGAGGCGCCCTGCACCTCCTCCCCGGCCTGCAACTGGGCGAAGGCCGGGCCTTCCGGCACCCCGAGCCGCTTCGCGGCCTCGACGTCGAAGCGGCCCGGGCGCTCGTGCTCGGCCAGGACGTAGCCGTTGGCCCGGGCGCTGTGCGCCGCTTCGAAGACCTGGACCTCGTACTCGTCGCCCGGGACGACGTCGCCCGGCCCCAGCTCGACCAGCTCGGTCTCGAACCCGATCCGGCCGATGATCGGCTTCAGGATCGCGAAGAGGTCGATCAGGCCCGGCGGGCCGTAGACCGAGAGCGGCGTCTCGCGATCGGTCAGGTCGTAGCTTTTGAGCAGCCCCGGCAGGCCGAGGACGTGGTCGGCGTGGAAGTGGGTGAGGTAGATGGCGTCGACCTGGACCAGCCCCAGCGAGCGCTGCAGCTGCCGCTGCGTCCCTTCCCCGCAGTCGAACATCAGCCGCTCCCCCCCGCGCGCGACCAGCACGCTCGCCGTCGAGCGCCGCGCCGAGGGCACCGAGCCACCGGTGCCGAGGAAGATCACCTCGAGATCCATGGCCGGCGAGCCTAGTAGCGGCGAGCGAGGTCTGCACTAAGCTGCCCCGTGAGCGCCCGTAGCTCAGCTGGATAGAGCGTTCGCCTCCGGAGCGAAAGGTCACAGGTTCGAATCCTGTCGGGCGCGTTTTCTCCCTGCCTCCGAAGGATCCGGCAAAGGTGACACCGATCGGTGTTGACTTTTCCGCCTGACGGTCTAGGGTTTTCGAGCACTCGGGGCACTTCAAGGGAAGGTGCCCCTTTACCGAGAGGGAGAAATTCAGAGATGTCCAATCTGAAGCGGTTGATCCTGCTCGCGAGCGTCCTCGGGGCCCTGCTGGTCCCGGCGGCGAGCGCGAGCGCAGCGATCACGACCAAAACGATCGACTACGGCCCGTACACGATTCCGGCCGGCGGAGGCGATCCCCACGACCACGACACGATGGGGATGGTCGCCAACCAGATCGCGACCAACATCTCGAAGCCGTGCACCGGCTGCACGATCATCGGCGCGACGCCGGACCTCGTCTACGAAAACGGCAGCAAAGCCAACATCACAGAGGGCCCGATGCTCCACCACGCGGTGTTCATGGCCCAGTCCAGCGGCAAGACCGACGCGACCTGCGGCAACAGCGGGCCGGGCCTGCTCGGTGAGCGCTTCTTCGCCACCGGCAACGAGCGCACCGCGATCGACCTCCAGTCGCTGCCCTACGGCTACAAGGTCAACAGCAGCGAGACCTGGAACATGGTCGTCGACCTGATGAACTGGGAAACGACCAGCAAAAAAGTGAAAGTCCGGGTCACCTGGAAGTACGCCACCGGCTCCGACCACACCGGTCGCGGCGCGCTGCGGCCGGTATGGCTCGACGCCGACGGCTGCAGCATGGACTCGCTGATCAGCGTGCCGTTCGGCCTGAGCGACACGCACTACGACTGGAAATCGACCTTCGGCGGCAAACTGATCGCCGCCGCGGGCCACATCCACGATCACGGCATCAACATCGAACTGACCAACAAATCCGCCGGGGAATCGCTCCTCTGCAACTCGGTCGCCGGGTACGGCGGGGCGGGTTACGAAACCCACCTTGACGGCCGCAAACACATCTCCTCGATGGGGGTGTGCACGGGCAACCCGATCTCGACGATCAAAAAAGGCGACACGATCCGCCTGCACGGGATCTACAACGTGCCGGAAGGGCACCACGCGATCGACGACGCGATGGCGATCGCGATCGCCTACATCAACCCGAGCTGAGCTCAGTCCGGGGAGTGGCCGCCCGCCGCGAAGCGGGCGCGCCACTCCTCGGGATCGAAGCCCGCCGGCTCCGTCTCGGCGAGGAAGCGCTCGAGGGTGGCGATGAAGCGGCCGGGGTCCTCGCACTGGGGCATGTGGCCGACGCCCTCGAAGACCTCGAGGCGGCTGCCGGACAGCGCTTCGTGCGCCTGCTCGGCGTGGGCGACCGGGATGATCGGGTCGCGCTCGCCCCAGACGATCAGCAGCGGCAGCGCCTCGGCCAGGTAGAGCCGGTCCAGCGCCGCCACCCGCTGCCCCTCGGTGCCGACGACGGCGCGCAGCGTCGCCAGGAAGGCCTTGCGCCGCTCCGGGTCGGCGAGCGAGGCGTAGCCGCGCGCCACCTCGGCGACGTCGGCGGAAGGTCGCATCCCCAGCATCCCGAGCCCGCGGCCGAGGGCCGAGCCGATCGGCCGGCCCACCCCTGCCGTCGCCGCGATGAAGAGGTCCGCCCCGGGCAGCGCCGCGGCGCGCAGGACCGGGCTCACGTCGGGACCGAGGCCGCCGCTGGAGACGAGGACGAGGCGCTCGACCATCTCGGGGAACTGGTAGGTGAACTGCATCGCGACCCCGCCGCCGAGCGAGTGGCCGACCAGCGTCGCCCGCTCGTGGCCGAGGGTCAGCAGCAGGTCGCGCAGCCCGCTGGCGAGGCTGCCCAGCGAGTAGTCACCGCCGCCGGGCGCCGAGAGGCCGTGGCCGGGAAAGTCCGGGGCGATCACCCGGTGCCGGAGGCCGAGCGGCTCGATCACGGAGCCCCAGCCCTCCGCGGTCCCCGCCATCCCGTGGATCAGGACGAGGATCTCGCCGGAGCCGGCCTCGGCATAGCTGACCGCACGGCCATGGACCTGAGCCGTCTTCGTCTCGACGGCGGGCGGGTGCAGCGGCGTCGGCTCGGGAGCCACGCCCGACACGCTACCCGTCGCGGAGGCGGGTCAAAACCACGGCCGGCGGAGCGCCCGCCGAGTTCAATACCGTCCCGCCCGTGAACGATCCCCCGCAGGACAGCCGCCTGCCGCGCGGCGCCCTGATCGTCGTCGCGGTCGGCCTCTTCGCCTGCCTCGCGGCGGCGGTGCTCGCCACCTCGCCCGGCGAAGGGCAGGCCGCCGAACTGCAGTGGGTGAAGCGGGCGGCGGTCCCGGACTCCAAGCCGGTCGACGTGCCCGGCGGCAACGGGCAGATGCGCCTCGTCGACGGCGAGATCGAAGCCACCGGCTCCAACTTCAGCGGCTACGCGCTGTTTCTGGTCGGCGCGACCCTGGAGATCGACGCCGGCGCCCCGGTCGGCGACGGCCAGGTGCTGTG
Source organism: Solirubrobacterales bacterium (assembly GCA_036280745.1). GTDB lineage: Bacteria > Actinomycetota > Thermoleophilia > Solirubrobacterales > 70-9 > VAYN01. The sequence goes on from DASUQC010000023.1 coordinate 46,394, forward strand.
CACGGTCGCGAGCCGCCAGCGCACCGAAATCGCCCAGACCTCGGGTGGCCTGCGGGCGACCTTCCCGCGCTCCTCGGAAGCGGGCATCTTCAGCCAGGACGTGCCGGAGACCCTGCTGGTCGACTTCAGCGCCCGCGGGGGCGAACTGGTCGTCCTCGAACCGCCGCAGTTCGAGTCGTTCACCACTGAACGCGGCGTCAAGCTCGAATGGCCCGAGTTCGAAGAAGGCACCGAGAACCTCAAATACTTCATCGCCGGCGGCAAGCCCAAGCAGCAGCTTGTGCTCCCCTTTTACACCGTCTGGAAGACCAGCTCGGTCCCGGCCGCCGACCTCTCCTGCACGCTCACGACCAGCGCCGGCAAGGCAACGGCCCGCACCGTCGCCGAGCTGAAGGCCTTCCCGCCGCCGATCGACGAAGAAGCGGAAGAGGAAAGCGAAGAACTGGCCGAAGAAGAAGCCGAGGAAGCCGAAGAGGAGGAAGGCTGAGGCTCAGCCGGCGGGGGCGACGAGCAGCTCCGGCCCCTCGATCCCTTTCCCGACCTTGTTCAGTTTCGGGTTGGCGGGAGTGCCCTCCATCCGGCTCCCGTCGAGCGGCGCGCACATCGCCACCGCGTCCTCGACGCTCAGCTCCGGGTTCAGCCAGGCGGCCTCGGCCTCGGGGCTCGGCAGGATCGTCGGCATCCGGTTGTGCACGGGAGCGACGACCTCGTTCGGCGTCGTGGTGATGATCGTGCAGCTGTAGAGCCAGCCGTCGTCGAACCCGCGGTCCTCGGCGTCGTCCCACTGCTTGCGGGTGCAGAGCCCGGCGAAGGCGAAGGGCTCGCCGCCGTCGACCGTGAACCGCCACGGCTGCCGCGGCTGCTTCGGATCCTCGGCCTTCATCCACTCGTAGAAGCCGTCGGCGACGATCAGGCAGCGGTGGCGGAACTTGCCGACCAGGGGGCCGTAGGCCTTGCTCTTGGTCAGGTTCTCGGCTTTCGCGTTGATCATCTTGTAGCCGGCCTTGAGGTCCTTGGCCCAGATCGGGACCAGTCCCCAGCGCATCAGCCGCGCCTCGCGCTCGCCCTGTTCGGCCTCCTCCGGCTCGGGCGAGGAGCGCACCGTGAGGATCTCCTGCGTCGGCGCGACGTTGAAGCGGTTGAGGCCTTTGGCCAGCTTCTCGGCCCGCTCCTTGCTCGGCGGAGGTGCCTCGCCGTCGCCGCCCCGCTCCAGCGCCTTCTCCAGCTCGACCTGGAAGCGGTCGGTGATCGTCTTCGTGTCTTTGGCCGTGACCGTGAATCTTCCGCACATCAGGGACGCGCCTCCGGGTGGTTGCGGTACCACTCGAGGGTACGGGTCAGGCCCTCCGGGAGCTCGACAGCAGGGCTCCAGCCGGTCAGATCGCGCAGCTTGGCCGAGTCGACGTACTGGCGGTCGATCTCCCCCGCCGGGTTGCCGCTGCCCTGGAACTCGGGCTCCAGGTCGGTCCCGGAGGCCGCGGCGAGCAGCTCCAGCACCTCGGCGACCGAGTGGGGCCGCTCGCCGCCGGCGTTGAACGCCTCTCCGGCCGCCGGCCCTCCGGCCCCGACCGCGTGCTCGATCGCCAGGTAGGCGGCGACCGCGTCGTCGACGTAGAGGAAGTCCCGTTCGGGGCTGCCATCGGAGCGGATCTGCGGGCGGCGGCCGTCGAGCAGGGCGGCGACGGCTTCCGGGACGAGGCGCGAGAAGTTGAGATCGCCGCCCCCGTAGATGTTGGCGAAGCGCGTGACCGCGACCGGCAGCCCGTAGGCCGGGCGGTAGCTGAGCGCGATCGCGTCGGCCGCCGCCTTGCTCGCCTCGTAGGGCGAGGCGGGGCGCAGCTGCATCGTCTCCCGGTAGGGAAGCTCCTCGCTGGGACCGTAGGCCTTGTCGGAGGAGGCGACGACGAGCGCCGGGACCTCGGCGCGGCGGCAGGCCTCGAGCAGGTTCCAGGTGCCGAGCACGTTGGCCTCCAGGGTCGCCACCGGCTCGGCCATCGCCGGCCCGACCAGCGTCTGGGCGGCGAGGTGGAAGACGACGTCGAACTCGGCCCCCTCGATCGTCGCCGCGACCCTGTGCGCGTCGCGCAGGTCAGCCTCGACCAGCTCGACCTCGGGGGCGACGCCCTGCAGGACGAGGCCGGAGAGCGGCGGCGCAGGGAGGTCGAGCACGGTCACCGAGTCGCCGCGCTCGAGCAGCGCCCGCGCCAGGTGCGAGGCGACGAACCCGTGGCCGCCGGTGACCAGCGCCCGCTTCACCTCGCCGCCCGGGCGGCGTCCCAGATCCGCCAGGGCGCCTCGCCGCTCGCCCAGAGATCGTTGAGGACCACGGCGTCCTTGTAGGTGTCCATGCAGTCCCAGAAGCCCTCGTGGCGGAAGGCGTGCAGCTCGCCGTCCGTCGCGAGCTGCTGCAGCGGCTCGCGCTCGAGCACGCTGTCGGTGCCGAGGTAGGCGAGCGCTCCCGGCTCCAGGCAGAGGAAGCCGCCGTTGATCCAGTGCTCGCTGCGCGGCTTCTCGGCGAAGCCGGCGACCCGGTCGCCCTCGAGCTCGGCGACGCCCCACTGCAGGTGCGGGCGCACCGCCGTCAGCGTCGCCAGGCCACCGTGGCCGCGGTGGAACTCGAGCAGCCGGTCGAGATCGACGTTGGCGACTCCGTCGGCGTAGGTGAGGCAGAAGGTCCCGCCACCGAGCCGGTCCCCGAGCCGGGCAACGCGGCCGCCGGTCGGCGTGTCGAGGCCGGTGTCGACGCACTCGACCGTCACGCCGTCCGGCCACCGCTCGGCCGCGGCGAACTCCTCGACCGCCTCGCCCATGTACCCGGTCGCGAGCAGGAAGCGGTCGAAGCCCTGGGCGGCGTAGATCTGCACCACGTGCCAGAGGATCGGGCGGCCGCCGATCTCGACCAGCGCCTTCGGCACCGACTCGGTCCGCTCCCGCAGCCGCGTCCCCCTACCTCCACAGAGGATGACCACCGGCGGTTTAGAGGGCATCCGGGTAGGGGTGAAACGTCTTGTACTTTTTCGTCATCAACCTAGAGGCGCCAGCCGGCCGACTCTCCATCGAAAAAGTTAAGTGGGACCCCTACCCGGATGCCCTATCCACCGGCGACGGCAGGCAAGATCGTGACCTCGGCGCCGTCGTCGATGCCCGTCTCCAGGCCCTGCTGGAAGCGGATGTCCTCGCCGGAGACGTAGACGTTGACGAAGCGGCGCAGGTCACCGTCCTGGGTGATCCGCTCGCGCAGGTCGCCGTGGGCGTCGAAGACCGCGTCGAGCACCTCGCCGACGGTCGCTCCCTCGACCTCCACCTCGGCCTGCCCCCCGGTCGCGGCGCGCAGCTGGGTCGGGATCTTCACGGTGACGCTCATCGGACGGCTACCTCCTGGCGGAACTCGGCCTCGAAGCTGTCGAGGTCAGGGTCGATCTCGTGCATGTGGAACGTATCGCGGGCCGCGTCGAGCGTCTTCAGGCCCTCGCCGGTGATGTAGACGACGACGCGTTCGCCGGCTCCGAGCTCGCCGCGTTCGGCCAGCTTCTTCAGCACGCCGACGGTGACCCCGCCCGCGGTCTCGGTGAAGATCCCGGTCGTCTCGGCCAGGAGCCGGATGCCCTCGCGGATCTCGGCGTCGGTGACCGAGTCGACGCCGCCGCCGGTGCGGCGCGCGTGCTCGACCGCGTAGGGGCCGTCGGCCGGGTCGCCGATCGCCAGGCTCTTGGCGATCGTCTCCGGCTTCTGCGGCTTGCAGACGTCCCAGCCTTCGGCGAAGGCGGTGGCGACGGGGCTGCACCCCTGCGCCTGGGCGCCGTTGAAGACCGGCTGGGTGCCCTCGACGAGGCCGAGGTCGAGCCACTCCTGGAAGCCGCGGCCGAGCTTGGTGAAGAGCGAGCCGGAGGCGATCGGGCTGACCACCCGGTCGGGCAGCTCCCAGCCGAGTTGCTCGACCGTCTCGTAGGCGAGCGTCTTCGAGCCCTCGGCGTAGTAGGGCCGCAGGTTGACGTTGACGAAAGCCCAGGGCCGGCTCTCGGCGAGCTGGGTGCAGAGGCGGTTGACGTCGTCGTAGTTGCCGCGCACACCGACCAGCTTGGTCCCGTAGATGCCGGTGGCGAGCAGCTTCTGCTCCTCCAGGTTGGCGGGGACGAAGACGTAGGAGTCGAGGCCCGCGGCGGCGGCGTGGGCGGCCACCGCGTTGGCGAGGTTGCCGGTCGAGGCGCAGGCGACGGTCTCGAAGCCGAGCTCCTGGGCCTTCGCCACCGCGACCGCGACGACCCGGTCCTTGAAGGAGTGGGTGGGGTTGGCGGCGTCGTTCTTGATCCAGATCTCCGCCTCGGTCCCGAGCTGCTCAGCCAGCCGCTCGGCCCGCAGCAGCGGCGTCAGGCCGGGCTCCAGGGGGTCGCCGGGGCGTCCCTCGAAGGGGAGGAAGTCGGCGTAGCGCCAGATCCCCTGCGACCCGGCCTGGATCTGCCGCTTCACCTCGGCGGCGTCCAGCGACGAGTAGTCGTAGGCGACCTCCAGCGGGCCGAAGCAGTTTTCGCACACGTAGCTGGCGTCCAGCTCGTAGGCGGTACCGCACTCCTTGCACTTCAGGCTCTCGATTGACATCCGATCCTCTTTTCGCTTCTGATGAAAAAACCTCCGCCTGTGGGGCAGAGGTCCGATCGGACATCCCCCACATCTTCCAGGTCCAAAATCATCAACATCGACCTGCTGGAGTTGGCACCTGTTCCGAACCGAAGTTCGACCTGGTTGCCGGGGCTTCAATGGGCCAGTCCCTCCACCCCTCTAGATGTGGCGCTTATGTTGGGAGAAGCCTACCAGGCGTACCGCGTTCTTTTGCAGGCACGGCTTGCGTTTAACCTAGTCACCGAGATGAGCCCGCTGCACGACGAGAAAACGAGCCCCGGCGATGCCGAACCTTCCGAAACCCAGGCTGCGACGGCCTGGTCGCCGCAGCGCGCTCGTCGAGTCGCCGGCGCCGCCTGAGCCCCAGACCCCGAACGTCGAGCAGATCGACGCGGCCGGCCTGCGCTGGGTCAACATCGAGCGCCCCGGCGCCCTCGAGCGGGCCTGGCTGGAGGAGCACTTCGACTTCCACGCGCTCGACCTCGAGGACGTGCTCTCGCGCAACCAGCGGCCGAAGATCGACGTCTACGACGACTACCTCTTCATCGTCCTCCACTTCCCGGTCTTCGACCGCGCCGCCGGCCGGCTCGGCACCGGCGAGCTCGACCTCTTCGTCGGCCCCGACTACGTCGTCACGATCCCGAACACGCCGCTGCAGCCGGTCGAGTACCTGTTCGAGCGCTGCCGGGCCAAGGAGGAGCTGCGCGAGCAGCTCTTCTCGCGCGGCTCCGGCTACCTGCTCTACCGCCTCGTCGACGACAGCTTCGACTACTGCTTCCCGATGCTGCGCAAGATCGGCAACAAGCTCGACGCGCTCGAGGACGAGATCTTCGGCGGCCGCTCCGAGGAGGTCGTGCGCGACATCTCCAACGTCAAGCAGGAGATCATCAACTTCCGCAAGGTGATCCGGCCGCAGCGGCCGGTGCTGCGCGACCTCGAGAAAGTCAAGCAGCGCTACCTGGCGACCGACCTCGACCTCGAGATCTACTTCGACGACATCGTCGACGCGCACGAGCGGATCTGGGACATGCTCGAGAACTACAAGGAGGTCGCGGAGGCGCTGGAGGAGACCAACGAGTCGGTCATCTCCCACCGCGTCAACGACGTCCTGCGGGTGCTGACCTCGATCAGCGTGATCGTCCTGCCGCTGACCCTGATCGCGAGCATCTGGGGGATGAACTCGCACGTGCCCGGCGAGGGCGGCGCGACCGCGTTCTGGATCGTGCTCGGCAGCATGCTACTGCTGCTGCTCGGGATGGTGGCCTGGTTCCGCCGCCGCGGCTGGCTCTGAGCAACGCGCCCCGACTTCTGACCCTTATAGGGGTCATAAGTCGGGGCGATCGGGCGAATAGGATGGAGCGCCCGTGGCAAATTTCCGCATCTGGGCGCCCTGGCGCCTCGCCTACGTGAAGGACGCGTCCAAGGACAACGAGGAGGAGTGCATCTTCTGCGCCAAGCCGGCCGCGGGGGACGACGAGGCGAACCTGATCGTCCACCGCGGCGAGCACTGCTTCGTGATGCTGAACCTCTTCCCGTACACGAACGGGCACCTGATGGTGGCGCCATACGAGCACGTCGGCGCCCTGCAGGAGATCCCGGCCGAGACCCTGGCGGAGCTGATGGCGCTGGCGCAGAAGGGGATGAGCCGGCTCGAGCAGGCCTACAGCCCGCACGGCTACAACGTCGGCTTCAACCAGGGACGGGTTGCCGGGGCCGGGGTCGAGCACCACATCCACATGCACGTGGTGCCGCGCTGGGCGGGAGACAACAACTTCATGCCGGTGATCGCCGACACCAAAGTGATGCCGCAGTCGATCGAGGAGAGCTACGAGGCTCTGAAGGGGGCGTTTTGACCGAGCAGGCACCGCTGGCCCCGGCCGGCATCTTCAAGGCGTACGACATCCGCGGCCTCTACGGCTCGGAGATGGACGAGACGACCGCGCACGCGATCGGGCGCGCCTTCGCTCGGGTCCTGGCGCGGATGCGCGGCAAGGAGACCGGCGAGCTGCGGGTCGGGCTCGGCCGCGACATGCGCCTCAGCGCTCCGGCGATGGCGGCGGAGATGCGCGACGGGCTGATCTTCGAGGGGGCGACCGTGCTCGACGCCGGCATGGTCGCGACCGAGATGCTCTACCACCTGGTCGGCTCGCGCGAGCTCGACGGCGGCGCGATGGTCACCGCCTCCCACAACCCGAAGGCCTACACCGGCGTGAAGCTGGTCCGCGAGGGGGCGCTGCCGCTCTCCGGCGACGCCGGGATCGGCGACGTCAGGGCCGAGATCGAGGCCGGGCTCGGCCACGCGCCCGGCGGCGGCTCCTTCGAGGAGGTCGACGTCTGGGACGAGTTCCGCGCCCACGCGCTCTCCTTCATCGACCCGGGGAACGTGAAGCCGATGAAGGTCGTGGTCGACGGCGGCAACGGGATGGCCGGCCCGATGGTCGGACCGACCCTCGCCAAGCTCGGGCTCGACCTGGAGGAGATGTACTTCGAGCCGGACGGCGAGTTCCCCGACCATGAGCCGAACCCGCTGCTGGAGGAGAACCGGCGGCTGATCATGGAGCGGGTCCGGGCCAGCGGCGCCGACCTCGGGATCGCCTGGGACGGGGACGCCGACCGCTGCTTCTTCATCGACGGCAGCGGCGAGTTCTGCGACGGCGACTTCATCTGCGCCCTGCTCGCCCGCTCCGTCCTGCGCAAGAACCCGGGCGCGACGATCCTCTACGACCCCCGCTCCAGCCGCGCCGTCCCGGACCTGGTCGCCGCCGAGGGCGGGCGCTCGGACCTCTCGCGGGTCGGCCACGCCTTCTTCAAGGCGCGGATGCGCGAGGAGGGCGCGGCCTTCGGCGGCGAGGTCTCCGGCCACTACTACTTCCGCGACTTCTGGAACGCCGACTCGGGCACGATCCCGGCCCTGCTGGTGCTGGAGCTGCTCTCGCTCGACGGGCGCGGCCTCGGCGAGCTGATCGAGGAGTTCCGCTCCAAGTACTTCATCTCCGGCGAGATCAACTCCGAGGTGGCCGACCCCGACGCGAAGATGAGGGAGATCGAGGCGCGCTACTCCGACGGGGAGATCGCCAAGCTCGACGGGGTCTCCGTCGACTACCCGGAGTGGCACTTCAACGTGCGGCCCTCCAACACCGAGCCGCTTCTGCGCCTCAACCTCGAGTCGCTGGTCTCGCGCGAGGACATGGAGCGCCGCCGCGACGAGGTCCTCGCGCTGATCCGGTCGTGACCGGTCTCACCCCGGAGGGGGCCCTGGAGCAGGCGGCGCTCGCCGGCGTCCACCGCCTCCAGATCCCGACCCCGTTCGCGGTCGGTCGGGTCAACTGCTACCTGATCGAGGACGAGCCCCTGACCCTGGTCGACACCGGCCCCAACTCGGGCAAGGCGCTCGACGAGCTCGGCGCCCAACTCGGGGCCCGCGGTCACTCGATCGACGACCTCGAGCTGGTGATCGTCACCCACCAGCACATCGACCACCTCGGCCTGGTCGAGATCGTCGCCGAGCACTCCGGTGCCGAGGTCGCGGCGCTGGGGATCGCGGCCGAGCGCCTTGCCAACTTCGACGAGGACGCCGAGGCCGACGACCGCTTCGCGGTCGAGCTGATGCTGCGCAACGGGATCCCGGAGGAAGTGACGGCGGCGCTGCGCAGCGTCTCGCGCAGCTTCCGCGGCTGGGGCTCGCACGTCGCCGTGACCCGGCCGCTGGGCGACGGCGAGGAGATCGAGCTGCGCGAGCGGACGCTGACGACGCTCCACCGCCCCGGCCACAGCCCCTCCGACACCGTCTTCTGGGACGCGGAGCGCCGCATCCTGATCGGGGCCGACCACCTGCTGCCCACGATCTCCTCCAATCCCCTGCTGGCCCGCCCCCTCGACGGCTCCCCCCAGCGCATGCAGGCGCTGGTCACCTACATCGAGTCGATGCGCAGGACGCGCGCGATGCCGATCGAGTTCGTCCTCCCGGGGCACGGCGACCCGGTGGTCGACCACGTCGCGCTGATCGACGAGCGCTTCGCGAAGTACGAGCGGCGCAAGGAGAAGATCCACAAGCTGATCGCCGAGCAGCCGCGCACCGGCTACGAGCTGGCGCAGGCGATCTGGGGCAACGTCGCCGTCACCCAGGCCTTCCTGACCCTCTCCGAGGTGATCGGCCACACCGACCTGCTCGTCAACGAGGGCCGGGTGCGGGAAGTGGACGACGGGGCCGTGGTCCGCTACGAAGCGACCGGCTGACCGGCTGGAGCCTTTCTAGGGCAGCTGGAACTCGGCGGAGCGGAAGCCCGGGCACTGGTTCGGGCCGTACGGCGTCAGGTGCTGCCGTTCTTCGAAGACGACGTAGTAGCGCCCGGGGGTGAGCGGCTTCTCGACCTTCCAGAGGACGCGGCCGCTGCTCGGCTTGGTCGCGGTCCCCACTTCGTGGCTGACCACCAGGTCGGCGCCTGGCCTGACTCTGAACAGGGTCAGCAGGCGCGGCCCGTCGTCGAAGTGGCGGTTGCCTTCGAGGCAGGCGTACCCGGAGCCGCCGCTCTCGGGCGGCATCGAGGCCGTCCCGTAGAAGAAGCCGCGCTTGGGGTTGTAGGCGACGGTCGCGTAGCCCTTGTAGGGGCCCGGCGAGCCCTCGCAGGCCACCCCGTCGCGGTCGGGGTCGAGCCTGGGGACCGGGTTGCCGGGACTGCCCCCGAGCTCACCGAAGCGGTCCTGCGCCTCGGCCTGGCTGCCGAAGGCGTTGCAGCCCGGGGTCGCCGCGAGACCGGTTCCCTGGCCGAAGCCGGTTGCCGACGCCACAACGGCGATCGCCAGCAGGCATAGATAGGCTCCGGAGGCGCGTCCGAGTAACACGGATCGCGATCCTACAGAGGGGTTCCCTGCCAGAATCGCCCGCTCCGTGGAACGGCCGGGCTCGATCTTTCTCCGCTTCCTCAAGTTCGGGGCGCTCGCCTGGGGCGGCCCGGCGGCGCAGATCGCGATGGTCAAGCACGAGTGCGTCGACCAGGAGGGGTGGGTCTCGGAGGAGACCTTCAAGAAGACGCTGGCCGTCTACCAGGTGCTTCCCGGCCCCGAGGCGCACGAGCTCTGCGTCTACTTCGGGCGGGTGCGGGGCGGCAGGCTCGGCGGCTTCCTCGCCGGCCTCGGCTTCATGCTGCCCGGCTTCCTGCTGATGCTCGGCCTCTCGGCGCTCTACGTCGAGGCGGAGCTGGCCGGGCACCTCGACGAGCTCTTCTACGGGCTGAGCGCGGCGGTCGGCGCGATCGTCCTGCGCGCCGTCGTCAGGCTCAGCGGCACCTTTGTCACCGACGCCTGGCTGGCGGCGATCGCCGTCGCCGCCTTCGCCCTCACGCTCTTCCTCGACGCGCCCTTCGTGCTCGTCCTGCTCGGGGCCGGCCTGGCCTACGAGCTGCGGAAGAACGCCGCGGGCTGGATCGGCCGCGCCAACTCGGTCTCGCCGGCGGCCGCTCTGCTCACCGTAGTGGCCGGCGCGGTGACGCTCTCGCTCACCGCCGAGATCTTCCTCGAGGGCCTGAAGGCCGGCCTCCTCACCTTCGGCGGCGCCTTCACCGTGATCCCCTTCCTCCAGGAGGCCGCCGTCGCCGACCACCACTGGCTGACCGAAAGCCAGTTCGTCGACGGCCTCGCCCTGGGAGGCGTCCTCCCCGCCCCGCTGATCATCTTCTCCACCTTCGTCGGCTATCTGGCGGGCGGGCTCGGCGGAGCGCTGGCGATGACGCTGGGGATCTTCCTCCCCGCCTTCCTCTTCCCCATCTTCTTCCACCGCCACCTGGTCGCGATCGCCGAGAACCCGCGTGTCCGCCCCTTCCTGCTCGGCGTCGCCGCGGGCGTGATCGGCCTGATCGCCGCTGTCACCGTCGACATCGTCGAGGCCAGCGTCGTCGACGGCTGGACCGCCGCCCTCGCGATCGGCGCCTTCCTCGCGCTCAACCGCTGGCACGGCAAGCTCACCGTCCTCTACGTCGTCCTCGGCTGCGGAGCGATCGGCGCGGCGCTGCAGCTGACCGTCCTCTAGGTACGCGGCGACGGCCCGGCGACCGCGGCCAATACGCTGCAACGCTCGTGCGCACGCCGAAGCTGAGAAAGCCCGCGAAGAAGCGGATGCTGATCATCGTCAACCCCTATGCGACGACGGTCTCCGACCGCCTGCGCAACCTCGTCGTCTACGCGCTGCAGGGTCGTTACGAGGTCGAGGCGGTCTCGACCGAGGCGCGCAACCACGCGACCGAGATCGGGCGCGAGGTGCGCGACCACGGCTATGACATCGTCGTCGCCTTCGGCGGCGACGGCACCCTGAACGAGGTCGCCAACGGGCTCGCCGGCACCGATGTCCCGGTCTCGGTCCTCCCCGGCGGCTCGACCAACGTCGTCTGCCGCACGCTCGGGATCCCCAACGACGTCGTCGACGCGACCGAGCACCTGCTGGCCCTGGTCGACGACTGGCAGCCGCGCAAGGTCGACCTCGGCACGGTCGGCGACCGCCATTTCGTCTTCGCCTGCGGGGTCGGGATCGACGCCACCGTGGTCGAGCGGGTCGACGCGCACCCGCGGCTGAAGGCGGCCGCCGGCCCCTACTACTACACCTGGGCGACCCTCTCGACCTTCTACCGGCGCTACCTCTACAACGCCGTCCGGGTCCGCTTCGAGAGCGGCGGCGAGTCGGCCGAGGGGGTGACCGCGATCGTCCAGAACTCCGACCCCTTCACCTACTTCGCGAGCCGCCCGGTCCGGGTCTGCGAGGGAGTCGAGTTCGACGACGGCACGCTCTCGGTCGGGGTCCTGAAGCGGGCGCGCCAGCGCGACATGCCGACCCTGATCCCGCGCCTTTTCAGCGCCACCAAGCCGGCCGCCCGGCACCGCCAGGTCGTGCACTTCGGCGACGTCGTCGAGGGCAGGGTCACCTCGCTCTCGGAGACCGGCGACGGCGACGTCCGCCCCTTCCCCCTGCAGGTCGACGGCGACTACATCGGCGACCGCACCGAGGTGACGCTGCGCGCCGACCCCGGTGCGCTGACGATCGTTTCCTAGGCCTCAGTCGAGCAGGCCGGCTTCGCGGGCGGCGACCGCCGTCTGCAGCAGCGTCTCGGCAGCGTCGAAGCGGGGCTCCCAGCCGAGCTCGCGGCGGGCCTTGCCGGCGTCCATCACCACCGACGTGCGTACGGCGGTCACCCACTCGAGCTGGGGAGTGAGGAAGGTCAGCCGCCGCGCGAGGCCGGCCCCCAGACCGACCGCCGGGCCGGGGACGGGCACGGAGCGCCAGCCGAGCGCCCGGGCGATGTCGGCGATCGAGATCTCCCCCTCGCCGGCGAGGTTGTAGGCGCCCGGCTCTCCCCTGCCGGCGATCGCCGCCGCCAGCGCCCGGGCGACGTCGTCGTGGTGGACGAGCTGGATCGGGACCCCGGGATCGGGCAGGACCGGCTTCGCCAGCGGCAGCCTGCCGAGCGCCCGCCGCGCCACCGGCAGCGGGTCGCCGAGGCGGGCGCTCTCGACGGTCTTGGCGATCAGCATCGTCGCCCGCGGGCCGGCGACGATGCAGGGGCGGAAGACGTAGGCATCGACGCTGCTGGTCAGCAGCACCTCGTCCAGGGTCGTCTCCAGCTCGGCCTTCTGGGCGGAGTAGTAGAAGCGCTCGCTGCCCCGCGCCGGCACCTGCTCGGTCAGCGGCTGCGGGTTCTCGGGGTGGAAGCCGTAGGCGGCGACCGAGGAGGCGTAGACGAGCCGCTCGACCCCGGCCGCGGCCGCGGCCTCGAAGACGTTGCGGCTGCCCTCGAGGTTGACCCGGTGCGTCTCCTCGCGGCCGCCGAAGATCGCGAAGGCGAGGTGGACGACGACGTCGACCCCGTCGAACAGCGCCGCCAGCGAGCCGCGGTCGAGGATGTCCCCGCGCCGATAGACGACCTTGTCCCAGCCTTCGCCGGCCGGGTCGAAGGGGCGCCGCGCCATCCCCCGCACCGCGGCCACCGCCGGGTCGCGCTCGAGCTCGGCCAGCAGCGGCAGCCCGATCTCACCGGTGGGGCCGGTGACGGCGACGGTCAGAGCCAATGGTCCACCCCGTCCACCGCGCCGTCGATCAGGCGGTCGGGGTTATCCGGTACGCGTCGAAGACCGACTCGACGTTCCGGAGGCGGGAGATGCACTGCTTCAGCTGCTCGGTGTCCCCCACCTCGACCACGAACTTGTTTTTCACCATCGGGTGGTTGGTGGTGCAGGACGCGCCGATGATGTTGATCCCCGCCTCCGAGAAGGTGCGCGAGAGGTCCTCGAGCAGGCGGGTGCGGTCGTAGGCGTCGATCTGCAGCTCGACCCGGTAGGAGGACTCGTTTTCGCCTTCCCAGTTGACCTGGACGAAGCGCTCCGGCGCCTTTTTCAGCGCCTTCACGTTCTTGCAGTCGCCGCGGTGGATGGTGATCCCCCGGCCCAGCGAGACGTAGCCCGCGATCTCGTCGCCGGGCACCGGCCGGCAGCACTTGGCCAGCCGCACGGCGACGTTCTCCACGCCCTTGACGCGGATCCCGTAGTTGGAGGCGTCCTTGGTGCGGCGGGCGCGGTCCTCGCGGGCCCCGTCCAGCCCCGCCGGCCGCTCGTCGACCGCCTCGCCCGCCTTCAGGCGTTGCATCAGCTTGTTGGCCGCGGTCTTCGTCGAGATCTTGCCCTGGCCGAGCGCGATATAGAAGTCGGTCCCTTTGCGGTAGCCCATTTCGCGGATCACGTCCGCGAGCAGCGCCGAGCCACTCACCTTCTGCATCGGGATCCCGCGCGTACGCAGCGCTTCTTCGAGGGTTTCGCGGCCCTTGCGCTCGGCGTCCTCGCGCCGTTCCTCTTTGAAGAAGGCGCGGATCTTGTTGCGGGCGCGGCTGGTCCGCACCAGCTTCAGCCAGTCCCGCGAGGGGCCGCGGTTCTGCTTCTGCGTCAGCACCTCGACGATGTCGCCCGACTTCAGCTGGTAGTGCAGCGGCACGATGCTGCCGTTGACCTTGGCGCCGACCGTGCGGTGCCCGACGTCGGTGTGCACGGCGTAGGCGAAGTCGAGCGGGGTCGAGCCCGCCGAGAGGTTCTTCACTTCGCCCTTCGGGGTGAAGACGAAGACCTCGTCCTCGAAGAGGTCGACCTTGAGCGATTCGAGGAACTCGGTCGGGTCCTGTTCGCCCTCCGCCTCGACCAGCTGCCGCAGCCAGGTCATCTTCTCGCGCTGCGGGTCGCCGCCGCCGCCCTCTTTGTAGGCGACGTGGGCGGCGATGCCGTACTCGGCGAGCTTGTGCATCTCCTCGGTGCGGATCTGGATCTCGAGCGGCTTGCCCTCGGGCCCGATCACCGTCGTGTGCAGGGCCTGGTACATGTTGGCCTTGGGCATCGCGACGAAGTCCTTGAAGCGCCCGGGCAGGGGCTTCCAGAGCGAGTGGATGACGCCGATCGCGCCGTAGCAGTCTTTGACCGAGCCGACGATCACCCGCATCGCGGTGAGGTCGAAGATCTCGTTGAACTCGCGGCCCTTCTTCGCCATCTTCGTGTAGATCGAGTAGAAGTGCTTGGCGCGGCCGGAGATCTGCGCCTCGATCCCGACCTGCTCCAGCTCCTCGGCGAGGAAGACGCCGGCGTCGGAGACGTAGCTCTCCCGCTCGTCGCGCTGTTGGGCGACCAGCTGTTTGATCTCCGCGTACTTGCGCGGGTGCAGGGTCTGGAAGGCGAGGTCCTCGAGCTCCCATTTGATCGCGTGGATTCCCAGCCGGTGGGCGAGCGGCGCGTAGATCTCCAGCGTCTCGTGCGACTTCGCGAGCTGCTTTTGCTTCGGCAGCGCGCCCAGCGTGCGCATGTTGTGGAGGCGGTCGGCCAGCTTGATCAGGATCACCCTGACGTCGGTGGCCATCGCCACCATCATCTTGCGATAGTTCTCCGCCTGCCGCTCGTCGCGGCTCTCGAAGGTCATCCCGGTCAGCTTCGTGACGCCGTCGACCAGCTGGGCGATCTCCTCGCCGAACTCCTTCTGGATCTCCTCCAGGCTGGCGCTGGTGTCCTCGACCGTGTCGTGCAGCAGCGCCGCGCAGAGCGTCTCCGTGTCGAGCCGCATCCCGGCGCAGACCTGGGCGACCCCGACCGGGTGGGTGATGAACTCGTCGCCCGAGTGGCGGAGCTGGTCGGCGTGGCGGTCGCAGGCGAAATCGAAGGCGCGCTCGACCGCCGCCCGGTCGATCGTCGCCGTGGCCAGCGCGGTGCCGCCGCCGGAGCCGTTGCCGTCAGCGCTCGGCGAGGAGTCGAACTCCTCGATCACGGCGAAGAGGTCGGCGAGAAGCTCGCGACGCTCTAGGGATGCTGGGCTCTTGCGAGATATAGCGCTGCCTCCGAGTGGTCTCTTCGGTAAGCCCGGAACGCGGCTGAGCGCTCCAGGTCGGTCCCCTCTGAGGATACGACCCCGACCGTGCCAGCGCCCCCGGCCGGGTCTCCGGCAACGAGACCCAGCTCGGCGAGAACCCGGAAGCAGCGGGCCGCGGCCTCCGGCGGCAGCGGGCGCGAGCCGGCGGCGCCCAGGGCCTCCCTGAGACCCGGGCCCGTCACCTCGCCCGCCTCGCGCAGGGCACGGAAGACGCCGGCGATCGCCTGCCGGGAGGCGAGGCGCTCATCCCGGACGGCGAGCGCGAACTCCCGCTCCGCGTCGGTCCAGGCCCGGTGCAGGAAACCGGCCGGCGCACTATCGCCGGGCTCCGACGCGTACGGTCGCGCGGCAAGTGCCGCGACCGCCTCCGCGTGGGGCGGGTCGATCAGGACCACGTGCTCGAAGTGCGGAGCGATCTGCTCGCCGCCACGCTCGAGGGTCTCGTAGTCGATCAGCGCGAGCCCCCCGGCTCCTTTCGCGACGGCGTCCCCAAGCGCGGCACCGCCGCAGCGGGCGCAGGCGATGCGGCCGGCGCCGCCGTTGAAGCGGGCGAGGCCGGTGGCGCCGCCGGCGAGCTCCGCCCGGCGCGCCGCGTCGGCGCAGACCGCGAGCACCCCGGCGCCGCTGGAGACGAGCTCGGCGATGCGCGCGACTCCCGACCCGCCGCCGGAGACCGCCGCCCGCTCGCGATCGCTGCGATTTGATCCCGCAGGGCGGGCATCAGTCGCAGCGGATCCTTCGAGGTCCCGGCCCAGCTCGGACTCGAAGCGCCGCCACCACTCGTCGTCCTCACAAGTGCACGTGTGGAGCGGTGGCGCCTCCTCCCCCACCCCCGACGTGACCTCCTCCAGCGGGTACAGCTCGCGCAGCACGACGCGCGGCTCGACGGCGCCGTTCCAGTGGTTGACCTCGAGCCGCACCGTCGCGTCGACCGGCTCCTCGTCCTCGACCCCGAGGCTGGGGCGCCCGAAGGCGACGCCGAGGGCGCGGTGCGCACCGCTGTGCAGGCTGAAGCGAGCGTGCTTGCCCTCCCCCATCGTGCGCACGTCGCTGACCCGCGCCGAGGGCACGAGCAGCCGCACCCCGGGATTTCCCATCCCGAACGGAGCGAGCCGCCCCAGCTCCTCGGCCAGGTCGAGCCCGAGGCCGACCCCGCCGACCACGGCGTCGACGCGTTCGGTCCGGAGCAGGTCCGCGGGGCTCAGGACCGAGGCGGCGTGAGCGGCAAACGCCTCGCGAAAGGCATCGAGGTTCTCGGCTCGCAAGGAGAGCCCCGCGGCGGCCCGGTGCCCGCCGAAGCTCTCCAGGTGCTCGACGCAGGCCTCCAAGGCCGCGTGCAGGTCGAAGCCGGGGATGCTGCGCCCGCTGCCGCGACCGCCGCCCTCGCCGTCGAGCGAGATGACGACGACGGGGCGGTGGTGACGCTCGACCAGCCGCGAGGCGACGATCCCGACGACCCCCGGGTGCCAGTCCTCGCCCGCCAGCACCAGGGCCGGCGCCGCCAGCAGCTGATCGGGCAGCTCCCGGCGCGCCGCCTCCGCGGCGGTGTCGACCTCGCGCTCCCGCGCGCGCCGCTCGGAGTTGGCGCGACCGAGCTCCTCGGCGATCTCCTGCGCCCGCTTCTCGTCCTCGGTCAGCAGCAGCTCGACCCCGGCATCGGCTCGGTAGAGGCGGCCGGCGGCGTTGATCCGCGGCGCCAGCCGGAACGCCAGGTCGCCCTCGTCCAGCCGGCTCGGCTCGCATTTCGACGCCTCCATCAGGGCGCGCAGGCCGGTGCGCTGCGCCCGGCGCATCTCGGCCAGCCCTCGCTTCACCAAAGCCCGGTTCTCACCCACCAGGGGAACGACGTCCGCCACCGTTGCCAGCGCAACGAGGTCCAGGTCGGCTTCGGGCCCGTCCCGCAGAGCAGATGCGAGCTTCCAGGCGACCGCGGTGCCGCAGAGGTGCTCGAACGGGTAGCCGCTGATCTGCGGATGCAGGATCGGGCAGTCCGGCAGCTCGTCGCCCGACTGGTGGTGGTCGGTGATGACGACGTCCATCCCCAGCTCGCGGGCCAGCCTCACCTCCGCGACCGCGGTCACGCCGCAATCGACCGTGATCAGCAGCCCGGTGCCGCGCGCCGCCAGCCTCTCGACGTTGGCGGCGCTGAGCCCGTAGCCGTCCTCGATGCGGTCGGGGATCAGCCAGTCGCAGTCGGCGCCCAGCTCGCGCAGGGTCGAGACCATCAGGGTCGTGGCGCAGACCCCGTCGACGTCGAAGTCCCCGTGGACGGTGATGCGCCGGCCGGCAGTGACCGCCGCGCGCACCTGCGCCACGATCTTCTCCATCGAGCCGAACGCAGCGGGCGGGTGCGACTCATCGGCCTCGAGGAACGCCCGCGCCTGCTCCGGCGTCCGGTAGCCACGGCGGACCAGGGTGACCGCGACCGGCTCGCTGAGTCCGAGGGCGTCGGCCACAGCCCGCGCGTCGGCGTACTCGTACGGCTCGGCTGCGAACGCTTTCAGGGTCTCCGCCACAGAGCCAAGCTAGGAGGCGGACCGGACCGATTCTCGGCTTCGGACCTGCCGAAACTGCTGGGAAAGGCGCTACTCCAGGGACTCGTCGGAGCGCACGCCGATCGCGTAGACGATCGCCAGCCCGATCGCCGTGCCGGGGACCGCCAGGAGCGCCGTCCCCAGGTCAGTCTCGCCGAGGCCTTTGCCGCTTGCCTGCTGCACGATCAGCCCGAAGAAGACGGAGCCGAGGACGGCGCCGACGAAGGCGCCGATGATCCCCTGCCAGAAGCGGTCGGGCAGGAAGACCGTGAAGTGCCAGAGGGCGATCCCCATCGTGAACCAGACGATCACGGCCATCAGCGATTCCTCCCGTGCTTGCGGCGCTGCTGGCGCCGCGCCTTGCGTTCGGCGTTGCGTTTGCGGCGGTCGGCCGACTCTTGATCCGGCTCGCCGTCGCCGGCCAGCGGGTCGGCGCCGTTGCCGTCGCCGGGCCGCTCGGCCGTCGCCACCGCGCCCGCCTGCGGCTCGGCCTCAGACTCGGCGGCGATCTCGGGCTCGGCGTCCACCTCGACGCCGCCCAGCTTCGCCATCGTCATGTCGTCGGCGAAAGCGGGAACGCTGCCCTCGGTTTCGACGATCTGCTGGCGCCGCCGCATGAACCCGGGCTCGCGTTCCTTCCACGCGTTCAGCACCGGCGAGGCGATGAAGATCGAGGAGTAGGTACCGGAGGCGATCCCGACCAGCATCGCGAAGGCGAAGTCCTGCAGGGTCGCCCCGCCGAAGATCAGCAGCGAGATCACGCCCATCAAGGTGGTGAAGCTGGTCGCAAGCGATCGCGTCAGCACCTCGCTCATCGAGCGGTTGACGATCTGCGAGAAGGCCGCCCGCGGCATCCGCGGCACGTTCTCCCGGATCCGGTCGAAGACGATGATCGTGTCGTAGATCGAGTAGCCCAAGATCGTGAGGAAGGCGGCGACGGTACCGCTGCTCACCTCTTTCCCCGCCAGCGAGTAGACGCCCGCCGTGATCAGGATGTCGTGGAAGATCGCGATCAGGACCGGCACCGCGAACTTCGGCTCGAACCGCAGCGCCACGTAGCCGCAGATCACCAGCAGGGAGAAGATCAGGGCTTTCAGGGCGCTGTCGGCGACCTGCTGCCCGAAGGTGGGACCGATGCTGGTGCTGTCGAAGCCGTCTTCGGCGACCCCGTACTCCCCGGCCAGCGCCTGCTCGGCTTCTTTCACCGTTTCCGGCTGCAGCTCGGGCGCCTGGATCTGGAAGACGTTGTCCCCGAGCACGGGGTCGGAGACCTGCTGGATCTCCTCGCCGTCGATCCCGGCGTTCTCGAGGGTCTCGCGGACGCCGTCCTCGTCGGTCGGTTTCTCCAGCGCCACCTTGATCCGCGTCCCCGACTCGAAGTCGATGCCGAAGTTGAGCTGGTTGACCGCCAGCGAGAGGCCGCCGATGACGAGGATCATGCCCGAGATCGAGAAGAACCAGCGACTGAGCCCGATGAAGTCGAAGTGCCAGCGGACGCCTTCGCCGCCGGCTCCGAGCGCGCTCGGGGAACGCAGGACCCGCGATCGGCTCATCGTCCCCAGCAGGGCCTGCGTGAAGACGACCGCGGTCAGCAGCGAGACGATCGTCCCGACCCCGAGGGTGAAGGCGAACCCTTTGACCCCGGAGGTCGCCAGCACGAAGAGGATGAACGCGGTCAGCAGGGTGATCACGTTCGCGTCGACGATCGTGCTGATGCCGTGTTTGTAGCCAGCGCTGATCGCGCTCGACATCGAGCGTCCCGCCCGCACCTCCTCCTTTATTCGCTCGAAGATGACGATGTTGGAGTCGGCGGCGACACCGATCGTCAGGACCAGCCCGGCGATGCCCGGCAGGGTCAGGGTGATCGGGATCAGCTTGATCAGGGCGAAGAAGATCACCCCGTACGCACCCAGGGCGATCGAGGCGATCAGGCCGAGGAAGCGGTAGTAGGCGATCAGGAAGATGATCGCGAGGATCAGGCCGATCACGCCGGCTTTGATCCCGGCGTCTAGCGCCTGCGAGCCGAGGGTCGCGGAGACCTGGGTCTGGCTGATCAGCTTCAGGTTGATCGGCAGGGCGCCGATCTGCAGCACGGTGGCGAGGTCCTGCGCCTCGGTCGCGCTGGTGAACCCGCCGGAAATCTGGGCGCCGAGGCGGCCGTCGATCCCGTCGGGGTTCTCGGCGAAGTTGATGATCGGCCGCGACTTGACTTCGTTGTCGAGGACGACGGCGAAGCTGCCCGAGATTTCCGCGGCCTGTTCGACCCCGACCGGCCCGAACGCCCCCGCCTGGCCTCGCTGGGCGATTTCGCGGGTGACCTGCTGGAAGGCCTCGCGGCCGTCGTCGGTGAACCCGAAGCTGACGTTCGGTTCGTTGAATTCGCCGAATTCCTGCTTCGGGTCGGTGATGTCGGTGCCCGAGAGAGCCGGGTCGTCCTTCAGCGCGTACCAGCCGGGCAGCGCCTCTTTGTCGACTTTGCCCTCGGAGTCGTAGGGGTATTCGGAGACCACGATCGTGCCCGGGGGGACCTCGAGCACGGTCCCGTCACGGGACCGTTTTTCCCCCGTCGGGCTGATGAAGAGGTCTTCTTTTTCAAGCTCCGGCCCGGCGATCAGGTCTTTGTTCCCACCGCGCTCGAACAGGTAGTAGCGCGGCTGCGAGACCGAGCAGTTGCTGCAGTCCTCGGCCGGCGGCTGTTCGGAGGCGAGCTGCACGGCGCCGTAGGCGTTGGGGTAGGCGCCCGAGTTGATCAGTTCTTTGTTCTCGAAGCTCCGCGGGTTGCGGCCGGCTTCCTCCCAGCGTTCTTTCGACGCGTCGAGCGGCCCTTTCGGCGGCAGCTGGCCGGGCCGGCCGCCGATGATGCGCTCGGGGCCGATCAGGTTCGGCTCCCAGTCGTAGAAGTAGAGCTGCGCCGTCGTCCCGACCTGGTCGATCGCCCGGTCGGCGTTGTCGACGTCGGGGAGGCTGACCGTGATCTGGTCGGTGCCGAGGCGCGACACTTCCGGCTCGGCGACGCCGAACTGGTCGATCCGTTCGCGGATGATCTCGATCGCCCGATCGATGTCTTCCCCGGTCACCTCTTGGACCTGGCCGGTGGGCTGCCCCTGATAGACGAGTTCGACCCCGCCCTTGAGGTCGAGGCCGAGCTTGGTCGAGACGTTCGCGATCACCAGCGCCGAGACGCCGATCAGGCCGACGACGAAGAAGAGGACGAAGAGGTGGCGGCGCCGGGTGCCCATCGCCTAGCCCTCCGGGGTGAGGACGAGCAGCAGCCCGCCATCGTCGTCGTAGGCGGGGAAGACGTCGGCCACCGCTTTCGCGGGCAGGTCGCCCTCGGCGTTGACCGAGACCCGCTTGCCGAGGGACCGCACCCCCCACTCGAGCGAGGTCTCGATCGGGTCGGAGACGCCGTCGCCGTTGGTGTCCGAGCCCTCGTCTCCGTCGCCCTTGTCTATCCAGTCGAGGCCGAGGACCTCGCGCACCGGGCGGCCGATCACGTCCTCGTCGGTGAGGCCGGTCAGCTCGAAGCTGCCTTTGCCGGCGTCGATCACGCGTTCCTGCTTGTCGCAGACGAAAAAGGCGGCATTAGGAGCCGGATAATAATCGTCGAGTAATTCGAATACGAAGCCAAAGCCGCATTTCGAGCAGCCCTTGGGGCGCGAGCTGAACCCAGCGGTCCGCTCGCCGCTCACCTCCCGGTGCCCACAGTTGGGGCAGATGAAAAACGGCATGACCGACAGGCTAGCGGCGCGCGCTCAGAAGAGGCTCGCGGCGCCTTCCGGCTGTGGCAGGCCGAGATGGTCGTAGGCCCGCCGGGTCAGCACCCGCCCGCGCGGAGTCCGCTTCAGCAAGCCCTGCTGGAGCAGGTAGGGCTCGAGCACGTCCTCGATCGTGTCCTGCTCCTCGCCGATCGCGATCGCGAGCGTGGAGAGGCCGACCGGGCCGCCGCCGAACTTGGACGCGATCGTGTCGAGCAGGGCGCGGTCGCTGCGGTCGAGCCCGCCGGCATCGACCTCGAGCATCTCCAGGGCATCGGTCGCGACCGCGGCCTCGATCGTGCCCCTGCCCTTGACCTGGGCGAAATCGCGCACGCGCTTGAGCAGACGGTTGGCGACGCGCGGGGTCCCGCGCGAGCGGGTGGCGATCGTGTGCGCCCCCTCGGAGTCGATCTCGACCTCGAGGATGCCGGCCGAGCGCTCGACGATCTCGGCGAGGTGCCCGGGGCTGTAGTGCTCGAGCCGGTGCGAGACGCCGAAGCGGTCCCGCAGGGGCGTCGTCAGGAGGCCGGCGCGGGTCGTGGCCCCGACCAGGGTGAAGGGCGGCAGCGGCAAGGTGACCGTACGCGCACCGGCGCCCTGGCCGAGGACGACCGGCAGCTCGCCGTCCTCCATCGCCGGGTAGAGCGTCTCCTCGACCGCGCGGCCAAGGCGGTGGATCTCGTCGATGAAGAAAACGCTGCCGGGCTCGAGCGCGGTCAGGAAGGAGGCCACGTCCGCCTTGCGCTCGAGGGCGGGGCCGGCGGTCTGGACCAGCGGCACCCCCATCTCGGCGGCGATGATGTGGGCCAGCGAGGTCTTGCCGAGGCCCGGAGGGCCCGCCAGAAGGACGTGGTCGAGCGGCTCGCCGCGTCCGCGGGCGGCCTCGATGAAGATCGAGAGCTGCTCGGTCACCTGCGCCTGGTTGACGAAGTCGCCGAGCGTGGGCGGGCGCAGGGAGCGATCGAGGTCCTCGTCAGGGCCCTCCGCGCGCGCGTCGTGGACCCGCACCTCGGCGTCGACGGGCACCGGCTCTCCGTCGATCCCGGGGGTGCGGATGCGGTTGGCGCCGATGTCCGGCGGCTCGCTCACGCGCCGCTCCGGGCCGAGGCGGCCTTGCGCAGGGCCGCCGCGACGAGCTCCTGGGGGTCGCTCTGGTCGAGGCCGTCGAGCAGCTGCTCGGCCTCCAGCGGCGCGTAGCCGAGGTTGACCAGCCCGTCGCGGGCGAGCGCGCGGGCGTCGCCGCCCTCCGCGGCGGCGCTCGCGACCTCTTCCTCGAGCGCGCCGGCGACCTTCTCGCGCAGCTCGACGATGATCCGCTCCGAGGTCCGCTTGCCGATCCCGGGCACCGCCTGGAAGCGCTTCGCGTCGCCCGCCGCGATCGCCCGCAGCAGGTCGCGGGCGCTGCCGCCCGAGAGCGCCGCGAGAGCCACTTTCGGGCCGACGCCGCTGACCGAGATCAGCTGGCGAAAGAGGTCGCGCTCCTCCTCGGAGGAGAAGCCGTAGAGGGCGAGCGAGTCGTCACGGGCGATCAGCTCGGCGTGGAGGAAGACGTCGTTGCCGGCGGCCGGCACGGCCTTCAGGGTCTCGGCCGAGACCGCGAGCCGGTAGCCGACCCCGGCGGCGTCGACGACGACGTGGTCGGCACGCCGCACCAGCACCTCACCCCGCACCGCGGCGATCATCCGGCCGTCCCAGCGCCGGAGGCGAGCGGCACCCGGTCGGCCGTCGCGACAGCCTGCCGGTGCCCGGCGGCGCCGCCGTGGCAGATCGCCACCGCGAGCGCGTCCGCCGCGTGGTCCGGAGTGGGCGGCTCGGGCAGGCCGAGCAGGGTCCCGACCATCCGCTGCACCTGGCGCTTGCCGGCCCCGCCGGAGCCGCAGACCGCCATCTTGATCGCCTGCGGCGTGTAGGCGAAGCAGTCGACGCCGTTCTGGGCGGCCGCGAGCATCGCCACCCCGCTTGCCTGGCCCACCGCCATCGCCGAGTGCACGTTCTTGCCGAAGTAGACCGACTCGATTGCCAGCGCCCGCGGCTCGTGCCAGGAGATCAACTCGGCGAGGGCACGGTGGATCCGCTCCAGGCGCCGCTCGATCGGCTGGTCGGGGGTCGTCTCGACCACGCCGCCGTCGAGGGCGACCATATGGTTGCCCTCGACGCGCACAATGCCAAATCCAAGATTGGCCGCACCGGGGTCGATCCCCATCACCACTTGCATGGGGAAGGATTCTCGGAACCTCGTCGGATGCCTTCCCCCGAGTTCCCAGCGAGGGGGCCCAACGAAACGAGCTCACGCAGGGCTCCCGTGCCACCAAGCACTCAGACGAGCTGGGGATCGACCCCTTCTTGCTGAGAGCGTCCGAACCCTGGCCGTCCCGATGGTTCGTGTCGTCGGAGGGGGTCCGGTCGCCCCCGGGCGAATGTCGCGAAGCGGCGATATGCAATCTGACTCCTGCCCGCCATAGGCGGGCACCAACACAGGGAGCAGCCCCGCAGGGGCGCGACTGAATTCGACCGGGGGCGACCGGACCCCCTCCCCCACATCCGCCCTCAGGCAGCCAGCTTCTGGAGAACCTCGTCGGGGATGTCGAAGTTGGCGAAGACTTCGTCGACGTCGTCCTGCTCGTCGAGCGCCTCGAGCAGCTTGAACAGGCGTTCGGCGTCGTGCCCTTTCAGCTCGACGGTGCTTTTCGGTTCGGTCGCGAGGCCGGCCGACTCGATCTCGACGCCCGAGGCCTCGAGCGCTTCCCGGACCGCGGTCAGGTCGCCTGGGTCGGCGAGGACCCGCAGGCGGTCACCGTCCTCGCGCACGTCCTCGGCGCCGGCGTCGATCGCGCCGATCAGGTCGTCCTCGCCGTAGCGACCGCCGTCGACGACGATCGCGCCTTTTTTCTCGAAGATCCAGGCGACCGAGCCGGGCTCGCCGAGACTGCCCCCGTGTTTGGAGAAGGCGTGGCGGATCTCGGCGCTGGCCCGGTTGCGGTTGTCGGTCAGGGCCTCGACCATCACCGCGACTCCGGCCGGGCCGTAGCCCTCGTAGACGATCCTTTCGATCGCGGCGCTGTCGGAGCCCGCGCCGGTGCCCACGTCGATCGCTTTCTGGATCTTGTCCTTGGGCATCGAGGCGTCTTTGGCCTTCTGGATCGCCGTGGCCAGAGTCGGGTTGCCACTGGGGTCGCCACCGCCGTCGCGGGCGGCGACCGTGACCGCGCGCGCGAGCTTGCTGAAGAGCTTGCCGCGTTTGGCGTCGGCGGCGCCCTTCTTGTGTTTGATGGAGTGCCACTTCGAATGACCGGACATGTGCGTGTCATTCTATGAAGCAGGGAGATGGCCGCCAACCCACACAGTCACAACCCGGGCCGCGCGCTCGTCGCCGGACTGGTTTTCCTGGCGATGCTGCTGGCCGCCTTTTCGCTCTGGACCGCGATCCCCCTGAGCTGGCTGTACATCGGCTCTAAGGTCTCGGAGACCCAGTTCCCCAGCGGCGGCCCCTACGCGGTCGTCGCGGTCGGGATCATCGTCTCGATCCTCTTCATCGCCTGGCTGATCGGCCGCCTCAACGACCTCTACGTCCGCATCACCGGGACCAACCGGCTGGCGCCGATGCGGCCGGCCTGGCTCAAGAGCATGCGCGACACCGCCCCGCTCCAGGGCAACGTCACCGTGGTCGAGGCGGTCCTGATGGCCTCGGTGATGCTGGCCGCGCTGGCCCTGACGCTCTGGTTCTTCCTGCTGGCGGGCTCGCCGATCCCGAACCAGTAGGCCGCGGTCGTGACGAAACCTTTGCGTTTCGCCGACAACACGTTACATCGATTCCGCTAGCGTGCAACCATGGCCGTGATGGCAAGGGACCAGTGGACCGACGAGCGCCTCGACGACCTCAACGGCCGGTTGGACTCCGGCTTCGCCGCGATCGGCCGCGAATTTCAGGCGCTCCGGCTGGAGACGAGGACCGAATTCACGGCGATCAGAGCGGAGCTGACGACAGAATTCGCGGCCGTTCGCTCAGAGGCGGCGACCGAATTTGCCTCGGTGCGCTCCGAGATCGCGGGCATGAGGTCGGAAATGAACGCTCAGTTCGCCGCCCAGCACCGGACGATGGTCCAGCTCATCGGCGGCATGATCGCGACCATCGCAGTCGGGTTCGCGGGCACGATCGCCACCGTGCTCACCCAGGCCTGAGCCCGCTCAGACGACGAACTTGCCGTCTTCCTGCATCACGACCCCGTCGACTTCGAGCTTGCCGCCGAGGCGGAGGTCGCAGACCAGGTCGGTGTGGACGGCGGACTCGTTGGTGCCGCCCGACTCCGGGTAGGAGGCCCCAACCGCCATGTGGACGGTGCCGCCGATCTTCTCGTCGAACAGGATGTTCTTCGTGAAGCGCTGGATGTCGTAGTTCGTACCAAACGCAAACTCGCCGAGCACGCGCGCGCCATCGTCGGTGTCGA
>DASUQC010000024.1:0-13604 GCA_036280745.1 Solirubrobacterales bacterium
TGGAGCCGCCGCCGACGCAGGCGATCACCCGGTCCGGCAGCGCCTCCTCAGCCACCAGGGCCTGCTCGCGCGCCTCGTCGCCGATCACCCGCTGCAGATCGCGGACCAGAGCCGGGAATGGTGCCGGCCCGACGGCGGAGCCGATCACGTAGTGGGTCGACTCGACGTTGGCGACCCAGTCGCGGATCGCGGCGCTGACCGCCTCCTTCAGGGTGCGGGCGCCGGCCTCGACCGGCGCCACCTCGGCGCCCAGCAGCTTCATCCGCTCGACGTTGGGCGCCTGGCGGCGGATGTCCTCGGTGCCCATGTAGACGACGCACTCGAGCCCGAGCAGCGCGCAGGCGGTGGCGGTGGCGACCCCGTGCTGGCCGGCGCCGGTCTCGGCGATCACCCGCGGCTTGCCCATCCGCTGGGCCAGCAGCGTCTGACCGACCGCGTTGTTGATCTTGTGGGCACCGGTGTGGGCGAGGTCCTCGCGCTTCAGGTAGACCTTGGAGCCGACCCGCTCGGACAGCCGCTCGGCGAGATAGAGCGGCGTCGGCCGGCCGATGAAGTCGCGCCGCAGCAGGTCGAGCCGGGCCGTGAAATCGGCGTCCTCGCGCGCCTCGCCCCAGGCCGCGGTCAGCTCGTCGAGTGCCGCGATCAGGGTCTCCGGCACGTAGCGCCCCCCGTAGGGGCCGAACCTCTCCTCGACGGCGCTCATGGCCCGGGGATTCCAGCAGGCTGGGCGGCCTCGAAGAAGGCCGCCATCGCCGCGTGGTCCTTGCGGCCGGGCTCGGCCTCGACGCCGCTGGCGACGTCGACCGCGTGGGGCTGGGTGACGGCGATCGCCGCGGCGACGTTGTCGGGCCGCAGGCCGCCGGCGAGGATGTCGGGCACCTCGGAGCGGTGGCCGCGCAGCAGCTCCCAGTCGAAGCTCTCGCCGGTGCCGCCCCAGAGGCCCTTGCCGCGGCGGTCGAAGAGGTGGAAATCGGTGCGGAAGGCCTCGGCGGCGTGGACGTCGGCGGCGCTGGCGACGTGGATCGCCTTGATCACCTTGACGCCGGTGCGGCGCGCCACCTCAGAGCAGAACTGCGCCCCCTCGGCCCCGTTCAGCTGCACCATCGTCAAGCCGGCGTTCTCGACGGCCTTGTCGACTTCCTCCAGCGTCGGGTTGACGAACACTCCGACCACCTCGCACTTGCGCCGGAAGGCGGCACCGATCCGGGCCGCCTCAGCGGCATCGATGTCGCGGGGGCTCCCGTCGAAGTGAATGAGCCCGATCGCCCACGCCCCAAGCTGCACAGCCTCAGCCGCGTCGTCCAGGTTGGTGATCCCGCAGAACTTGACCCGCATCGGACCCAGGGTACGCGAGTCTGCAGCCCGCTCGCCGCTCTCAGAAGCGGAACTCGAGCAGCTCCATCGCCCGAGGTGCCGCGAACCGCCTGCTGATACGTCCTTCGCTCTCGACCAGCAGGCCGATATCGACCAGGCGCCGGAGGGCTTTCATCGCTCCCTGGTGGGAGACCCGGTGGTCCCGCGCGACACGCGATGCCGTCAGGACCGGTGCCCCGATCAGTTCCGCCGCGACTCGCTCGGCGACCCCGACGACACCCGCCGCGCGCACTTCCTCCAGCACTTCGTCACGCCAGCTCAGCAACACCTCGATCCGTTTGCGGAACGCGTCCGCCGCTTCGACGATGCCCGTCGCAAAGAACTCGACCCACCGGTCCCAATCGCCATCCCTGCTGAGATCCAGCAGGCCATCCTGATATTCGGAGCGCTTCGCCTCGAGCCACGGGGAGACCACGAGAATCGGCTCGCGCAGCACGCCGTCGCGCATCAGCTGCAGCACGATCATGAGACGTCCGATCCTTCCGTTCCCGTCCGAGAAAGGATGCAGCGTCTCGAACTGGTAGTGCCCGAGGGCGGCGCGAACGACCGGCGGGAGATCGGACCGCCCCTCGCGTATCCAAGTCATCAGTTGATCCACTCCGGCGGTCAACCGGTCGCCGGGCGGAGGTGGGACGAAGCGGGCCTCGATCACCGAGGACCCTGGCGAGCCAACCACCACCTGCCGGTCCCGCAGCGACCCGGCGTCGCTGAGCTCCCCCGCCGTCCCCCAGACGAGCGTCCGCTGAAGCTCCGCTATCAACCCGCTCGTAACGGGCCGGGACTCGATCCACGCGAAGGCCTGCTCGGCGGCGGCGACATAGTTCAAGATCTCCCAAACCTCCGAGGAGAGGTTCGCGCGGTCATCGAGCTCGGGTTCCATCACGTCCTCGAACGGAGCGAAGGTGCCCTCGAGCGCGCTGGTGCTCTGAGCCTCCCGGCGCAGGGCGGCTTCCCGCAGAAGGCGGGGCTCGGGAACCTGCTGACTCGCCTCGTCGAGGCGACCGAGCGCCGCCTCGGCCCGGGCGACCAGGGTCCACGTCGACGCCGAGAGGGACACCTCCATCGGCAGCGGGTCCGGGAGGAATGCCTCGTGCACGAATCCCTTGGCGGTGCGCTGGTCGAATCCCTCGATCGGCACCAGCTGCCCGATCGGGCTCCCCTTCATCGCCTCGAGATCCATGATCCAACTCCTTCGCTAAAAAGTTGGATCAAACTATAACGGTGATTAGTTGGATCGTCCCACTGCGCCTGCAACTGGAGTTGGACGCAGCGCCCCGCCTCCAACTCGAACGGCCGGCAGTTGGGGTCAAAGCCGGGAGCTCGAGCGAAGCTTCCCTGAGTCGGCGCTTACCTATTCCCCACCCGACGGGTCGGGGCGGTCGCCTAGCGTGGCGGTGACCGTCTTCGTCTCCTCGCCGCGCAGGATCGTCAGCTCGAGCTCGTCGCCGGGCTCGGACCCGTTGATGGCCTCGACGATCTCGTCCATGGTGGTGACCTTCCTGCCCTCCACCTCGGTGATGATGTCGCCGCCGAGTTGGGCTTGGGCGCCTTCGATCGTCGCCGGGGTGCCCCCGCCTTCGACACCCGCCTTGTCGGCAGGGCCGTCCGGCACCACTTCCTGGACCAGCACCCCTTGGTCGACCGGCAGGTTGACCGCCTTGGCCAGGTCCGGGGTGATCGTCGCGCCGCTGATGCCGAGGTAGGCGTGGGCCACTTCGCCGTCGTTCTTCAGCTCTTCGAGCTCGGAGCGCACGGTGTCGATCGGGATCGCGAAGCCGATGCCGACGTTGCCACCGCCGCCCCCGGTGGCGATCTGGGAGTTGATCCCGATCACTTCGCCGGCGGCGTTGATCAGCGGGCCGCCCGAGTTGCCGGGATTGATCGCCGCGTCGGTCTGGATCACGTCGGTGATCGAGAACCCTTCGCCGCCTTCGATCTGACGCTGCAGCGCCGAGACGATGCCGCTGGTCACGGTGCGATCGAGCCCGAACGGGTTGCCGATCGCGACCACCGGGTCACCGACTTCGACGTCGCCGGAGCGGCCGAGGCGGAGCGGGTGAAGCTTGTCCTGCGGGGCCTCGACGTCGAGCAGGGCCAGGTCCATCGAGGGGTCCGAGCCGACGAGCTCGGCGTCGTAGGCCGTCTCGGAGTCACCGAGTTTGACCTGGATCCGGTCGGCCCCGGCGACCACGTGGTTGTTGGTCAGCAGGTGACCTTCGTCGTCGATCACGAAGCCCGAGCCGGTCGCGGTGCCGCCGCCTTCGGGTTCCGGTTCGCCGAACGGCGAGAACGGCGAGGCGGACGGTTCCTGGGCGGCGATATCGGCTTCGATGAAGGCGACTCCTTCGCCGTCTTCGCGGTAGATGCGGTTGACGACGTTGGTGCTCTCCCCGTCGTCACCGGAGCGATCGGCGACGGGCGCCGCGAGCGGCGCCGCGACGGTGGTCGTCGAACCGCCCTCGGACTGGACCCAACCGGCCGCGATTGCGATCCAGCCGAAGGCGGCGACGATGGCGCCGCCAAGCAGCGCCGAGCCCAACGGGGAGGAGAGATATCGCCGTGGCTTGCTCATCTCGCCACATCCTGGGGGGCCGCGCTGAGCCCGCACTAAACACTCTTGAAAGGTTTTCTAAAAAAGGTGCTCGCGGGTGCCTTCGTCGGCACCCGTCAGCTCACGCGTCTTCGCCTCGGGGTCCGCGGCGAGCATCAGGGCGCTGCCGATCAGCACCGCGTCGACGCCGACGCGGTCGAGCTCCTGCAGCTCCGCGGTCCCGGAGATGCCGCTCTCGGCGACGACAGTCTTGCCGGCCGGCACGTCGGGCATCAGCTCGAAGGTGGTCGCGAGATCGACCGTCCCCTCGTCGAGGTCGCGGTTGTTGATCCCGATCACCTCGGCGTCGGCCTCCAGCGCCCGCTCCAGCTCCTCGCCGTCGTGGACCTCGACCAGGCAGTCGAGGTCGAGCGAGCGCGCCTCCGCGTAGAGGGCGCGCAGCTGCCCGTCGCTCAGCGCCCGCACGATCAGCAGGACCGCGTCGGCGCCGTTGACCGCCGCCTCGTAGAGCTGATACGGATCGACGACGAAGTCCTTGCGGATGATCGGCAGGCCGCAGGCGGCCCGGGCCGCCCGCAGGTCCTCCAGCGAGCCGCCGAAGTGGGGTTCGTCGGTGAGGACCGAGAGCGCGGCGGCGCCGCCGCGCTCGTAGGCGCCGACCTGCTCGGCGACGACGGCATCGGCCGAGATGTCGCCGGCGCTCGGCGAGCGGCGCTTGAACTCGGCGATCAGCGAGATCCCGGGGCGCACCAGCGCCTCGTTGAAGGGACGGTCCTCGCCGCGGCCCGAAAGCCGCGCCTCGAGGTCGGCCTGGGAAAGCTCGCGCCGACGCGCGTCGACTCCCTCCCTGGCCCCGGCGATGAGCTGCTCGATCATGCCCACTTGAACTACCGCAGCCTAACCGGCGGGCGAGGCGGTCGCTGCAATCAGCCGCTCCAGCACGTTCGCTGCCGCGCCGGAGTCGATCGCCTCCGCCGCCCTGGCGACGCCCTCGTCGAGGTCGGAGGCGAGGCCACCGACGTAGATCGCGGCGGCGGCGTTGAGCAGGGCGAGGTCGCGCCGCGCGCCCGGCTCGCCGGCCAGCACCGCGCGCACCGCTACAGCGTTCTCCTCCGGCGTCCCGCCCGCGACTTCCTCCAGCGAGGCCGGCGCCAGGCCGAACTGACCCGGTTCGGCGAACCACTCCGAGGTGCCGCCGTCGGCGACCTCGATCACCCGCGTGCGCGAGGCGATCGAGAGCTCGTCGAGCCCGTCCTCGGCGGAGACGACCAGCGCCCGCAGGCTGCCCAGCCCGACCAGCGCCTCGGCGATCGTCTCCTGGTAGTGGCGGTCGGCGACGCCGAGCAGCTGCCGGTTCGCCCCGGCCGGGTTGGTCAGGGGGCCGAGGAAGTTGAAGATCGTGCGCACCCCGAGCGCTTTGCGGGCCGGCACCACATGGGCCATCGCCGCGTGGTGGCGGGGGGCGAACATGAACCCGAAGCCGACCTCGTCGATGCAGCGCCCGACCTGGTCGGGCTCGAGCTCGATATCGACCCCGAGCGCCTCGAGCAGGTCGGCGGAGCCGCACTTGCTGGTGTTGGAGCGGTTGCCGTGCTTGGCGACCGCGCAACCGGCCCCGGCAGCGACCAGGGCCGCCGTGGTCGAGACGTTGAAGGTCGAGGGGCCGCCGCCGGTGCCGGCGGTGTCGACGAGGTCGGTGCGGCTGCTGGAGACCGGCGCCGCCAGCCCTCGCATCGTCCGCGCCAGGCCGACCAGCTCGGGGACGGTCTCCCCCTTCGCCCGCAGCGCGATCAGGAAGGCGCCGGTCTGGACCGGGTCGGCGCGCCCCTCCATGATCTCGCTCAGCACCGCCGCGGCGTGGTCGGCGGTGAGGTGGTCGCCGGCGCAGACCGCGTCGATCGCCCGGCTGACGACGTCGTTTGGCATCGGTCCTAATTCTCCCCGAGGAAGTTCCGCAGCAGGTGCTTGCCCTGCGGGGTGAGGACGGACTCGGGGTGAAACTGGACTCCCTCGGCCGGCAGCTCGCGGTGGCGGGCGGCCATCACCACGTCGCCCAGCGTCGCGCTCAGCTCCAGCTCGGCGGGCAGGTCGGGATCGGCGACCAGCGAGTGGTAGCGGCCGGCGACCAGCGGGCTCGGCAACCCGGCGAAGATCGTCCTGCCGTCGTGCTCGACCTCGGCGTCCTTGCCGTGGACCGGCTCGCCCTGGACGACGCGGCCGCCGAACGCCTCGACCATCGCCTGGTGGCCGAGGCAGACCCCGAGCACCGGCGTGCCGGCCTCGGCGAAGGCGCGGATCGCGGCGCCGGAGATCCCGGCCTCCGCCGGCGTGCAGGGCCCCGGCGAGACGACGAGGCGGTCCGGCGCCCGCTCCAGCAGCTCCGCGACCTCGGCCTTGTCGTTGCGCACGACCTCGACCTCCGCCCCCAGCTCGCCCAGGTACTGGACGAGGTTGTAGGTGAAGGAGTCGTAGTTGTCGATCACCAGCACCCGCACGCCACTCACTCCCAGTCCGGCTGTTCGCAGGCGACCTCGACGGCGCGGAAGACCGCCTTCGCCTTGTTTACCGACTCGGTGTACTCGTAGCTCGGCTTGGCGTCGGCGACGGTGCCGCCGCCGGCCTGCACGTGCAGCTGCCCGTCCTTGACGACGACGGTGCGGATGTGGATCGCGGTGTCGAGGTCGCCGTCCCAGGAGAGGTAGCCGATGGCGCCGCCGTAGGAGCAGCGCTTGACCGACTCGAGCTCGTCGATGATCTGCATCGCCCGCACCTTCGGCGCCCCGGAGAGGGTGCCGGCGGGCAGCGCCGAGCGCAGCACGTCCATCGCGCCCACGCCCTCGCGCAGGGTGCCGGAGACGTTGCTGACGATGTGCAGTACGTGCGAGTAGGTCTCGACCACCATCAGCTCGTCGACCGAGACCGAGCCGTACTCGCAGACCCGGCCGAGGTCGTTGCGCCCGAGGTCGACCAGCATCACGTGCTCGGCCCGCTCCTTGGGGTCGTTGATCAGCCGCTCGGCGAGGCGGCGGTCCTCGTCCTCGCTGCGACCGCGCGGCGAGGTGCCGGCGATCGGCCGCGTTTCCACCTTGCGCCCCGTCACCTTGACCAGCGGCTCGGGCGAGGCGCCGGCGATCTGGAAGTCGCCGAACTCGAGGAAGTACATGTAGGGAGAGGGGTTGACGGCGCGCAGGCCGCGGTAGACCGAGAACGCCTCGACCGGGGCGGGCGCCGAGAAACGCTGCGACGGGACGACCTGGAAGGCGTCGCCGGCGTGCACGTACTCGACGATCCGCGCGACCGCGGCTTCGAACTCCTCCCGCTCCATGTTGGAGGTGAAGCGCGGCGGCTCGGCGAGCGAAGGGGCGGCCGGGACCGGCACCGCGCCGCGCAGGCGCTCGCGCATCTCGGCGATTGTCGCGGCGGCGCGCTCGTAGGCCGCGTCGATCGTTCCGTCGGGGTCGGCGAAGGCGCAGGCGAGGATCGTCAGCTCGTGCCGCAGGTGGTCGAAGACGACCATCGCGTCGGTCACCATCAGCGCCATGTCGGGCAGGCCGAGCTGGTCGGGGTTGGGCTCGCCGAGCGGCTCGACCGTGCGCACGAGGTCGTAGCCGAAGAAGCCGACGGCGCCGCCGGCGAAGGGCGGCAGCCCCTCGACCGGGGCGGGGCGGAACTCGGCCAGGCGCTCGGCGACCGCTGCATAGGGATCGGGGGCCGCGGTGCTGCGGCTCGGCGCCGCGCCCGCGGCCAGGTCCTCTCCGCCCCACTCGCTGAGGACGCCGTCGCTCCAGCGCAGCACCGCGCGGGGACGGAGGCCGACGAACGAGTAGCGCCCGACCTGTCCCTGCTCGGCCGACTCCAGCAGGAAGCAGGGCGCCCCCTCGGCCTCGCCGGCGCGCAGCTTGAGGAAGGCCGAGACGGGGGTCTCGCAGTCGTCGACGAAGCGGGCCCGCACCGGCACCACGTTGCCCTCGCGGGCGAGCTCGCGGGCCTGCTCCAGGCTCGGCTCGAGCTTCAGCTCGGAGTCACTGGCTACGGTCATTCAGCACTTCCATCACCGCCGCCTGCGAGACGCCGCGCGAGACCAACAGCACGCTGAGGTGGTACAGCAGGTCGGCGGCCTCTTCGGCGACGCGCTCGTTCGACTCTTCGCGCGCGGCGCGGATCACCTCCTCGGCCTCCTCCTCGACCTTCTCGCCGATCAGGGTGCGGTCGTCGAGCAGCTTCACCGTGTAGCTGCCCTCGGGGCGTTCGACGGCGCGGCTGCGCAGGGTGCGCTCCAGCGCCGGCAGCGCTTCGTGATTGACCGGGAAGGGCTCGCCGGGGGCCGGGGGCGCGTCCTTGCGGGCCGAGGCCGAGCCCAGCACCTCGCGGTAGAAGCAGCTGCGCTGGCCGGTGTGACAGGCAGGGCCCGCGGGGTCGACCATCGCGACCAGGGCGTCGCCGTCGCAGTCGTAGCGCAGTTGACGCAGGTGCATGAAGGCGCCCGAGGTTTCCCCTTTTTTCCAGAGTTCGTCGCGCGAGCGGCTGTGGAAGTGCAGGTCCCCGGTCTCCAGCGTCATTTCCAGGGACTCCGCGCTGACGTAGGCGAGCATCAGCACCTCGCCCGTGGTCCAGTCCTGGACCACGCAGGGGGCAAGGCCACGCTGGTCGAATTCGATTTCGCCGAACATCGGCTCAAAAGAGTAGTCCGCCTTCACCATTACTCGATCCCGAGCCGGTCGAGCATGTCCTCGTCGCGGCGCCAGTTGCGGCGCACGCGCACCGCGAGGTCGAGGTGGACCTTGGCCTCCAGCTCCCCTTCGAGCGAGCGCCGGGCGGCGCTGCCGATCTCACCGATCTTGGCTCCGCGCTTGCCGATCAGAATCCCCTTCTGGGACTCGGTCTCGGCCCAGATCTCGGCCTTCACCATGACCAGGCCGTCCTCGCGCGCGCCCATCTCCTTGACAACGACCTCGACCGAGTGCGGGATCTCCTGCCGGGTCCGGTTCAGCACCTGCTCGCGGACCAGCTCGGCCAGGAGCAGCTCGCTCGACTGGTCGCTGCTGTCCTCCGGCGGGTACATGTAGGGGCCGGCGGGGACGAGCTCGCCGAGCCGCGCGACCAGCGCCTCCAGCCCCTCGCCCGTACGGGCGCTGATCGGGAAGACCTCGTCGACGCCCTCCATCTCCGCCGCCCCGGCGAGCACCGGCACCAGCTCGTTGGGCCCGAGCCGGTCCGCCTTGTTGACGGCGCAGATCACCGGCAGCTCCGCCCCGGCGCCGAGCAGGGTGCGGACGATGAAGCGGTCGCCGGGGCCGACCCCCTCCTCGCCGTTGACGACGACGAGGGCGATGTCGGAGTCGGCCAGCTCGCGCTGGACGCGTTGCTGCATGCGCTCGGTCAGCACGTCGCGCGGGCGCTGCACCCCGGGCAGGTCGACCAGGACCAGCTGCCTTTCGGCCTCGAGGTCGGTGGCGACGCCCCGGATCGCCCGCCGCGTCGTCTGCGGCCGCACCGAGGCGATCGCGACGTGGGAGCCGACGATCGCGTTGACCAGGGTCGACTTGCCGGCGTTGGGCCGCCCCGCCAGGCCGATGAAGCCGGCGCGGGTCATCCCAGCCCCGCCAGCACCCGGGCCTGCAGCTTCAGCATCGCGCCGTCGTCGGTCTCGTGGTCGTAGCCGCAGAGGTGGAGGACGCCGTGGACGGCGGCCTCGGTCAGGTCCGAGCAGTGCTCGGGACAGATCGCGACGTCGCCGAGCTCGCGCGGCCCGGGTGCCGGGCCGGCGCCGTCGATCGGGAAGGCGAGCACGTCGGTCGGCGCGTCCTTGCCCCGGTGGTCGCGGTTGAGCTCACGGATGCGCTCGGGGGCGACGAGCTCGACCGCGAGGTGGCCGTCGGTGACGCCGGCCGCCGCCAGCGCGGCGACGACGGGCTCGCGCAGCTCCGGGGGAACGTCGGCGAGGTCGAGGCTCAAGAGGCCGGGGTCGGGCCGTGTTCCCTGCGCGCCGCGTCGTCGCGGCTGCCGTGGGCGTCGTAGGCGGCGACGATCCGCTGCACGAGCTTGTGGCGGACCACGTCCTCGCCCCCGAACTCGACGAAGGAGATGTCCTGGACCCGGTCGAGGATGTCGCGGACCGCGATCAGGCCGGAGCGCTGGTCGGTCGGCAGGTCGATCTGGGTGACGTCGCCGGTCACGACCATGCGCGAGTTGAAGCCGAGCCTGGTCAGGAACATCTTCATCTGCTCGGGGCTGGTGTTCTGCGCCTCGTCGAGGATCACGAAGGAGTCGTTGAGGGTGCGGCCGCGCATGAAGGCGAGCGGCGCCACCTCGATCACGTCGCGCTCGAAGTACCCGTTGACGCGATCGGGGTCGATCATGTCGTAGAGCGCGTCGAACAGCGGCCGCAGGTAGGGGTCGACCTTGGCCTGGATGTCGCCGGGGAGGAAGCCGAGTCGCTCGCCCGCCTCGACCGCGGGCCGGGTGAGGATGATCCGCTGCACCTTGCGTTCGGTCAGCGCCGCGGCCGCCATCGCCACCGCGAGAAAGGTCTTGCCGGTGCCGGCGGGGCCGATCCCGAAGGTGATCGTGTGGCGGCGGATCGAGTCGACGTAGCGCTTCTGGTTCAGCGTCTTCGGAGCCACCTTGGTGTTGCGGTGGCGCCAGACGACGTCGTCGAGGATCTCGGCCGGGCTCTCGTCGGCGTCGAGGGCGCCGGTGACCGCCTCGATCGTCCCCGGGGCGACGTCGTGCCCCTGCTCGATCAGCTCGACCATCTCGTCGACCACGGTCGCCGCCTGCGCCACGTCGTCGGGCTCGCCCTCCAGGGTCAGCACGTTGCCGCGCAGGTGCAGGTCGGCGTCAAGCCGTCCGCGCAGGGCTCTCAGGACGGTGTCCTCCGAGCCTGCCAGCTCGGCGGCGACGGTGTTGTCGAGGGTCAGCTGCCTACGCGCCAAGCCGCTCACGCACCGCCGCGCTGACCCGCTTGCCGTCGGCGCGCCCGTCCAGCTTGGGCATCAGCGCCGACATCACCTGCCCCATCTGCCGCTGCTCGGTGGCGCCGGTCTCGGCGACCGCGGCATCGACCAGCTCCGCCAGCTCGGCGTCGGAGAGCTGCTGCGGCAGGTAGGCCTCGATCAGCCCCGCCTCGAAGCGCTCCGCCGCGGCCTGCTCGTCGCGGCCACCGCCGTCGTAGGCCTCGGCCGCCTCGAGCCGCTTCTTGCGCTCGCGCTGCAGCACCGCGACCTCGTCGCCCTTGCCCAGCTTCGCGTCCTGCTGGAGCACGTCGACGATCAGCCGCAGGGCTGCGGCCCGCTCGCGATCGCGTGCCTTCATCGCCGTGCGGACGTCGCTCTGCACCTGCTCCAAGACGCTCATGGGCTAAGGGTAGTCGGCCCGGTCGGGCGTCACCGCCAGCCCCTTCGAGACGAGGTCGGCGACGTCGGTGCTGACCAGGTTCCAGCCATAGCGGCGAGCGGCGGCGACGTAGGCGGCGTCATAGGCCGTCAGGCCGTGCTCGGCTGCGATGCCGAGGGCGGAGTCGAGCAGCTCCATGTCCACCGCGAAGATGCGATCGCGGCAGCAGCGGTGGATCAGGCGGACGATCCGGCCCGCCTCGTCCCTGTTGCCCTGCTTGACGCCGATCGCGTTGCCGACCTCGTAGAGAGTGAGATCGAGCGCCCCGAGCGAGTGGGCCCGCTCGCGAATCAGCCGCGCGACCGCTTCCCGGTGAGCGCTGTCGCGCTCGACCAGGGTCACCCAGGCGCTGGCGTCGACGAGATGCACGCTCAGCGGGAGTCCCGGTCTTCGCGAATGAGCTGGGCGGCGGTGACGCCCCCGAAGTCGAAAGGCCGCAGCTCGTTCAGCAGCCGCTCGATCTCTTCGCGATCGTGGCGCTCGGAGTGCTCCAGCTCCCGCTCCGCGAGCGCCTGCAGGAAGCCGCTGCGGGATTCGTGCGCGGCCCTCACATGAGCGTCGATCCGCTCGAGCAGGCCGTCGGGAATGGAGATCATCACCTTTGCCACGGGGTGAGTATATACGGTATTGCCGGAGGTCAAAACGGGCATGTGCGGGATGGTTCCGGATGCAGGCGCGCGCGTGGTGCGCACAAAGCACCAACTTGGATCCAACTTCCGCACAGAACCCCTACAGGGGCGCGATCTCGACCCGCTCGACCTCGCCCAGGGGCATCTGCAGGAAGCGGGTCCCGACCTCGCGGAAGGCGGAGGCGTCGCCGCTGCAGAGGAATCGGTAGTCCCCCTCGCCCCCACGCTCGCGGGCGATCCCGCGGGCGGCGAGCGTGCGCTGGACCGCGGCGGCGACGGCGTGGCCGCCGCTGACCAGGCGCACGTCGCGACCGAGGATGCGCTGCAGCATCGGCGCCACTAGCGGGTAGTGCGTGCAGCCGAGGATCAGCGTGTCGACCTCGGCGCGTTGCAACGGGGCGCAGTAGCGGCGCGCCATCGCCATCGTGTCCTCGTCGAAGGCGAGGC
This sequence comes from Solirubrobacterales bacterium, assembly GCA_036280745.1. Lineage (GTDB taxonomy): Bacteria > Actinomycetota > Thermoleophilia > Solirubrobacterales > 70-9 > VAYN01. The sequence continues at coordinate 12,397 of DASUQC010000024.1, forward strand.
CGTCCTGGATGAACGGCGCCAGGTCGGGGGCCTCGACCTCGGTCACCTCGAGCGCGCGGCCCTCGGCTTCGAGCGCGCGCCGGTAGGCCCCGCTCGCGACCGTGTTCGGGGTGGCCAGCACTCCGACCCGGCCGCTGTCGGTGATCGCCGCGGCGATCTCGGCCTGCGGCTCGACCACCGGGACGACCTCGACCCCCCTCTCACCCGCGACCTCGCGGGCGACATCGACCCCGATCGCGGTGGCGGTGTTGCAGGGGATCACCAGCAGCTTGGCGCCGCGGTCGAGCAGCAGCCCCGCGATCCGCGCGATCCGCTCGCGCAGGCGGTCGGGGTCGCGGCTGCCGTAGGGGAACATCGCCGTGTCGCCGAGGTAGACGTAGTCCTCCTCCGGCAGCGAGACCAGGCACTCGTGCAGCACCGTGAGGCCGCCGACGCCGGAGTCGAACATCGCGACCGGCAGCGAGGCGTCGAGCTGGGGTGCGGCTGCGGTCAGAGGACCCGGCAGCCGGCCGCTAGAGGAACGGCTTGTAGGACATGAAGAAGATCGTGACGACGACGATCAGGCCGGCCAGCCCGCCGACTTTGCCGATTCGTTCGGAGACCGCTTCGAACTCGGCGCTGAGCACGTCCCCGCCCTTGAGGTCGCGCTCGGCGAGTTCCTTCGCCTTGCGCGTCTGCGGCTGGAAGAACGCGTGCTGCATCCCGAAGAGGACGATGATCGCCAGGAACCCGACCCCGATGAAGGCGTCGCTGGTCTCCCAGCCGCCGTCGGAGAGCAGGTAGAGGCCCGCCAGCAGCAGGACGACCATGCCCGGGTTGACCAGGTACCGGTCGCACTTTTCGACCCCGGCGATGATCGCCGGGGTGGCGCGCGGGTACTGCGGTGCGACCGAGAAGAAGAGCGCGTAGCCGAAGGTCGGCCCGAACGCCAGCACGACAGCCAGGATGTGCAGGAACAGCGCGATCTTGTAGCCGGGATCGACTATCGACGCGAGTGGCATCGCTCGAAACCCTATCTCTCAGGTACGACGCAGCAGCAGGGCGGCCCAGTCGCCGTCGATGCGGCGGCCGGCCTCCGCCAGGCCTACGGCAGCGAAGGCGGCTGCCGTGCTGTCGAGCTCCGGGGGCAACAACCCGGAGCAGACGAGCGTTTGGGGGGTCCGGGCAAGGGTCGGCGGAGCAACAGCGGGGAGGCTCCGCCGACCCTT
>DASUQC010000025.1:0-16810 GCA_036280745.1 Solirubrobacterales bacterium
GCCGGGGATGCCCCTTACCCGCGGCTCACGTACGCTCGCGTAGATGGGGTTGCCTTTGTCGCCGCCTATAAAGCCGCAGCTGGCGCTGACGCGCAAACAGCTGCCGGTGGGCGAAGAGTGGGCTTATGAGCCGAAGCTCGACGGCTTCCGCGCGATCGTCTTCGTCGACGGCGAGGACTTCCAGATCCAGTCGCGGGGCGGCAAAGACTTCAACCGCTACTTCCCGGAGCTGAGCTTCGCCCCGGGGCGCTGGGTGCTCGACGGCGAGCTGGTGATCCGCGACGGCGACGGCAACCTCGAATTCGACGCGATGCAGGAACGGATCCACCCGGCGCAGTCGCGGGTGGAGCTGCTCTCAAAGGAGATCCCGGCCACCTACTTGGTCTTCGACCTGCTGGCTGAGGGGGACGAGTCGCTGCTGGAGACGCCGCTGGCCGTGCGGCGGGAGCGGCTGGAGGCGATCGCCGCCGAGGCCGGATTGGAGCTGACGCCGCTCACCCCCGACACCGCCCAGGCAGAGAAGTGGCTGAACAGCATCGAGGGGGTGATGGCGAAGGATCTCGGCGCGATCTACGAGCCGGGCAAACGCCGCGGGATGGCGAAGGTGAAGCGGGAGCGGACGATCGACTGCGTGGTGATGGGCTGGCGGCCCGGAAAAGAGGAGGGAACGGTCGGCTCGCTGATCCTCGGCCTCTACGACGACGGCGAGCTGCGCTCGGTCGGCCACATCTCCGGCTTCTCGGCGGCGGCGAAACGCAGCATGCGGGCGATGCTGGCGCCGCTGGAGACGGGCGAGAGCGGCAGCGCCGAGCCGAGCAGGTGGACCGGCGGCCGCGACCTGGAGTGGGTCGAGCTGCGGCCGGAGCTGGTGATCGAGGTCGGGTACGACCACGCAGCGGGCGGGCGCATCAGGCACGGAGCCCGGTTCCACCGGTTCAGGGACGACAAAGCACCTTCCGAGTGCCGCTTCGAGCAGCTCGATGAAGGCGGTTAGGCCGCTCAGAACAGAGCGGGCTGGATCGGCATCGAGCCGGCGGAGTCAGGTGCCGGATTGGGGGCGCGGGCAGCCGGTCCGCGGTTGCGGCCCCAACCGCGGACGGCTCGGGTCGCCTGTTTTCGATGCTCGGGGCTCATATATGCACGGTCCCCGTAGAGAGCCTCGTAACGGGGGAGGAGGTCGGGGCGTTTTTCTTCCAGCCAGGCGAGGAAGACGTCCTTGACCTCGTCGCGGAGGTGGAGGGCGACGCCGCCGAGGAAGGTTGCCTTGGCCTTCTTGGCGCGTTCGATGATCGGGCGCACCTGGTCGGGGTGGTCGTTGATGCCCGGCATCAGCGGCGCGATCAGGACGCCGGAGTCGATGCCGAGTCGACGCAGCTCGGCGACGGCGTCGAGGCGGGCGGCGGGGCTCGGAGTGTGCGGCTCGGTCGCCCGCCAGGCCTCCTCGTCGAGGGTGGGCACCGAGAGGTTGACCGAGACCGGCAGCTTCTTCTTCGCCATCCGCTTGAAGATCTTGACGTCGCGCATCACCAGGGGCGACTTGGTCAGGACCGAGACCGGCGTCCGCGCCGCCTCCAGCGCCTCGAGGATCTCCGGCATCATCCGGTAGCGGCTCTCGACCCACTGGTAGGGGTCGGTGTTGGTCCCCAGCGCCACCAGCTCCCGCTGCCAGCTCGGCCGCGCCAGCTCCCCCCGCAGCAGCTCCGGCACGTTGACCTTGACGACGATCTCGCGCTCGAAGTCGCGACCGGCGTTCATGTCCAGAAAGGTGTGGGTGCGGCGAGCGAAGCAGTTGTGACTGACGACTCCGTTGGCGATGAAATCACCGGTCCCGGTGGTGATGTCGTACATCGGAATCTCACGCCCGAGCGGTTCGATTGCGGCGACGCCAAGCTTCGCCTGCGACTTGATCGCGATCCCCTCCGCGACCGAGGGCCCCAACGCACCGACCCCCATCAGCTTGTTGTTCAGAGTGAGGTGAGGCCGTTGCATCGGCCCCGATTCCGCGCCCTGAACGTACTTCCAGCCTCTGTCCGTGAGAAAGCGGTGATCGGCGCTCGCGACCAGCTCCGTCCCGTCATCGAGCAGTATGCGGTACGCGGGCTTCCGCGTTGCCCAGTGCGCGAGGACCGTCGTCTTCTCGTAGCGGCGGTAGGGACCGCGGCGGACCGTTCCGTAGATGGGGTCCCCCGGACGCAGGTCCGCAAGTGCCCGGCTTCGCCCGTCGGCCATGAGAACGGGGGTGGCCCCGTCCAGGCAGTAGGTACAGGCATGGCTGCATCCCCGGTAGGGGTTGACCGTCCAGCTGAAGCCGTAGCGGCCGCCCGGCACGTGGTTGAGCGCCGAGCGGGCCCGGACCTCGTGGAAGTTGATCCCCATCGCCTCCGGGGCGTCGAAGGTACGGACGACGGTGCCGTCGCCGACTCCCGGCAACCGCAGGTCGTTCTCGACTCGCTGTTCGTCCCAGCGCACGAACATACGTTCGCATATGGTCCGGCGGAAAGTTGATGAGTTAGCCCCCGCTTTCCGGGGGTCAACTCATCATTTCTGTCTCTAGATGCTGGAGCCGGTCTCGTCGCGGCGGAAGGCGGCGAGCTGGTCGAGCGCTTTGGCGCGGGCTTTCGCGCGCAGCGGCGGCAGCAGGGCGACCAGGTGGCCGCTCGGGCCGAGCGCCTGCTTGGCCCAGTTGCGGAAGTCGAACTCGTCGACGTGGTCGACGATCTTGGCCTCGGCGTCGAAGCGGAAACGGGCCTGGATGTCGTTGACCACGGGCCGCCCCGTGGAGAACGTGTAGCGGGCGATCCAGTGGGCGTGGCCACTCTCCTCGTCGGCGTCGTGCTCGTGCAGCTCGATCCGCAGGTCGGTGGCGCGACCGGTCAGCATCCGCCACATCGCCCCCACCTCCTCACCCTCGAGATCGCCGAAAGCGGGGTCGCGGAAGTGCGCGCCGGGGGCGTAGCAGGCGGTCATCGCGGCACCGTTGCACTCCCCGAACGCCCCGTAGAAGCGCTCGACCGTCTCGCGGTTGGCGGCAGCTGACATGCGCCCAGCCTACGCCTATGCGGCGGGCAGCTCGCCGCGGATCACGTAGCGGAGCACGTCGACCACCTGCTCGGACTCGCGGGCGGTCGCCTGGGCGGCGCGGTCGACCTCCTTCAGCGCGTGGTCCAGATCGGCCTCGTGGACGGTGACGATCGGCTTCCCCAGCGCCGCGGCGAAACCGGCGTCGAAAGCCGCGTTCCACTGGCGGTACTTGTCGCCGAAGCGGACCACGACAAGGTCGGCGTCGCGAATCAAGGTCTGGGTGCGGATCGCGTTGACCCCCGCCCCTTTGTGGTCCCGCCAGAACGCCTCGGCCTCCTCCCCCAGGGTGCCGGTGCCGGCGTCGTCGGAGGCGCCGTGGTCGGTGACCGGCGCCGAGAAGGAGACTGGCAGGCCCGCCTCCCGCGCTCCCGCTTCGATCCGCTCCCGCCAGTCGGAGTGGATCTCCCCCGCCAGGTAGACGCGCCAGGTCCGCTCGCTCATCGCTCCATCCTGACATGCATCCACCTGCGGTCGGGTAGGAGCGGACCGATGAGAACCCTCCGCTACGTTGTCAGTTGACGTGAACGTAAGGAACAACTCGGTCGAAGCAGAGCTGCGAATCGGCGAAGCGGCGAAGCGGGCCGAGACGACGCCGCGGACGATCCGTTACTACGAGGAGATCGGGCTGCTGCCGCCGGGCGGCGAGCGCGAGCCGGGCGCACACCGCACCTATGCCGAGGCCGACGTCGAGCGGCTGACCGAGCTGCTGCGCCTCAAAGACCTGCTCGGCCTGAGCCTGGAAGAGCTGAAGGAGATGGTCGCGGTCGAAGACGCCCGTGCCGCGCTGCGAAGCGAGTGGGGCAAGGGGGTCACGGACCCGGCGCGCCGTCGCAAGATCCTCGAACAGTCGCACCGGTACATGAACCGCCAGCTCAAACTGGTGCGGCGGCGGCGCGAGGAGGTCGCCAAGCTCGAGGTCGAACTGATCGCCAAGCGCCGGCGCGTGCGCGAGATGCTGCGGGAGCTAGACGTCGACTGAGGCCGCGGCCGCGCCGGCGGTCTGCTCCTCGAAGTGCTTGCTCAGCATCGTCACCTGGCCCTGGTAGTTGGAGCCGAGGCCGGTCCCGTAGAGGCGCTCGGCCGGCGCCGCCATCTGCTCCAGGCCCAGCTTGCAGACGGGCTGGCGGTGCTCGACCATGAAGGAGACGTCGCGGGCCCGCACCTCGAGCGCCGCGCGGCTGCCGTGGCGCCCCCCACCCGGCTCGTAGCCGAAGCCGGGATCGAAGAAGCCGGCGTAATGGGTGCGCAGCTCACCCGCGGTCGGGTCGTAGGCCATCATCTCGGCGGCGATCTCCGGCGGGATCGAGACTCCCTCGGCCGAGAGCAGCAAGTAGAAGATCTCCGGCTCGAGCACGACGCGGCCACCCGGCTCCGGAAAGACCGGGTCCCAGTAGTCGGTCCAGCGGTAGGCCCGGACCCGCGAGAGGTCGACGGGGAGGCTGTTGCGCTTCGCCCGGTAGCCGACCGTACGCTCCGCCGGCCCGGAGAGGTCGAGGCTGAGGAAGAGGCCGTCGGAGACCGCGAGCTCGGACTGCGGCACCGCCGTCGCGTCCATGTAGAGCAGCGGCGACTCGTCCTGGAGGTCGCGGATGGCAGCGTCGCTGAGACGGGCGTCCCCGCGGACGAGGCGCAGCTGGTTGAGCGAGAGGCCGGTCTTGACCTGGATCGCGAAGGAGCGGGGGACGATCTCCAGGTAGAGCCGGCCCCGGTAGCCGGCGCGGATGTCGTCGAAGCGGTGGTGGCGGTCGGTGATGACGCGCGTGAAGACGTCGAGGCGGCCGGTCGAGCTCTTCGGGTTCGCCTTCCCCCGCACGTCATCCGGCAGCGCCAGCTCCTCGATCAGCGGCACCAGATAGGGCCGGTCGCGCTCCAGCACCGCCCCGTCGCGCAGATCGATCTGCTGGAAGGCGAGGCCCTCGGTCTTTTCCTCGACGCTGGAGGCGACGTCGGGCAGGAAGGAGCAGCGCAGCGCCCAGGCGAAGTCGCCGAGCCGCAGGTCGATGCTGGCGGGCTGGATCGCCTCCGGCCTGATCCGGTAGTCGCCGGAGCTGACCCACTCCGCCTCGATCGCCCGGTTCAGCTCCTGCGAAGGGAAGACGCCCGGCGTCGGCTCGCTCATCCGGCAGAGATTATTCGCCTCGCCTCGGTGGCGCCCAGATAGGGGGTAAGCGCGAACTCGAGCACTTGCGGAAGCAGCTCCTCGATCCGGTCGACTTCGCCGGCGAGCACGCGGCGGGCCAGCAGCGAGGCGATCCCGCCGACCACCGCCTCGTCCATCGCCGCCGGCACCGCTTCGCCGTCGGGCGTGCGCGGGACGCCGGCCCGCAGCCGCGGAACGAAGCTTTCCAGCGCCGCCTGGTAGCGGTCGTAGACACCGCGACCGGCGCGCAGCCCCTCGACCAGGACGATGCTGGCCAGGGCCGGATCGCTGCCGAACAGCTCGAGCAGCGAGGCGATCCCGTCGCGCACCCGCGGCGCCCATTCCTCCTCGGAGTGTCTGGAGCAGGCGTCCTCGACCTGCTTGCGAACCCGCCCGATCGCGGCTTCGTAGGCGGCGAAAAAGCAGTCGTCCTTGCTTTCGAAGTGCTTGTAAAAGTCACTCTTCGAAACCGAAGCCCGTTGGCCGATCAGCGACACAGTCGTCTTCTGGTAGCCGACTTCGTAGAGGACTTCGGTCAGCCCGGCGATCAGCCGCTCGCGCTGATTCCGAGCAACGAACTCAGGGGAAAGGCCGTGGCGTCCGCGGGGCAGTCGTTCCATTACCCCACAGAGTCTGCCACCGTACTGTCACTTTCGCCATGACGTAATGATTAAAGTTTGCCTACACCTTGGTATGGCGAGAGTAGGAAGCCCAGTAGTTCGGGCGTCAGATCCCTGATCCGCTCGGCATCGCCGCGACGAATCTGCTGGTTCAGGATCCAGGCGACGCCGCCGACCAGAGTGTCCTCGATCGTGTCGGGAAGTCCCGTCGCGGCCGGGCCACCGCGGCGCAGGAGCTCCACGAACCTCTGCACGGCGTCGCCATAGCGGTCGGAGGCGGCGGGCAGGGTCGAGGGCGCCTCGACGAGGCAGAGATGCGCTACCGCCGGGTTCTCGGCCAGGTAGGCGAGGAGGGCACGCAATCCCGCGGCGACGCTGTCGATCCACTCCCCCTCCGACGCCTCGCACGCCTGCTCTGTCTCCTCCGCCATCTCCTCGAAGCCGGCATCGATGGCGTTGAGGAACACCTCTTCCTTGCCCTCGAAGTTGTCGTAGAGGGTCTTGCGGGCCACACCGGCGCGGGAGACGAGGTCGGCGATCGTCGTCGCCTCGTAACCCTGTTCGGAGCACAGCTCCGCCATCGCCTTCATTATTCGACGGCGCTTACCCGCTGCGACGAATTCTCGTGGAAGCTCGGGCCGAGTCGGCTTCACCAGGCTCCCCCTAGTAGGGGTGGCATCGGTTTAAGAATACCCACGGTGTCTGGAAAATTCCGCAGCCCAGCAACTCTTCTGGTACCTTGAGAGAACTAATCAGGTTTTAAATGGAAACGTGCGGGTTTCCTTGTGCCAATCGACAGAATTCATCTGAGCGAAGAGAAGCTGATCGCCGCTATCGGCGATAGCTGGCCTCCGGCTCAGGTGGATGCCGCGGTCGAGCTCCTGAGTAATAGCGACGGCAAGTTTCCCTCCGGAGTTCGCCGGCTGCCCTCCGACCTGGTCAGCGCCGTGCAGCGGGAGCGGCTGATCGCGGCGATGCTGCGCGCCGCCTCCGAGATCGGGTACCGGGGGACCAACGTCCAAGACGTGATCGAACGGGCCGGCGTCTCCCGCCCCACCTTCTACGAGCACTTCGGGAACAAAGAAGAGTGCTTCCTCGCCGCCTTCGACACCACCGCCGCGCGCCTGCGCGACCGGGTCGCGGCAGCCGCCGACAAAGGCGGCGGCAACTGGCGCGCCCGCCTGCGCTACGGGCTGGAAACGCTCCTGCACTTCGTCGCCACCGAACAGGAGGCGGCCCGCACCCTGATCGTCGAGGCGCGCGCGGCCAGCGTCGAAGCCGTCCTCCGCCGCGACGCGCTGCTCGACCATTTCGCCACCTGCATCGACGCCCAGGTCCGGGCCCACTTTCCCGACGCACCGGCGCACTCGCCGATTACAGCGGCCGGGATCGTCGGCGGCTGCGAAGCGCTCCTCTACTCGCGCCTCAACAAGGGCGAACTCGACGATCTCGATTCGCTGCTGCCCTCGATGATGTACTTCCTCGTCCTTCCCTACGAGGGTCACGAGGCCGCCAGCAAAGAGCTGGCAGTGACGGTGCGCTGATCCCTTAGGGTCGGCGCATGAACTCGCCCCGCAGCGCCCGGCTCGCCCTCGGCTTCCTCTGCGTGGCCGCGCTGTCGATCGGCCTCACCGCCGCGATCGCGCCTCGCACCTTCTACGACGATTTCCCCTTCGTCACCGCCTGGGTCTCGCTGCTGCCCCCCTACAACGAGCACCTGGTCACCGACGTCGGCGGGCTCTACCTCGGCTTCGCGGTGCTCTTCGCCTGGGCCGCCCGGACGCTCGAGCGCACCCTGGTCCGCGCCGTCTGCGTCGCCTGGCTGCTGACCGCCACGCTCCACCTGGTCTTCCACGCCGGCCACCTCGAGGGGTTCGGCACCGCCGACGCGATCGCCGAGATCGTCAGCCTCGCCCTCCTCCTCGTTCCGGCGCCGATCGCGTTCTGGGGCGTCGGCGCTCCCGCAGAGCGTGAGTGAGGAGGAAGAGGCCGACGACCAGCACCGGGGCGAGCACGGGCAGGGCCTCGACGGCGCTGTGGTGCGCGAGCGGGAGGATCATCCCGCTCCTCCTCCCTGCCGCTGGGGCTCGAGCCGCGAGACCGGGCGCCCGGCTCGGCCCGGGCGGCGCGGCGGGCCGAAGGCGAGCCGGTGCAGCGCCGCGACAAGCACGACGAGCAGGCCGAAGGCGATCGCCGCCACCGTCGAGTAGGCGAGGGCGACGACCACCGGGCTGCCGCCCGTCTGCTCGCGCTGCAGCAGTTTGTGCTCGTCGCGGAAGGAACGCGTGAAGACCGAGGGGGCGGGGACTTCGCCGACCGGGATCGCCGCATCGCGCGGGAGGTAGATCGGCAGCGCGGTCAGCGAGTTGCCCTTGTGGAAGCGGACCATCGTCTTCCAGTTGCCGTGGACCGGCACCGGGCGGGTCGTCCGGTACAGGCCCGGGCCGACCTCGCGCAGGCGGTCGACGACGAGGCCGCCGCCCTGCCAGGAGGTGACGTCGAGCCACTCGGCGTTCGCGGCCGCGTCGGGCGGGCGCATCGCGACCAAGGCCTGGACCTGGCGCCCCTCCCCGCCGGGGACGTCGTGGAGGGCGACGCGCGCACTCACCCCGCGGTCCGGGGACGTGTAGAGACCGAAAGCGACGAGGACGGCGAGGACGCTCGCGGCGGCGACCGCGGCGAGCCGCAGCGACGGGCGCCGGACGCCCGGCCCGACCGAGAGCCGGTCGCCGATCCAGGCCCCGAGCAGGGCGCCGGCGAGGGCGGCGAGGAAGCCGACGATCGCCCCCTCCGGGAACAGCGCCGCGGGCCAGGGCAGCGGCATCCACAGGTGCGACCAGGCCCACTCGGCGGCGAGCCCGAGCGTGCCGAGACCGAGGCCGGCCCAGAGGCCGAAGCGCAGCGGGCTCGCGGTCGACACCCGCAGGGCGACCGCCTCGACGATCAGGGCCGAGACGACGTAGAGCGGGAAGTGGGGCGTCGTCTGGCCGAGCACCGGGCCGATCGCGAGCGCCAGCGCACCGCGCAGGAGGACGAAGAAGGCGACGGCGCCGAGCGCCGCGCCGCGACCGCCGTAGATGCGGGCGAGCACCAGGCCGAGCCCGGCGGCGAGCATGATCAGCATCGGCTGGAAGACCAGCTGGAACTGCGGCACGCCGAAGTCGAACTCGGCCTGAAAGGTCGAGAGCCCCAGCATCAGGCCACCGGTCAGCGCCACGGCGCGGGCGGTCCGGGTCGAGCGCGTCTCCGCCAGCGGCTGCTCGCGGGCGGCGTTGGCGCGCTGGCCCTCGACCGTGAGCACGGCGATCCCGAGCAGGGTCATCGCGGCGCCGCCGATCAGCATCAGGTGGGTCGGCCCCCAGAGCGTCACGTCCTGGCCGAAGAGGCGGTGCCAGACGTCGTCGAGCGGGAACCCGACCAGGGAGAAGGCGCCGCAGGCGCAGATCAGGACCCCGCCCAGCGGCGCCCACCAGTCCGGCCCGATGCGGACCGCGGCGCTGCTCGGGCGCTCCCGCGGCAGCACCATCGCGAGGAAGCCGGCGGTGAAGATGCCGAACAGCCCGGTGAGGATGAAGTAGTGGGCCGGATTGGCGAGCGGGCCGGCGTCGCGGCCGTTGTCGATGTGCAGGGAGATGTCCCAGTACATGCCGAAGAGGGCGGTGATCAGCGAGACGGTCGCGAGCGCCGCCGGCAGGGCGACCCAGCCCGGCATGCCCGAGCGCCGCTCGAAGTGGTCGGCGACCCTGCCCAGGGTCGTGACGCGACCGGAGCGATGGCCGAGGCCGTAGTAGAGAAGAGCGAGGGTGAGCAGGGTCGCGGCGACCGAGGCGAGGGCGATCTGGGCGAGCTCGGCGCCGCCGGCCGGGGGCGCGGCTGCTGCCTGGAGCACGAAGATCGGGTTCATGGCTTCCTTCCTGAGCGGGGGATCGTCATTTCCTTTACCTCATACATAGTTACCTCAAACGAGGTTACATGCTTTAGGTACGATCGGCCGCGATGGCGGAGCGAAAAGCGGCACTGCAGGCGGGGGAAGACGGTGAGAAGCAGGAGCTGACGGTCGAGCAGCTCGCCTACGAGACCGGCATGTCGGTGCGGAACATCCGCAACCACCAGTCGCGCGGGCTGCTGCCCCCGCCGGAGGTGCGGGCGCGGATCGGCTACTACGGTCCCGCGCACGTCGCCCGCCTGCGCCTGATCCAGGAGATGCAGGCGGAGGGCTTCAAGCTGAGCGCGATCTCGCGCCTGATCGGCGAGCACGGCGCCGACGCCGACCGCTTCGTCGGCCTGCGTCAGGCGGTGACGGCCCCGTTCGACGACGAGGCGCCCGAAGTGCTGACCCGGGAGGAGCTGGTCGAGCGCTTTCAGACCGACGACGACGGCCTGCTCGAGAAGGCCCAGAAGCTGGGGCTGCTGGTCGCGCTCGGCGAAGAGCGCTACGAAGCGCCGAGCCCGGCCCTGCTGCAGGCGGCCGAGGAGGTGCTGAAGATGGGCATCGGCCTGCCGGCGGCGCTGGCGGCGATCGCGAAGCTGAACCGCAACTCGCACTCGGCCGCGCGCACCTTCGTCGAGCTCTTCCTCGAGGAACTGTGGAAGCCCTTCGACGAGGCGGGGCGCCCCGACGAGGGCTGGCCGGAGATCATCGCGGCGATCGAACGGCTGCGCCCGATCGCCGTCGACGCGATGGTCGCGACCTTCCGCCCCGTGCTCACCGAGGAAGTCGAGAAGGCCTTCGGCGAAGTGCTCGAACGCAGCAAGCGCAAGAAGTAGGGGGCGCCCCTGCAAGGGGGAGCAGGCTCGGCCGCGAAGCCTTGCCTGAGCGGCTTCCGTTCGGCCCGGCCAACCGAACCGCCTACCCTGGACCTATGTCTCCAGGTGCAAGCCAGCAGCGTCGGCATCACCTGGACGCGATCCGCGTATCGGCGATCCTCCTCCTGATTCCCTATCACGCCGCCCGTTATGTCCAGAAGGGCGACGGAGGGTCCGAGATCGTCGATGCCGTCGTCTGGTTCGTCCACACGTGGCACATGCCGCTGTTCTTCGCCATCTCCGGTTTCCTCGCCGCCAGCGCCCTGCGACGGTCCACCGCCGTCCGCCAGCTGCGCGCTCGCTTCCGCCGCCTCGGGCTGCCGCTGGCCGTGGGGATGCTGACGGTCGTGCCGCTGGCGAACTTCCTCGTCATCGGCGCGGCGGCCCTCTGGCCGCGCAAAGGTGCGCTTCCGCCGAAGCGAGAACTGGAGATCGCCAACGTCTTCAGCTTCTCGCCGCGACACCTCTGGTTCATCGCCTACCTGCTGATGATCTCCCTGATCGCGATCGGAGTCTGGTTGGCGATCCAGCGCGCGCCTGGGCTGGGGGCAACCATCAACCGCGGCTTTCGCAATCTCATCCGGTCATGGTGGGCGGTCCCTGTCCTGGCGTCGATCAGCGCGGCGATCCTGATCACCAAGACCGGCTGGGTGGCGGGAGGAACCGCATCCAACTCACTGGTCCCCGCCCCGACCCTCTTCGCGTACTACAGCCTCTTTTTCTTCTTCGGCTGGCTTCTCAGCGGTCAGACCGACCTGCTGGAGGACCTCAAGCGCGGGGCCTGGCTGCGCCTCGGGGCCGGAGTGCTGATCGCCGTGCCGGCCTTCCTTCTCTTCTACGACAACGGCGACTTCACCGGCAACGTCGGCACGCCGGGCATCCTGGCCGAAATCGATGAGCTGCGCCTTTATGGCCTGTTCACCGTGGGCCTGGTCTGCTGGCTGACCCTGTTCGGAATCTGGGGCGTGCTGGCGCGATACGTCCGCAAAGAGTCACGCGTGCTGCGCTATCTGTCGGACGCGAGCTTCTGGATCTACCTCGTTCATATCCCCTTCCTCGTCGCCCTGCAGAGCTCCCTCTCCACGACCGGGCTGGCGATCCCCGTGCGCTGGGGACTTGCCGTGAGCGGGACGCTTGCGTTGGCTATCGGGACCTACGCACTGATCCGTGGGGTGCGCACGCTGACGACGAAGCATGCGCGACCTCGCAGCGCCCCCGGCTAGAAGCCGGGGCTCTACTGGCCGTCGACCAGCGGGACCACCCGCCGCAGGCGGTCGAGGACGAGCAGGGCCCCGAGGTTCCGCAGCGCGTACCCCTGTCGCAATCCCGCGGGCCGGAAGTCAATCGCGGTGCAGGGTGGGCAGAGGACGCTCGGGTGGACTCCGTCGCGACTCAGACCCGCGTGGGGGACCCCCGGCGCGACCATCTGTCGCCAGTAGTTCCAGAGCGGCAGGGCCCGGTTCTCGGCCAAGGCGACGATCTCGGCATTGAACCGCGCGACCCGTTGTGAGAACGGCTGCCTGGCCCGGGGCGGGATCGTGCTGATCACCGGAATGGTCCCCGCGCTGGAGACGAGCCGTGCGACTCGAGCGAGATCGCGGCGGAACCGGGTCGCGGTGATGTCCTCCAGATCATTGGTCCCGAACATGATCAGGGCGACCGACGGGCGGATCAGCTGCAGCTCGCAGGAAACAGCGGGCAGCCCGTGGCACTCCGCCAGGGACTCGCGTGGCAGCAGCGCATCGGCCGCCCGCCAACCTCCGACGGCGGCCACGCCCAGGCGCGAATAGCTGTTGCTGACCGGACACTGAGCTTCCTCAGAGCCACCAGGTACGGGGGTCCGCCCGAAGAACTCGAGCGTCCCGCCCAGCTCCTCCCAGGGACCCAACTGGGCCGGCCGGCACGCCAGCGTCTGCAGGAACGCCGGCGATGCGGTGATGCTGTCGCCGATCTTGGCGACGACCCCCGGTCGATTGCCGAGTTGCCCTCCCCGGTCCGCGACCTTCCCCAGGTGGCCGGTGACCGCAGGCCCCAGTGCCGGCACGACGGGCAGTTCCCGCCAATCGCCGGCGACGGACCGATCGCTGAAGACAGAGCCGGCTGCAAGCAGGACCGAGGCTAGGAGGACGACTCTCACCACGAAGCATTCTGCACGAGGCGTACAGCGCCGTTCTGAACGGAGGGGGTGGGATTCGAACCCACGAGCGCCTTGCGACGCCAACAGTTTTCGAGACTGCCCCGTTCAACCACTCCGGCACCCCTCCGGGATCAGTCACATCCGATTCTAGGGTCGGGCGGCGCGAGGCGCTCTGGCGAAAAGGCGGTCGCCTTTAAAGAACCGGGTGTAGGAGCCGATTAAACCGTGTGGCCGCCGGCGAGCAAACCCGGGTGGGGCGGTTTTTCGACCGCCATCTCCTGCTCCTGCGCGGAATCGCGCTGGTGGCGCTGGTCTGGGGGCTCGGCTACCTGACCTGGCGCGTCGGCTGGAGCTGGGAAGGGGCCAACCCCGTCCTCTTCGCGATGCTGCTGGTGACCGAGGTCTACGGGCTCTACGCGCTGGCGGTCCTCGCCTGGTTCTCCTGGTCGCGGCCGCCCGCGGTGCGACCGGCGACGACGCCGGGGCGCTCGGTCGACGTCTACGTCTGCACCTACGACGAGCCGGCCGAGGTGATCATGGCGACGCTGGCCGGCTGCCGCGCCCTCACCTACCCGCACACGACCTACCTGCTCGACGACGGCCGCCGGCCGGAGATGGAGGAGCTGGCGCGGACGGCGGGGGCCGAGTACATGACCCGCCCCGACAACTCGCACGCCAAGGCGGGCAACCTCAACGCGGCGCTGCCGCGGACCGGGGGCGACCTGGTGCTGGTCCTCGACGCCGACCACGTGCCGATGCCCGACGCGCTCGACGCCCTGGTCGGCTACTTCGACGACGAGCGGATGGCGGTGGTCCAGACCCCGCACGACTTCTTCAACCACGACTCGGTCCAGCACTACGTGGTCGGCCGCCACGAGCAGTCGCTCTTCTACCGCGTCGTCTGCCCCGGCAAGGACCGCCACGGGGCCGCCTACTGGTGCGGCTCGGCGGCGCTGATCAACCGCCACGCGCTGCTCGAGATCGGCGGCGTCGCGACCGAGACGATCGCCGAGGACTTCCACACGACGATCCGGCTGCTGCGCCACGGCTGGCGCACCCGCTACCACGACGAGGTCCTGGTCCAGGGCCTGGCGCCGCACGACCTCGACGGCTACCTCCTGCAGCGCGACCGCTGGGCGCGCGGCAACCTCGCCGTCTTCACCCTGGACGAGTCGCCGCTGCGGGCCAAGGAGCTGACCCCGCTGCAGCGGCTCTCCTACTTCGCCAGCCTCTTCGCCTACCTGGCGCCGCCGATGCGGCTGCTGCTCCTGCTCACCCTCGGGGCGGTGCTCTGGACCGGGGCGCTGCCGCTGAAGATCAGCGTGCTCGCGCTGGCGGCGCTGTGGCTGCCCTCGGTCCTGCTCAACCTCGGCGCCGGGGCGGCGCTGGCGCGCGGCTACATGCGGATCCCGGAGACCGCCCACTACGAGCTGCTGACGATGGAGATCTACACCCGCGCCCTGCGCTGCATCGTGCGCCCCGGCAGGACCGCGTTCAAGGTGACCCCGAAGCAGGGGCGCGACGGCGGCGGTCTCGAGGCGATGCGCAAGCTGCACCTGGTCGTCTTCTGCGCGGTCCTGCTGGCGGGCGGGACCCTGCTGCGCCTGCTCGACCTGGCGGGGGTCGGGCCGCTGCCCGACATGCCCGGGATCGCCGCCTGGATCGTGCCGCTGCTGGGCCTGATCGAGCTGCGCCGCCTCGGCAAGACGCTGTGGACGGTGGGGCGACGGCGCCAGCGGCGGCTCGTCTACCGCTTCGAGGGCGACGCCGAGGCGAGCTGCTTCAGCGAGGACGGCCACGTGCCGGCGCGCCTGGTCGACGCCAGCGCCTCGGGTGTCGGGCTGGTCGCGGAGGCGCCGCTCGCGGTCGGGGCGCGCCCGGCGGTGCTGCTGAAGCTGGCCGACGCCGCGGGCGACCTGCACGAGGTCAGCGCCCAGGTCGAGGTGCGCAGCTGCCGCGAGGCCGACGACCGCTTCCTGATCGGTGCCACGATCGCCGACATCGACCCCGACTCCCGCCTGCGGCTGATGGAGTGGTGCTACGTCGTCTGCAGCCATGAGCGCCTGCGCGGTCACCGGCCGGCGGCGGCACCGCTGCCCGAGTCAGAGGCGATCGTCGTCTCGCTCGACGACTACCGCGAACCGGCGCCGGATGTGATGGCCGTTGGGGGGCAGGCGTGAGCAGGACCGGGTCTACGCGCAAGTAGGGCGTGAACGCGCGAGCGCGTTGCAAGCCACCCGCGAGCCTCCGGATCGATCCAGCCAACGATGTCGAGCATGTCGTCCATGTGCCGCTCGATGTCCTGACCGAGCAGACTGTCGTGGTGCGCGACCCGATTTCTGAAGCGCTGGATAGCCCTCATCCGATGGCTCAGATCCTTTCGGACCAGAGAGCGCTGAGAGAATGCATGATGCAGTCGCTGGCGCCAGAGCTCCTCATAGCTCTTGCTGAAGAGACCTGCCCAGAAGCCGAATGACAAGCCGGCGACGACTCGTCCGCGAGTGATTGACGCGCCTTTTTGGAGCCGCTCGACAGCAACGATTACCTGCTTTACGCCGCCCGGATGCAGGGTGCTGAAATCCATCAGCCATGTATCGCGGAGTGGCTCTTGCGGCTGCGCCACCCCAAGCGTCTCATCGATGGCATTTCTCACCATCACCTCGAAATGGTGGATGCTTTCGAAACAGGCTGCAGTCGTCTCGGCATGCCAGTCGTAGAGTTCCAGGGCCCCCTCGTGGTTTCCGTCGACCTCGTTCAAGAACGGCGCAAATCGAGCCGTGGACAGCCAGGCGTGTTCCTGCATGAAACTCATTGTCTGCGCTACTCTAATGGCCGACGCCCCGGTACCGCCTCGGACTCCCAGAGAGTCATGCGGCCGGGGCTTTGCTTTTGTCCTGCCGCAGCGCCAGCGGCCAATTGCGGGAGCCGCGAGCTAGGCTTCCGGGACACCCCGGAGAGGTGTCCGAGTGGCTTAAGGAGCGCGACTGGAAATCGCGTGGTCGGGGTTGACCCGGCTCGAGGGTTCGAATCCCTCCCTCTCCGTTTGACGCGTGACTCCCTGGAGCGGGGCCGCCAGGAGGCCATCGAGCGCTACGGCCCCTGGACGAACAGCAACATCCACCTCGGCGAGGGCGTCTTCACGATCGCTCCCGGCGCGAACGGGATGGCTGAGGCCCGCGTGCAGCGGATCACTCAGGTCGTCCTCGATGCAGTCGGCGGGAGCGTCGAGGGGCTGCGCATCCTCGACCTTGGCTGCTACGAGGGGGCCTTCGCGATCGAGCTGGCCATGCGCGGCGCGGACGGCCTCGCGATCGACGCCCGCGAGGAGCACGCGGGCAAGACGCGGTTCGCGCGCGACGCTCTCGGGCTGGACCGGCTCGAGGTGGAACGCGGCGACGTGCGCGACCTGGATCCGGAGCGGATCGGCACCTTCGACGTCGTGCTCTGCCTCGGCGTGCTCTACCACCTGGATGTGCCTGCGGCGTTCGAGCTGATCGAGCGAGTCGCGCAGCTGACCCGCGGGCTCGCGGTGGTGGAGACGCAGATCAGCCTGACGCGGCGCGAGCAGGTCTCTCACCGGGGAGGCGCCTACCGCGGCCGCTGGTACGCCGAGGGGAACACGCCGGGCGCCTCCGTCGGTAACGAGCGCAGCTTCTGGATGACCCGTCCGTCTCTCCTCAACGCCCTCTCGAGCGCCGGTTTCACGTCCGTGAGCGAGTGCCTGACGCCCGTGATCCCCGACCTGGCCGCCTATCGCGACCACGTGACGCTTCTGGCCGTGAAGGGCCGGGCCGCGGCGCCGGCCTCGAATCCCGACGTTGACTTCGGCGCGGGCGAGTGGCCGGAGCGGCTTCCGGTCGTGGCCCACCCGGCTCAGGGCGGCCGGTACCGGGTGCTCGAACGCCTGCGCCGCGCGCGCGGCGGAGGGCTTCACAAGGTATTCCGTAAACCCGGTACTTGATGGGGCTATTGCGCCAGCCCGGGGTCGGGGTTACGCTCGGAACGTGGCCGCGAGGACTCGCACCG
>DASUQC010000026.1:0-65181 GCA_036280745.1 Solirubrobacterales bacterium
GCAGCAGGTCGAGGTCGGCGAGCATCGTGGCCCTCCTTGGGTCGATGGTGCGGTTTGGGCACCGTCGACTTCGACCTGCTGCCCCATGCCTCCTCGCCTGCCCCTGATTCCACGCCTGGCGGCGTGGAATCAATCATCTAGTCAGCCTTTAGTCCGTCTTCATCGATAACCGGCGCGATATGTAGGCCGAGTTTGATCGCGGCGCGCTGTTGACCAGAAACCGCTGGTAGCAGATCGGTGGCACACGCCCGTAGGTGCGGAATTGCCGATGGTCCTACCTTTCCTTGGGCCGCCGCCAAGAGCAACTCCGGCACAACAATTCGGCGCTGATCGAGCGGCATTCTGGTAACCAGGTGACTAACCGTGCGCTCGCAGTCAGACCACTGCCAGCCCCACCAAGACTCATGCGGACGTAGCCAACGCAGCAAGGACGCAACCAAGAGGGGATCGTAGTAGGAGCGGAACACCGCCGAAAGCTCAAAGACTCGATATTCCGGAGAGTCAGCAGGCCGAATGGCCCGCGCCTGCTCCATGGCAGCTCCGACGGCCGCGAACGTCGCCCGCGCGGAAAGCGCCTCGCCGAATATCGCATTGGGCGTTAGGCGGTCTTTATCTCGCGCACCCCAGAAGAGAGGAGGCCGTTTGCTTCCGCTGCCGCCCCCGCAAAGGCTCAATCTCTTTTCCCAGAAGGGGATAACGCTCTTCTCCAGTTCTGAGTCGTCCAGCTCTTCCAACAACGCCAGCTCGTCACGCAAGGGAGAGCGGTCGGGAAGAAGCGTCTTCCATGCGCAAAACAGACGCCTCTGTCCGTCCTGCTCATACCCATAGCCGTTGGTTAGGCCCTTCCACTCCCGCTCGGTTGCAGGGCGAGAGTGCATAACGAGGCCTTGGAGCGCAAAATCGGGGTCTTCCTTCGCAGTCTGCACCCCCATAAGACCGCGCTGAAGCAGGACCCCAGTCACGGTACCGAGACAGAAGACAAGAACCCGCTCCGCATCCCTCACCTTCTCCTTGACTTCGGCTGAAAGCCCATCCTCGTCGACAGGAAAGGGAAGGGCTTTAGCGCATCGGGGCGCGAGCGTGTGCCGCACTTTCCCCCAGAAGCTTTTCCATCCTTTGAATTCAAGCTCGTGTTGGGGAACGAGGACAATGTCAGGATCGGAATCCAGGCCTTCGTCGTGGAGCGATTTCACGCGCTTAAGAAAGCCTTTCGACAGCTCGGCATGCGTAAGCATTCGCTCAATCCGAACTGCGATCGGCATTGAGGGCCGATGAAAGCCGATTGCGGGATGCGGGTGAGCCTCTACTCGCACCGCCTGTTTCGCGTCAGCAATTTCCCAATACTCCTTGTTGTCTAGAGCCTTGGCGACGGACGGGGTGGTCAGTCGTAGCTGTGAAGGGAGCATCTCGTCCAAGGTCCGCGGGCTGATTGGACAAATTCGGGCCTTGTCAGCAGACCGACAGAGGTCGCACGTCGTGTCGTAGAACCCTTCCTCGACAATGGGCACTTCTCCCTGCAGGGGCGACCAGACGTCGATGGTCTCTGGCAAGGGGCTTGATGATTTTCGGATCATTACTTGAAGGCTCACCTGCTTCAGGCTTGGGCGCTTCCCCTCGAGGGCGGAAAACAGACGATCCAGAACGGCTCCAGTTGAGCTGATCGACAGAAGTGCGAGCACATTGCCCTCTGGGCTTGCCGCGAAATTGATGGCGGAGTCGACATCTGCGGAGGTACGCGGATATTGATCTAGGACCGCCACAGGATTTGGCGTCAGACCGGCCCTTTCCATGTTGCGGATAGAGGCCAGGACGACGGGGTTGAGAACCCCCGTGTCAATTACAAATCCCATTCGGTCTACGAGAGACCGGTTCAGCCAGGACGCAAGCACTTCAGCGTCGCGCGGCTCGCGGATGGCATCAGCAAGACGAATGTACTCTCCGGCATGCTCCCCCGAGGGCAAGAGATAGTGGTAGGTCTTGGGGCGCCAGATCGCTTCACTCCACTCCAGAAGGGCCTGTAACTCGACTAAGCGGGCTTGGAGAAGGAGACGGGTGCGATCCCCTTTTGCTATCTCCGAGCCGTGCAGCAAGGTGAGGTCGGGCTCTTTCCCTACTGGCTGCTCCAGAAGGGTGATGCTCTGCTTCAAACCCCAACGCTCAAAGAGGCGCCGAGCCTCCTCGATGAATTCGTCGCGATTTTTCCCCGAGAGATCGGGCCGAATCACCATTGGGATGTATGGCGACCGGATCGCCGCAGAATCTACGCCTCGCAAGACCTCAAGATCCGCGGATCTATCGAGGTCCACAAGCACTACGGCATCACCCTTGGGCTCTCCGTGAACTCGCGTTCCAGATCCCCGGATTGAGACGTACGCGTCGCGGTTCACGCCTGCCCCACTTTAGAACGGTTGGTCAGACAGGAAGCGTAACGACTACCAGCGTACCTTCAACCTCCGCTGCTCTCGAAACCTCGGGTTTACCGTCGCCGGCACCCCGATGGCAGCGATACTCGCCGCTGGCGATAAGCATCGCTGCGGACTGGGTCTCTTCAACGATCTCGTAGCATTTCGACAGGCCTATGCCGCGAGCGCGACCCCAGCCGGGAAGATCGCCTGAGAGAAGATCCTCAAAAAGTTTCTTCTCAGAAGGAGCACTATCACCGAGCTTGGCCCTTAGAGTCGACTCAATTCCAGGGCCAGTATCGGAGATACAAACAGAGAAAAAGCGACGGGCGTCTTTTTTCCAAAGCCTTATCCAAACCTGGGACTTGAGTGGAGCCCTATCGTCTAAGACAGCGTGCTCACGGATGTTTCCAACAAGCTCACTCACAAAGAAGCCCGCTCGCTCCACAGCTCGCTGGACATGCTGCGCCCCCTCATCTTCTAGTCGCCTGAAGAGCCAGCGGCGAATCAGCGAGCTGATACCCGAGTTGCCAGCGACGGGAAAGGTGAGATGTGGATCGTTGAACGTCGCGTATTCAGGTCCAGAAAGGCCTTCAGGACGCTCTTCATCGGGTGACGAGAAAAGAGCATTGGAGAAGCGGCGGGAGCCCGGGGTCCAGGTACGAGTCCACTCAGTTGACCGCAGACTTTTTGGCTCAACTGAGTGGGTTGCCCGGCTGATCGCAGATGCGAGACCTAAGCTTGGGAATGCGTCGGCCAGGTTGCCGCTGACGGTCACCCGGAGCGACCGCCTATCGGCAAGAAAGAACCAATGCAGGAGTCCGATCGCCATTGGTTCGAAAGCCGGCGGACTTTTGAGCTCAATGACGACATCGTCATCTGGCGCGACGAGATCCGACAGACTCCCGAAGGCGTCCTCAAGGCGTTCCTCGTTTAGTTCATCTATCGAAAACGTCGTCATAGGGCAGGCCTGTCGCCACGATCTCCGTTGGCTCCAAAATGGGAAAAACAGATTAATGTAGATGAGGCACCGGACGTAGTTTTCTCTCCCTCTGACTGCGCTATCTGCGACATCGCGCGCCTCCAGCCTCCTATTTGCTTCGGCTTCGCTGCTAATGTTCTTTAAAGAACATCTCGATTTTGGAAGAGGCGTCGGACGTTGCGATGAACCAGGCAGAGAGCAAGACCGCAGTGGCGTCGACCGTTGCAGCCGAGCTGCGCGGGATCCGTGGGGCCGACCAAGCGGACTGGTTCCAAGGCCAGCTCGAGGTGGGCGTTGGTGAGCGTGGGCGCAAAGATGCTTTGAAGCAGCGAAAAGCAAAGTCTCCTTGGGACGCGAAGCGTGGTCGAAAGCCATCGGAGGGGGAGGATCGAGAAGATCTCGGCTCCGCTGACGGCTGGCTCTGGGACACCGTAGAAGTCGATCCGTTCAAGCTCGACCTCCAGCAGGCGATGGTCCTGCTACCAGGGGTTCAGGATCCGGAGAGCGTCCTTTCCCACCTCAGGTCGACTATCGGCGTTGTCAAGGTGTACGAGTCGTACGGCGGAGTCGGCGGCAGTTTGATCGTCGCCCACCTCGTCTACATGGGAGCCCAGCGACGGGGGCAGCTAGATGCTCGCCTTCGTGAGTTGCAGATGCCGTTCGAGTGGCTGGAGTTGCGTTCCGTAAGTCCCTCGCGCCCGTTTGAGGGCAGACCCGCCGCAGCGACCTGGGAAGCCTTGGCACAGCAGTTCGCCGAACTTGAGGGGCTCAAGCTGGAGCGAGTCAGCGTCAAGACGCCGCCCTGGCAGGAACATGCTTCGAAACCAGGATGAGGGTCACCTAGGTATCGAACCAAGGAAACGATTGCGATAGGAGGGTTGGTTTCGCTCGGCGATGACACAGGCCGGAGGTCCACGGACGAGCGCGGAGACCATGAGTAGGGGATCTGGACACGCTCACCGAAAACGACGACGTTCTCGGTTCCTGGAAGGGCAGCACTCCGCACCCTGATGATCTTGGGGCTCGCGGATCGGATCGCAGTCGATCGCCAAGCGCGGCATGCAGCATGATCATCAGCGATCAGCTCTTCCGGCTCGGTCAAAGCCGAACTGGCTGGCATTGGAGAATTTGATTGGCTCCGCTTGCGGAAATAGCCAGCCTCCGAAATGAGACAGAAATGAGACTCCGAGGCGGCGGAACCGTACGGAACGGCCAGAAGGGCACGGAACGCGGGATCTGAGTCGGGACAGAAGGTTCCGCTCTGTAAAGCGAAAAACGCGGAACCTCAAGGAACAGCAAGGAATGCGCCCGACGGGAGTCGAACCCGCGACCTTCGGCTTGAAAGACCGACGCTCTTTGGGCCCCCGAAAGGACCCGTTGACCACTGAGCTACGGGCGCCTGTTGGCAATCGTAGCCGCGCGGGCTTGTTTGAGCGCTGCCGCCTCGCTGTCGCCTGACCGGGTGCTCTGCGGGCGGGCGGTAGTTTCCTGGCCATGGACTTGGGGCTGCAGGATCGCGTCGCCCTGGTGATGGGCGCCAGCCGGGGCATCGGGCGCGGGATCGCCGGGGTGCTCGCTCGCGAGGGCGCCCGGGTCGCGATCGCCAGCCGCTCGCTCGAGCGCCTGGAGGAAGCAGCGGCCGAGATCGGCCCGCAGGCCACTCCCTTCGTCGCCGACGCCGCGGACACCGAGCGGATGGCCTCCCTCCCCGCCGAGGTCGCCGACGCGCTCGGCCCGGTCGAGGTCCTCGTCCTCAACACCGGCGGACCGCCCTTCGGCGGCGCGCTCGACCACGAGCTCGACGAGTGGGAGCAGGCCTACCGCTCGCTCGTCCTCGGCCCGCGCGTCCTCGCCGGCGCCGTCGTCCCCGGCATGCGCGAGCGCGGCTGGGGCCGGATCGTCAACGTCGGCTCCCTCGCCACCCGCGAGCCGATCCCCGGCCTCAACCTCTCCAACGCCCACCGGATGGCCGCGGTCGGGTTCCTCAAGACCCTCGCGAGCGAGGTCGCCGGCGACGGGATCACCGTCAACACCGTCGCCACCGGCCGCTTCGCCACCGAACGGCTCGCCGACCACACCGGGTCGCTCGCGGCGGCCGAAGAGGCGGCCCGCACGCAGGTCCCCGCCGGCCGCCTCGGCCATCCCGACGAGTTCGGCGACCTCGTCGCCTTCCTCGCCTCCGAGCGCGCCGCCTACGTCACCGGGACCGTGGTCCCGATCGACGGCGGCGTCCTTCGCTCCGCCTTCTAGCCCGCCTGGCCGGCGCGCAGCTCGCCGGCGCGGATCCGCTCGGCCATCGCCTTCGACTCGTCGCGGTAGGTGGTCCCGTCCTCGAACTCGATCGTCGGGTACTTGCGCTGGCCGGAGAGCTGCTCCAGCTCCTCGCGCTTGCCGGGGCGCAGCGGCCCCTTCACCACCTCGTACTCGACCCCCGCCTCGTCGAGCGCCTTCTGCACCCGCCAGCACGGGTGGCCGTCGTACTTCGCGAACATCACCGGGCAGCGGTGGAGTTTCACGGCCATGCGCCCACCCTAACGCCGGAACTCAGCTCTCGCCAGCGATCTCGCGCATCGCCGGATAGATGATCACGTCGCGCAGCGTCTTCGCCCCGGTCATGATCATCAGCAGCCGGTCGATCCCCAGCCCGCACCCGCTCGCCGGCGGCATCCCGTATTCGAGCGCGCGCACGAACTCTTCGTCGTGGGGATGCGGATCGGCCTCCGCCCCCGTTTCCTGGCGTTCGCGCTGCTTGACGAAGCGCACCTTCTGCTCGACCGGGTCGTTGAGGTCGGTCCCGCCGCCGACGATCTCCATCCCGGCGACGATCCCGTCGAAGGCCTCGCAGATCCGCGGGCTCTCCTCGTGCACCTTGACCAGCGGCCAGATGTCGATCGGCAGGTCGATGATGTAGGTCGGCTGGATCAGCTTCGGCTCGACCAGCTTCCCCTGCAGCGTGTCCACCACCCCGGCCCAGTCGTCGTTCTCGTCGACGTCGTCGCCGGCCGCCTCCGCCAGTTCGTCCCGGCTCGCCTCGTAGATGTCGAGCCCGGTCTCGCGCAGCAGCTCGTCGCGCAGACGCACCCGCGGCCAGGGCGCCGCGAAGTCGATCTCGACCCCGTCGCGCTCGACCACCGTCGTCCCCATCGTCTTCTCGACCACGCTCGCGACCAGCGTCTCGACGAAGCGCATCACGCCTTCGTAGTCGGCCCCGCCGACGAACATCTCCAGCATCGTGAACTCGGGGTTGTGCTGGGGCGACATCCCCTCGTTGCGGAAGAACTTGCCGAACTCGTAGACGTCCTCAAAGCCGCCGACGATCGCCCGCTTCAGGTACAGCTCGGTCGCCGTGCGCAGGAAGAGGTCGCGGTCGAGCGCGTTGTGGTGGGTGACGAACGGCCGCGCCGCCGCCCCCCCAGTGAGCCGCTGCAGGACCGGCGTTTCCAGCTCCACCCACCCCCGCGAGTTCATGTGGTTGCGGACCTCCCAGAGCAGCTTCGCCCGCTTCTTGAAGATCTCGCGCGAGTCCGCGTTCGCCATCAGGTCGAGTTCGCGCTGGCGGTAGCGCGTGTCGGGGTCGGAGATGCCGTGGAAGAGGTCGGGCGGATCTTTGAGAGCCTTGGCCAGCAGGAAGCACTCGCGCACGCCGATCGCCAGCTGCCCGCGCTTGGTCACGTGCAGCGGCCCGACAATCCCGACCAGGTCGCCGATGTCGAGCTCCTCGACCCGGTCGAACGCCTCGTCGCCGAGCACGTCGCGCCGCGCGTAGGCCTGGATCGACCCGGTCACGTCGCGGACGTCGAGGAAGGCGGTCTTGCCGTGCCCGCGCTTGCCGACGATCCGGCCCATCACCCGGTAGGTGAACTCCCCGTGCTCGCCCTCGCCGAGCGCGGCCGGGTCGTGCGCGGCCTCGATCTCCTCGACGTGGTCGCGCTCTTCGAAGGAGTGCGGGTAGGGATCGACGCCGGCCTCGCGCAGCCGCTCGACCTTCGCCCTGCGTTGCTCCTCGGTAGAGCCGGCCGTCTCGGCCGCGCGGCTATCGCTCATCGCCCGCGAACTTACTTCATGGGGCGAGGCCGACAGTCACCCGCTCGTCGCCTTCGTAGTCCTGGTGCGTCGTCGCCTCGCGCAGCAGCTCGCGCATCGCCGGGCCGTGGTGGGTGTCGTGCTCCATCGCCAGCTTCCAGCCGGAGGGCGTTTCGGAGATCAGGCCGCGGATCACCCCGAGCCCGTCCTCGCCGCAGGACCCGGTGACCGCGATCCGCGGCTCCTTCTGGATCTCGGGCGAGCGCTCGAAGATGGTCGTGTCCGTGACGTAGGGAAGGTTGGCGATGACCAGGTCGACCGCTTCGGCTTCGACCGCGTCCGGGAGGCCGGTGGCGACGCTGACCTCGAGCGGGATCCCGAGCCGCTCGGCGTTCTCGCGCGCCGCTTCCACCGCTTCCGGCGAGAGGTCCGACGCGGTCACCCGCAGGTCGGGGCGCTCGGCGAGCAGGGCGAGGGCGATCGCGCCGGAGCCGGTGCCGACCTCGTGCACGCGCGCGCCCTCCGGCAGGTCGACAGCGACCTCGACCAGCAGCTCGGTCTCGCGGCGCGGCCAGAGCACGCGCTCGTCGACGGCGATCTCGAGGCTGCGGAAGGGAGCGCGGCCGAGGATGTAGGCCATCGGCTCGCGGTCGACCCGGCGCGCCACCTGCGCCTCGATCTTCGCGGCGACGTCGGCGGGGACCTCGCCGGCGCTGTCGACCGAGAGCTCCTCCGGCTTCACCCCCATCGCGTCGGCGACGAGGACTTCTGCGTCGCGGCGGGCGTTCTCGACCCCGGCCGCGGCGATCCGCTCGGCGGCGGCGTCGAGCACGGCGCTGACCGTGCGGGCCGACGGCCCCTCCTGACTCTGAGTATCCACAGCGCCCATTACCTGCCCAACCTCCCTAGATCAACCGCTCCAAATTTATTGCGCATGAGCCTAACATCGTTGCGGTGCTCACGCCCGGGCCTTGGCGGCTGCCTCGGCACCCGGCGCAGAACGCGCCAGGCTACCGTGACGCCGCTTGACGACGGCGATCCACACCACTCCCGCGACAACCATTGCGAGGCTCTCCAGCTGCGCCGTGGTCAGCCCCAAGGCCACGTCGTCGTTGCGGCGCACGAACTCGACGAGGAAGCGCTCGGCCCCCGCGTAGACGAGGTAGAGCGCGAAGAGGACCCCCAGCCGGAAGCGGTCGCGCAGGCGCCAGAGCAGCCAGGCGCCGAACCCCATCGCCAGCGCCTCGTAGACGGGGGTCGGGTGGACCTGCTCGTCGGTCGGCACCGTCCCGTCCGGGTAGGCCATCGCCCAGGGCCCGTCCCAGGCCTTGCCGTAGTCGCCGTCGCCGGAGAGCTGGCAGCCGACGCGGCCGATCGCGTAACCGAGCGCCAGCGCCGGCGCCGCCAGGTCGAGCAGCGCGAGACCGAGGAAGCCGCGGTACCAGGCCCAGAGGAAGACGGCGAGGGCGCCGCCGATCGCGCCGCCGTACCAGACCAGCCCCGAGCCGGAGAAGAGGTTGCCGAGCAGGTCGTCGCTGACGTCGCTCCAGTTCTGGAGCAGGTAGTAGACGCGGGAACCGACGACGCCGCCGATCAGCGCCGCGAAGCCCATCTCATACGCCCAGTCGACCGGCTTGCCGATCTCCCCCAGCCGCCGCCAGATCAGCGCCCCGGCGGCGATGAAGGCGAGCGCGAACATCAGGCCGAAGGTCTGCAGCGTCAGCGGGCCGAGCTCGATCTCCGGGTGCATGGGAGGGGGAGGCCGCCGGCTAGCCGGCTAGCAGCGCCTCCAGCAGCGCCTTCTGCGCGTGCAGGCGGTTCTCGGCCTGGTCCCAGACGGCGGAGGCGTCCGAGTAGAGGACGTCGGCCTCGATCTCTTCGCCCGGGTGGGCGGGGAGGCAGTGGAGGACGATCGCGCCGTCCGCCGCGGCGGCGAGCAGGTCGGCGTCGAGCCGGAACGGGGCGAGGTCGGCGCGGCGGCGCTCCGCCTCGGCCTCGTCGCCCATGCTGACCCAGACGTCGGTGTAGATGGCGTCGGCGCCGGAGGCGGCGGCGCGCGGGTCGTCGGTCAGCTGCGCCCCGTGCCCCTCCTCGAGCTGGTAGCCGGCCGGCGCCGCGACGACGACCTCCAGGCCGGCCCGCTCGCCGACGATCGCCAGCGAACGGGCGACGTTGTTGCCGTCGCCAACGTAGGCGAGGCGCCTGCCCTCGAGGTCGCCGAAGCGCTCGCGCATCGTCATCAGGTCGGCGAGCGCCTGGCAGGGGTGGTGCAGCGGGGTGAGCCCGTTGACGACCGGCACCTCGGCGCCGGCGGCGAGCTCCGCCACCGCCTCGTGCGAGCCGGAGCGGATCACGATCGCGTCGACGTAGCGCGACAGCACCCGCGCCGTGTCGCCGATCGACTCGCCGCGGGAGAGCTGCATTTCGTCGCCGCGGAGGACGACCGGGTGCGCCCCCAGCTCGGCGACCCCGACCTCGAAGGAGATCCGCGTCCTGGTCGAGGGCCGTTCGAAGACGAGGGCGATGCTGCGGCCGGCCAGCGCGTCGCCGCCGAGCCGCTCGCCGCCGCCCGCTTTCAGCGCCAGCGCCCGGTCGAGCAGCTTGCCGAGCTCGAACGCGCCGAGCTCTTCGCCGGTGAGGAAGTCCCGCTTTTCCAAGCGGCGGATACTACGCGCGTGGAATTCACGGCCCTGGCCTGGAACCTCTTCCACGGGCGGGACTTCCCGCCCGATCCGCGGCTGCGCACCTGGCGCTCGCGGCTGCTGCGCTTCGACGAGCGCAACGAGACCCACGTCCAGGTCAACCGCGACCTCACCGCCGAGTTCGCGACCCTGCTCGCCGGGGCCCGCTGGGACGTCGCCCTGCTGCAGGAGTGCCCGCCGCGCTTCGCGGCGCCGCTGGCCCGCGCCTGCGCCGCCGAGGGGCACCGGGTGCTGACCTCGCGCAACTCGCTCGGCCCGCTGCGCGGGCTGCTGGCCCGGCAGAACCCCGACCTGATGGCCTCCGGCGAGGGCGGCTCGAACCTGACCCTGGTCCGGGTGCCGGGGCCCCTGGGCGGGATCGCCGAGCGGCGCGAACTGGCGATCCACGAGGGGGAGCCGGAGCGGCGGGCGATGGCGCTGACCCGGACCGCCTCCGGCATCTGCATCGCCAACCTGCACGCGACCAACGACGCGCCCACGCTGGCGGTCGAGGACGTGCTGGGCGCCGCCCGCGCCGCGACCGAGTTCGCCGCCGGGGCGCCGCTGCTGTTCGGCGGCGACCTCAACCTCCGCCCGGCCACCGACCCCGAGGTCTTCGACCGCCTGCGAGAGCGGTTCAGCCTGGCGGCGCCGACCGCGCCGAAGGCGATCGACCACCTGCTCGTCCGCGGCCTCGAGGTCCGGGAGAAGCCGGCGGCCTGGCCGCCCGAGCGGCGCGAGCTCCCGTTCGAGGGCCGGGCGCTGCGGCTCTCCGACCACGCCCCGGTCGAGGCGAGGTTTGCCGCGGCGGAGCCCGTGGAACTGAGATAGTCCAACTGCACTTCCCCCCGGCCAGCAAGCGACCCAGGAGGCAACCCCCGACATGGCAGACAAAAAAGCGTCCGGCAAAGCGAAAGCCAAAAAAGCCTCCAAAGCGAAACCGAGCAAAAAAGCCGCGCGTAAACCGGCGACGAAAAAAGCCGCCAGAGCGAAACCGAAAAAAGCCGCCGCGAAAAAATCCGGCTCTAAATCGGGCGCCAGAAAAGCGACGAAAAGGGCTTCCAGCAGCAAAGCGACCAGCGGGCTCGACAAGAGCGTCGCCCAGTTCCGCGAGAGCCTCGAGCAGAGCGTGACGCTGAGCCGCGACCGCCTCACCGAGGTCGTCGACGACGCCGTCAAGCGTGGCCGGATGACCCGCGGCGACGCCGAGAAGATGCTCACCGACCTGGTCAAACGGGGGCGCAAACAGACCGACTCGCTGCTGCGCGAGCTGGAAAAACTGGTCAACCAGGCGCGCAAAGACATCGGCGGCCGGACCGAACCGGTGCGCAAGCAGGCGACCCAGGCGGCGCGCCGAGCGCGGAAGAAACTGAGCTGAGCGTGGCGCAGGCCACCGGCGAGAAGTCGGCGGCCCGCGGTCCCCGGCGCGGCGAGCTGCTCGAGGTCGAGGTCGACTCGCTCGCCTTCGGCGGGCGCGGCGTCGCCCGCGCCGACGGCTTCGTCGTCTTCGTCTCCGGCGCCCTGCCCGGCGACCGCGCCCGGGTCGAGGTCACCAAGGCGAAGAAGCGCTTCGCCGAGGCGCGCACGGTCGAGCTGCTCCACGCCGGCGCCGACCGCGTCCCCGACCGCTGCACGCATGGCGGCGAGCCCTGCCCGGGGGCGCCCTGGCAGGGCCTCCCCTACGAGCGCCAGCTCGCCCACAAGAGCGAGCAGGTCGCCGAGGCGCTGCGGCGGATCGGCGAGCTCGAGGGCTTCGAGCTGGAGGAGATCGTCCCGGCGGAGGAGCAGTGGCGCTACCGCAACAAGCTCGAATACTCCTTCGGGCCGGGCGAGGACGGCGAGCCGATCCTCGGCTTCCACGCGCGCGGCCGCTGGGACCTGGTCGTCGACGTCGACGACTGCCACCTCGCCTCGGAGGCGGGCAACGCCGCCCGCAACGAGGTCCGCGAGTGGGCGCGGCTGGAAGCGGTGCCGGCCTTCGACCGCCGTGAGCGGCGGGGCGTGCTGCGCAACCTGGTCGTGCGCGAGGGCCGGCGCACGGGGCAGGTCCAGACCCGCCTGGTGACCGCCGAACGGCGCTTCCCGAAGCCCCCGGTGGACCTGCACACGATCGTCGCCGACGACTCCGGCGACAGCGAGGGACCGACAGGCGTGCTCGGCGAGGAGTTCCTGCGCGAGGAGCTGTGCGGGCTGAAGTGGAAGATCTCCCCCGGCGCCTTCTTCCAGACCAACACCGCGATGACCGAGCGCCTCTACGCGATCGCCGCCGAGTACGCCGGGCTGAGCGGCAGGGAGCGGGTCTTCGACCTCTTCTGCGGGATCGGCACGATCGGCCTGACGATGGCCTCGCAGGCGGGCGAGGTCTGGGGGATCGAGGTCGTCCCCGAGGCGATCGAAGACGCCGAGCGCAACGCCAAGCTGAACGGGGTCGGCAACGCCCACTTCCTCGCCGCCAACGTCCGCACCGGCGTGCGGCCGTTGCTGGTCCAGGCCGGCAAGCCCGACGTCGTCGTCATCGATCCGCCCCGGGCGGGGCTCTCGCAGAAGATGGTGCGGCGGGTGATCGAGTGCGAGGCGCGGCGGATCGTCTACGTCTCCTGCAACCCGACCACGCTCGCCCCGAACGCCGCCCAGCTGGTCGAGGCCGGCTATAGGCTCACGCGCGTGAGGCCGGTCGACATGTTCCCCCAGACCCCGCACATCGAGTGCGTGGCTCTTCTCGAGAAAGCCGCCCCCGGACGCGCCAGCGGAGGAGGCGGCGCTTGACCAGGGGCTTCGGCGTCGCCGCCGGGCTCGATCCCGAGGTGGCGCGGCCGCTGGCCGCCCGCTGCGCCGAGCTCGGCTATGCATCGATGTGGTCGAACGACCACCCGGGCGCGAAAGGGCTGGAGACGCTGGCCGAGTTCGCCGCCGCGGCGCCGGAGGTCGACCTCGGCGTCGCCGTGATCGCCCTCGACCGCCAGCCGCCCGAGCAGATCGCCGCCGACGTCGAGCGGCTCGGCATCGACCGGGCCAAGCTCTGGCTCGGGGTCGGCGCCGGCTTCTTGAAGAAGCCGCTGACGGCGATGCGCGAGGCGCTGCCGGAGCTGCGCGAGCAGCTCCCCGGCGTCCGCCTCGTGCTCGCCGCGATGGGGCCGAAGATGTGCGCGCTCGGCGGGGCCGAGTTCGACGGCGTCTTCTTCAACTGGATGACGCCGGGCTTCGCCGCCGGCGCCCGCGAGAAGGTCGAGGAGGGCGCCCGCGAGGCAGGCCGCGAGACACCGCCGATCTTTGGCTACGTCCGCACCGCGGTCGGGCCCGACGCGGCGGAGCGCCTCGCCAAGGAGGAGTCCTTCTACCGCGACCTGCACAAGGGCTACCGCGACCACTTCGACCGCCTAGGCGAGCCCGAGGGCACGGTCGGCGTCGCCGCCGCCGACCGCGGCGAGGCCCAGGCCGCCCTCGCCGCCTACGAAGGCCCGCTCGACACCGTCGTCGTCAGGGGCCTGGCCAGCGCCAAGGTCGAGACGATGACCGCGGTCGCCGCAGCCACGGCACCCTGAGCCGGCTCAGCTCTGGGTAGCAATCAACCCGATCAGGGCCGCCACCAGCAGTCCGGCGGCCTGGATCATCAACCGGTGCATCGCAGCGAAGCGTTCGTCGACCCGTTCGAAGCGCTCGTCAACCCGTTGGAAGCGTTCGTCGACCCGTTGGAAGCGTTCGTCGACCCGCTTGAAACCGGCCTTCATGTCTTCGCGCAGGCCCTCCATCTCTGACCTCAACTCAGTGCGCTGGGCACGCAACTCGGCCTCGAGGCGATCGAACCCGCGATCCACCTTCGCATTCAGGTCGTCGATCCGCTTGTCGGTCGTGTCCCTCTCCATCAGCTCCATGATGCCATGCTCGCAGACAAGACATTACGTGGGTAACGACAAATGAAAAACCTCTGCAACGAGAATGGGCCAACTCAGTGGCTTTTAGAAAGCGCTTATCCACGGACCGCTAGGATGCACCGCCCATCGCTGCCGAAGCCCAGATAGACCGACCGCTCGCGCGCACCGTCGGCAGCACGATCTTCATCAGCCGCTGGCTGCAGGCGCCGCTGTACCTGGGCCTGATCGCCGCCCAGGGTGTCTACGTCTGGCGCTTCATGCAGGAGCTCTGGCACCTGGTCACCGACGCCGGCCACCTGACCGAGAACGAGGTGATGCTGCTCGTCCTCGGCCTCGTCGACGTGGTGATGATCGCCAACCTCCTGATCATGGTGATCATCGGCGGCTACGAGACCTTCGTCTCCCGTATCAACCTCAAGAACCACCCCGACCAGCCCGAGTGGCTCTCCCACGTCAACGCCAACGTGCTGAAGGTGAAGCTGGCGATGGCGATCGTCGGCATCTCCTCGATCCACCTCCTGCAGACCTTCATCAACGCCGCCAACACCTCCTCGGAGACGATGCTCTGGCAGACGATCATCCACGTCACCTTCGTCATCTCCGCCGTCTCCCTGGCCCTGATCGACCGCTTCCTCTCCCCCAAGAGCACCGCCGCCCAGGCAGCCGAGACGAACGGTCACCAGCCCGACGGCAAGCCCAGCGCTCCGATCCACGCTGAGTGACTTCCTAGAACCCGATCCGTACCATTCGGGAACCGATGGTGCTAGGGACGACGAGGCTCCGACGCGCTGCCGTGCTGGTTGGGATTGCGATGGTGGGCGCACTCACGCTTGGGCTTCTTCGCCCCTCCCCCGTTGCCGCGGCTTTCTGCTCGTCGCAGGTTGTCCGCGACTACACCAAGGTGCTCGAGCGGCTGCCTCCGCTAGCCGCGCCCCCGGAAACACTCGGTTTTGGGCCCTCGAGGATCTTCCTGGGACAGCCTGGAGCCGACGGCCCTCTGCAGTTGGGAGCCGGGGAGCGGGGGTTCGGCCTGACCTACTCCCCGTACACCGAATCGCCTGCGCCTACCCCGCGCCTCGGGTGGCGCTTGACCTCCCGCCTGGTGATGGTCGATCGTAGGGGCAAGCGACTGGGAGAACCCCGCAAGATCGAGAAGAGCGTGAAGAGACTGTGGCCGTCTCGTGACGGCCACAGCGGTCCCGAACTCACTTTCCACGTACCCGGCAAGCCCGGGCTGTACCGCCTCGAAATCGTCTTCGAGAACCAGAGGGGGGAACGCCTGGCTAGGTACGGCGAATACCTTCGCGTGCTGCCAAGGGCGGAAGACTTTCACTTGGTATTGGACCGCGCCGAAGCTCGAGCTGGCGAAACGGTCTTTGCCAATCTCGTCAACCGTGGAGGCGCGTTCCTCTCTTTCGGGCTCGCCCGCCAGGTGCAGTACAACAACGGCTCCTCATGGGTCCCGGCTCCACAGTTCGCCCAGGGACCGATCCCGGCGATCGGCCTCGGCCTCGGCCCAGGAGAAAGCAGGATCTGCTGGTGGGCGACGGTGACGCCAGAGACCCCACCGGGCCTTTATAGGTTCGTCCTTAGAGCCGATCGCTTCTGGAGCCGCTTCTTGCCAAGGCGGCCGGTGGAGCTGACGGCCGGGTTCTGGATCTCGGCGGATTGACAACCAGCGTCAGTACGGCGGCAGGTCGTCGTACCAGACGCCGAGCACCTTGAAGGCGCGCCAGAAGCGCTGCTTCGCGCCCTCCTCGTCGAGGGAGGCGTCGATGTCCGGGACGTAGAGCGCGTCGATCGTCGGGGTGAAGGCCTGGACCTCGCCCTCGCGCTGCTCGACCGGGCGGGAGAGGGGGACCTGGAGGCTGTTGAGGATGCGCAGGGCGGGCTCGCCCATGACGACGACGATCTTCGGCTGCACGATCGCCATCTCCTCGACCAGGCGGCCGACGCACTCGCCCGCCGCCAGGTCGGGCTCGGCGATCGGGCACTTGACGCAGAGCGTCCCGTAGACGACGAGCGGATCGATCCCCAGCCGCTTGAAGCTTTTCATCAGCGCGTTGCCGGCGCGGCCGTAGAAGGCGACGCCCTCCTCGATCTCCGCCGCCATCGGCGCCTGCTTGAGCATGAAGATGTCGGCCTGCGGGTGGCCGGAGCCGAGCACCGGCATCAGCTTGCCGCGCGGGCAGTGGGGGCACTCCTGGATCTCGCGGCTCATCTGGTTGAGCTCGCGGATCGCCCGCTCCAGGTACTTCTCGCGGATCTCGTCGTCGGTACCTCGGATCGGCATCGCCGACTTCTTTGACGAGGCGGGCACGGCTCCTCTAGCGCCGCGCCCCTGCATCAGCTCTTGCTCCCGGATCGGCGTTTTTTCCGGGGCTTGCCGCCGCGCGCCGGTTTCGCGTCCGGGACCCGCCGTTTCGGCGCCTTCGGCCGGCCGGTCGTCTGCAGCCACTTCAGCGCCTGCACGTAGAAGAGGTTCTTGTGCTTGCGGGTGATGTCGGCGTCGCGCATCGCCTCGAGGAACTCCGCCGGCCCCTCGAAGTCGTGGATCCGGGTCCGCACGCTGCCGAGGCCCTGGGCGACGTGGCTGTCGGAGCCGGCCCCGGCGACGATCCGGTACTTGCGGGCGAACCGCTCCGCCTCTTCGTTGAACGCGGTCACCGCCACCCGCGGGTTGAAGACCTCGAGGATGTCGATCTCCTCGACGATGTCGAGCAGGTGCTCGTAATCGGGGACCGAGTGGAAGCGGTCGAACGGGTGCGGGACGTAGACCAGCCCGCCCTGGTCGCGGATCGCGGCGATCGTCTCCGCCATCGTCAGCCCCTTGGGGATCTTCTCCTCGATGAAGAGGCCGATCACCTCGCCCTGCTCGGCGGTCTTCACCTCCTCGGCGACGATCACCTTGATGTCGTCCATCCCGGCGGCGATCTCACGCGCCTCCAGCGCCCCGGAGACCTCGTTGTGGTCGGTGATCGCGATCGCCCCGAGGCCGCGGTCGCGCGCCGTCTGCAGCAGCACGTCGACCGGGGTGTTGCAGTCGCCGGAGTGGTCGGTGTGCATGTGCAGGTCGACCTCGATCAGCGGCCGCTCGGCGATCCGGTCCCGCAGCTCCGGGTCGCCCCCCTCCGGGTGGCGGCGGGCCAGCAGGCGGCGGTAGATCGCTTCGAGCTCGTCGGCGGCGACGGACCAGTCGCGCCCCTCCCCGCCCGGCTCGACCAGCTCGTAGGAGGCCGGGAAGTAGCCGTCGAGCAGCTGCGCGGTCGCCTCGCTGGTCACGGTGCGGGCGTCGATGCGGCCGAAGAAGATCTCGACCAGCGGCCGCGCGACCTGGGTCGAGAGCACCCGCTCCTGCGGCGCGTGGAAGGTGGCGACGTTGAGCGAGAAGGAGTGGCGCAGCGCCGCCGAGGCGACGCTGGGCGCGAACGGCTCGTGGACGTGGACGATGTCCGGGTGCGCCCCCCCGAGCAGCCTCTTGACCGGCTCCCCGGTCCCGATCCGCAGCACCTCGTGGCCGCGCCGCTCCAGCTCGGAGCTGACGCGGTCGACGAACTCGGTGACCGGGTTCTCCACGCCGCGCCGGAAGGGCGCGACGTGGGCGATCGAGAGGCGGTCGGCCGGCACCGTGCCGGCCGGTTAGGCGGAGACCTTCGCCTCGCCGGGGGCTGGAGACTTGCCGCGCTCGTTGGCGGCGATGAACTCCTCGGTCTGCTCCCGCGCCTCGTCGTCGGGCCGCTGCGTGTGCGGCGACTTCATCAGGTAGCTGGAGGGACCGTCGAGCTGGCCGGCGATGCCGTTGTTCAGCGCCAGCTTGATCAGCCTCACCGCGTCGATCACGACGCCGGCCGAGTTCGGTGAGTCCCAGACCTCGAGCTTCAGCTCGGCGGTCAGCGGCACGTCGCCGAAGGCTTTGCCCTCGAGGCGGATGTGCGCCCACTTGCGGTCGGTCAGCCAGGGCACGTAATCGGAGGGGCCGACGTGGACGCTGTCCTCGGGCAGGTCGTGGCCCATGATCGAGGTGACGGCGTTGGTCTTGGAGATCTTCTTCGAGTCGAGCCGCTCGCGCTCGAGCATGTTGTAGAAGTCCATGTTGCCGCCGACGTTGAGCTGGCTGGTCCGCTCCAGGCGCACGCCGCGGTCATGGAAGAGGCGGGCGAGCTGGCGGTGGACGATCGTCGCCCCGACCTGGGACTTGATGTCGTCGCCGATGATCGGCAGCCCGGCCTCCTGGAAGCGCTTGTCCCAGTAGTCCTCGCGGGCGATGAAGACGGGGAGGCAGTTGACGAAGCCGACCCCGGCCGCGAGCGCCTGCTCGACGTACCACTTGGTCGCGTCCTCGGAGCCGACCGGCAGGTAGCAGACCAGCACGTCCGCCTTCCTCTCTTTGAGGATGCCGACGATGTCGGCGGTCTCGCCGGGAGCTTTGGTGATCTTCTCTTTCAGGTACTTGCCGAGCCCGTCGGGGGTCATCCCCCGCTCGACCTTGACGCCGAGGTTGGGGACGTCGGCGAACTTGATCGTGTCGTTCTGGCCCGACCAGATCGCCTCGGAGAGGTCCTTGCCGACCTTCTCGGAGTCGATGTCGAAGGCGGCGACGAACTCGACGTCGCGGACGTGGTAGCCGCCGAGGTCGACGTGCATCAGGCCCGGGACTTCGTCGCTCGGGTCGGCGTCCTTGTAGTACTGGACGCCCTGGATGAAGGAGTTGGCGCAGTTGCCGACGCCGACGATCGCGACGCGGACCTTCTCGTCCGTGCGGGCGACGCCGTTCGTGCTGCCGTTTGCTCCGTTGGTCTCACTCATGAAATCGGGATTCCTCCTGGATCGCGCTGAGTGGCAGAACACACCCGGCGGCTTCTCTGGTTACAGCTCGTCGGACTCTCCGGGGCCGCTGCGGGCGCCCGCTGAATCGCTGGAAAGCTCGTTTCGCACATGCCAAACACGCTGGATCGTCGTGATGATGGTCAACGCCGCGATCAGGTAGACCGCCGGCGCCAGCAGCTCGAAATCGCCGATCCCGGCGCCCTTGGCGAAGATCAATCCGATCGAGAGTATGACTACCCGCACGGGACGCGTCGCCAACCCGACCTTGCACTCGACCCCGAGCGCCTCCGCGCGCGCCCGCGTGTAGGAGACCATCAGCGAGCCGAGCACCGCGACCACGCACATCGCCGCCGCGAAGTCGTCGCCCTGGGCGGCGAAGTAGCCGGCGACCGCGGCCAGCACGATCCCCTCCTCGATCCGGTCCAGGGTCGAGTCGAGGAAGGCGCCGAACAGGGTGCCCTTGCCCGACATCCGCGAGTAGCGCCCGTCGAGCGTGTCCATCACCGAGCCGAGCACGAAGGCGACCCCGGCGAGGAAGAAGAGCCGCTGGGTGACCAGCACCGCGGCGATCACGTTGCCGAGCAGGCCGACCATCGAGATCGCGTTCGGGGTCAGCCGTGACTCGATCAGGCGCTCGCGGGCGTAGGTGCGGAGCTCCTGCCCGTTGCGGGCGGCCGCGCGGCCGTCGCGGCGACCGCGGGGGACCCTGGGGGGCGCGGAAGGATCCATCGATGGCAGGCTAGACGATGCGCCCGAAGGCTAGGAGGGATTAGGAGGTTTCGAGGGCTTCGCCCTCGCGCGCGGGCCGGACCCGGAAGGACCAGGCCTCCGGGCGGGCGCGGGCGAGCAGCCGCTGCGCGATCAGCGCCGCGCTCAGCGCGACCAGCCAGCCCAGCGCGGCGTCGACCCAGTAGTGGTTGGCGGTGACGACCGTCACCCAGCTCACCAGCAGCGGCCAGAGCGCCCAGAGGACCTTCGAGACGAGCCGGCGGCAGACCATCACCCCGGTGCCGCCGATCATCATCGCGAAGGCGCAGTGCATGCTCGGGACCGCCGCGTAGGGGTTGATGAAGATCTTCGCCAGCGAGGAGTCGTGGCCGACGTCGGAGTAGGCGTTGAGCGTGTCGACGAAGCCGTACTCGGGGAACATCCGCGGCGGCGCGGTCGGGTAGGTCGTGTAGCCGACGAGGGCGATCCCCATCGCGACCACGAACATGTTGCGCACGAAGTAATAGGACTCGTTGCGGAACAGGTAGAGCCAGAGCAGGAACCCGATCGCGATCGAGAACTGGGCGTTGAGGTAGACCTGGTTGGCGAAGTCGATCACCCACTGCGCCGGCAGGAAGAACGCTTGCAGGCTCGGCTCGAAGAAGGTCCCGGTCGCTTTCTCGAAGTCCATCACCTGCTGGCCGTGGGCGAAGGCCAGGGCCCGCTCGGAGTCGACGATCCCGCGCACGAAGGTGTAGGCGAGGTCGACGCCGACGAGGATCGCGATCTGGCGCCCGAAGTCGCCCCAGCCCTTGGGCAGCCTGCTTCCTATGTGCGAGACGGCGCGCGACACGGAACAGACGATTGTAATCCGCGCGTTAACGGCGGCGGTTAGGAGACGAAGCCGTGAATCCGCTCGATGCAGCGCGCGTCGTCGATCCAGGGCCAGTGGCCGGCGCCGGAGACGATCTCCAGCTCCGAGTCGGGCAGCGCGGCGGCGTAGCGCCCGGCGAAGCGGGTCGGGAGGTAGATGTCGCGATCACCCCAGAGGACCAGCGAGGGGCAGGCCAGCCGCCCGAGGTCCTTGCCGGCGAGGGCCAGCCGGTCCGGGTCGGCGTGACGGTAGAGGGCGAGCAGCGCCTGCTGGGTCCCGTGGTCCCAGTGCTTCCAGATCATCTCGGTGAACTCGCGCGGCATCGGCCGGCGATCGCCCTTGGCCTGGCGCATCAGCAGCTCGAAGCCCGACCTGGTCGTGGTCCGGTTGAGCAGCTCGCCGAGCGGGCGGCGGCGCCAGAGCTGGGCGATCCAGTGCCAGCGGTAGCCGGGCAGCAGCGGCACCGCGTCGATCACGACGAGGCGCTCGACCCGCTCCGGCCGCCGCTGGGCGTCGATCAGGGCCAGCGCGCCCCAGTCGTGGACGACCAGCTTGCGGCGCTCGACCCCGAGCTCGTCGAGGCAGCGCTCGAGGAAGGCCGAGAGCCCGTACATCGAGTAGTCGAAGCGGGCGGGGTCGGGACGGTCGGAGCGTCCCCAGCCGGGCATGTCGATCGCGATCGCCGCACCGCCGCGCCCCATGAACGGCACCCACTCCTCGCTGTGGCTCGGGTTGCCGTGGCAGTAGACGGTCGGCGTCCCCTCGCCGGCGACCCGCCGGTAGAAGACGCGGACCCCGTCGACCCGCAGCTCGCTCTCTTCGATCGGCGCGTTCACGGCCGGAACCATACGCCGCTGTGAATAGGGTCCGCGCGTGGCCTGGAAACGACCGGACAAGCGACGGGTGCGGGCGGTCCGCGACCGCCTGCGGGAGATGCACGGGCGCCCGGTCAACGAGCCGCACCGGCAGCCGATCGCCGAGCTGATCAAGACGGTGCTCTCCCAGCACACCAACGACCGCAACCGCGACCGCGCCTTCGCCGCCCTGCGCGAGCGCTTCCCCGCCTGGGAGGAAGTGCGCGACGCTCCGGTGGCCGAGATCGAGGACGCGATCCGCCCCGGGGGCCTCGCGAAACAGAAGGCGCCCCGGATCCAGGCGATCCTGGAAGTCCTCGGCGACCCGCCCGACCTCGACTGGACCGAGACGGCCTCGCGTGAGGAGTCGCTCGAGTTCCTGCTGGCGCTGCCGGGGGTCGGCCGCAAAACCGCCGCCTGCGTCCTCATCTTCACCTGGGACATCCCGGAGATCCCGGTCGACGTCCACGTGCACCGGGTCGGCGGCCGGCTCGGCCTCTTCCCGCCCAGGGCCGCCTTCGAGAAGGCCCACGACGAGATGCTGGCGATAGTCGACCCCGCCGACGCCTACGAGCTGCACATGAACCTGATCCGGCACGGGCGCGAGCTCTGCCGCCCGCAGCCGCGCTGCGGCGAGTGCGCGCTGCGGCGGATGTGTCCCTGGTACCGCGAGCAGATACGCGACGGGAAGGCCGCCAGTAGTATGCGCGCCGCCAAATGAGCAAGCGAACCTTCATCGCCTTCGGCATCCTGATCCTGGTCCTCGCCGTCGCCATCCCCTGGCTGGCCTTCCGCTCCAAGGGCGACGCCGAGAACACCGAGCAGGTCGCGGCCAACCTCCAGAACGGCCAGCAGCTGTTCGAGATCAACTGCGGCGCCTGCCACGCGCTCTACTCGGCCGGCACCGACGGCAACTACGGCCCCGACCTCGACGAACTGCTCGCCCCCAACGGCCCGCCGGAAGGCGAGACCGCCAAGGGCACGATCGAAGGGCTCGAAGGCCGCGTCCTCAACGCGGTCGAAAACGGCGTCGACGGCTCGGCCGAGCCGGGGCGGATGCCGGGCGGCATCCTCAACGAGGAAGACTCGAAGGAAGTCGCCGCCTTCGTCGCCGCGACCGCCGGCGAAGGGTAGGGCCCGTCCCGGTAGGGGTTCCGCTTAACTTTTCGCTGCGCGAAAAGTACAAGACGCTCCACCCCTACCGGGACGGGCTTATTTAGCTGTTAGGGACTGAACCGCAGGGTGCTGAAGACTCCGGCGTGGTCGGAGTTCCAGAACCCGTTGACCGGCTGGATCCCGCTGACCGCTGAGCTCTGCAGGGTCACGTCTTCGGGATCGCGGGTGAGGATGTGGTCGACCTGGTGGTCGAAGTCCGCTTCGCTCCCGCCTTTGCCGACTTCCAGCAGGCTGGACTTGAGGCAGCAGCTGAGCGGGTCGTCGGTGCTGCGGTTGACCATCCCGGCCGCCAGCAGCGTTTCGTAGGCGAGCCGGTCCGCCCCTTCGACGGTGTCGTCGTCGGAGTTGAGGTCGCCGACCAGGACCACCGGCAGTTCGCTCGTCGCCGGCCCGGTCGGGGCCACCAGCTCCGCCGCCTGCGCCTGGCGGATCAGCGGGTGGAAGGCCTCCAGGTGGGTGTTGACGAAGCGGAACCAGCCGCTGCCGCGGACCCTGGCGTCGGTCGCGGTCCAGCCGCGTTTGACCGTCACCGGGACGCCCGCCACCGGGACCACGAGGTTGGTGACGAAGTTGGCCCCCTGGGCGTTTTTGGTCTGCACGCCGGCGCCGCGCCGGGCGAGGATCACGTCGCGCATGGTCAGGCGGCCGTTGATGTCCGCCCCGAACGGCCCGGTTTCCGGGTTGCCGTCCTCGTCGCCGGGCGCCTCGAGGTCGAACTCGTTCTGGACGACGACGACTTCGTAGCGATCGGGGCCTTTGCCCTGGTTGAGCTCGGCCAGCAGTTCCGCCAGGTAGTCGTAGCGAACGGTGGTCGCGCTCGGCCCGGTGGTCAGGACTTCGAAGTTGACCGGGGCGGTGCGCCAGAGCGCCACCTCCTGCAGCCCGACCAGGTCGGGCTTCGCCTCGAGGATCTCATCGGCGAGTCCCTCGGCCCGGACCGGGAAGTCGTTGGCGGTCACTTCCCGCAGGATCTGGCCGTTGGCGGCGACGAAGGCCGGCAGGCTCGGCGCCAGGATGGCCGGGGTGAGGTCGGCGCCGAGGTAGAGGTTGCGGGTCATCGTCCCCACGACCTGGCCTTTGTGGTTGCCGTGATGGCCCCCGTGGTGGTGGCCGTGATGGCCGTGGCCTTTGCCGCCCGCTGCTGCGAAGGCGGGTAAGAGGGCGAGAACGAAAGCGGCGGCGATCAGCGCCGAGACGCAGAGGCGAGTCGCACGGTGGGCGTAGCTCAAGGCTTCCTCCTAATCAGTTGATTAATCGAGGCGCCTCACGTTATCCCCCCTGCACTGCCCGCGAAACAAATATACGGCTCATGTTCGAAAACCCGCGTGGGTTTGACTCTATTTTCGAATCTGCCATAATCCCACTTAGATTTCTTAGGCTTAGTTAACGAAACCCCTGGAGGTACGCGAAAAAGTGGGCAAGACGATCGGGATCGACCTCGGCACGACCAACTCCTGCGTCGCCGTGATGGAGGGCGGCGAGCCGGCTGTGCTCGAGAACGCCGAGGGCGGCCGCACCACCCCGTCGGTGGTCGCCTTCACCGACAGCGACGAGCGCCTGGTCGGCACCGTGGCCAAACGGCAGGCGGTGATGAACCCGGAGAACACGATCTTCTCGATCAAGCGCTTCATGGGCCGCAAGGAGGCCGAAGTCAAAGAGGAGGAGACGATCGTCCCCTACACGGTCGTCGCCGGCCCGAACGGGGACGTCCGCATCGACGTGCGCGACAAGCAGTACAGCCCGCCGGAGATCAGCGCGATGATCCTGCAGAAGCTGAAGACCGACGCCGAAGCGAAGCTCGGCGAGACGGTCGACAGCGCCGTGATCACGGTCCCCGCCTACTTCAACGACGACCAGCGGCAGGCGACCAAGGACGCCGGCAAGATCGCCGGCCTCGACGTCAAGCGGATCATCAACGAGCCGACCGCCGCCTCGCTCGCCTACGGCCTCGACAAGGAGAAAGCCGACCAGACGATCCTCGTCTTCGACCTCGGCGGCGGCACCTTCGACGTCTCGGTGCTGGAAATCGGCGACGGGGTCTTCGAGGTGAAGGCGACCGCCGGCGACAACCACCTCGGTGGCGACAACTGGGACAAAGCGATCGTCGAGTGGCTGGTCGCCGAGTTCAAGCGCGACCAGGGTGTCGACCTCTCCCAGGACAAGAACTCGCTGCA
This sequence comes from Solirubrobacterales bacterium, assembly GCA_036280745.1. Classification (GTDB taxonomy): domain Bacteria; phylum Actinomycetota; class Thermoleophilia; order Solirubrobacterales; family 70-9; genus VAYN01. Next base: position 24,574 of record DASUQC010000026.1, read on the forward strand.
GCGTCTCTACGAGGCGGCGGAGAAGGCGAAGATCGAGCTCTCCTCGACGCAGGAGACGCAGATCAACCTGCCCTTCATCACCGCGGTCGAGGGGCAGCCCAAGCACCTCGACCTGAAGCTCACCCGCTCGAAGCTGAACGAGCTGACCAGCGGCCTGCTGGAGCGGATCGTCGGCCCGGTCAAGCGGGCGCTCGACGACGCCGACGCCGAGATCGAGCACGTCGTCCTGGTCGGCGGCATGACCCGGATGCCGGCGGTGCGCGACAAGGTCAAGGAGCTGACCGGCAAGGACCCGCACCAGGGCGTCAACCCGGACGAGGTGGTCGCGGTCGGCGCCGCGATCCAGGCCGGGGTGCTGGCCGGCGACGTCAAGGACGTGCTGCTGCTCGACGTCACCCCGCTGACGCTCGGGATCGAGACCAAAGGCGGCGTGATGACGAAGCTGATCGAGCGCAACACGACGATCCCGACCAAGAAGTCTGAGGTCTTCTCGACCGCCGACGACAACCAGCCCTCGGTGGAGATCCACGTGCTGCAGGGCGAGCGCGAGATGGCGAGCGGCAACAAGAGCCTGGGCAAATTCCAGCTCACCGGCATCCCGCCGGCGCCGCGCGGCATCCCCCAGATCGAGGTCGCCTTCGACATCGACGCCAACGGGATCATCAACGTCACCGCGACCGACAAAGGCACCGGCAAAGAGCAGAAGATCGAGATCAAGTCCGGCTCCGGGCTCTCCGACGAGGAGATCCAGGGCATGGTCTCCGACGCCGAGGCGCACGCCGACGAGGACCGCAGGCAGCGTGAGCTGGCCGAGGCGCGCAACCTCGCCGAGAACGCCGCCTACCAGGCGGAGAAAGCGATCGAGGACGGCGGCGACAAAGTCGACCAGGCGACCAAGGACGAGGTCACGGCGGCGATCAAGGAGGTGCGCGAGTCGCTCGGCTCCGAGAGCGTCGAGGAGGTCAAAGCGAAGACCGAGGCCCTGACCGCGGCGATGACGAAAGCGTCGGAGCAGATCTACGCGGCGGCGCAGCAGGAGGCGGCGGCCTCCGAGGGCTCCTCGGACGGTGCGACGGCTGAGGACGAGGAGGAGGTCGTCGACGCCGAGGTGGTCGACGAGGGCGACGGTGAGGACAAGTGACGCCCGAGGAGCACCGGCCCGCGGGCCCTGTCGCCGAGGGTGACTCTCCGGCTCAGCCGCCGGAGAGCCCACCCGCGGGAGAGGCCCTTTCGGGGGACATCGATGCCCTGCTCTCGGCCGCGGAACAGCAGCGGGACGAGTACCTGGACCTGGCGAAGCGGACCAAGGCTGATTTCGAGAACTTTCGGAAGCGGGTGGCCGGCGATGTGCAGGCCGCGCAGGTCCGGGGGAAGGTCGAAGTGGCTCGGGAAGTGATCGAGGCTGTGGACAATCTGGAGCGGGCGCTCGAGGCTGCCGGTGATGGGGGTGGCGAGGGGCTTGCTGCCGGCGTGGAGATGGTGCTCTCGGGGCTGCGCGAGACGCTGGCCCGAAACGGGGTCGAGGCTCTCGACCCCACCGGGGAGAAGTTCGATCCGCAGTGGCACGAGGCGCTCTCGACGGCCCCCTCCGACGGCGTCGAGTCCGGCCACGTGGTCGAGGTGATGCAGAAGGGCTACCGCCTGGACGAGCAGCTGATCCGCCCCGCCCGCGTGGTGGTGAGCGAGTAGGAGCGGCGTGGCTGACGAGCTCTACAAAGTGCTGGGCGTCTCCAAAAAGGCGACCGACGAGGAGATCAAGAAGGCGTACCGCAAGCTGGCGCGCAAGTACCACCCTGACCGCAACCCCGACGACAAGGAGGCGGAGGAGAAGTTCAAGGAAGTCTCGGCCGCACATGACGTGCTCGGCGACCCTGAGAAGCGCAAGGAGTACGACGCCGGGGGAATGTTCGGCGGTGCCGGCGGGTTCGGCGGTGCCGGGCCGTTCGGGGCCGGCGGCGCCCAGCAGGGCGGCAACTTCGGGGGCTTCGACCTCGGCGGGTTCGACCTCGGCTCGATCTTCGGTCGCGGCGGCGGGCGGCGGGCGCAGCCGCAGCAGGTGCGCGGTCGCGACCTCGAGACCGAAATCCAGCTCGGCTTCGACGAGGCGATCGAGGGCGCCCAGGTCAGCGTCACCGTCCCCAAGGCCGAGCGCTGCACCACCTGCCACGGCAGCGGCGCCAAACCGGGCACCAGCCCGATCACCTGCCCGCGCTGCGAAGGCCGCGGCATCGACGCCCAGAGCCAGGGCTTCTTCTCGATCAGCCAGCCCTGCCCCCAGTGCGGCGGCGCCGGGCAGATCATCGAGGACCCCTGCCCGACCTGCGGCGGCTCGGGACTGACCCAGCAGACCAAGCGCTACAAAGTCAACATCCCGGCCGGGGTCAAGGACGGCGCCCGGATCCGGCTCGCCGGCAAGGGCGAGGCGGGGCCTCGCGGCGGCCCGCCCGGCGACCTCTACGTGACCGCAAGGGTCGCCTCCTCCCCGGTCTTCCGGCGGCTCGACGACGGCAACCTCGAGGTGACGGTGCCGATCACGGTCCCGGAGGCGCTGAACGGCGGCACGATCGAGGTCCCGACCCTGAGCGGGACGAAAAGGATCAAGGTCGCGCCGGGGACGCGGCACGGCTCGGTGCAGCGGCTGCGCGGCGAGGGTCCGCCGAAACCGAAGGGCGGCGGCCGCGGCGACATCCGCTACCGGCTCGAGATCGACGTCCCGCAGGAGCTCAGCGAGGAGCAGGCGGAGGCGGCGGAGAAGCTGGCCGAGGCGCTGAACGGGTACGACCCGCGGGCCGAGCTGCTGCGGAAGGCGGGCTCGTGAACGCAGCCGAGATTCACCACACCCCAGGGGGGTCAAAGTCGGATACGAGGAGGCGGCGATGAGCGCGGCGCGGCGGCAACGGGTCGAAATCTCGATCGACGACGAACGCGGCGTCTTCATGATCTCGGTCGCCGCCGAGCTCGCCCACATGCACCCGCAGACGCTGCGGATCTACGAGGCGCGCGGGCTGATCAGCCCGCAGCGCTCGCCGAAGAACACGCGGCTCTACTCGCAGCGCGACGTGCAGCGGCTGCAGCGGATCCAGCAGATGACCTCGGAAGGCCTGAACCTGGCCGGGGTGGAGACGGTGCTCGCGCTGGAGGAGCGGGTGGCGAAGCTGAGCAGGGAACTCGAACAAGCCCGCGGCCGGCTCCAGGAATTGGAAGCGGCGGGCAAGAAAAGGGGAAGCTGATGCAGCCGGACCGGTTCACCGTCAAGTCCCAGGAAGCGGTCGCGGCCGCGCAGGCCCTCGCCGCCGAGCGCAAGAACTCGGAGGTGACCCCGGCGCACCTGCTCGTCTCCCTGCTGCGCCAGGAGGACGGGCTGGTGGCGCCGATCCTGCAGAAGCTGGGCGCCGACCCGAACGCGATCGCCGCCGGCGCCGTCGCCGCCGTCGAGGCGCTGCCGAAGCTCGGCGAGACCGCCGAGGTCCGCCCCTCCTCCACCTTCGTCGCCACCCTGCAGCGGGCCGAAAAGGAGATGGCGGCGATGGGGGACGAGTACATCTCCACCGAGCACGTCCTGCTCGCCCTCACCGAGCCGGGCTCCGGCGTCGCCGACCTGCTTCCGGACCGTGGCTCCCTGGAGCCGGCGATCGCCGAGGTGCGCGGCCCGCACAAGGTCACCTCGCCCAACCCCGAGGACAGCGTCCAGGCGCTGGAGAAATTCGGCCGCGACCTGACCGCCGAGGCCCGCCGGCGCAAGCTCGACCCGGTGATCGGGCGCGACGAGGAGATCCGCCGCGTGATCCAGGTCCTCTCCCGCCGCACCAAGAACAACCCGGTGCTGATCGGCGACCCCGGGGTCGGCAAGACGGCGATCGTCGAGGGGCTGGCGCAGCGGATCGTCGACGGCGACGTGCCGGAGAGCCTGCGCGACCGCCGCGTGATCTCGCTCGACATCGGCTCGCTGCTGGCCGGGGCGAAATACCGCGGCGAGTTCGAGGAACGGTTGAAAGCGGTGCTGAGCGAGGTGCAGGAGGCGGCCGGCCAGATCGTCCTCTTCCTCGACGAGCTGCACACGATCGTCGGGGCCGGCGCCGCCGAAGGCGCGGTCGACGCCGCCAACCTGCTGAAGCCGATGCTGGCCCGCGGCGAGCTGCGCGCGGTCGGCGCGACGACGCTCGACGAGTACCGCAAGCACATCGAGAAGGACGCGGCGCTGGAGCGGCGCTTCCAGCCGGTCCTGGTCGGCGAGCCCGACATCAACGACACGATCGCGATCCTGCGCGGGCTGAAGGAGCGCTACGAGGTCCACCACGGCGTCCGCATCGCCGACTCGGCGATCGTCGCCGCGGCGACGCTCTCGGAGCGCTACATCGCCGACCGCTTCCTGCCCGACAAGGCGATCGACCTGATCGACGAGGCGGCGTCGCGGCTGAAGATAGAGATCGACTCGATGCCGACCGAGATCGATGAGGTCGAGCGCCGTGTCCAGCAGCTCGAGATCGAGCGCGAGGCGCTGAAGAAGGAGAGCGACGACGCCTCGAAGGCGCGGCTGGAGGCGATCGAGGCCGATCTGGCCGAGCTGCGCGAGCGCTCCGGCGAGATGAAGGCGCGCTGGCAGAACGAGAAGGAGGCGATCGACGCGATCAAGGAGGCGAAGGCGCGGCTGGAGGAGGCGCGGGCCGAGGCCGAGCGGGCCGAGCGCGACGCCGACCTCGAGCGGGCGGCGAAGCTGCGCTACGGCGAGATCCCGGAGCTGGAGAAGACGATCGCCGAGAAGGAGGCGCGACTGGCCGAGCTGCACGCGGGCGGCGGCACGATGCTGACCGAGGAGGTGACCGAGGAGGACGTCGCCGAGGTCGTCGCCAAATGGACCGGGATCCCGGTCAGCCGCCTGATGGAGGGCGAGGTCGAGAAGCTGATCCAGATGGAGGCGCGCCTGCACGAGCGGGTGATCGGTCAGGAGGAGGCGATCGAGGCCGTCTCCAACGCGCTGCGGCGCTCGCGCGCCGGGCTCTCGGACCCGAACCGGCCGATCGGCTCCTTCCTCTTCCTCGGCCCGACCGGGGTCGGCAAGACCGAGCTGGCGAAGGCCCTGGCGGAGTTCATGTTCGACTCCGAGCAGGCGATCGTCCGCCTCGACATGTCCGAGTACATGGAGAAGCACACGGTGGCGCGGCTGATCGGCGCCCCGCCCGGCTACGTCGGCTACGAGGAGGGCGGGCAGCTGACCGAGGCGGTGCGCCGGCGCCCCTACGCGGTGGTGCTGCTCGACGAGATCGAGAAGGCCCACCCCGACGTCTTCAACACGCTGCTGCAGATCATGGACGACGGCCGCCTCACCGACGGCCAGGGGCGCACCGTCAGCTTCACCAACACGGTGCTGATCATGACCTCCAACGTCGGCAGCGACCGCATCGTCGGCGAGGCGGTCGACGAGCGCATGCGCGAGCAGATCGAAGAGGTTCTCGCCGAGACCTTCAAGCCCGAGTTCCTCAACCGGATCGACGACACGGTGATCTTCCACCGCCTCTCCAAGCAGGACATCGGCCGCATCGTCGAGCTGCAGGTCGAGCTGCTGGTCGGCCGGGTGCGCGAGCGCGGGATCGAGGTCGAGCTCAGCGACGAGGCCAAGACCCTGCTCGGCAACCTCGGGTACGACCCCACCTACGGCGCCCGGCCGCTGCGGCGGGTGATCCAGAAGCAGCTGGTCGACAAGCTGGCGCTGAAGATCCTCGAAGGCGAGTTCGGCGAAGGCGACCTGGTCCGGGTGGACGCCGCGGCAGGCGAGCTGGTCTTCGAGCGGGCCGGCGCCGCCGAGGCTGCGGTCTGACTTTCACTTAGCGGGGTTTAAGGGTTGGGAGCGAGAATCCGACATAAGCTCCTACGGAAGCAGCGATGTTTGGAAGGCGACCCGGCAAAACCGTTGAGGACGAGGCGAGCGCGTACTCGCGTCGTTCCGCTGCGACCGACTCCCTCTGGCTAGCCCAGGACCGCGCCAGGAGCGGGATCGGAGGCTTCTTCGGGCGGGTCGGGTTCGGCCTCCAGGAGCGCCTGATCTGGCCCCTGCAGGACCGCTCCGCGGCGATGGGCGCGCCGGCCCGGGTGCTCTCGGGCACCGCGGCCGTGGTGCTCGCCGCCGGCGCCCTTGCCGCCGGCCTCCTGGCCGCCGGCACGGGCGAGCCGAGTAAGCCGGCGCCGGCCCAGGTCGCCGTCAACGCTTCAGCGCCGACCGTCGCCAAGACGGCGCCGCCGCAGCAGGCCGAGCCGACGCTGCAGGGGGCCGCTCCCGTCTTCGAGCCCTCGCAGGCCGCCCCGCCCTCCGAGGTCGACCCGGCCAAAGCGATCGTCAAAGCGGAGCCGGCCGCGAGCGCCGAGGAGGAGGACGGGGCACAGACGTCCTCCACCACCGCCGGCACCTCCTCCGCGAAAGCCCCCGAGGTCGACGGGCCCCCGGCCGGGCGGGAGGCGATCGCCGTCGCCCGCGAGTTCGCCGACGCCTTCGTCCTCTACGAGACCGGCGAGACCGACTCGCAGGTGCGCACCGCACTGGCGGCGACCGCGACCCCGGCGCTGTCGCGGGCGCTGCTCGAACGGCCGCCGCGCCTCCCCGCCAACGTCGAGGTACCGCAGGCGAAAGTCGTCAACGTCGTCCCCGCCCCCTCGCACGGCGACGTCTACCCGCTCAGCGTCTCGCTGCTGCGGGTCGGCGTGACCAGCGAGCTGCGGATCGACATGGAACAGCGGAAAGGCGAGGGTTGGCGCGTCACCAACGTGCTCGGCTGACCATGGCTCGCATCCACAAGATCCGCGCGGTCGCCGCGACCGCAGCCGCCACCGTCGCCTTCGCGGCGCCGTTCTCGGCCCGCTCGGGAGCGGCCGAGCCGGTCACCGCGGCGCCGCTCGAAGAGTCGGCGGCGGCGTTCGCGCCGGCCCCGGTCGAGCAGGGGACGACCCTCGCCCCGCCCGCCCCCGAGCCCGCCGCGCCCCCGCCCAGCGGCGGCGTCAGTGCCGACGAAGAGCCGGCCGCCGACGGCGGCGAAGAGGCCGCGTCCGCCCCGGAAGGGAACGGCGGCACGCTGCCGGACCCGAGCGCGGCGCTGGCGATCCCCTCCCTTCCCAGCTCCAGCTGCGCCGCCACCGGCGTGCCGCCGGTCCTGATCCCGATGTACCGGGAGGCCGCGGCCGAGTACGAGCTGGGCCCGCAGGGCCCGGCGGTCCTGGCCGGGATCAACCTGATCGAGACCGCCTTCGGGACCAACCTCAACGTCTCCTCCGCCGGCGCCCAGGGCTGGATGCAGTTCATGCCGGAAACCTGGGCCGCCTACGGGGTCGACGCCAACGGCGACGGCGTCGCCGACCCATACAACCCCGAAGACGCGATCCACGCGGCCGCCAACTACCTCAGCGCCTCCGGCATGCCGGCGGACACCTACGGGGCGATCTTCGCCTACAACCACGCCGACTGGTACGTCGCCGACGTGCTCGCAAACGCCGGCTGCTACGCCGACGAAGTCGGCTCCCCGGCCTTCGACGCCGGCTTCGGCCCGCGGCTGCAGGTGCTCAAATGCACCCCGGCCCCCGCCTGGCGCCGGGAGATCCCGCACGAGTACCTGCGCGCCTTCGAGGACGCCGCCGCCCGCTACGAACTCGGCAAGCGCGGCGTCTGGGCGCTGGCGGCGATCGGGCGGCTCGAGTCCGACTTCGGGCGCGGCATGAGCGAGAAGCAGCTGCGCACGCTCGGCCCGCTCGGGCTCGACGCGCAAGAGTGGCGCGCCTACGCGGTCGACGGCGACGGCGACGGCAGGATCCGCCACGCCGACCCGGTCGACTCGGCGGCGACCCTGGCCCGCCTCTTCTGGTCGCGCGGCAGCCTCAGCGCCGGCATCTTCACCCACAACCAGGCCGAGTGGTACGTCCAGGAGGTCCTCCAACAGGCCGACGAAATCGAAGGCGAGTGCAAGACCCGCTACGTCGACTGGGCGCTGGCGCCGCTGGCGACCGGGCTCGAAACCGCCGGCCCGGCGGCGGTCCTGCAGCCGACCGGCCTCGCCAGCGCGCCGGAGAACGCGCCGGCCGCGGTCAAGGCGGCGATCGCCGCCGCCAACTCGATCGCCGACACCCCCTACGTCTGGGGCGGCGGCCACGGCTCCTGGTACTCCTACGGCTACGACTGCTCGGGCGCGGTCAGCTTCGCCCTCTACGGCGCCGGCCTGCTCAACACCCCCCTGGTCTCCGGCGCCCTCGCCGGCTACGGCGAACCGGGCCCCGGCAGGTGGATCACGATCTACGCCAACGCCGGCCACACCTACATGACGATCGCCGGCCTCCGCTTCGACACGGCGGGAAATCCCGCCGGGGTCAGCGGGCCGCGCTGGCATACGGAGCCCCCCTACCCCGAGGGCTACGAAGTGCGGCACCCGGCCGGCTACTAGGGAACTCCGAGGGGGAGGTGGGGATACCCCTCCCCGGAGACCGTTGCGCAGCTGGTCGCGCTCAGGCTGGAGCAAGAAGCGGCTGACCTATCCGTCAAGAGCTTGAGCTTCCGTCTCCTGGGCCGTAGCTGGTGCTTCCTGTCGCAGAGGAGCAGGTACCCCCTCTCACATGGGCTCAAGAGCAGACGGTTGCGCCTCCGGAGCGCGATCGGCTGCGCGACGGTCTCTGGGAGAGGGGGTACCTGCTCCTCCCTGCCTGAGACGCAGTAAGTTTGTTCGGAGTCGCCGATCGAGACTTGGAGGAGAGCCGATGCCTACTTACCTGATGCTCACGAACCTGACCGCCGAGGGAGTGCGGACTTTGAAGAACAACCCCGGCCGGGTCGCCGAGGTGAACCAGGAGGTCGAACAGATCGGGGCGAAGGTGGTCGCCCAGTACGCGACGCTCGGCCAGTACGACTTCGTCACGGTGATCGAGGCGCCCGACGAGAAGACGATGGCCAAGGTCTCGGTCGAGCTCGGCTCGCGCGGGACGATGACCAGCCAGACCCTGACCGCGATGCCGGCCGAGGACCTCGCCGGCTCGCTGTAGCGCCGCCTCCTTGAAGGTCCTGGTCGTCGGCGGGGGCGGGCGCGAGCACGCGATCGTGCGGGCGCTGGCCCGCTCCGCCCACGCTCCCGAGCTGCTCTGCGCGCCCGGCAACGCCGGCATCGCCGCCGACGCCGAGTGCCTGCCCGACGTCGCGGCCGACGACGTCGAGGCGCTCGTCGCCGCGGCGACCGGACGGGGGGTCGACCTGGTCGCGATCGGCCCCGAGGCGGCCCTCGTCGCCGGCGCCGTCGACGCCCTGGCCGAGGCCGGCGTCCCGGCCTTCGGGCCGAGCGCCGCCGCGGCCGAGCTGGAGGGGTCGAAGGCCTTCGCCAAGGAGCTGATGAAGGAGGCCGGCGTGCCCACCGCCGGCCACGTGCTGCTGCACAGCCATACCGAAGCGGTCGAGCACCTCGCCGGGACCTCCTACCCGACCGTGCTCAAGGCCGACGGGCTGGCGGCCGGCAAGGGCGTGATCCTCTGCCCGGACGAGGCGGAGGCGCGGAGCGCGCTCGACGTCTTCTTCACCGAGCGTCGCTTCGGCGAGACGACGGTGGTGCTGGAGGAGTTCCTCGAGGGCGAGGAGCTCTCGCTGCTGGCCCTCTGCGACGGCGAGAACGTCGTGCCCCTGGCACCCGCCCAGGACTACAAGCGGATCTTCGACGGCGACCGGGGGCCGAACACCGGCGGCATGGGCAGCTACTCGCCGGTGCCGGGCTTCGGGGCAGCCGAGGTGGAGGAGATCGTCGACAGCGTCCACCGGCCGATCGTCGCCGCGATGGCGCGGCGCGGAACTCCCTTCCACGGCGTGCTCTATGCCGGCCTGATGATCGGGGCCGAGGGGCCGAAGGTGCTCGAGTTCAACGCCCGCTTCGGCGATCCCGAGACGCAGGCGGTGCTGCCGCGGCTGCGCTCCGACCTGCTCGACCTCTTCCGCGCCGCGCGCGAGCCGGGCGGACTCGCCGGCGCCTCCGCCGAGTTCGGCGAGGACTGGGCGGTGACCCTGGTGCTCGCCTCCGCCGGCTACCCCGAGTCCTCCTCGAAGGGCGACGTGGTCCACGGGCTCGCGGAGGCGGCGGAGCTGGCCGAGGTGACCCACGCCGGGACCGCCGAGCGCGACGGTGAGATCGTCACCGCCGGCGGCCGCGTGCTCAACGTCACCGGCCTCGGACCGAGCCCCGCCGCGGCCCGCGATCGCGCATACGATGCGGCGAGCCGGATCTCCTTCGACGGAATGCAGATCCGCACCGACATCGCCGCCCGCGCGGTCGAGCGCGTGCCCGGCTAGATCCCCCGACCCAGGAAGGAAGACCAGTGAGCGAGATCTCAGAGGACCCCAGGCCGACCGGCTCGACCGGGTCCACCGGCTCCACCCAGCCCACGACGATGCCCGCGGTGGAGGAGGCCTTCGACGAAATCGAGGTCGACGAGCCGCTGGTCGGGATCATCATGGGCTCGAAGAACGACAAGCCGAAGATGCAGCCCGCCGGGGCGGCGCTGGAGGACGCGGGGATCCGCTACGAGGTGCGGGTGATGAGTGCCCACCGCGATCCGGAGCTGGTCCGCGAGTACTGCGTCAACGCGAAGATGCGGGGGCTGAAGGTGATCATCGCCGGGGCCGGGATGTCGGCGGCGCTGCCCGGGGTGGCCGCCGCCCACACTGAGCTGCCGGTGATCGGCGTGCCGATCCTCGGCAAGTCGCTCGGCGGCCTCGACGCCCTGCTCTCGGCGGTGCAGATGCCGCCCGGGATCCCGGTCGCCTGCGTCGCCATCGACGGGGCGAAGAACGCCGGCGTCCTCGCCGCCCGGATCATCAACTGCTGATGATCCCCCGCTACACCCGTCCCGAGATCGGGGCGGTCTGGACGCCGCAGCGCAAGATGGAGTGCTGGCTCGAGGTCGAGCTGGCGGCGACCGAGGCCTGGGCCGAGGAGGGAACGGTGCCGCGCGAGGCCGCCGAGCAGGCGCGGGCGCGGGCGGCCTTCACGGTCGAGGCGGTGGAAGAGCGCGAGCGCGTCACCGACCACGACGTCGCCGCCTTCGTCGACGTCGTCGCCGCCTCCGTCGGCGAGCACGGTCGCTGGGTCCACTACGGCCTCACCTCCTCCGACGTGCTCGACACGGCGCTGGCCCTGCAGCTGCGCCAGGCCGGCGAGATCGTCGTCGCCGGCGCCCGCGCCTACCGCGACGCCCTCCTCGAGCGGGCGCTGGAGCACCGCGACACGCTCTGCGTCGGCCGCACCCACGGGGTCCACGCCGAGCCGACCACCTTCGGCCTGCGGCTGGCCGGCTTCGCCTTCGAGGCCGATCGCAACCTCGAGCGGCTCGAAGCGGCCTTCGCGCAGCTCGCCTGCGGCAAGCTCTCGGGCGCGGTCGGCACCTACGCCTCGATCCCGCCCGCGGTCGAGGCGCGGGTGATGGAGCGGCTGGGCCTACAGCGGGAGGACGTCGCCACCCAGGTGGTCCCCCGCGACCGCCACGCCGCCCTGCTCTCCGCGATCGCGCTCGCAGGCGCCGGCCTCGAGCGCTTCGCGACCGAGGTCCGCAACCTGCAGAAAACCGAGCTGCGCGAGGTCGAGGAGCCGTTCGGGGCCGGGCAGAAGGGCTCCTCGGCGATGCCCCACAAGCGCAACCCGATCCGCACCGAGCGGGTCACCGGGCTCGCCCGGGTGCTGCGCGGCTACGCCCAGGCCGGCCTCGAGAACGTGGCCCTCTGGCACGAGCGCGACATCTCCCACTCCGGCGCCGAGCGGGTGATCCTGCCCGACGCGACGATCCTGCTCGACTACATGCAGGACGTCGCGGGCAAGGTCGCGGGCGGGATGACGGTCCACGCCGAGCGGATGCGGGAGAACCTCGACCTCACCTACGGCGCCCTCTTCAGCCAGCGGGCCCTCACCGCCCTGGTCGATTCCGGGATGAGCCGCGACGACGCCTACCGGGTGGTGCAGGAGAACGCGCAGCGCGCCTGGGACACGCGCACCGACTTCCGCGTCCTGCTCGCCGAGGCGGCGCCGCAGCTCGACCTCGACGCGGTCTTCGACTACGACGCCTACCTCACCCACCTGCCCGAGATCTTCGCGCGGGTCGAAGCGCTGAAAGCCTGAGCGATGCCCGAGCCAGTCGAGGCCGACGTCGCGGTTGTGGGCGCCGGTCTCGCCGGGCTCGTGGCGGCGCGGCGAATCGCGGCGGCGGGAGCGCGGCCGCTGGTCGTCGAGGCGCGCGACCGGGTCGGCGGGCGGCTGCTCAACGAGGAGATCGGCGACGGCAAGGTAGTCGAGGTCGGCGGCCAGTGGATCGGGCCGACGCAGGAGCGGATCGCGGCGCTCGCCGCCGAGCTCGGGGTCGGCACCTTCCCCACCCACGACGAGGGACGGCACCTGATCGAGATGGAGGGCCGGCTCGCCTCCTACGAGGGCCGGATCACCGACGCCCGCCTCAGCCTCGTCCGCGACCTCGCGCGGGCGGTCCCGCCGGCGGCGATGGCCGACCTCGAACAGGCGCGGGCGCGCCTGGACAGGATGGCGCGGCAGGTGCCGCTGGAGGAACCCTGGATGGCGCCGCACGCGGCCAAGTGGGACGGCCAGACCTTCGCCACCTGGGTGCGGCGCAACACCCGCACGGCGGCGGCGCGCAGCCTCTTCGAGCTCGCGACCGAGGCGGTCTGGGCGGCCGAGCCCGCCGACGTCTCCCTCCTGCACGTCCTCTTCTACACGCGCTCGGGCAGCGGCTTCAACAGCCTGGTCGGGACCGGGGGCGGCGCCCAGCAGGACCGCTTCCACGGCGGCTCGCAGCGGCTGGCGCTGCGGATGGCCGCGGAGCTCGGGGCCGAGCGGCTGCGGCTCGGCGCCCCGGTGCGGCGGATCGAGCACGGGGAGGGCGGCGTCGTCCTCAGCGCCGATGGTCCCGACGGCGCCCTCGGCGGGCTCACCGTGAGGGCGCGGCGCGCGATCGTCGCGGTCCCGCCGACCCTGGCCGGGCGGATCGCCTACGACCCGCCCCTGCCGGCCCGGCGCGACCAGCTGACCCAGCGGATGCCGCAGGGGACGGTGATCAAGACGATGGCGATCTACGAGCGGCCGTTCTGGCGCGAGGAGGGGCTGTCCGGGCAGGCGACCAGCGACGCGGGGCCGGCCCGCGTCGTCTTCGACAACTCGCCGCCCGAGGGCAGCCCGGGCGTCCTGCTCGGCTTCCTCGAGGGCCGGCTCGCCCGTCAGTGGGGAGCGCGTTCCGCGGGCGCGCGGCGCGAGGCCGTGCTCGCCGGCCATGCCCGCCTCTTCGGCGAGCGGGCGGCGCGGCCGCAGCGCTTCGTCGAGCGGGTCTGGGCCGAGGAGGAGTGGACCCGCGGTTGCTACGGCTGCCTGATGACGACGGGCGGCTGGACCGAGTACGGCCGCGCCCTGCGCGCCCCGATCGGGCCGCTGCACTGGGCCGGCGCCGAGACCGCGACCGTCTGGAACGGCTACATGGACGGCGCCGTGCGGTCGGGGGAACGGGCGGCCGAGGAAGTCCTGGCCAAGGTCTGAGGCGAGCGGGTAGGCTGGCGGCGTGATCCTCTACACCTGTGGACAGAAGAAGATGGGGCCCGGGTTCGCGCATCCCTGCGCGAAAGCCGGCAAGGCGCTCGACGCGGCCGGCTACGACTACGAGCTGAAGACGGTCGGCGGCTACCGGCTGATGCCCTGGACCTGGGGCAGCCGCAACGACGACCGGGCCGAGATCAAGAAGCTGAGCGGCACCAACGAGGTGCCGATCCTCGTCCTCGACGACGGCGAGGTGATCTCCGGCTCCGGCGCGATCGCCCGCTGGGCCGCGGAGCACCCCTACTCGCCGGCCAAGTCCGCCGGCTGAGTGCTCTTCAGCCGAGGATGCCGTTCGCGAGCACGGCGCCCGCGAGGCTCACTGCGAAGAAGGCGATCGCGTAGCTGAGCCGGTCGAGGCGGTCGTTGACGCGGGCCAGTTCCCGGTCGACGTGATCGAAACGGCGATTCGTCTCCTCCTTGGAGGCGAACTGCGCTTCCGCCCGCTCGAAGCGCCTGTCGATTCGAGCTTCCAGTTGCTCGAACCTCTCGTCGACCCGGGCGAACTGCTGGTCGACCCGGGCGAACCCCTCGCCCACCCGCTCGTTCAGGTCGTCGAGCCTGTCGTCGCTCCAGCTCTGCCTCATCGCCTCCATGATGGCGAAGACGCTAAGACAACACGTTGCGCACGTGGCGCGCGGAAAGTAAATTCCCCGCACCGGTTTTCGCGCTAAACCGTGACGGGCTCGCGCTTCTGGGCGGGGCGGACCGCGGTGACGACGACCGGCGTCCCGTCCTTGGGCGAGAGGGTGATGTTGCGGCGGCCGGTCTTCTCCGGCAGCGGGCTGGCCTTGTGCAGGTCGCAGCGGGTCAGCACCTCGCGCAGGACGATCCGCATCTCGAACTCGGCGAAGGCGGCGCCGATGCAGCGGCGGATGCCGCCACCGAAGGGGATCCAGCCGTAGGTGTCCGGCCCGTCCTCGAGGAAGCGCTCGGGTCGGAAGGCGAAGGGCTCGGGATAGAGGTCGGCGCGGGTGTGGGTGAGCCAGATCGCCGGGGTCACGTCGGTCCCCGCCGGCAGCGTCAGCCCGTCGGCGACGAGCTCGGTGGCGAGGCGGCGCCCGGCCAGCGGCAGCACCGGCCGCAGGCGCAGCGACTCGGTGATCGTCGCCCGCAGGTAGTCCTCCTCCCCCGCCGCCAGGGAGTCGCGCAGGCGCTGCAGCGGCTCGCGGTGGCGCAGCAGCAGGTCGAAGGTCCAGGCCAGCGCCGTCGCCGTCGTCTCGTGGCCGGCGAGCAGCAGGGTCATCAGCTGGTCGCGCAGCTCCTGGTCGCTCATCGTGCCGCCGTCCTCGAACTCGGCCAGCATCAGCATCGAGAGGATGTCCTCGCGCTCCTCCAGCCCGCCGCGGGCGCGGTGCTCGGCGATCTCCGCGAAGAGCAGCTCGTCGACTTCCCTCAGTTTGCCCTCGAACCGCGCCCAGGGGCCGCCGCTGCCGAAGCGGCGGGTGGCGAGCCCGATCAGCTGCTGCGCGGGGGCGGCGGTCTCCTCCAGCACCTGCCCCAGCATCGCCCGCAGGCGGTCGAGGCGCGGCCCTTCGGAGACGCCGAAGACGACGCGCAGGATCGCCTCCAGGGTGATCGCCTGCATCCGGGAGTGGATCGGGAACTCGCGGTCGAGCGGCCAGGAGTCGACCTCGGCGGTGACGATCTCCTCGACCACCGCTTCGTAGGAGCGCATGCGCTCGCCGTGGAAGGGCGGCAGCATCAGCCGGCGGCGGCTGAGGTGCTCGGCGCCTTCCTGGATCAGCAGCGAGCTGGAGCCGAGGATCGGCTCGAGGATGATGTTGCGGCCCGGCGGCAGCCCGTGGCTGCGCTCCATGTAGAGGGCCTTGATCGCGGCCGGGTCGGAGATCAGCACCATCGGCCGCTCGAAGCCGACGAAGCGGACGCTGAACGAGTCCCCGTAGCGTTCGCGGCAGTCCTGCATGAAGGGCAGCGGCCGGAAGGCCCAGCGCAGGGTCTGCACCAGCGAGCTGCTCTTCGGTTCGGGCGGCAGGGCGATGCCGGAAAGGATCGCAGGGAACCGCCGCGTCGTGGTCCGGCGGCCCGGATGGTTAGCATCGACTTAATGCCAGCCCTTGCCGATCTGAAGCTCCACTCCTCGGGGAAGGTGCGCGAGATCTACGAGTGGGACGACGACCTGCTGATGGTCGCCTCCGACCGGGTCTCGATCTACGACGTGGTGATGCCGACCCCGATCACCGACAAGGGGAAGGTGCTGAACCGGATGTCGGTCTTCTGGTTCGGGCTGACCGAGGGCATCGTCCCCAACCACTTCATCTCCGAGGACGTGCCGGAGGAGGTCGCCGAACGGGCGATGCGGGTGCGGCGGCTGGAGATGTACCCGGTCGAGTGCGTGGTGCGCGGCTACCTCTCCGGCTCCGGCTGGAAGGAATACAAGGAGGGCGGCGCGGTCTGCGGGATCGAGCTCCCGTCAGGGTTGCTCGAGTCCGACGAGCTGCCGGAGCCGATCTTCACGCCGGCGACCAAGGCCGAGATCGGCGACCACGACGAGAACGTCGACTTCGAGCGGGCGGCGGAGATCGTCGGCGACCGGGCGCTGATGGAAGAGCTGAAGCGAATCTCGATCGAGGTCTACAAGCGGGGCGCCGAGCACGCGGCCGAGCGCGGGATCATCCTCGCCGACACCAAGTTCGAGTTCGGCCGCCACGCCGGGGCGGAGATCGTGCTCGGCGACGAGGTGCTGACCCCGGACTCCTCCCGCTTCTGGCCGGCCGACAGCTACGAGCCCGGCCGCACCCCCCCGTCCTTCGACAAGCAGTTCGTGCGCGACTGGGCGAGCGCCCAGGGCTGGGACAAAACGCCGCCGGCGCCGGAGCTGCCGCCCGACGTGGTCGAGCAGACCCGGGGCAAATACGTCGAGGCCTTCGAGCGGATCACGGAGACGAGCTTCTAGTGGCGAGGGCCCGGGTCCTGATCCGGCCCAAGGAGGGGATCCTCGACCCCCAGGGCAAGGCGGTCGAGCGGGCGCTGCCGGCGCTCGGGTTCGAGGGGATCGAGCACGTCCACGTCGGCCGCATGGTCGAGCTCGAGGCCGAGGACCCGGAGCGGCTCGGCGAGCTCTGCGAGAAGCTGCTCGCCAACCCCCTGATCGAGGACTACGAGATCCAGACCCTGTGATCTGGGGCGTCGTCCAGTTCCCCGGGTCCTGCGATGAGCGGGACGCGCTGCACGCGTGCGAGGTGGCGAGCGGCGAGGCGCGGCTGGTCTGGCACGAGGAGCGCGACCTCGGCGGCGTCGACGCGGTCGTCGTCCCCGGCGGCTTCTCCTACGGCGACTATCTGCGGGCGGGAGCGATCGCCCGCTTCTCGCCGGCGATGGAGGCGGTGGCGGAGTTCGCCGCCGCGGGCGGGCCGGTGCTGGGCATCTGCAACGGCTTCCAGGTCCTCTGCGAGGCGGGGCTGCTCCCCGGCGCGCTGCTGCGCAACGCCGAGCTGCGCTTCACCTGCCGCCAGGTCGAGCTGACCGACGCCTCCGGCCGGTCGCTCTCGATCCCGGCCAAGCACGGGGAAGGGCGGTACTACGCGCCGGACGACGTGCTCGACGAGCTGGAGGCGAACGGGCAGGTCGCCTACCGCTACGCGGAGGGGCACAACTTCAACGGCTCGGCGCGGGACATCGCCGGGGTCTCCAACGAGGCCGGCAACGTGGTCGGGCTGATGCCGCACCCCGAGCACGCGGTCGACCCGCTGACCGGCTCGACCGACGGGCTGCGGGTCTTCGAGGCGGTCGCCGGCGCGGGGGCGCGGGCGTGACCGTGGAGACCGCGAAGCACCGCGAGCTCGGGCTCACCGACTCCGAGTTCGAGCTGATCGTCGCGAAGCTGGGGCGCGAGCCGAACGACGTCGAGCTGGCGATGTTCAGCCTGCTCTGGTCCGAGCACTGCGCCTACAAGCACTCGCGCAAGCTGCTGCGGCGGCTGCCGACCGAGGGCGAGCGGGTGGTGATGGGACCGGGCGAGAACGCCGGCGCGGTCGACGTCGGCAACGGCCACGCGGTCGCCTTCAAGGTCGAGTCGCACAACCACCCGAGCGCGGTCGAGCCCTTCCAGGGCGCGGCCACGGGGGTCGGCGGCATCCTCCGCGACGTCTTCGCGCTGGGCGCGCGGCCGATCGCGATCCTCGACAGCCTCCGCTTCGGCGAGCTCGACTCGGTGCGCTCGCGCCACCTGCTCGACGGCGCCGTGCGCGGGATCGGCCACTACGGCAACTCGATCGGGGTGGCGACGGTCGGCGGCGAGATCTACTTCGAGGAGCCCTACGAGCACAACTGCCTGGTCAACGCGATGTGCGTCGGGCTGGCGAGGACCGAGGACATGGTCCGCGCCGCCGCCGCCGGGGTCGGCAACGCGGTGGTGCTGATGGGCGCCTCGAGCGGGCGCGACGGGATCGGCGGCGCCTCGGTGCTGGCCTCGGCCGAGCTCGGCGAGGGCGACGAGGCGAAGCGGCCGACGGTACAGATCGGCGACCCGTTCGAGGAG
Organism: Solirubrobacterales bacterium; assembly: GCA_036280745.1. Lineage (GTDB taxonomy): Bacteria > Actinomycetota > Thermoleophilia > Solirubrobacterales > 70-9 > VAYN01. The sequence continues at coordinate 42,661 of DASUQC010000026.1, forward strand.
TCGAAGGTGCTGGAGTGCTGCCTGGAGCTGCTGGCCAAGGGGCTGCTGGTCTCGCTGCAGGACCTCGGTGCCGCCGGGCTCACCTCCTCGGCCGGGGAGATGGCCTCGGCCGGCGGGGTCGGGATCGACCTCGACGTCGCCAGGGTGCCGCTGCGCGAGGCCGACATGGAGCCGTTCGAGATCATGGTCTCCGAGTCGCAGGAGCGGATGCTGGCGGTGGTCGAGCCGGCCAAGGTGCCGGAGGTGCTGGCGCTCTGCGAGAAATGGCAGACCGGCGGGGCCGAGATCGGCGTCGTCACCGACAGCGGCCGGGTGCGGGTCCTGCGCGACGGCGAGGTCGTCGGCGACATGCCCGTGGAGGCGCTGGTCGACGGCTGCCCGCTGTACGACCTCGAGCCGGCCGAGCCCGAGGGCTGGATCTACGGCAACCGGGCGACGCTGGGGACCGACGCCACCGCCGCGCAGGAGCTGCTGGCGCTGCTCGCCGCCCCCAGCATCGCCTCCAAGCGCTGGGCCTTCGAGCAGTACGACTCGGTGGTCGGCTCGCGCACGGTGCGCCGGCCCGAGTCGGCCGACGCCGCGGTGCTGCAGCTGCCCGAGGCCGGCAACGCGATCGCCGTCTCGATCGACGGCAACGGGCGCCGCGTCGCCTGCGACCCCTACGAGGGCACGGTCGAGGCGGTGCTCGAGTGCGCCCAGAACCTCGCCTGCGTCGGCGCCGAGCCGCTCGGCCTCACCAACTGCCTCAACTTCGGCAACCCCGAGAAGCCGGCCACGGCCTGGCAGCTCGACCGCGCGGTCAGCGGTCTCGCCGACGCCTGCAACGAGCTCGGGGTCCCGGTGGTCGGCGGCAACGTCTCCCTCTACAACGAGGGTCCCGACGGCCCGATCTACCCGACCCCGGTGGTCGGCATGGTCGGCGAGCTGCCCGACCCGGCGCGCACGGTCGGCTCCGCCTTCGCCATCGCGGGCGACGCGATCGGCCTCGTCGGCCCCTTCGCCCCCACGCTGGCCGGCTCGGAGCTGGCCAAGCAGCGGGGGGTGCTCGACACCGGGCTGCCGCGCCCCGACGTGACCGCGGTCGCGGCCGCCTGCACGGTCGTCCGCGACGCGGTCCGCGCCGGCAACCTCTCCTCCGCCCACGACGTCAGCGACGGCGGTCTCGCCGTCGCCCTCAGCGAGGCGGCGATCGGCTCCGGGCTCGGCTGCCGGGTCGACCTGCAGCCGCTGCGCGACCGCGGCTGCGCGCCGGAGGAGGCGCTGTTCGGCGAGGGCAGCGGCGGCTTTCTGGTCAGCGGCGAGCGCGGCGCGCTCGAGCAGCTAGGCGCGACTCTGCTCGGCGAGGTCGGGGGCGAGGCGATCGAGATCGCCGCCGGCGACCGCAGCGTCGCCGTCCCCCTCGCCGAGGCCGAGCGCGCCTGGCGCTCGCTGCCGGGACGCCTCGGTGATGAGCAGTAGGAGTCTTCTTCCAGGTTTTAGTGCTACTTTTCCCCGATTGTAAAGCTGATTTTTTACCGGTTGGCAGCCTGCTATTCTCCCGGTTATGGACTATGTGTCCCGCATAGTCGATCGGGAGCTCCAGCAACGACTCGCCGCAACCGGCGCTGTGGTGATCGAGGGGCCAAGGGCCTGCGGCAAGACTGCAACGGCGCGAAACATCTGTGCGAGCGAGGCGCTGCTCGACACCGACGACAACATGCGGGAAGCCGTGACCGTGAATCCCGCCCTGGCCCTCGACGGGGAGACCCCCCGCCTGATCGACGAGTGGCAGGTCGCACCGGCAATCTGGAACCACGTACGTCGCGCCGTCGATGACCGGGGCGAGCCAGGCCAGTTCATCCTGACCGGATCGGCCATGCCGGCTGACGATGCCACTCGGCACTCTGGCGCCGGCAGGATCACTCGGCTTCGGATGCGGCCGATGAGCCTTTTCGAGTTGGGAAAGAGCGACGGTGCCGCCTCCCTATCCCAGCTGCTCGCCGGCGAGCCGGCGGCCGGCACGAGGTCGGACGCGACCATCCCGGAGATCGCCGAGGAGTCGGCGGCCGGAGGCTGGCCGGGGCTTCGGGAGATCGAGGTGAATCGGGCGCTGCGGGTGCTACGGGGCTACGTCGAGGAGGTCCGCCGGGTGGACGTGAGCAGAGTCGACGAGAAACGACGGGACCCGAACAGGGTCGGTCGACTTCTCGCCAGCCTCGCTCGCAACGTCGCCACCCAGGCGGCGGCGACCACCCTGGCCAAGGATGCCGGCGGTGCCGATGGCGCCCTCGACGACGACACCGTGCGGGAGTACCTCGATGCTCTCGAGCGGCTGATGGTGATCGAGAACCAGCCGGCCTGGGCTCCCCATCTCCGCTCAACGCACTCGCTGCGCCGTGCTCCCAAGCGTCACTTCGTCGATCCATCGCTGGCGGTTGCCGCCCTGAGCGCGACCCCGGAGCAGATCCTCGGGGACATCCGCCTGTTCGGGCTCATATTCGAGTCCCTGGTTGTCCGCGACCTGCGGATCTATGCACAGGCAACTGACGCGAGCGTCTTTCACTACCGAGACAGCAGCGGTCTGGAGGTAGATGCGATCGTGGAAGGACTCGACGGTCGCTGGGCAGCCTTCGAGGTAAAGCTGGACTCGAGCCGGGTTGACGAAGCGGCGGAGAACCTTCTCAAGTTCGCCACCAAAATAGACACCGACGTCAGTGGCGAGCCGGCGGCACTCGGAGTGATCATCGCGACCGGCTACGGGTTCGTCCGTGAGGACGGTGTTCAGGTCATCCCGATCGGCGCGCTGGGCCCGTGAGGGGCGTCGCCAGGCTCGGGGTCACCGCGCCGGCTTGCGCTCGCTGCCGGCGCAGGCCGAGCGCGACGGCGCCTGAGCCGAGCGCGGCGAAGACTCCGAAGAGGTAGGCCGCGTCGGAGACGCGCAGCGCCTCGCCGACGCCGACCGGGTCGCCGACGATCGCGACCAGGATCGCGGTGCCGAGCACGGCCCCGACCTGGCGGAAGGCGGCGTTGACGGCGCTGGCGGTGGCGAAGCGGTCGTCGGCGACGTCGCGGACCGCGGCCGAGCCGAGGGTCGGGAAGGCGAGCCCGATCCCGATCCCAGTGAGGACCGCGCCGGGCAGCCAGAGGCCGAGCCAGTCGGGCTCCGCCCCGGCCGAGCGCAAGACCATCACCCCGGCGGCGAAGACGAGCGTGCCGGGGACGATCACGGCACGGTGGCCGAAGCGGTCGGCGAGGCGGCCGGCCGGGCCGGAGACGACCGTGGTCATCGCCGGCCCGGGCAGGGTCGCGAGCCCGGCGGCGAGCACGCTGTAGCCCCAGATCGTGGTGAGGAAGAGGACGTTGCCGAGGATCAGCGAGAAGAAGGCGGCGGCGAAGAGCAGGGTGCCGAGGTTGCCGACCGCGAACGAGCGGTGGGCGAACAGCGCAGGTTCGACGATCGGGCGCGGGTGGGTGCGGCTGCGGGCGACGACGGCGCCGAGCAGGACCACGGCCGCGGCGAAGGCGGCGAGGGTGCCGGCGGCGGTCCAGCCCCAGTCGTTGCCCTCGACGATCGCGAGCGTGACCGCGGCAAGGCCGAGGGCCAGCATCAGGGCGCCGGGCAGGTCGGGGAGGCGGCTGTCGGCGACCGGCCGCTCCGGGAGCAGGCGGCGACCGGCGATCAGCACCGCGGCGCCGAGCGGGAGGTTGACGAGGAAGACGAGGCGCCAGTCGGAGAGCTCGACCAGGGCGCCGCCGAGGGTCGGACCGACCGCGGCAGCCGCCGCCGCGGCCGCGCCCCACAGCCCCACCCCGGTCGCCCGCTTCTCGACCGGGAAGCTGTCGAGGACGATCGCCAGCGAGGTCGGCGCGATCGCCGCCGCGCCGACGCCCTGCAGCACCCGGAAGGCGATCAGCGACTCCAGCGAGGGGGCGACCGCGCAGAGCAGGCTGGCGACGGTGAACCCCGCCAGCCCGGCAAGGAAGACCCGCTTGTGGCCGAAGCGGTCGGCGAGGCCACCCATCGGGACCAGCAGCGCCGCGATCACGACGAAGTAGCCGTCGAGGACCCAGGAGAGCAGGCCCCGGCTCGCCTCCGGGAACGAGGCCGAGATGTCGGGGAAGGCGATGTTGACGATCGTCGTGTCGAGGAAGGCGAGGAAGGCGCCGGTGCAGGCGATCGCCACGCCCGCTCTATGACCATGGTCATACATCGTGGCGGCGACTATACTATGTCCGTGGGCATAACGCGACTCGCAGACGCGGAAGCGCTCGAGCCGGCGCGCCGCGACGGGCGCGAGCGGCTGCTCAACGGCGCCCGCAAACTGCTCGCCGAGAAGGGCTACGCGGGCATGGAGCTGCGCGACGTCGCCGCGGTCGGCAAGGCCCCGCGCGGCTCGATCTACCACCACTTCCCGGGGGGCAAGCGCCAGCTCGCGGTCGAGGCGGCCGAGCTCGAGGGGAGCGAGATCAAGGCCGCGATCGAGCGCTCGCTCTCCGAGCGCGGCCTGGCGGCGACGCTGACGATGTTCGGCGAGATGTTCCGCCGCCGGGTCAAGGACAAGCCCGAGCGGCTCGGCTGCCCGGTCGCCGCCGCCGCGCTGGCCCGGCCCGAGGACCCGGCGCTCGCCGCCGCGGCGACCAAGGCCTTCCAGAGCTGGGAAGCCCCGATCGCCGCAGCCCTGCGCGACGAAGGCGTGAGCAAGAAGGACGCCGAGACCTTCGCCGGCCTCGTCGTCTCCACGATCGAGGGCGCCCTGATCCGCGCCCGCGCCGCCGGCGACGACGCCCCCCTCGCCTCCGCGGTCGCCGGCCTGCAGGCCGCGCTCGCCGCGCTGCTTCAGGCACGCGCGCGTGGTTTAGACAAGACCTCTCGCGGGCACCTCTAGAGACGCACCCCGAACCGCGCGTTCGGGGTGCGGGAATGGAGCGGAGACCTTGACATCCCGCCAGGTGACGAAAGCCCTGGCCTGCCTCGCCGCAGCGGCGCTGGCGGCAACGGCGCTCGGCGCCTGCGGTGGGGACTCCGAAGGCTCGGGGCCGCGCGAGCTCACCTTCTTCGTCGCGATCCAGCCGGGCGGGACGATCGAGGAAGTCTCGAAACGGTGCTCGAAAGAGTCGGGCGGGCGCTACACGATCACGCCGGAATTCCTCCCCACCGACGCCTCCCAGCAGCGCGAACAGCTGGTCCGCCGGCTCGGGGCCGAGGACCCCTCGATCGACATCGTCGGGATGGACGTGATCTGGACCGGCGAGTTCGCCAACGCCGGCTGGGTCGAAGAGTGGAAAGGCCCGCTGAAGCAGCAGGTCACCGAGGACGTCTTCCCCAACGTGATCGAGACCGCGTCCTTCGAGGGCAAGCTCTACGCGGCGCCGTTCAACACCAACACGCAGCTGCTCTGGTACCGCAAAGACCTGGTGAAGCAGCCGCCGGTGACCTGGGACGAGATGATCGACCAGGCGGAACAGCTGAAAGAAGCGGGCTCGATCCAGGTGCAGGCGAACCGCTACGAGGGCTTCATGGTCTGGACCAACGCGCTGATCGAGAGCGCCGGCACCCAGATCCTCTCCGGCCCGGAAACGGTCGAGCTGGGACAGGAGCCGACCGAAGCGGCGCTGGCGGTGATGGGCCGCCTGGCCCGCGGCTCGGCCGCCCCGCCCAGCCTCTCGACCTCCGACGAGGACAGCGCCCGGCTCGGCTTCGAGGGGGGCGAATCGGCCTTCATGACCAACTACACCTTCGCCTACGCGAGCGCCCAGAGCGAAGCGCCGGACATCGGCAAGGTGATGGGCTTCGCCCGCTTCCCCGAGGTCGTCCCCGGCACCCCGAGCAAACCGCCGCTCGGCGGCTTCAACCTCGCGGTCAGCTCCTTCTCCGAGAACCAGGACGTCGCCTTCGACGCCGCCGCCTGCCTGTCCGGCAAAGAGAGCCAGAAAACGGCGGTCGAACTCGACGGCCTGCCGCCCTCGCGCTCCGACCTCTACTCCGACAAAACCGTGACCAAGGCCTACCCGGGGTTCGCCGGCCTGGTCAAGGAATCGATCGAAGAATCGGGGCCGCGCCCGACCACCCCCGCCTACCAGGACGTCTCGCTCGCGGTCCAGCGCTCGCTGCACCCGCCGGACAAGATCGACCCCGACGACCCCGAACCCTCCTATGACGAGCTGAAGTCGAACCTCGAAGACGCGGTCAAGCGGGAGGGGCTGCTGTGAGCGCCCGCACGCGATCGGAGCGCAAACTCGCCTGGATGCTGTGTGCGCCGGCGGTGATCGCGATGCTCGCCGTCACCGCCTACCCGATCGTCTACGCGGTCGCCCTCTCGGTCCAGCAGGTGGACCTCCGCTTCCCCGAAGAGGGCGGCTTCGTCGGCCTCGACAACTACACCGCCGTGCTCGGCTCGCAGCTCTGGTGGACCGACTTCTTCAACACCGTCTTCATCATGGTGACGACGGTCGCGATCGAGCTGGTGCTGGGGATGGCGATCGCGCTGGTCATGCACCGGGCGATCTTCGGCCGCGGCGTCGTCCGCACCGCGGTCCTCATCCCCTACGGGATCATCACCGTGGTCGCCGCCTTCGCCTGGCAGTTCGCCTTCTCGCCCGACAGCGGCTTCGTCAACAACCTGCCGCTGATCTCCGACGAAATGGACTGGTTCGGCGGGCGCTTCAGCTCCTTCGCCGTGATCATCATGGCCGAGGTCTGGAAGACGACGCCGTTCATGGCGCTGCTGCTGCTCGCCGGGCTGGTCACGATCGACAACCAGCTCTACGAGGCGGCGAAGGTCGACGGGGCGAGCGCCTGGCAGCGCTTCACCCGCATCACCCTGCCGCTGATGAAGCCGGCGATCCTGGTCGCGCTGCTCTTCCGCTCGCTCGACGCCTTCCGCGTCTTCGACACGATCTTCATCATGACCCGCGGTGCCCAGGACACCGAATCGGTCTCGATCCTCGGCTTCAACCAGCTGATCTCGCGCCTCAACCTCGGGCTCGGCTCCGCCGTCTCGGTGCTGATCTTCATCTGCGTCTTCGCGATCGCGTTCCTCTTCGTCAAAGGGTTCGGGACCAAGCTCGAGGAAGGGCGACCGGGGGCCTGAGATGGAACGGGGAAACCGCGATTACGCCCTCTGGTCGATCGGCATCGTGCTGGTGCTGATCTTCGCCCTTGTCCCGGTGCTGTGGCTGATCTCGGTCTCGCTGAAGCCGCCGGAAGCGGTGACCGACGGCCGCTTCATTCCCTCCGAATTCTCCCTCGACAACTACAAGAGCCTGTTCGAAGGCGGGATCGACGACAGCCCCTTCATCAAACCGCTGATCAACTCGATCGGGATCGCCCTGATCACCACCGTGATCGCGATCACCCTCGCCGCCTTCACCGCCTACGCGATCGCCCGCCTTGAATTCCCCGGCAAGCGGCTGATCCTCGCCGGGGCGCTGGCGATCGCGATGTTCCCGCCGATCTCCACGGTCGGGCCGCTGTTCGACATGTGGCGGGCGCTCGGCCTCTACGACACCTGGCTGGGGCTGATCATCCCCTACCTGACCTTCTCGCTGCCGCTGGCGATCTACGTCCTCGTCGCCTTCTTCCGCGAGATCCCCTGGGAGCTGGAGCAGGCGGCCCAGGTCGACGGCGCCACCCCGTTCCAGGCCTTCACCAAGGTGATCGTGCCGCTCGCCGCGCCGGGCGTGTTCACCGCGGCGATCCTCGTCTTCATCTTCGCCTGGAACGACTTCCTCTTCGCGATCTCGCTCACCTCTTCGGATGCCTCGCGCACCGTGCCCGCCGCGCTCGCCTTCTTCACCGGCGAGTCCTCGTTCACCCAGCCGACCGGGAGCATCGCCGCCGCCGCGGTGGTGGTGACGGTGCCGATCATCGTCTTCGTCCTCTTCTTCCAGCGCCGAATCGTCGCCGGCCTCACCTCCGGCGCCGTCAAGGGATAAGGAGCAACGCCATGGCCGAGATAGTTCTCGACGGAATCACCAAGGTCTTCCCCGACGGGTACGAAGCCGTCAAGGACATGAACCTCGACATCGCCGACGGCGAGTTCATGATCCTGGTCGGGCCCTCGGGCTGCGGCAAGTCGACGGCGCTGCGGATGATCGCCGGGCTCGAGGACATCTCCGAGGGCGAGCTGAAGATCGGCGACAGGGTCGTCAACGACCTGGCGCCGAAGGACCGCGACATCGCGATGGTCTTCCAGAATTACGCGCTCTACCCGCACATGACCGTGCGCGAGAACATGGGCTTCGCCCTGAAGCTGGCCGGGGTCGACAAGGGGGAGATAAACAGCAAGGTCGAGGAGGCGGCGCGGACGCTCGACCTCGAGCAGCACCTCGACCGGCGGCCGGCCAACCTCTCCGGAGGGCAGCGCCAGCGGGTCGCGATGGGGCGGGCGATCGTGCGCGACCCGCGCGCCTTCCTGATGGACGAGCCGCTCTCCAACCTCGACGCGAAGCTGCGGGTGCAGATGCGGACCGAGGTCGCGCGGCTGCAGACGAAGCTGGAGACGACGACCGTCTACGTCACCCACGACCAGACCGAGGCGATGACCCTCGGCGACCGGGTGGCGGTGATGCGGGCGGGGGTGCTGCAGCAGGTCGCCACCCCGGCCGAGCTCTACGACAACCCGAAGAACCTCTTCGTCGCCGGCTTCATCGGCTCGCCGGCGATGAACTTCATGCCGGGCGAGGTGAGCGGCGGCAAGGTGAAGCTGCCGATCGGCGAGGCCGACCTGAGCGAGGAGATCGGTCGCGGCCACGACGGGCAGGTGGTCGCCGGGTTGCGGCCGGAGAGCTTCGAAGACGCCGAGCTGATCGGCGACCTGGCGAACGAGCGCGGGATCGTCTTCGAGGCGGAGATCGACCTCGTCGAGTCGCTCGGCTCCGACCTCTTCGCCTACTTCCACGTCGAGTCCGAGGGCGTCCAGTCCGACCAGCTCGCCGACGTGATCGCCGACCGCCTCGAGGAGACCGGCGTCCCCGAACAGCGCGAGGGCCAGGAGCAGCTCGTCGCCCGCCTCGAACCGACCAGCAAGGTCAAGCGGCGCGACACCGCCAAGCTCTGGGCCGACACCGCCAAGCTCCACCTCTTCGACCCGGAGAGCGGCGAGAACCTGACGGGCTCAGGACGCGGCGACCAGAGCTGACATCAGCGCCGCGGCCTCCTCGTCGTCGAGGCCCTGGGTGCGGGTCAGGTCCTGCCAGGTGCGGAAGGAGAGGGCGTGGCCGACCGCGGCGCGGGTGCGGTCGCGGGCCTTGCCGCGCAGGCCCCTCCCCCGCATGAGGACGTCGGTGGCCTCGGCGAGGAAGGCGTGGAAGCCGCCCATCAGCTCGTCGACCACCGGCACGGTGGGGGCATCGCGCAGGAGCTTGTCGAGCATCCCCTCGGTCTGCCGGTAGTAGGCGTAGAGCGCGGCGAGGGCGGTGTCGAGGCGCTCGCCGGGGTCGGCGAGGGCGGCCCAGGCGCCGACGTCGGGCGGTGGGTTGGCTTCGCCCCAGTGGGCGGAGCAGGCGCCGAACAGGGCCCGCTCGTCGGGAAAGTGCCGGTAGAGGGTCGAGCGCCGGACCCCGGCGTGCTCGGCGACGGCGCTCATCGAGGTGCGGGCGGGGCCGAGCGAGCCGTGCAGCTCGACCGCGCTCTCGGTGATCCGCAGCCGCGTCTGCGCCTCCGCCTCGGCGCGGCGCTTCTTCTCGTACTTTCGCTTTCGATCGGACATGGGTGTACGACCAATATTGACAGATGCGCAGGTTGCGTCTACTCTTTCGCGCAACAGTAGTGTTCAACGAAAGGAGAAGGACGATGGCGACGGTGATTGGTCCCTACGACGGCAAGGCGGGCTTCCTCGGCAGCATCGGGGTCCGGTTCATGATCGACGGCGAGGACGCGGGCGGCGATTTCTCGCTGGTCGAACACCCCCTCTCCCCGCGGGCGCTGGCGGCGCCGCTGCACCGGCACACCCGCGAGGACGAGTACAGCTTCGTGCTCGAGGGGCGGATGGGCGGGCTGCTCGGCGACGAGGTGGTGGAGGCGGGCCCGGGCGACCTCGTCTTCAAGCCGCGCAACGAGTGGCACACCTTCTGGAACGCGGGCGACGAGCCGTGCCGGATCCTCGAGATCATCGCCCCGGCCGGGTTCGAGCACTTCTTCGAGGAGCTGGTCGAGATGGGCGGCGTGCTCGCCGCCGACCCCGACGACATGGCGGACCTCAGCGACCGCTACGGCCTGGAAATGAAACCGGAGACCGTCCCCGGGCTGCTGGAGCGGTTCGGCCTGGTCCTCGGAGAGCCGGTTGAGGGGGCGCTGGCGCTCGCATAGCGCCGCAAATACCGGGATACCGAGCCCGGCAGGGTAGCCGCGCGGCGCTGCTACCCTGCCGGGGTAGGCAATGTGCCTGCGCGTCCTGTGTCTCTAACCAGCGAGGAAAGCGCGCTCTTGAACATCGCCGAGCGGCCTCTGACCGACCGCGACGGCCCGCGCGACGAATGCGGGGTGTTCGGCGTATACGCGCCCGGCCACGACGTCTCCCGCCTCGCCTACTTCGGGCTCTACGCGCTGCAGCACCGCGGCCAGGAGTCGGCCGGGATCGCCACCTGCGAGGGCGGCCACATCACGACGATGCGCGACTCGGGCCTCGTCTCCCAGGTCTTCGACGAGGAGAAGCTGCGGGCGCTGGAGGGCGACATGGCGATCGGCCACGTGCGCTACTCGACCACCGGCGGCGGCTCCTGGGAGAACGCGCAGCCGGTCTGGCGCGACGACGGCCGCGAGCTGGCCCTCGCCCACAACGGCAACCTGACCAACGCGGTCGAGCTCTGGGCGGAGCTGAAGGAGCGCGGGATCGACTTCCGCGGCACCTCCGACTCGGAGATCATCGCGGCGCTGCTCTCCTCCCACGGCGGCAAGATGATCGAGGACGCGGTCAGCGACGTGATGCCGCGGCTGCAGGGCGCCTACTCGACCGTGGTCATGACCAAGCGGGCGATCGTCGCCTTCCGCGACCCGCACGGGATCCGGCCGCTCAGCCTCGGCCGGTTGGAGGACCGGTTCGTGGTCGCCTCGGAGAGCTGCGCCTTCGACATCATCGGCGCCGAGCTGATGCGCGAAGTGCACCCCGGCGAGATGGTCTCGCTGACCGAGCGCGGGCTGGAGACGCGCCAGGTGGTGAAGACCGACCGCCGCGCCAGCTGCGTCTTCGAGCACATCTACTTCTCCCGCCCCGACAGCCGCCTCGAGGGCAAGGTCCTGCAGCAGGCGCGGGGGCGGATGGGCGAGATCCTCTTCCGCGAGGCGCCGGTCGACGCCGACCTGGTGATCGCCGTGCCGGACTCCGGCAACCCGGCGGCTGCGGGCTTCGCGCGGGCCTCGGGGCTGCCCCGCGACGACGGCCTGATCAAGAACCGCTACGTCGCCCGCACCTTCATCCAGCCCGGCCAGGAGCTGCGCAAACACGGGCTGCGGCTGAAGTTCAACCCGCTGCCGGAGATCGTCGCCGGCCAGCGGATCGTGATCGTCGACGACTCGATCGTGCGCGGCAACACGACCCGGCAGATCGTCGGGATGCTGCGCGACGCCGGCGCCCGCGAGGTCCACCTGCGGATCTCGGCGCCGCCGATCCGCAACCCCTGCCACTACGGGGTCGACATGTCGACCCGCGAGGAGATGATCGCCCACGGCCGCACCGTGCAGGAGATCGCCGAGGAGCTCGACGCCGACTCGCTCGCCTACCTCTCGCTGGAGGGGGTCTACGAGGCGATCGAAGGCGACCCGGGCGAGCACTGCGACGCTTGCTTCAGCGGCCACTACCCGCTCGGCGACCCCGACGAGGCGAACGGCAAATTCGCCCTCGAGACGGTGGCGGCAGCCCCCGCGAGCAGATAGGGTCGCCGCATGGGGCAGGCTTGGAAGCGGATGGGGACTGCGGCGTGCGTCGTCGCGCTGGCGGGCCTGGTGTTCGCCGCGGCGGCCCCGGCCAAGTTCCGCGGCGCGCCCAACTCCGGGTTGCAGCGCGCGCTCGATGAGATCGTCGACGCGCCGGGGGGACCGCCCGGCGTCTCGGTCCTGCTCGACCGTGGGCCGCACCGCGAGTACCTCTGGGCGGGCGTCGCCGATACGCGCTCGAACCGGCCCCCGACCCCCTTCGACCACTTCCGCATCGCCAGCGTCGCCAAGGCCTTCAACTCCTACATCGGGGTCAAGCTGGTCGGTAACGGCGCCCTCGGCCTGGACCAGACGCTGAAGGAGTCGATCCCCGGCGTGCTGCCGGCGGCCGAAGGGGTGAAGCTGCGCGAGCTGCTCCAGCACACCAGCGGCATCGCCGAGTACATCACCACCCCCGCCTTCGGCCAGCGGCTGACCGCCGACCCGGCTGCCTACATCTCGCCCTTCGAACTGACCGAGTACGTGCGCAACGCGCCGCTCGGGTTCGCGCCGGGCTCGCGGTACCACTACTCCGACACCGACAACATCGCCGCAGGGCTGATGGAGGAAGTAGCGAGCGGGCTGAACTACGAACAGCTGCTGCAGCGGCGGGTCTTCGGGCCGCTGAAGATGCCGAGCAGCAGCCTGCCGCGGACGATCGCGATGCCGCGACCGTTCATGCACGGGTACGACGTCGAGCCGGGCAGCAAACCGGAGGACGTGAGCGAACTGATCAACCCGGCCGGCGCCTGGGCCTCGGGCGGGATCGTCTCGACGCCGCTCGACCTCGCCCGCTTCGCGCGCCGCTACGTGCCGACGGTCCTCGCCGCGACGCGCGAGCTCGACGGCCCCTTCCGGCCCGGATCCTCCTCGCCCCCGGGGCCGGGGAAGAACCTCGCCGGGCTCGGCATCTTCCGCTACCGGACCGGCTGCGGCACCGTCTACGGCCACACCGGCTCCTTCCCGGGCTACCGCATCCTGCTCGCCGCCAGCGCGGACGGCAAGCGCTCGGTCGTCTTCGTCGCCACCTCGCAGATCGTTCCCGGTCAGGGCTCGCCGAAGGTCGCGAAGGCGATCACCCAGGCGCAGGGCCGCGCCATCTGCCGCGCGCTCAGCTAGGGCGTCAGGTCGGCGACGAGGTCGGCCGCGGGGCGGACGTCGTCGATGCGCGCGACCGCCTCCCCCGCGTAGAGCGGGCCGGCCTCGACCAGGGTCTCCGGGCCGTCGTCGGTCGGGCCGATCGGGGTGAGCAGGCGGCTGCCGGGGCGCTGGGCGCGGGCGAGGCGCAGCTGCGCGGAGGTGGGCAGGTAACGGGCGCCGATCCCGGACAACCGGTTCAGCCCCCGGTTCAGGGCGGGGCCGCGCGGGTCTTCACCGAGCCAGCGCGCGGTCGCCTCGTTCGGGACGACGCGGTGCGGGGCCGGCCAGCCGGCGCCGAACAGCTCGGTGAGGAGGGTCTGCTCGGCGTCCAAGAGACGGCGGCGGTACTGCGGGTGGGCGCGGCTCTCGTCGGAGAGCAGGAAGCGGGTGCCGGCGACGGCCGCGACCGCGCCGGCGTCGAGCGCCGCGGCGACGTCGGCGCGCTCGGCGATCCCACCGGCGAGCAGCAGCGGGAACTCGGGGGGCAGGGCGGCGCGGGCGCGCTCCAGCAGCTCCAAGGCGGGCACGGTGCCGCGGACGTGGCCGCCGGCCTCGACCCCCTGCACGATCGCCGCGTCGGCGCCGGCGGCGTGGGCGGCGTGCGCCTCCGCCACGCTGCCGCACTGGTGGGCCCAGGCGCCCGGGGTGCGGCGCTTCGGCCTCCCCCAGAAGGTGACGACGACGTCGGCCTCCCGCGCCGCCTCGAACCAGTCGGGCCGCGCGAACGGCAGCAGCAGGTTGACGGCGAGCGGCCGCTCGGTGAGGGCGCGCGCCGCCCGCAGCTCACTCGCGATCGCCGCGCCGCCGCCGACCGCGATCGTCCCCAGGCCGCCGGCCTCGGAGACCGCCGCGGCGAGCCCGTGGCGGCTGAGGCCACCCCCCATCCCGGCCTGGACGACCGGCTTGTCGAGGCGAAGGCGATCGAGCAGCGTCACGAAGCGATAATGCCAGGCGTGAATCCTCTAAGTCGTTCGAGACGAAACGTGGCCAAGCAGATCAAGGACGCAGGGAGCGTGGCGTGCTCTGCACGCGAGCGACCGAGGACGTAGAGATGCGCCGTGCCACGTTTCGTCTCGTCGTCCTCGCCTCCGGCAGCGGCACCAACCTGCAGGCGATCCTCGACCAGCTGCACGGGCGCGACGGCATCGAGGTGGTCGGCGTGGGGTCCGACAAGCCCGGCGCGCGGGCGCTGGAGCGGGCGGCGGCGGGCGGCGTCGACACCGCCGTCTTCCCCGCCGACGCCTACGAGGACCGGATCGGGCGCGACGCGGCGCTGGCCGACTGGGTCGAAGCGCGGCGCGCCGACCTCGTCGTGCTCGCCGGCTACATGCAGCTGCTGAGCGAACCGTTCATCGCCCGCTTCCGGGGCCGGGTGGTCAACATCCACCCCGCCCTGCTGCCGGCCTTCCCCGGCCTCGACGCGATCGGCCAGGCATTGGCGGCCGGGGCGCAGGAGACCGGCGTCACCGTCCACTTCGTCGACGAGGGGATCGACACCGGGCCGACGATCCTCCAGCGCCGGGTGCCGGTCCCGGTCGGCCGCGAGCGCCAGCCGCTCGAGGCGGCGATCCACTCGGTCGAGCACCAGCTCTACCCGGAGGCGATCCGCATGATCGCGGAGGGCCGGGTTAGGATCGACGCCGACGACCCGACGGTCGTCCAAATCGATGACTGAGCCCGCCCCCGACACCACCGAGAACGCCGTCAGCGACGGCGCGGTCCGGGTGCGCAGGGCGCTGATCTCGGTCTCCGACAAGACCGGGGTCGCCGACTTCGCCAGGAGCCTGGCGGCGCTCGGGGTCGAGGTCCTCTCCACCGGCGGGACCGCGACGGCGCTGCGCGACGCCGGCCTCGAGGTCACCGACGTCTCCGAGTTCACCGGTCAGGAGGAGATCCTCGACGGCCGCGTGAAGACGCTGCACCCGCGACTGCACGCGGCGCTGCTGGCGCGGCGCGACGACCCGGAGCACATGGCGACGCTGGAGCGCGAGGGGATCGAGCCCATCGACCTGGTCTGCGTCAACCTCTACCCGTTCGAGCGCACCGTGGCCGGGCATGAGGTGGCGCCCGAGGTGGCGATCGAGAACATCGACATCGGCGGGCCGACGATGATCCGCGCCGCCGCCAAGAACCACGAGGGCGTCGCGGTCGTGGTCAAGCCGGAGTCCTACGACGCGGTCTGCGCCGAGCTGGAGGAGGGCGGCGGCGAGATCTCCGCCTCGACCCGGCACTGGCTGGCCAACGAGGCGTTCGCCCAGACCGCCCGCTACGACGCCGCGATCAGCCGCTGGTTCTCGGCCGAGTACGAGGACTTCCCGGAACACCTGGCGGTCGCCTACGAGAAGGTGCTCGACCTCTCCTACGGCGAGAACCCGCACCAACGGGCGGCGCTCTACTCGGAGGCAGGGGCGCGCAGCCACGTCCTCTCGCGGGTCTCGAAGCTGCACGGCAAGGCGCTCTCCTTCAACAACGTGCTCGACCTCGACTCGGCGCGAGGGCTGGTCGACGACTTCGAGGAGCCGGCCTGCGTGATCGTCAAGCACAACAACCCCTGCGGGGTGGCGGTCGGGGCCGACGCGCTCGAGGCCTACCTGAAGGCGCTCGCCTGCGACCCGCTCTCGGCCTACGGCGGCGTGATCGCGGTCAACCGCCCGGTCGGCCGCGAGCTGGCCGCGGAGCTGCACAGGAACTTCGTCGAGGTGCTGAACGCGCCCGGCTTCGAGGACGGAGCGCTGGAGCTGCTGCAGCAGAAGGAGGCGATCCGCATCCTCTGCGAGGAGGAGCGGCGCCAGCCCGACCCGCAGGAGCGCGACCTCAAACGGGTGCACGGCGGCCTCCTGATTCAGGACCGCGACGGCGATCCCGAGCCGCGGGAGATCATGGAGGTGGTGACGCAGACGCAGCCGAGCGAGGAGCAGTGGCGCGACCTGCTCTTCGCCTGGACGGTGGTGCGGCGCGTCCGCTCCAACGCGATCGTGCTCGCCAGGGGCGGGGCAACGCTCGGGATCGGCGCCGGCCAGATGAGCCGGGTCGACTCGGTCCGCCTCTCGGTCGAGAAGTGCCGCGACGCGCGCGGCGGGGAGGCCGCCGGCCTCCTGACCGGCTCCGCCCTCGCCTCCGACGCCTTCTTCCCCTTCGCCGACGGTCCCGAGCTGGCGATCCAGGCCGGCGCCAACGCGGTGATCCAGCCGGGCGGCTCCAAACGCGACGCCGAGGTGATCGAGGCCTGCGACGCCGCGGGCGTCGCGATGGTGTTCACGAAGCACCGGCACTTCCGTCACTGAGACGTTCGATTCAGCGTCCCACACGCGCGAACTTCGCCAATAGCGTCGTCCCGTCGCGGCCGCGGCAACGCCCCGGCCGCCGGACGCGGGCTCCATCCTCACGAAGTGGGTTGGCGGGTTCGACTCCCGCCCGGGGCGCTACGATGGGACAACGTGAGGATGGAGCCGTGAAGTTCGGCGGCAACCCCCTTGAGAACGGCCCGCTTCGGCGGGCCGTTTGCCTTAGGCCAGCTGCTTCTGCGCCGCGCTGGCGCGCTGGACGTGCTCGCAGACCTCGCTCGGATCGTCGGCGGTGATCAGCAGGTCTTTGTCCGCAGTCGCGATCAGGCCGTTGTCCTCGAGGCTGCGGTCGATCCAGTCGAGCATCGGCCTCCAGAACTCGGTTTCGACGAGGATCACCGGGAAGTGCTGGATCCGGTCGGTCTGAATCAGCGTGAGGGCCTCGAACAGCTCGTCGAGGGTGCCGAAGCCGCCGGGGAAGATGACGAAGGCGCGGGCGTAGCGGACGAACATCAGCTTGCGGACGAAGAAGTAGTGAAAGTGGAGCGAGCGGTTGACGTAGGGGTTGAGGTGCTGCTCGTGGGGGAGCTCGATGTTGAGCCCGACCGAGAGGCCGTCGGTCTCGGCGGCGCCGCGGTTCGCGGCCTCCATCAGCCCCGGCCCGCCGCCGGTGATCACGGTGAAGCCGTGGCGGGCGAGGCAGGCGCCGGTCTCGCGGCAGAGCTCGTACCACCGGTGCCCCTCCGGCACCCGCGCCGAGCCGAAGACCGAGACGCCGTCCTCGACGTCGCGGAGCGCGTCGAAACCCGCGTCGACCTCGGCGCGGATGCGGTAGAGCCGGGCCTCGTCCTGTCCCTCGGCGTCGCAGGGAACACGGAGCAGGTGCTCGTCGCCCTTGCCCCCCTCGTTCCCGTCCACGCCTCCTGGGGAATGGGAGTCGTTCTTTTCCAACGTCACGTCCCCGGCTCAGCGCAAGCAGTCGTCAAGCGGCATCGATCCCTGAGAGCGGTGGACCTCGCCGTCGACTCGGGCGGTGACGAAAAGCTGTGCCTTCGTGTAGACGGTGTGCCCGCAAACCTCGCGAAGACCGGACAGTCGAATCTTCAGCGGCGCAAGACCGTAGGTGCTGATCCCGATCTTTCCCTTTGCCACCGCGATCGCCCCACCCCAGTGCAGCCAGTGCAGGCCTCGCGTGACGGCGATCGCGGCGTGGAAGGCCGGCTGGCCGCGGTGGTGAAAATCGCAGGAATGCGGGCGGGTGCGATAGGCGCCGGTCCCTAACAACCACTCGCGCCTGCGCTTGGTCCACCTCACTCGAGCCTCCTGACTGGTGTCCCCATGCCCCCGGCGGGATTCGAACCCGCGCCGCGCGGCTTAAAAGGCCGCCGCTCTAACCAACTGAGCTACAGGGGCGCGCGGCCCATGGTAGTCGGGCGGCGCTCAGGTCGTCGTTTGTCGGGATAGAGCCGAGAAACGACGACCTGAGGGGTCAGGAGAGGTCCGGGAGGCCCTGGTACGGGGTCGAGGCCTCGGCGTGGGTGCGGCGTGGGATGCGGCCGGCGCGGCGGGCGGCGTGGCCGGCCTCGACCGCGGCGCGCAGGGCCCTCGCCATCGTGGGCGGGTCCTCGGCGCCGAAGATCGAGCTGGCCGCCATCACCGCGTCGCAGCCGAGCTCCATCGCCAGGGCGGCGTCGGATGCGGTGCCGACGCCGGCGTCGAGGACAACCGGGACGGAGGCGCGCTCGGCGATGATCGCGATGTTGTACGGGTTGCGGATCCCCGCCCCGGAGCCGATCGGCGAGCCCAGCGGCATCACCGCGGCGCAGCCGGCCTCCTCGAGGCGGCGGGCGAGAATCGGGTCGTCGTTGGTGTACGGCAGGACGGTGAAGCCGTCGGCGACCAGCTGTTCGGCGGCGTCGAGCAGCTCCACCGCGTCCGGGTAGAGGGTGCGGTCGTCGCCGATCACCTCGAGCTTGATCCACTCGGTCTGGAACGCCTCGCGGGCGAGCTTGGCGGTGCGGACCGCGTCGCGGGCGGTGAAGCAGCCGGCGGTGTTGGGCAGGACGAAGAGGCCGAGGCGGTCGATCGTGTCGAGCACCGACCCCTCCGCGGCCGGGTCGATCCGGCGCAGCGCGACGGTGACGATCTCGCTCCCGGCCGCGGCGAGCGCCGCCTCCATCTGCTCCAGGGAGCGGAACCCGCCGGTGCCGGCGATCAGCCGTGAGGACCACTGGCGCCCGCCCAGCTCCCAGGTGGGGTCGTCGAGCTCCGGCGCACCACCCTGGATCGCGGCCAGGACCTCAACCTTCTGGCCCTCGCGCAGCGGCGTCGCCTCCCACTCGCTTCGCGGGACGACCTCGCCATCGAGGGCGACCGCGACGCCGCGTCCTCCCTCCCCGGCACCTGACGCCCGCACCGCCGCGGCGAGCGTCGCCGCCTCCGGAAGCTCGCAAATTGCGCCGTTGAGCTCGATCTTCACAGCGCCCCCTCTCGAGCGCGGCAGACCTTTTCATCGCTATCCGTAGAGAAGCTCTGCCGCACCTGGTTGGTCAGGTGCGCGGCGATCGTCTCGGCCGCCACGGGCGCGAGGAGGATGCCGTTGCGGTAGTGGCCGGTGGCGAGGAGGAGGCCGTCGATCGCGCCGGGGCCGACCAGCGGCAGGTTGTCCGGCGTGCCGGGGCGGAGGCCGGCCATCGCGTCCACCAGCTCCATCTCGGCGACGTCGGGCAGCAGCCGGTAGGCCTCGCGCAGCAGCTCGTGGACGCCGCCGGCGGTGACCGCGGTGTCGAACCCCTGCTCTTCGACGGTGGCGCCGGCGATCAGGCGGCCGTCCGGCCGGGGCACCAGGTAGACGCGCTCGGAAGCGACGATTCGCTCGCACGGCGCCGCCCCGTCGCGGCTGCGAAGCTCGAGGATCTGGCCCTTGACCGGGCGCACCGGCGGGCGGGCGTGCTCCGGCAGCCACTCGGCCCGGCCCGACCAGGCGCCGGCGGCGAGCACCACCGCGTCGGCCCGCAGCTCCTCCCCGGCGGCGGTCCTCACCCCGGCCAGGCGCTCGCCCTCCCAGAGCCCGGCGGCGACCTCGGTCCCGGTCCGCACCTCCCCCCCGCTCGCGCTCAGCGACGCCAGCAGCGCCCGGGTCAGCGCCCGCGGGTCGATCGCGGCCTCGCCGGGCGCGTGGACGCCGCCGTTGAAGGACGGCGTCAGGCCGGGCTCGAGCTCGCGGCAGCGGCGCGGCGCCAGCCACTCCGCCTCCAGCCCGAGCGAGCGCTGCAGCTCGTGGACGCGCCGCAGCTCCGCCGCCTCGTCGCGGTCGAGCGCGACGTGCAGGGCGCCGTGGCGCGCGTACCCGGTCGCCTCGCCCGTCGCCGCCTCCAGCTCGGCGACGAACTGCGGGTAGAGGCGGGCGGCGGCCAGCGTCAGCTCCAGCAGCTGCGGCTCGCCGAAGGAGAGCTCGCCGACCGGGGCCAGCATCCCGGCCGCGACGCGGGTCGCGCCGGCCGGCGGCTCGGCCCGCTCGAGCACGGCGACCCGGGCCCCGCGCTGGGCGGTCCGCCAGGCGCAGGCGAGGCCGACAACGCCACCGCCAACGAACACCGCGTCGAAACTGCGCTTCTCGGTCAAGCCACTTGCCTCCGCCGGCATTACCCGGATCAGGTCCAGACGGTCGGTGACCTCGGTGCCACCCTCTCAGCCCTCGCGGGCTCCCGTACACCACGATGCTACCCGCCCCGGGCAGGCGGCAAGCGCCGCGACGAGTTCATAATCGGAGGATGAGCCTCGCTCCCCCCGAGTCGGTCGGTCCCCTGCGCAAGGAGCGCCTGCGCACCGCCCGCCTCTACTTCGTCTGCGAGGCGCGGCCCGGCGGCGAGGACCCCGAAGCGCTGCTGCGGGCGGCGCTGAGCGGCGGCGTCGACATCGTGCAGCTGCGCGAGAAGGAGCTCGACCGCGAGGAGATCGAACGCGCCGCGGCCACCTTCCGCCGCGTCTGCGACACCTACAGCGCCCCCTTCATCGTCAACGACGACCCCGAGCTGGCCCGCTCCTGCGACGCCGACGGGGTCCACGTCGGCCAGGACGACGCCTCAGCCGAGGCGGCGCGCGAGCTGCTCGGGCCGGACGCGATCGTCGGCCTCTCGACCCACTCGCCCGAGCAGATGGCCGACGCCGCCGGCCGGCCGGTCGACTACATCAGCGCCGGGCCGATCTGGGAGACGCCGACGAAAGCGGGGCGACCGGGGGTCGGGCTCGATTTCATCTCCCACGCCGCCGCGCACGCCCCCCACCCGTTCTTCGCGATCGGCGGCATCGACGCGTCCAACGCCGCGCAGGTGGTCGCGGCCGGGGCGCGGCGCCTCTGCGTGGTGCGGGCGATCCGCGACGCCGCCGAACCGGCCGCCGTCGCCGAGCAGCTGCGGAGGGTCCTGGGAGCGGCGCCGGGTGGCTGAGAACCCGCGCAAGCGCAAGCAGCGGAGCTCCGGTGCCGAGCGGATGGCGCGCGGCTACGCCAAGGCCGAGCAGCGCAACCAGGAAGCGCGCGAAGCGCTGGAGCCGCTGGCCGCCGGCGAGAGGCCGACCGTGGTCACGCTCGGCGCCGTCGTCGCCGGCCTGATCGCGCTCTCGATCGTCGCCGGCTACGTCGCCGGCGTCGAGGTCGACGGCGAGAAACCGCGCTTCGCGCAGGCCGCGGCTCCGGCCCTGATCATGGGCGTGATGGCCTGGGGGATGTGGCGCGCCCGCTACTGGGCGGTGCTCGGGTTCGAGGCGATCATGGCCATCCTCATGGTCGGCTCGGTGATCACGCTGATCGCCGCAACCGACGCGTTCAAGGCGATCACCTCAGCGCTCGTCCTGGTCGGGGCGGGGACCCTCTTCTGGCTCACGGTCAAGGCGCTGGCGCGGATTCAGATGCCCGAACCGTCGAGGCGTTAGAGTCGCCCGTCAGATGGCGGACGCCTACGACGTGATCGTGATCGGCACCGGGCCGGGGGGCTACGTGGCCGCTATCCGCGCTGCCCAGCTCGGCCTCAAGACCGCTGTGGTCGAGAGGGACGACGTCGTCGGCGGGCGGTGCCTCAACTACGCCTGCATTCCGGCCAAGACGCTGCTTCGCACGGCTGAGCTCTACGACGAGGCCGTCAACAAGGGCGAGGAGCTCGGCATCAAGGTCGAGAAGGCGAGCCTCGACTGGGACAAGCTGCACGAGCGCCGCGAGGCCGTCCGCCAGACGCTGACCGGTGGGGTCGCAGGCCTCTTCAAGAAGAACAAGATCGACGTGATCCAGGGCGAGGCCTCCCTCACCGACGACGGCAACGTCAAGGTCGGCGACGACGTCCACGAGACGAAGAACGTCGTCATCGCAACCGGCTCGGTCGCCCTTTCCATCCCGGGGACGGAGTTCGGCGATCGCGTCCTCGACACCTGGGGCGCGTGGTCGCTGCCCGAGCTGCCGGCCAAGCTCGCCGTCGTCGGTGCCGGCGCCTCGGGGGCCGAGATCGCCTCCGCCTACGGCCGCTTCGGCGTCGATGTGCTCTTGATCGAGATGCTCGACCAGATCCTGCCCGCCGAGGACAAGGACATGGCGCGCGTCGTCGAGCGCGCCTTCAAGAAGCAGAACATCGAGATCTCGACCGGGACCAAGGTCGAGAACGTCGAGCCGGGATCCGATTCGGTCAAGTTCTCCTACGGCGACAACTCGGCCGAGGTCGATTACCTGGTGATCGCCGGCGGTCGCGGCCCCGACGTCGAGGCGCTCAACCTCGACGAGGCGGGGATCAAGGTCGGCGACGGCGGCAAGATCGAAGTGGACGAGTCGCAGAAGACCTCGGCCGACAACATCTACGCGATCGGCGACCTGACCCCTGGTCCGGCGCTCGCCCACAAGGCCTCCGACGAGGGCATCGTCGCCGCCGAGGCGATCGCCGGTGAGAAGGTCCATCCGATCGACATCGACCGGATCCCCGGCGCCACCTTCTGCCACCCCCAGGTCGCCAGTGTCGGCATGACCGAGGCGCAGGCCAAGGAGGCCGGCCACAAGATCAAGGTCGGCAAGTTCAAGCTCGGCGGCGTCGGTGCCGCCTCTGTCTACGACGATCGCGACGGCCTGGTCAAGATCGTCGCCGACACCGAGTACGGCGAGATCCTCGGCGCCCACGTCGTAGGCAACATCGCCTGCAACATGATCAGCGAGCTCGTCGCCACCCAGGC
>DASUQC010000027.1:0-73526 GCA_036280745.1 Solirubrobacterales bacterium
GCAGCAGGTCGAGGTCGGCGAGCATCGTGGCCCTCCTTGGGTCGATGGTGCGGTTTGGGCACCGTCGACTTCGACCTGCTGCCCCATGCCTCCTCGCCTGCCCCTGATTCCACGCCTGGCGGCGTGGAATCAATCATCTAGAGGATCTCGGCGAGGCGGCGCTCCAGCGCCGCCGAGATCTCGTCCCGCACCTGGCCCGCGGCCAGCCGTTCGACCAGCGACTCGAGGAAGCCCTCGATGATCAGCGACTTCGCCGCCGCCGGGCCGAGGCCGCGCGAGGTCAGGTAGAAGAGCTGCTCCTTGTCGATCTGGGCGATCGCGGCTGCGTGGGTGCAGCGGACGTCGTCGGCTTCGATCTCCAGGCCCGGGATCGAGTCGGCGTGGGCCTCGGTCGAGAGCAGCAGGTTGCGGCTCTCCTGGAAGGCGTCGGTCTGCTGGGCGCCGGGGTCGACCTTGATCATCCCGCGCCAGACCGAGGTCGCGCCGGCGGCGAGGACGCCGCGGAAGGCGAGGTCGGAGAAGGTGCTCGGCGCCGCGTGCTCCTGGGTGGTGTCGTAGTCGAGGTGCTGCCCGGGGCCGCCGGCGTAGCCGCCGGTGACGCGCGCCTCGGAGCCGGGCCCGGCCAGCTTCGTCTCCATCCGCACCTTGCCCCGCCCCGAGCCGAAGCCGAGGGCGGTCCAGTCGAGCCGGCCGTCACGCTCGACCTGGGCGCGCTGGGTGGCGAAGATCCACGCCTGCTCGGAGATGTCCTGGGTGTTGACGTAGCGCAGCGTCGCCGCCTGGCCGACGCTCAGCTCGACCACCGAGTTGAGCAGTCCGTCGACCTCGTCGCCCGGTGAGGACCAGTGCTCCCAGACCTCCGCCTCGGCGCCCTCCTCGAGCACGACCAGCGTGCGCCACCCGATCGCGACACCGTCGCGGTCGACCGGGACCTCGACGCGGATCGGCTCGGCGACCTTGACCCCCGCCGCGACGTGCACCAGCACGCCGTCGCTCCAGCTCGCCTCATTGCGGGCGACGAACGGGTCCTCGGCCGGGACCAGCGACCCGAGGTGCTGCTCGAGCAGCTCGGCGTGGGAGCCGAGCGCCTCCGCCAGCGGCAGGACGGTCGCGCCCTCGGCGCCGGCGATCTCGGCCTCGGCCCCGGACGCCTCGTAGGAGTCCAGGTCCAGCCCGGAGAGGTCGGTGAATTCCCAGCCCTTCGACTTCTGGTCGGGGAGGGGGAGGCTCTGCGCGAGAGAGGCGCCCTGCTGGCGCCTCTCCTCGAGCCAGGCCGGTGCGGTCGCCAGCTCAGCCAATTGAACCCTCCATCTGCAGCTCGATCAGCCGGTTGAGCTCGACCGCGTACTCCATCGGCAGCTCCTTGGTGACCGGCTCGATGAACCCGTTGACGATCATCTTCGAGGCCTCCTCCTCGTCGAGCCCGCGGCTCTGCAGGTAGAAGAGCTGCTCGTCGCCGATCTTCGAGACCGTCGCCTCGTGGCCGACGTCGGCGTCGTTCTCGTCGATGCGGATCGTCGGGTAGGTGTCCGAGCGCGAGTCCTCGTCGAGCAGGAGCGCGTCGCAGACGACCTTGGAGCGCGTCTCGGTCGCCCCGTTCGCCACTTCGAGCAGGCCGCGGTAGGTCGCCCGCCCGCCGTCCTTGGAGATCGACTTGGAGAAGATCGAGGACGAGGTCCTCGGGGCCGCGTGGATGATCTTGCCGCCCGCGTCCTGGTGCTGACCGTCGCCGGCGAAGGCGATCGAGAGGATCTCGCCGTGGGCTTCGGGCCCGAGCAGGTAGATCGAGGGGTACTTCATCGTCAGTTTCGAGCCGAGGTTGCAGTCGACCCACTCCATCGTCGCCTTCTCGTGCGCGACGGCGCGCTTGGTGACGAGGTTGAAGACGTTCTGCGACCAGTTCTGGACCGTCGTGTAGCGGACCCGCGAGCTCTCCTTGGCGACGATCTCCACCACCGCGGAGTGCAGCGAGTCGCTGGAGTAGACCGGCGCCGTGCAGCCCTCGATGTAGTGGACGTCGGAGCCCTCCTCGGCGATGATCAGCGTCCGCTCGAACTGGCCCATGTTCTCGGTGTTGATCCGGAAGTAGGCCTGCAGCGGCATCTCGACCTTGACCCCGGCAGGCACGTAGACGAAGGAGCCGCCCGACCAGACGGCCGAGTTCAGCGCCGCCAGTTTGTTGTCGTTGGGCGGGATGATCGTCGCCCAGTGCTCGCGCACCAGGTCCTCGTGCTCACGCAGGGCGGTGTCCATGTCGGTGAAGATCACACCCTGGGCCTCGAGCTTCTCGTTGACCTGGTGGTAGACGACCTCGGACTCGTACTGGGCGCCGACGCCGGCGAGGAATTTGCGCTCGGCCTCGGGGATCCCGAGTCGGTCGAAGGTGTTTTTGATGTCGTCCGGGACCTCGCTCCAGTCGCGGCTGTTCGTGTCGGAGGCGCGAACGAAGTAGTGGATGTCTTCGAAGTCGATCTGGTCGAGGTCGCCGCCCCATTTCGGGGTCGGGCGCTGTTCGAAGTGCTCCAGCGCCTTGAGGCGGAAGTCGCGCATCCACTGCGGCTCTTCCTTGAAGTCGGAGATCGTTTCCACGACCTCACGCGAAAGCCCCTTCGGGGCTTTGTAGGCGTAGCCGGTCTCCGGATCGTTGAAGCCGAACTTCTCCTTGTAGTCGGCGTTGAGGCCGGCCAGTTCTCTTTTCTCTGCGACTACCTCGGGCGTTGCCATGTCAGGAGACCTCCAGGGTGATGGTGTCGTCCTCGACGGCTATCGGGAACGTTTGCACCGGTTGAAAGGCGGGAAGCGTCTTCGGCCTGCCGGTGCGCAGATCGAAGAGGGAGCCGTGGCGGGGGCACTCGACCGTGCAGGTGGCCGGGTCGAACTCGCCCTCGGCGAGCGGGCCGTCGTCGTGAGAGCAGCGGTCCTCGATCGCGAGAAAGGTGCCCTCGCAGTTGAAGACGCCGATCTTGCGCCCGTCGTGCTCGACCAGGCGCATCTGACCGGGCGGAAGCTCGGCTACCGGGCACACTGAGACAGTGGTTCCTGCGGTGTCGGTCAAGAGGGTGCTCCCCGATCGTGGGGGGTTCGTGCGGATCGAGACTTAATCCTACTTCTACGGTCGGATTTTAGCGTGCGAGGATCACGGGAAATCTTCGAGAGGAGGATGCGATGAGCGAGAGGACGAGCTACACCCCCGGGACGCCGTGCTGGGTCGACCTGGCGACGCCGGACCTGGAGGCCGCCGAGCGCTTCTACGGCGAGCTGTTCGGCTGGGAGATCCCCGAGCTGCCGAACTCGTCGGAAATGGGTGGTTACCGGCGGGCGAAACTGAAGGGCAGGGACGTCGCCGGCGCGATGCCGCTGATGGAGGAGGGCCAGCCGCCGGCCTGGAGCACCTACGTCGCGGTCAGCGACGCCGGCGCGACCGCCAGGGCGGTGCAGGAGAACGGCGGCACCGTGATCGCCGAGCCGATGGCGGTCGGCGACTACGGCAGCCTCGCCGTCTTCACCGATCCCGAGGGCGCCTTCTTCGGGGTCTGGGAGCCGAACACGTTTGCCGGCGCCGAGCTCGTCAACGAGCACGGCACCTTCGGCTGGAACGAGCTGGGCAGCCGCGGTCCGGCGCAGGCCAAGGAGTTCTACGGCGCCGTCTTCGGCTGGACCTGGGAGGACGAGGAGTCCGAGCGGGGCGGGACCTACTCCGTCTGGAAGGTCGGCGACGCGCCGGTCGGCGGCATGCTCGACATCGCCGGGATGCTCCCGGACGAGATCCCGGCGCACTGGCTGGTCTACTTCAGCGTCGAGGACACCGACGCCGCGATCGCGAAGGTCGAGGCGGGCGGCGGCGACGTCAGGTTCGGCCCGATGGACGTGCCGGTCGGTCGCTTCGCCGTCGTCGGTGACCCGTTCGGGGCGGTCTTCGCGGTGATGCAGCCGAGCGAGGAGACGCTGGCGAAAGCGCCGTAGGCGGCTCAGCCGAGGTCGGCGACCGCTTCGCTGGGGTCGCCGGCCTTGCCCTCGTCCTCCCAGTCGGCGGGCTGGCCGAGGCTGGCGCTCTTGACGACCTTGAGGCCGAGCATCGCGCACTTCATCCGGGTCGCCGAGATCTCGATCCCCAGCAGCTCCAGCACGAACTCTTTCGGCAGCCTCAGGACCTCCTCGCGCGACTTCCCGACCAGCTCGTCGGTGAGCAGCGAGGTCGCCGCCGTGGAGATCGCGCAGCCCTTGCCGTCGAAGGCGACCTCGGCCACCCGGTCCTCGGCGTCGAGGCGGATCGTCACGTGTTGCTCGTCGCCGCAGAAGGGGTTGGTGTCCTCGAACTCCAGGTCCGGGTCCTGAAGCCGGCCGAAGTTGTGCGGCCGCTTGTAGTGCTCGAGGATCTGGTCGCGGTAAAGCTCGTCCATCGCTTCCCGAGGCTAGCGCAGCCGGTTAGAGTGCCCGCATGCCTATTACTCGCTCACTTCTGATTGCCGTATCCATCTTCGTAGCACTGCTGCTCCCGGCGTCGGCCGCGGCCGCCACGTCAAGCAAGGTCGTGATCAGCTTCAAACTGCCCGCCTTCAACGGGACGGTGCAGTCCTCGAAGTCCGCCTGCAGGAAGAACCGCACCGTGAAGCTCTACCGGGTCGCGGGCGGGCCGGACAAGCTGCTCGGCACCGACAAGACGAACAAAAAAGGCAAGTGGCAGATCCCGGCCAAACTGAAGTCCGGGAACTACTACGCGAAGACGCCGAAGAAGGGGACCTGCGGCGCCGACAAATCTGGGATCCTGCCGGTCGCCTGAACCGGCTCCATGAAGGGTTTTACGTGCTGGGGCACGTAAAACCCTTCAGTCAGAGGCCGAAGACGCGTCGCGCGTCTTCCAGCCCCTCGACCAGACGGTCGATCTCCGCGGGCGTCGTGTAGACGCCGAAGCTGGCGCGGGCGGTCGCCGCGACCCCGAGGCGGTCCATCAGCACCTGGGCGCAGTGGTGGCCGGCGCGGACGGCGACGCCGTGGCGGTCGAGGATCTCCGAGACGTCGTGGGCGTGGATGCCCCCGATCTCGAAGGAGATCGGTCCGAGCCGGGTCTCGCCGCGCGGCGGGCCGAAGACGCGCAGGCCCGGCACCTCGGGCAGCCGCTCCAGCGCGTAGTCGGCGATCTGCCGCTCGTGGTCGCGCACCGCCTCCATGCCGAGGCCGTCGAGCCAGCGCAGCGCCGAGGCCATCCCGATCGCCTGCGTGATCGCCGGCGTGCCCGCCTCGAAGCGCGCCGGGACGTCGGCGTAGGTCGTGCCCTCGCGGGTCACCTTGCGGATCATCGAGCCGCCGCCGAGGAAGGGCTGCATCTCGCGCAGCAGGTCGAGCCGGGTCCAGAGGGCCCCGATCCCGGTCGGGCCGTAGAGCTTGTGGCCGGTGATCGCGTAGAAGTCGACCCCCAGCTCCGCCACGTCGAGCGGCAGCTTCGGCGCCGCCTGGGCGCCGTCGGCGAGGACCAGTGCTCCGGCCGCGTGGGCGAGGCGGGCGATCTCCGCCAGCGGGTTCTCGGTCCCGAGCACGTTCGACACGTGGGCGACCGCGACCAGCTTCGGGCCGCGCTCCAGCAGCGCCGCGAAGGCCTCCATGTCGAGCAGGCCCTCCTCGTCGAGCGGCGCCCAGTCGATCTCGGCGCCGACCCGCTCGGCCAGCTGCTGCCAGGGCACGATGTTGGAGTGGTGCTCCATCTCGGTCAGCAGCACCCGGTCGCCGGCGCCGACGTTGGCGTCGCCCCAGGCGCGGGCGACGAGGTTGATCGCCTCGGTCGCGTTGCGGACGAAGACGACCTCGCGGCGGTCGCCGGCGCCGATGTGGTCGGCCACCGTGGCCCGCGCCCCCTCGTAGGCGTCGGTCGCCTCGGCCGAGAGGGTGTGGGAGCCGCGGTGGACGTTGGAGTGGTGGCGCCGCTCGTAGCGGTCGACCGCCTGGATCGAGGCGAGGACGCGCTGCGAGCTGGCCCCGCTGTCGAGGTAGGCGACCGGCTTGCCGTTGACCTCGCGCTCCAGCGCCGGGAAGGCGGCGCGGACCTTCTCGATCGGGAAGGAGCTCTTCGCGGTCGCCGGCTCCATGCGCGCGAGGCTAGGCGGCGGCGCCCGCCTCGACCTCCTCGCGGATCCAGCCGTAGCCCTTCTCCTCCAGCGTGCCGACCAGCTCGGGACCGCCTTCCTTGACGATCCGGCCCTCGAACATGACGTGAACGGAGTCCGGTTTGACCATGTGCAGGATGCGCTGGTAGTGGGTGATGATGAGGACGCCCATGTCGGGGCCGGAAAACTGGTTGACGCCCTCGGCGACGGTGCGCAGGGCGTCGATGTCGAGGCCGGAGTCGGTCTCGTCGAGGACCGCGATCTCGGGTCGCAGCAGCGCCAGCTGCAGCAGCTCCATCCGCTTCTTCTCGCCGCCCGAGAAGCCGTCGTTGAGGTAGCGGCTGGAGAAGTCCTTGGGAATGTTCGCCAGCGCCATCGCCTCCTGGGCGGTCTTGGCGAAGTCTTTGATCTTGATCTGATCTTCCCCGCGCGCCTCGCGCTGGGCGTTGATGATCATCCGCAGGTACTTGCTGACGGAGACGCCGGGGATCGCGACCGGGTACTGGAAGGCCATGAAGAGGCCGGCCTGCGAGCGCTCGTCGGGGTCGGCCTCGGTGATGTCCTCGCCTTTGAAGGTGATCGTCCCCTCGGTCACCTCCAGCGCGGGGTGGCCCATGATCACGTTGGCGAGCGTCGACTTGCCGGAGCCGTTCGGCCCCATCAGCGCGTGAACCTTGCCCTTCTCGACGTCGAGATCGAGGCCCTTGAGGATCTCCTTCTCCTCGGCCTTCACGTGCAGGTTGCGTATCTCCAGCTCAGCCAATCTTCACTCCGTTTCTGGGTTTGCGAAAAGTCTCGGGTCAGGCGGCGCGGACGACCGCCGCCTCGCTGCGACCGCCGGGGCTGGAGAACTCGACCAGCTCGGCCAGCGTCGTGCCCGCCAGGGCCTTGGTGACGCCGCCCTGCACGCGCGTCCACAGCAGCTTCGTCGCGCAGGCGTGGTCGCCGTCGTCCTCGTGGGAGCAGAGGACTTTGCCTTCCGGCGTTTCGTGGAAGCACTCCATCGGCGCGATCTGGCCTTCCAGCGCCTCGACCACCGCGTCCATCGTGATCTCCTCCGCCGGCTTCGCCAGCGTGTAGCCGCCGTGGGCGCCGCGGGTCGAGGTGACGAGGTCCGCCTTGCGCAGTTTCGCGACCAGGTGCTCGAGGTAGGAGAGCGGTAGGCGCTCGGCTTCGGCGACTGTGTTCAGCGAGATCGGCGTCGCGGTCGGCTGGCGGCCCAGCTCCACCATCAGGCGCACCCCGTACTCGGCTTTGGTCGAGAACAGCATCGACCTAAATCCTACTGAACCGGTCGGTTATGCCTCGGCGCCCTCGGTCGCGGCCTTGCCCAGCTCGACGTGGGCGCGGCTGTCGCTGCCGCGGATCAGGACCAGGGTGAGGACGAAGCCGACGAAGGCGAACGCGGCGCCGCCGAGGAAGGCGTACTGGAAGCCGTCGGTCAGCGCCTGGGGGAGACCGGTGCCGGAGGCGACGGCGTCCTCGGTGTGCGTGGTGGCGATCGTCGCCAGCACCGCCAGGCCGAGCGCGCCGCCGACCTGCTGCGAGGTGTTGATCAGGCCGCTGGCCAGCCCCGCCTCGTGCTCCTCGACCCCGGAGACGGCGGCGATCGTCGTCGTCACGAAGGAGAAGCCGAGGCCGGCGGCGGCGAGCAGCGAGGGGCCGAGGATGTCGGTGACGAAGCCGCCGCCGACCGAGACCCGGCTGAACCAGAGCAGCCCGGCGAGGATGAACAGCATCCCGGCCGCCAGCACCGGCTTGTAGCCGAGCTTGGTCACCAGCTGGGAGCCGATCCCGGCGGTGGCGATGATCGTCAGCGCCAGCGGCAGGTAGGAGAGGCCGGCCTTGATCGCGCTGTAGCCGAGCACCTGCTGCATGTAGAGCGAGATGAAGAAGAACATCGAGAACAGCGAGGCGCCGACGAGGACGCCGACCACGTTGGCGCCGGTGAGGGTGCGGAGGCGGAAGATCGAGAACGGGACCAGCGGTTTCTTCGCCCGCAGCTCGATCGCGACGAAGGCGGCGAAGAGGACCAGCGAGAGCGCGACCAGGCCCAGCGTCCGCGCCGAGCCCCAGCCCTTGTCGGTCGCATCGACTACGGCGTAGACGAGGATCGAGAGCGCCGCGGTGACGGTGACCGCGCCGGCGACGTCGAAGGCGCGGGTCTCGGACTCCGCCCTGCTTTCGGCGATCAGCCGCGGGGCGAGCGCGAAGGCGAGGAGGGCGACGGGGACGTTGACCCAGAGCACCCACTCCCAGCCGAGGCCGTCGGTGAGGATCCCGCCGAGCAGGACACCGGCGGCGCCGCCGGACCCGGCCACCGCGCCCCAGACCCCCAGCGCCTTGTTGCGCTCGGCGCCGTCGCTGAAGATCGTGGTGACGATCGAGAGCGCGGCGGGGGAGATGATCGCGGCGCCCAGGCCCTGGGCCGCGCGGGCGGCGATCAGCTGGCCTTCGCTGACGGCGAACCCGGCCGCCAGAGAGGCGACCGCGACCAGCATCAGGCCGGCCATGAAGACCCGCCGCCGGCCGAGCAGGTCGGCGGTGCGGCCGCCGAGCAGGAGGAAGCCGCCGAAGGTCAGCACGTAGGCGTTGACGACCCAGGGCAGGTTCTCCTGGGAGAAGTTCAGCGCCTCGCCGATCGAGGGCAGGGCGACGTTGACGATCGAGGCGTCGAGGACGACGACGAACTGCGCCGAGCAGA
This sequence comes from Solirubrobacterales bacterium, assembly GCA_036280745.1. Lineage (GTDB taxonomy): Bacteria > Actinomycetota > Thermoleophilia > Solirubrobacterales > 70-9 > VAYN01. The sequence goes on from DASUQC010000027.1 coordinate 8,803, forward strand.
GCAGCACCAGCGCCAGCCAGCGTTTCTCCTGGAAGTCTCGGTCGGTGGTCATGGCTCGATCAGGCCGCGGCGGATTGCGTAGCGGACCAGCTCGACCCGGTCGCGCATGCCGAGCTTGCGCATCGCGTTGGCGCGGTGATTCTCCACGGTCTTCTCGGACAGATGGAGGACCTCCGCGATCTGGCGCGTGGTATTGGCCTCGGCAACCAGCTTGACGATCTCCTCCTCGCGGGGGGTCAGCTCCTCCTCGCCGCTGGAGCCGCGCTCCAGCACGTCCTTGATCAGCGTCCGCTGCGCCTCCGGGGTGAGGAACGGCTCGCCGCGCTCGACCGCGCGGATCGCGGCCAGCAGGTCGGTGTCGGCCTGGGCCTTGAGCACGTAGCCGGAGGCGCCGGCTTTCAGCGCCTCGAACAGGTAGCGCTCGTCGTCGTGCATGGAGAGGATGAGGACGGAGACCTCGGGCGCCTGCTGCTTGATCTCGCGCGTCGCCTGCAGGCCGGTCAGCTTCGGCATCTTCACGTCGAGGATCGCCAGGTCGGGCCGCTCCCGCACCGCCAGGTCGCGCGCCTCGGCCCCGTCGCCGGCCTCACCCACCACCTCGAGGTCCGGCTGGCGCTCCAGCAGCAGCCGGATCCCGGAGCGAACGATCCCGTGGTCGTCGGCGATCAGGACTCGCATCGCCCCAAGTGTGGCCGATGCCGGAGAGCGCGGCTCAGGCGGGCTGCTCGGGGCGCGGTTTCTGCTGCTCCCTGTGAAACCAGCGAAGTCCGAGTTTCATCGCGGCCGCGGCCGAGCGCCAGGTCCGCCCGCGGGCGATGTGGAGCACGAGGTAGATGCCGACGCTCAATGCCAGGACCGCGACGATGCCGAAGAACGACCGTGGCAGCGAGTCGGCGAAGCGCAGAGGATGGGCCACCACGACCAGGAGGAGCAAGGTCGTGAGAGCGGCGACCACTGCGGTTTTCGCGGCTCCGAGGGAGTGATAGATGTCGGACAGGTTCGTGTACTCGGCCTTGACCTGCTCCCCCGTCTGGGAGGAGCCGGCGATCTCCACGGCGGCACGGAGCACGTCCCAGTTCGTGTACCAGAGATCCTCGTAGGCCCGGCGCTGCTCTTTGCTCGCCGGCGGCAGTTCCGCGAAAGGACCGGCGATTTCCTGGACGCCGGACCGGTGCATCGCCTTTCCGATCAGGCTGCCGTCATTGGGAACGACCGTGTGTCGCTTCCCCAGTCGCACCTTGCAGGCGAAGATCTCCTCGAGTTCGGCGATGTGTCCGGGATCGAGGCTTTCCAGGATCTCGCCGCCGCGGTCGTTGCGAACGAGGCGACCCCTCCAGCGCAGCGGCCAGGGACGGACGATCGGCTCGTAGAGGAAGTAGTAGGCCTGGTAGATGACGAAGCCGATCGGGATCGTCGCGAGGATCGCGAGCAGACCGCCGACGGTGTCGCGGATCGGCGGCACGGCGTCGATCAGGGGGATTCCCCGAATGCGCTGGTAGATCAGGTAGCAGAGGACCAGGTGGATGAGGTAAATCGAGCCCGGGATGCTGTAGCGGAGGATCTGTCGCGCGGAAGTCACAAGTCCGCGTGAGATTAGTTAAGTAGTCGGACTCAGCTCGGCAATGCGGAGCCGCACGGTCGTGCCGCTTCCCGGCCGCGACTCGATCGTCAGCTCGCCGCCGACCAGCAGCGCCCGCTCGCGCATGCCGCCGATCCCGAGGCCGCGCTCGGACTCGGCGAAGGCGAAGCCGCGGCCGTCGTCGGCGACGCTCAGCTCGGCCCCGCCGTCCTCGAGCCGCCGCAGGCGCACCTCGATGCGCTTGGCCTCGGCGTGGCGGGCGGCGTTGGAGAGGGCCTCCTGGGCGACCCGGTAGACGACCAGCTGGGCGTCGTCGGAGAGGTCGGAGAAGTCGCCGTCGGCCTCGAACTCGGCGGCGATCTCGCCGCGGGCGAGCTGCTCGACCTGCCCCGCCACCGCCGCCGCGAGGCCGAGGTCGTCGAGCGCGGTCGGGCGCAGCTGGCGGGCGAGGGAGAGCAGCTCCCGCATCGCCTGGTTGGCGAGCGCCTTGGTCTCGGCCAGCTCACCCTCCAGCTCCGGCGGCGCCGCCTCGCGCGCCGCCTCGAGGCGCAGCAGCAGGCCGGTCAGCGACTGGTTCACCTCGTCGTGGAGGTCGCGGGCGACCCGGGCCCGCTCCTCCTCCTGGGCCTGCAGCGCCGCCGACCCGGCACGCCGCCGCTCGGCTTCGAGCCGGCGCATCATCCGCAGGAAGGCGAGCTCGATCCGCTCCACCTCCTCGGTCTCGCCGATCCCGTCGATCGAGCCGGGGAGGCCGGGACGGTTGAGGTCGACCTTCTCCATCTCCTCGATCAGGTGCTCGAGCGGCCGCAGGCGCTGCCGTTCCCGCACCAGCGCGAGCGCCAGCGCCAGGACCACCAGCGCCAGCCCGATCACCGTCAAGGCCATCGGCCAAGCCTAGGTGGTCGCCCGGGGCAGGTAGGGGGTTGGCCCCTATAGGAGAAGTCGGCCCTAGGGCGCATACTGGGACGACCACTTCCGACTCTAGGAGCGATGCCTCGATGAAGACCACCAAGCAGTCCACCTGGGGAGCCACCCTGCGGACGACGATCTTGCTCGCCTCGCTTTCGGGCCTGCTGGTCCTGATCGGCGCCCTGATCGGCGGTCCCAGCACCGCGGGCCTCTTCCTCGTTATCGCCTTGCTGATCAACCTCGGCTCCTACTTCTTCAGCGACAAAATCGCGCTGAAAATGAGCCGCGCCAAGCCGATCGACGAGTCGGAAGCGCCACGGCTCTACCAGATCGTGCGGGAACTGACGACGCGTGCGGAGCTGCCGATGCCGCGCCTCTACATGATTCCCCAGGAGCAGCCCAACGCTTTCGCCACCGGGCGCAGCCCCAAGCACTCGGCCGTCGCGGTCACCGAAGGGATCACCAAACTGCTCTCCGAGGACGAGCTGCGCGGGGTGCTCGCGCACGAGCTCGCGCACATCCAGCACCGCGACATCCTGATCCAGTCCGTCGCCTCGGCGATCGGCGCCGCGATCACCTACCTCGCCTACATGTTCATGTGGTTCGGCGGGGACGACGAGTCGCCGCTCAGCATCGTCGCCTCGCTGGCGATGGTCCTGCTGGCCCCGATCGCGGCGAGCATCATCCAGCTCTCGATCTCGCGCCAGCGCGAGTACGCGGCCGACGCGGGCGGGGCGGAAATCTGCGGCAACCCGGAGTCGCTCGCGAGCGCGCTGCTGCGCCTCGAGCAGGGTGCGGCGGCGATCCCGATGCAGGTCAACCAGGCCGCCGAGCCCCTCTACATCGTCAAGCCCTTCTCCGGCAAGGGCATCGCCGGCCTCTTCTCGACCCACCCCCCGATCGAGGAGCGGGTCAAGCGCCTGCGCCAGATGCGCCCGAGCTTCGCCTAAGCGCGAGCGGTTCGCAGCCGTTCACGCGTCTGCGCTTACACGTCTATGGGACGGGTAAATGCAGACCCGTGAGGCGGTGGGCGTGAAGGGCTTCGTGTTGCGGCTGGTCCGGGCGATGAAGACCCTCGCGAGGGACGATCGGGTTCCGAAGCCGCTTCGCTGGGTTGCCGGGATTGCCCTGTTGCCGATTCCGGGTCCAGTCGATGAGATCGTGCTGATCCTGATCGCTCCGGCGTTCCTGCTTTACCGCAAACCGCTGCGGGAGGCTTGGAGCGGGGCAGCGAGCCCCGCCGCTCAAACTGACCCACTGCCCTGAGAACGGGTCGCTATACTTTTTGAAGTAAAGCTGATCGGGATTTAGGAGATTTAGGCGATGGCGACTGGTGCGGAGGTCAAGACGATCGAGGAGATCGAGCCGTTCGAGGCGGCGGCGGAGCTGGAGAACGGCGATGTCGTCCTGATCGACACGCGCGAGCCGCACGAGTTCCAGGACGCCCACCTCGAGAACGGCAAGCTGGTCCCGCCGGGTCTGCTTGCCGACGAGATCGGCGCCGCGGCGCCGGACAAGTCCGCGCGCACGATCCTCTACTGCCGCTCCGGCAACCGCTCGGCGATCGCCGCCGCGCAGCTGCAGGAGCTCGGCTACGAGGACGTCGCCTCGATGGCCGGCGGCATCCTCGCCTGGCAGGAGCAGGGGCTGCCGGTCGTCTCGACCAGCGGCATGACCGCCGAGCAGCGCGACCGCTACTCGCGTCACACGCTGCTGCCCGAGGTCGGGGTCGACGGCCAGCTGAAGCTGCTCAATTCCAAGGTCCTGCTGCTCGGGGCGGGTGGGCTCGGGGCACCGACGGCGCTCTACCTGGCGGCGGCTGGGGTCGGCACCATCGGCCTCGTCGACGACGACGTCGTCGACGCCTCCAACCTGCAGCGCCAGGTGATCCACAACACCGAACGGATCGGGATGCCGAAGACCGAGTCGGCGCGCCTGTTCATCGAAGCGCTCAACCCCGACGTCAACGTGGTCGAGCACAACGGCCGCCTCGACTCGTCGAACATCCTCGACGTGATCGGCGACTACGACATCGTCGTCGACGGCGCCGACAACTTCCCCACCCGCTACCTGCTCAACGACGCCTCGGTGCGGCTGCGCAAGCCCGTCGTCTCCGCCTCGATCCTCGGCTTCGACGGGCAGATCTCGACCTTCGTCCCCTTCGAGGGGCCCTGCTACCGCTGCCTCTACCCGACGCCGCCGCCGGCCGAGCTGGCGCCGAGCTGCTCCGCTAACGGGGTGCTCGGGGTGATGGCCGGGACGATGGGCACCTTGCAGGCGAACGAGGTGATCAAGCTGGTGCTCGGTGCCGGCGAGCCGCTGGTCGGCCGCCTCCTCCTCTACGAGGCCCTCGGCACCACCTTCACCGAGCTGAAGGTGCGGCGCGACCCCGAGTGCCCGATCTGCGGCGAGAACGCCGAGGAGATCCCGGAGTCGGAGATGGGCCAGTTCCCCGACTACGATCTCTTCTGCGCCGGCGCCGGCGGCGACCGCTAAGCCGCGAACACCGGCGCATCTCGGCGTCCTCGGTCGGTCGTGTGCAGAGCACACTTCCCTCCCTGCGTCCTTGAGCTGCTTGGTCTTCGCGGCTTAGTAGGATCACCGCCCCATGGCGACTGTCCGCATCCCCCCAGTGCTGCGCCCGAAAACCGGTGGCCAGGCCGAGGTCGAGGCCGGCGGCGGCAGCGTCGGCGAGGTGCTGCGCTCGCTGACCGGGGCCCATCCCGACACCGAGGCACAGCTCTTCGGCGAGGACGGCGACCTCAACCGCTACGTCAACGTCTACCTCAACGACGAGGACGTTCGGGTGCTGGACGGGCTCGACACCGCCGTCAAGGACGGCGACACCGTGGTGATCCTTCCCGCCATGGCCGGCGGCGCCTCCTAGCGCTCCAGCACCAGGCCGAGGAACCTCTTCGTCCGCTCCTCGCGCGGGGAGTCGAGCACCTGCGCGGGCGGGCCCTGCTCGACGATCGCGCCCTCGTCCATGAAGACGACGCGGTCGCCGACCTCGCGAGCGAAGCCGAGCTCGTGGGTGACGACGATCATCGTCATCCCTTCCTCGGCCAGCTCGCGCATCACGTCGAGCACCTCCTTGACCAGCTCCGGGTCGAGCGCGCTGGTCACCTCGTCGAACAGCATCACGTGCGGGTCCATCGCCAGCGCCCGGGCAATCGCCACCCGCTGCTGCTGTCCGCCCGAGAGCCGTTCGGGGTACTCGCCGAGCTTGTCGCCGAGGCCGACCCGCTCCAGCAGCCGGGTCGCGTTCTCCCGCGCCTCCGCCGACGGTTTGTCGAGCACCTTTTCCGGTGCCATCGTCACGTTCTCCAGCGCCGTCTTATGGGGGAACAGGTTGAACTGCTGGAAGACGATCCCAACCCGCTGCCGCACGAAGTCCAGCTGCCAGCCGGCCTCGCCCGCGGCCGAGCCGGGGCCCCTGCAGATGTCCCTGCCTTCGACGAAGATCTCGCCCCGCTCGGGGGGCTCGAGCAGGTTGACGCAGCGCAGCAGCGTGCTCTTGCCCGAGCCGCTCGGCCCGAGCACGCAGACGACTTCGCCCCGGGCCACCTCGAGGTCGATCCCCCGCAGCACCTCGAGCTCGCCGAAGCGCTTGTGGATGCCTTCGAGCCTGACCATGCCCTCGGCCATCAGAGCGCCTCGACTCTCGGCGCGCCGCGGGTGAAGCGGCCCTGCTCGCGGGCGATCAGCTTGTCGACCAGGCGGGCCAGCGGCAGCGTGACGACGAGGAACATGATCGCGCCGAGGGTGAGGGCGGAGCTGTTGAGCGTGTCGGACTGGAGGTCGCGACCGACCAGCGCCACCTCGCTGAGGGCGATCGCGCTGACCAGGGTCGTGTCCTTCATCAGGGCGATGAAGTCGTTGAGCAGCGGCGCGAAGACTTTGCGCACGGCCTGGGGCAGGATCACGTTGCGCATCGCCTGGCGGTGGCTCATGCCGAGTGAGCGGGCAGCCTCCATCTGGCCCCTGGGCACCGATTCGATCCCCGACCGGTAGACCTCGGCCATATAGGCGCCGTAGGTGATCGTGATTGCGAAGACGCCGAACCAGAAGTTGTCCGGTTTGCCGAACCACTGGGGGATCCGCAGCCACTCCGGGAGGAACTGGAGGGATGGGATGCTGCCGGAGATCAGCAGGATCATGATCAGCAGGGGAATCCCGCGGAAGACGTCGATATAGGTGATCGTCGCGAAGCGGAGCGGCGCGAACCCGCGCCCCGGAAGCTGGCGTAGCTGCGCCAGGATCAGCCCCCAGATCAGCGAAAGGACTCCGGCGACGATCGAGAGCTGGACCGTCAGCCAGAAGCCTTCCAGCACTTCGTCGAAGTGGTCGAACATGAAGCCGACGTCGAAGTACTGGTTGATGAATTCCTGCATGGCTGCTCCTAGTTCACCGCATGCCGCGGCCTACAAACGTAGAGGGGCGCCGCTGCCGGCGCCCCTCGCTTCCCGCCTGTGCTCAGTTCGTCCTCAGCTCGGTTCGTGCGTCGCCGAGAGCAGCGCGTTCGTGGGCGGGCGTTTGAACCATTTTTCATAGATCGTCGTGAAGGTCCCGTCGTCCTTCAGTTCTTCGAGTGCTTCGTTCATTTCTTCGAGCAGCTCTTCGCTGTCCTGGGGGACGACGAAGCCGTACTCTTCCTCGGTCGGGATCGCGGCGGAGATTTCGATCCCGCCGCCGGCCTGGACCGCGTTTTCGGCGACCGGGATGTCGAGGACGACCGCGTCGAGCACGCCGGATTTGAGCGCGTTGACGGCGTCCGGTCCCTGCGGGTAGGGGCGGAGTTCGCCGGCGTTGCCTTTTTCTTCGACGAATTCCTCACCCGTGGTGCCCTGCTGGACGCCGACCGTTTCGCCGCTCAGTTTCTCGACGGAATCGACGGGGCTTCCTTCTTTGACGAGGATCGCCTGTTCGGAGAAGTAGTAGGGGTTGGTGAAGTCGACGGTCTCCTCGCGTTCGTCGGTGATCGTGGTCGCCGAGGCGACGGCTTCGAAGCGGCCCTGGGCGAGGTCGCGGAAGATCGTGTCGAAGGAGGTGTCCTGGAACTCGGCGGTGCGTCCGATCTTTTCGGCGATCGCTTCCATCAGTTCGACGTCGTAGCCGGTGTAGTTGCCCGGTTTGCCCTGCTCGAACGGGGGATAGGGGATGTCAGAGCCGACCGTGAGCGTGCCGCCTCCGCTGTCTCCACCGCCACCGCTGTCGTCGTCGCTGTCGCCGCAGCCGGCCGCGAAGACGGCAAGCGCGAGCACCGCGAGGGCGGCGAGCAGGCTGGAGAGGTAGCTCTTCTTCATCGACTGTTCCTCCTTTTCAGGGATGGGCACCCGTGCGGGCACTACCCGGACCAGAACGAAACTACTCCCGCGACCGGGCGTCGCACAAGCCCGACTGGACCGCAGACCCTGGCTATACTTTTTGAAGTAACGGGACTCGGGATGGCGCGCGAAGACCTACTCAACAAGCCCTGTGGTGGCCGATTCGGCAATGTCGTCGAGTCGATCGGCAACACGCCTCTGGTCGAGCTGCCGCGGCTTTCGCCCAAGCCCGAGGTCCGCATCTACGCGAAGCTGGAGGGGCACAACCCGACCGGCTCGGTCAAGGACCGGGTCGCCAAGTCGATGATCGAGGCTGCCGAGGCGGAAGGCGCGATCGAACCCGGCCACACGATTCTCGAACCGACCTCGGGCAACACCGGCATCGCCCTGGCGATGATCTGCCGCCGCAAGGGCTACCCGCTGAAGGTCGTGATGCCCGACAACGTCACCGAGGAGCGCACCGAGCTGCTGCGCATGTACGGGGCGGAGATCTTCTACTCGGAGGGCGCGAAGGGCTCCAACGGCGCGGTCGAGGTGGCGCTGGAGATGTCCGAGGACCCCGGCTTTTACATGCCCTACCAGTACGGCAACGAGGCCAACCCGCTCGCCCACTACAACGGCACCGCGGTCGAGATCCTCGATGAGCTCGACGAGGTCGCCGCTTTCGTCGGCGGGCTCGGGACCGGCGGCACCCTGATGGGCAACGGCCGCCGCCTCAAGGAGGCCAACCCCGAGACCCTGATCGTCGCCGCCGAGCCGATGCAGGGGGAGCTGGTCGACGGGCTGCGCTCGCTCGACGACGGCTTCATCCCGCCGATCATCGACATCTCCCTGCTCGATCGCAAGATCATGGTCTCCAACCGCGATGCGATCGTCTGGACCAAGAAGCTGCTCGAGGAGGAGGGCGTCTTCGCCGGCGTCTCCGCCGGCGCCATCGCCCGCATCGCCAACCGCATCGCCGGCGAGCTCGACGGCGGCAACGTCGTCTTCCTGATCCCCGACGACGGCTGGAAGTACCTCAGCTCCGGCGTCTACACGAAGCCGATCGAGGAGATCGAAAACCTCGACTCCACCGTCTGGTGGTAGGCGCGCCCGCCGCCAGCCGTGCAGCCGTGAAGATCTCCCAGAGCCTGATCGACGAGATGGTCGCGCACGCGCGCGAGGATCTGCCGAACGAGTGCTGCGGGATGGTCGGCGGCCGCGACGGCGAGGCGGCCGAGGTGGTCCGGGTCGCCAACGCGGCGGCCAGCCCGCTGCGTTACGAGATGGACCCGCGGGGTCAGTTTGACGCGCTGAAATCGATCGAAGGCGGGGGCGGCGAGCTGCTGGGGATCTACCACTCGCACACCAAGAGCGCCGCCTATCCCTCTCAGACCGACGTCAACCAGGCGGTGGCCTGGCCCGACCAGGTCTACCTGATCGTCTCCCTCGCCGACCCGGACTCCCCGGACGTCAAGGCGTTCCTGCTCAAGGACATGAAGATCGCCGATGTCCCGCTCGACGTCGCATAGGACCGACGACGTGGAACGGCTCGGCAGCGGCGGAGGCGGCGGCCGGCATGGCGACGACGAGGACAGCGGCGGCGGCGGTGGGGGCGGCGGCGGTCCCCTGGTGACGGTCACCTCGACCCGCAACCTGATGGAGGCGGAGATGATCCAGGGCCTGCTCACCGATGCCGGCATCCCCAGCGTCGTCAAGCGCAGCGTCGACAATCCCGACTTCCTCGCCGCCGGGCCGCGCGACGTCAAGGTCGTCGCCGAGCTCGCCCCCCAGGCGCGGGCGGTGCTGGCGGAGACGATGACCGCGGAGGGGGAGGACCCGGAGTGGACGGCGCTCGAAGAAGAGGCGCGCCGGCGCGGCGCCGAGACCTCCCCCGAGCGGCTGGCGATCTGGGTCGGCGCGGTCTTCCTCGGCGGCCTGATCCTGGCCTGGATCCTCTACCAGGCTGGGTGAGCTGGGATGGCCGAGCACGAGGGGGACGACCTGGTCGCTGTCGCCTACGTCCGCGACGAAGTCGAGGGCGAGATGCTGAGGGGCCTGCTGGAGGGTGAGGGGATCCCGAGCATGGTGCGCGCCTACGGCATCTCCGGTCGCGTGATCGCCGAGCCCTTGCTCAATCCCCAGGGCAGCGCCGGCAGCCTCCTCGTTCGCGCCGAGCACGCCGAGCAAGCGCGCGCGCTGCTGGCCGAAATGCTGGTCGAAGACGAGGAAGCGGGCTGGCCCGAAACCGCCAATGCCAGGTACCTCGAAGAGGCGAGTGGCAGACGGCTGCGTTCCTACGGATGGCTCGGTGCCTACGCGCGGATCGGCGCTGTCTCGTTGATCGCGATGGCGGCGATGTTCGGTGCCTTCCTGCTCTGGAACGCGATCAGCTGACGCCGGCCGGGCGCACCATCGAGCGCAGGTGGTCGCGCCAGACGGCCTCGATGTCGCGGAAGCGGGCGTCGAAGGCGTCTTCGAGGGTCGGCACCGGGCCGCCCGGCTTGAGCTCGTGGACCAGCCGCTCGCAGGCCTCCGGGCCGCGCTCGTTCTCGAGCAGGTCGAAGATCGTGCCGCCGAGGATCACGGCGTCGCGCCGGGAGGGCGGGAAGGAGGGACGGGCGCTCTCGCGCAGGCGGCGGATCGTCGCGGCGCGGTAGAGGCCGACCTGGCGCGCGAAGTACTGGGCGGCTCCTTCGACCAGCCAGGCCCAGCGCAGGTAGCGGGCGAAGCGGCGCGGCGTCCACGACGGCGGCAGCGCGGTGTTGTTGGCCGCGACGACGAGCTGCGCGTAGAGCCGCTCGGCGGTGCCGCGCAGCGCTTCGTAGGAGTCGTCGCCGGCGGCGCGGCGTTCCATGTGCGGGTCGTTGAGGACGTGCAGCTCGGTCGCCATCGCCCAGCCGGCGAGGTAGCGGCGGCCGGCCGGCGCGGCCGACCAGCGCGCGGCGGGGAGGAAGGGGTGGGCGAAGGTCAGCCAGGCGGGGTTGGTGTGGATGACGACCGTGACCTCGCCCGGGACCCGCTCGAAGCGGTCTTCGAGCCGCAGCCGCAGGTCCTCCATGCGGTCGAGCGTGCGCTCGGCAAAGGCCGAGTCTTCGGTGTCGTGCCGCGCGGTGAACGACAGCGACTCAGTCTCGATCCAAGTCATATTCCGAGGCTAGTACCTGCGGTCGACTGACCAAGCAGACCAAGGACGCAGGGAGCGAAGTGTGCTCCGCACACGAGCGACCGAGGACGCCGGTATGCGCGGGTCAGACGAGCGCAGGCTCGGCGGCGCCGCAGACGTCGCGGATCTCGGAGCGAGCGCGGTCGAACTCTTCGTCGGCCATCACCGGCGTGCCCTCGAAGGGCAGGTCGCGGTCGATCTCGACCCAGGAGCGGCAGCCGTGGTACTCGTCACGGACGCGGACCGTGACCGGGCGCGGGATGCGGTGCACCCGCAGCAGCAGGATGTGGAGCGGGTGACGCCGCTTCCAGCTCAGCCGCTTTTCGGCGTAGTCCGGGGTCCAGACGTAGTAGGGGGAGAGGCTGTCGAGCGTGCGGCGGTCGTTGATGGTGACGTGGTCGGTCACTTCCGCCCAGGCGCGCAACCGCACGCGGTCGGGCTGGGGGATGCCGCCGTCCTGGAGCAGCGCCTTCGGCGGCGGCTCCTCGTCGGGCCAGACGCCCTCCTCGAGCGCGCGGGCCAGCTCCGGGTGATGCGACTCGCGGACCAGGTCGTTGCGCTGGTGGTCGAAGGTGGGGTAGAGGAAGAACCGCTCATGCTCGAGCTCGAAGTGCTTGTTCTCCTCGCGGATGCCGCCCTTGCGCAGCGTCAACAGCTGCTCCCCCTCCGAGAGGGCGCGGACGGTTACTGCCCATTCCTTGAGAGCGATCGGCATTGTGAATCGGTACCTGCGAAGAGTGGTGAGTTGAACTGGCTGGGCGGCGCCTCCGGACCCGTACATAGGCCGTTCTGCCTGCCCGAGGTCGCGCATTCTAGACGAGCGACGCGAAATCGCAAAATTAAATGTCCTTAACCGCTCGCGCCGCCGCCTGGAGTCTCGATTCTAAGCCGGTCTCCGGGGCTCAGATCTCCCTCCGCCTTGCTCGGTAGAGGGGCGCCGTTGAGCAGGTTGAGGCCCGGTTTCCCGTTGCCGCCGCCGCGACCGCGCGGTGGGTGCCGCCGGCGCTCGGTGAGCAGGGTGAAGCGCATCGGCGCCAGCGCTTCGAGCTCGCGCACGATGCCGTCGCCGCCCCGCCGGAGGCCGCTCCCGCCGCTGCCGCGCCGCACCGACAGCTCCCGCACCCGTAGCGGGAACTCGGTCTCCAGCGCCTCGACCGGGGTGTTCAGCGTGTTCGACATCGCGACGTGGACCGCGCTGGGCCCGTCCGCGTCGGGGCAGGCGCCCTGGCCGCCGCCGATCGTCTCGTAGTAGGTGAAGTCCTCGTTGGCCAGCGTCAGGTTGTTCATCGTCCCCTGGCCCTGGGCCGGGACGGGGAGGGCGCCTCCGAGGGCGGCGATCACGAGGTCGGCGATCCTGCTCGAGGTCTCGACGTTGCCGGCGACGACGGCGGCCGGGAAGCGGGCGTTGAGCAGGCTGCCCGGCGGGGCGAGGACCTCGATCGGCCGCTGCGCCCCGGCGCAGGGCGGGGCGTCGGGGTCGGTGAGGACGCGCACGGCGAAGGTGGCCGCCGACTTCGTCACCGAGAGCGGGCAGTTGAGGTTGCCCTCGACCTGGGGGTCGGTGCCGCTGAAGTCGAGGCGCAGGCCGTCGCCGGCGATCGTCGCCTCGACCCGCAGGACCGCGTCGCGCTCGCGCCCGCCGCGGTCGTCCTCGAGCACGTCCTCGGCGCCGTAGGTGCCGTCGGGCAGCTCGGCGAGGGCGGCGCGGGTGCGGCGCTCGGCGTAGTCGAGGATCTCCGCCATCCCGGCGCGCAGCGTGCCGGGCCCGTGCCGCGACGCCAGCTCCAGCAGGCGCGCCTCCCCGACCCGGTTCGCCGCCTGCTGCGCCCGCAGGTCGGCGAGGCGCTGGCGCGGGGCCCGCATCAGGCTCGCCAGCCGCTCCAGCTCGGCGTCGTCGGCCGCGGTCGGTGGGATCACGACGCCCTCTTCCTCCAGGGTGGTCGAGAAGGCGGGCATCCCGCCCGGGGTCGGCCCGCCGACGTCGGCGTGGTGGGCGCGGTTGGCGGCGAAGCCGAGCAGCTCCTCATTCCGGAAGACGGGCGAGATCAGGGTTATGTCCGGGAGGTGGGTGCCGCCGCGGTAGGGGTCGTTGAGGATCCAGGCGCCGCCCGGCCGCTGCTCCTCGTCGAGCACGGCGGCGACCGCGTCCGGCATCGAGCCGAGGTGGACCGGGATGTGCTCGGCCTGCATCACCAGCTCGCCGCCGGCGTCGAAGAGCGCGGTCGAGCAGTCGTGCCGCTCCTTGATGTTGGCCGAGTAGGCGGAGCGGATCAGCGTCGCGCCCATCTCGTCGCAGGTGGCGCGCAGGCCGCCGATAAGGACCTGGAGGGCGATCGGGTCGAGCCGGCTCACCGGTCAGCTCCCTCGCGGAAGCGGGCGACGACGGTGCCGTGGGCGTCGACGCTCGCGCTCCAGCCCGGCGGCAGGACCAGGGTCGCCTCGGGCAGCTCGAAGACGACGGGCCCCTCGGCCTTCGTCCCCGCGCCCGGCTCGCCGCGCAGGACCGGCGTCTCGATCCACTCGCCGCCGAAGCGGACCGGCCGCGAGCCGCGCTCGAGCGCGTCCCCGGGCGCCGCCGCCGGCCGCGGCTCGGGCCCGGGGACGATCAACGCCAGCCGGATGTCGACCAGCACCACCTCGCCGTCGGGGTCCCGGTGCCCGTAGCGCTCCTCGTGGGCCCGGGCGAAGCGCTCGCGCAGGTCGTCGGGATCGGGCTCGGCCGGGCCGGGGACGGATAGCTCGAACGCCTGGCCGGCGTACCGCATCTCGTAGACCAGCTCGGGGCGGGCGTCGCCGAGACCGGCGCCGGTGGCGGCGAGGAGGTCGGCGACCTCCGCCGCGAGTCGCTCGCCGCTCAGCTCCTCGCCGCTCAGCATCACGGTGCGGGCGGTGTCGCGGCGGCGATCGGAAGCGCAGAGCCCGAGGGCGGAGAGGACGCCGCCGGCGCGGGGGCAGAGGATCGCCCCGATCCCGAGCTCGGCGGCGATCGCCGCCGCGTGCATCGGCCCGGCGCCGCCGAACGGCAGCAGGGCGAACCCGCGCGGGTCGACCCCGCGCTCGACCGTGACCACCCGCAGCGCTCGCACCATCTCCTGGTTGGCGACGCGGACGATCCCCGCCGCCGCCTGCAGCGGCTCCAGCCCGAGCGAGCGACCGAGCTCCGCGACCGCCGCCTCGGCGGCGCCGGCGTCGAGCTCGACCCCACCGGCCAGCCGCGAGTCGGCGGCGAGGTGCCCGAGCAGGAGGTTGGCGTCGGTCACCGTCGGCTCGGTGCCGCCGCGGCCGTAGCAGGCCGGCCCGGGGTCGGCGCCGGCGGAGCGGGGCCCGACCCGCAGCGCGCCGCCGGGGTCGCGCCAGCCGACCGAGCCGCCCCCGGCGCCGACCGTGTGCACGTCGACCATCGGCAGCTGGATCGGGCGGCCGTCGATCCGGCGCGAGTCGGTGCGCCGGACCTCGCCCTCCTCGACCACGCAGACGTCGCATGAGGTCCCGCCCATGTCGAATCCGAGCGCGTTGCCGTCGCCGCTGAGGCGAGCGAGCAGGCCCGCGCCGACGGCGCCGCCCGCCGGCCCCGAGAGCACGCTCCAGGCGCCGGCCTGCGCCGCCTCCCCGGCCGGGGCGACTCCCCCCGAGGACTGCATCACCTGGACCCTTGGCAGGCCCGCCGTCGCGGTCGCCTCCCCGAGCCGCTCGAGATAGCGGCCGAGCAGGGGACTGAGGTAGGCGTCGATGACGGTGGTCGAGCAGCGCTCGTACTCGCGGAAGCGCGGCAGCACCTCGTGCGAGGCGGAGACGTGGACCCCGGGGAGGCGCTCGCGCAGGTGCTGGGCGACCCGCTGCTCGTGGGTCGGGTCGAGGTAGGAGAAGAGCAGGCAGACGGCGACCGACTCGGCACCGCGCTCGCGCAGCAGCGCGGCAAGCCGCTCCGGCTCGTCCTCGTCCAGGGCGGCGATGACGCCTGCGGGGCCGATCCGCTCGTCCGCCTCGAGGCGAAGCTCGGGCTCGACCAGCGACGCCGGCTTCGGGGCGCAGAGCCGGTAGAGATGGGGCCGGTCCTGGCGCCCGATCTCCAGCAGGTCGGCGAAGCCGCGGGTCGCGACGAGGGCCGTGCGCGCCCCGCGTTCCTCCAGCAGCGCGTTGGTCCCGACCGTCATCCCGTGGGCGAAGCCCTCGACCTCGCTCGCCTCGGCGCCGGCCCGCGCGAGCACGGCGGCGACGGCGTCCATCACTCCCGCCGACTCGTCCCCCGGGGTGGTCGGCACCTTCGCGGTGTGGACGGCGCCGTCGTCGAGCAGGACCGCATCGGTGAAGGTCCCGCCGACGTCGACCCCGAGCAGCATCGCCTCAGCGCCAGTGCTCCCGGCGGACCTCGCCGTCGGGGGCGAGGACGAAGTGGACCCCGTCGAGCTCGGGGTCGGTCTCGGGCCGGTCGGTGCGCAGGTGGCCGCCGCGCGACTCGGCCCGCCGCAGGGCGCAGCTGGCGGTCGCCGAGGCCAGCGGGTAGGGGTTGGAGACGAGGGAGGCCAGGTCGTCAGGGTTGCGGAGCGGGCCGGCGCGGCGCCAGACCGCGTCGCGGGTCTCTTCGCTCGGGGGGGCGAAGCTCCAGCCGGGCAGCGGTGGGCGCGCCTGGCCGGCGTTCTCGGCGAGGGCGGCGGTGGCGGCGCGGCCGCCGAACACGAAGCACTCGCTGAGCGAGTTGGAGGCGAGCCGGTTGGCGCCGTGCAGGCCCGTGCAGGAGCACTCGCCGACCGCGAAGAGCCCTGGCAGCGAGGAGCGGCCGTCGAGGTCGACCGCGACGCCCCCCATCGTGTAGTGGGCGGCGGGGGCGACCGGGACCGGCTCGGTGTGCGGGCTCAGCCCGGCCTCGGCCAGCGAGGCGAAGACGTTGGGGAACCGGGCCGGGTCGATCCCGCGCAGGTCGAGCTTCACCCCGGCGCTCGCCTCGGCCTGCATGCGGGCGAGGATCGCGGCGGTGACCGCGTCCCTGGGGGCGAGCTCGTCGGTGAAGCGCTCGCCCGCCGCGTCGAGCAGCTTCGCTCCCTCGCCGCGCACCGCCTCCGTGATCAGGACGCCGTCGAAGCGCGAGCCGGGGAGGGAGAGCGCGGTCGGGTGGAACTGGCAGAACTCGAGGTCGGCGAGGTCGGCGCCGGCGGCCGCCGCCAGCACGGGCCCGGCGCCGATCGCCCCACGCGGGTTGGTCGTCCGCCGCCACAGCGCCGCGGCGCCGCCGGTGGCCAGGACGGTCGCCGGCGCCGCGATCGGGCCGGCGTCGGTCACGACCCCGTGGCAGCGCCCACCGTCGCTCCAGAGCGCCGACGCCGAGGTGCTCTCGCGCACCTCGATGCGGGGCTCGGCGGCGACCATCGCGGCCAGCTTCGAGGTGATCTCGTGGCCGGTCTGGCTGCCGCCCGCGTGGACGATGCGGCGGTACGCGTGCCCGCCCTCGAGCCCCAGCGCCAGCCGGCCCTCGTGGTCGAGGTCGAAGACGACGCCGCGCGCGAGCAGGTCGCGGACCGCGGCCGGGGCCTCGTCGACGAGGACGCGCACGGCCTCGGGGCGGCAGAGGCCGCGCCCGGCGGCGATGGTGTCGGCCGCGTGGCGGTCGGGGGAGTCGTCAGGTTCCAGCGCCGCGGCGAGGCCGCCCTGGGCCCAGAAGCTGGCGCTCTGGGAGAGCGGGGTGCGCGAGACCAGGCAGGCCCTGCCCCCGGCCTCGGCGACGCGCAGCGCGGTCCAGAGCCCGGCGGCGCCGCCCCCGACGACGGCGACGTCGAACTCCCCCGCCGTCGCGGTTATCGCTTCCCAGCCTCTCGGCGGATCGACTCCAGCTGCTCGCGCAGCCAGGCGGCGGCCCCTTCGCGGGCGCGGGCCTTCTCCTCGCCGACCGAGCGCTCCGCCTCCTCGGCGCGGCGCTCCGCCGCCTCGATCCGCTGCTCCGCCGCCTCGGTCTGGGCTTCGATCTCGCCGAGGCGCTCCTCGGCGGCGGCGATCGCCCGCTCCTTCGCCGCCCGCTCGCGCTGCAGCTCCTCCTCGTGGGCGAGGCGCAGCTGCTCGCGGGCCTTCTCGGCCTCGGCCCGCTCGCGCTCGAGGTCGGCCTCGAGGGCCTCGATCTCGGCGATCGCGCGACGCTCGGCGGCGGTCGCGACCTCCGCCGCCTCCTTCAGCTTGCGCTCGGCCTCCTCGACCTGCGCACTGAGGCTCTGGGTGCCGGCTTCCTCCGCGCTCATGCGCTCAATCTAATACCGGCTCGCCGCTCACGTCGCGGTAGACCTCGATCACCCTCTCCGCCATCCGCGCCGCCGAGAGCGAGGCGGCCCGGGCGGCGCCGCCGACGCGGGGGTCGGCGGAGTCGAGGTGGGGGCGGGCGGCGGCGCTCCATGTACCGGCGTCGAAGGGGGCGCAGAGGCAGCCGTCGATCCCCGCCAGCGCGTAGGGCGCGATCCCGACCGGGGTCGAGAGGACCGGCACCTCGCAGGCCAGCGCCTCCACCGCGATCATCCCGAACCCCTCGTAGTCGGAGGTGACGAGGACGGCGTTGGCGGCGTTGAGCCAGAGCGGCATCTGCTCGGGGTCGATCGAGCCGCCGCTGATCAGCTCGGCCCCGCAGGCGGCGGCGACCTCGGCGGCGCGGTCGTGGCGCTTCTCCGGCCGGGCCGGGTTGGCGGGGAAGAGGAGGAAGCGGGCGTCGGGGTCGAGGCCGAGCCGGGCCCGGGCCTCGGCCCGCGGGAGCGGCCCGAAGCGGCTGAGGTCGGGGCCGCAGGGGAGGACAGCGGAACCGGGGACCGGGGGCAGGCCGGGGCGCCCGTCTTCGGTCTCGAACAGGGCCCGCGAGACGGCGGCGACCAGGTCGACGCGCCAGGCGAGGCGGCGCGACATCGGCCCGACGATGCCGTGGCGGACGTCGGTGCCGTGGAAGGTGACGACCAGCGGCCGCGCGCCGGCCAGCCGCGCGCACCAGGCGGCCAGCCCGTAGTGGGCGTGGACGAGGTCGAAGCGCTCGCGGCGCAGCAGCGCCCGCAGCCGCCTGGTCGCGGGGACGTACTCGCCACGCCCGGGGGGGAAGCTGAAGAGGTCGACCTCGATCCCGCGCCGCCGCACCTCGTCGACCTGGTCGCGGACCCAGCGCCCGCGCTGCGGCGCCGCCTCGTCGGGCTCGAAGTTCGTGACGACGAGGACGCGCACGCGGGGGAGGCTATCCGGGCCGGCGCCCCCGCAGAAGGGCGATTTCGCGGGTTTCGACCCGGAGTCGTCACGAAGTTGGCGCTCCCAGGTCTAGATCCGTGCGCCCTCGCCGCCGAGCATTCGCCTCGCAATCGAGAGAGGAGGCAGAGATGTTCTACGCGTTGATGGGGTACCTGCACGCCGGCGCCGTGCGCCGGGTCCGGGAGATCCGGTCGCTGGCCGGGGAGACCGGGCAGGGGACGGTCGAGTACGTCGGCTTGATCCTGCTGGTCTCGCTGTTGATGGTCGGGATGGTCGCCTCGATGAAGGGGTTCAGCGGCAAACAGGGGACCGAGCTGGCGGACGTGATCGTCAACAAGATCAAGGAGGCCGTGGACAAAGTCGCCTTCAAATAGGCGACCGGCGTCCGCGGGCGGAAAGCGAGCGATGCGATGACCACTGCAGAACTGCCGACGACGGTAATTCCGTCCTCCCTGCGCCGTATGCTGTATGACAGCATGAAACATCGGACGCAGCTATATCTGGACGAGGCCCAGCACCGCTGGCTCCGGCAGCGCGCCGGCAAGTCGGGCAGCATCGCCGCCGTGGTGCGGGAGCTGATCGACGCCGAGCGCGCGCGGCGGCCGGACCTGGCCGCGGACCCCCTGCTTCGGTACCTGGTGGACGAGTCGCCGGGGAAGGGGCGGGAGGGCACCAGCGTCACCACGCTGGACCGCGACCTCTACGGCCGATGAGGTCGGTCTTCGTCGACACCAGCGCCTTCGTGGCGCTGCGCAACGCCGCCGAGGCCGAGCACGAGCGGGCGCGGGCGGCGCTCTCGGGGCTGCTGGCCGAGGGCGCCGCCCTCTACACCTCGAACTACGTGTTCGCCGAGACCTACACGGCGCTGCTGGTCAGGGTCGGCCGCGAGGAGGCGGTCGAGTGGGGCCGCCGCTTCCGCGCCAGCGGTGCGATCGAGCTGGTGCGGGTGGAGGAAGCGGTGGAGGGGGACGCCTGGGAGATCCTCGAGCGCCATGGCGACAAGCAGTGGAGCTACGTCGACGCCACCTCCTTCGCGCTGATCGAGCGCGAGGGCAACGGCGAGGCGTTTGCCTTCGACGCCCACTTCGGCCAGCGCGGACTGCGGGTGCACCCGCACGGCTGAGCCGGTCGGGCGCGGCGGCGCCTCGCGTGAAAGACTCGCCCGATGCCCGCATCGCGCAGCTACGACAGGGCCCCGGCCGACATCCGCCCGGTCACGATCGACCCCGGCTTCGTCGAATCGGCCGCCGGGTCGGCGCTGATCTCGATCGGCAGGACCCGGGTGATCTGCACCGCCTCGGTCAACGAGAGCGTCCCGCGCTGGATGCAGGGGCGCGGCAAAGGCTGGGTCACCGCCGAGTACGCGATGCTGCCCGCCTCGACCGGCGACCGCAAGCAGCGCGACATCTCCAAGGGCAAGCAGGACGGCCGCGGGGTTGAGATCCAGCGCCTGATCGGCCGCTCGCTGCGCGTCGTCGTCGATTTCAAGGCGATGGGCGAACGCAGCGTCTACGTCGACTGCGACGTGCTGGAAGCCGACGGCGGCACCCGCTGCGCCGCGATCACCGGCGGCTACGTGGCCCTGCGCCAGGCCTTCCAGAAGCTGATCGACAAGAAAGCCCTGGAGGCGATGCCGCTGACCGGCTCGGTGGCCGCGGTCAGCGTCGGCATGGTCAACGGCCGCGCGCTCTGCGACCTCGACTACGGCGAGGACTCCAACGCCGAGGTCGACGCCAACGTGGTGATGACCGGCGACGGCGGCCTGGTCGAGGTGCAGGCGACGGCCGAGCGCACGCCGCTCTCGCGGGCCTCGCTCGACGAGCTGCTGGCCCTGGCCGAGGGCGGCATCGGGCGCCTGCGGGAGGTGCAGGAGCGGGTCGCTTGATCCTCGCCACCCGCAACCGGCACAAGCTCGGGGAGATGTCCGAGCTGCTGCCCGCGCTCGACCTGCGGCCGCTGCCGGACGAGCTCGAGACGCCGGTCGAGGACGGCGACAGCTTCGAGGCCAACGCGCTGATCAAGGCGCGGGCGGCGCACCGGGCAACCGGAGAGGCGGTGATCGCCGACGACTCCGGGATCGTCGCCGAGGACCTCGATGGTGCCCCGGGCATCTACTCGGCCCGCTACGCGGGGGAGGGGGCGAGCGACGAGGAGAACCTGGCGAAGCTGCTGCGCGAGGTCGACGCGGCGGCGGGCGAGCGGCGTGCCGCCTACGTCTGCGCGCTCGTCCTGATCGACGCCGACGGCCACGAGCACGTCTTCGAGGCGCGCTGCGAGGGGACGCTGCTGCGCGCGGGCCGGGGCGGGGGCGGCTTCGGCTACGACCCCGCCTTCGTCCCCGACGACACCGGCCCCGACGACGAGCGCACCTTCTCCGAGCTGAGCGCGGCCGAGAAGCATGAGGTCAGCCACCGCGGCCGCGCCGCGCGGCTGCTGGCTGCGCACCTGGAGGCGGCTGCCGGGAGCCCGGGGTGATCCGCACCAAAAGCGGCGCGGCGGCGCTCTCGATCGCCTCCAACTCGGTGCTGATCGCGCTGAAGCTGGCGGCCGGGGCGATCACCGGCTCGATCGCGATCCTCACCGAGGCGGTCCACTCGCTGATCGACCTCGTCGCCTCCGTCGTCGCCTACGTCTCCGTGCGCAAAGCCGACGAGCCGGCCGACGCGGACCATCCCTACGGCCACGAGAAGGTCGAGAGCCTGGCGGCGACGATCGAGGGGATGCTGATCCTCGTCGGCGCCGGGATCATCGTCTACGAGGCGACCCGCCACCTGGTCCGGGGGGCCGAGGTCGAGTCGCTCGGGATCGGGATCGCCGTGATGGCCTTCTCGGTCGTCGCCAACGTCGGTGTCTCGACCGTCCTCTACCGCCGCGCGAAGGCGCTCGACTCGCCGGCCCTGGAGGGTGACGCCGCCCACCTGCGGACCGACGCGATGACCTCGGCCGGCGTCCTCGTCGGGCTCGGGGTCGTCGAGCTGACCGGCAACGCCGCCTTCGACTCGATCACGGCCCTGATCGTCGCCGCGGCGATCGTCTGGGCCGGTATCCGGATCATCCGCCGCTCCTCCGGGGTGCTGGTCGACGAAACGCTGCCGGATGTCGAGCTGGACCGGATCGAGGCGGCGATCGCCAGTGCCCGCACCCCCGAGGTCGCCGGCTATCACAAGCTGCGCGCCCGCCGCGCCGGCAGCCGCCGCCACATCGACCTCCACGTCCAGTACCGCTCCGGCACCAGCCTCGAGCGGGCGCACGAGCTCGCGCACCAGATGCGCGACTCGATCGAGGCGGAGATCTCGATGGCCGAGGTGCTGATCCACGTCGAGCCGGAGACCTCGTTCCACGAGCCGACCGACGACTCGGCCGGCCCGTTCCGGGCTGGCTGACGGCCACGGCTTCACGCGTCTGCTGTTGGCCGTGTTATTCACGGTCAACTGCAGACGCGTGGCGTCAGGGCGGGGGCAGGAGGTTGACTGCTGCGGCCAGGCCCACGGCTATCAGGGTGATCGTGTAGCCGGTGTAGCCGCTGATCGCGAAGAGGATCGCGGCTATGGCGCAGACGGCGATCACGGTGATCCATGAGGCTCGGGCGAGGGACACGGTCGGTATTTTCACCCACATGCCCGACGCTGCCGCTACCGAGGTCTCCGCGGGCGACGCCGCCGAGGCGGCGCTCGCCTTCCTCAGCGAGATGTCGCCCGACCTGCGCGGGGCGGCGATCCTCGACTCCGAGGGGTCGGTGCTGGCCGCCGCCGGCGACCGTGGGCGCTGGCAGGAGGACGCGGCGGCGCTGTTCGCCGTGGCCGACCGAGCCGGCGAGGAGCCGGCCGAGCAGGTCCACGTGGCGACCGAGCAGGGCGAGGTCTTCGCTCTCCGCCACGCCGGCTTCGCGGCGGTGGCGGTGACCGAGCGCTTCGCCCTCGCCTCGCTGATGTTCTTCGACATGCGCTCGACCCTGCGCGAGCTCGCCGGGTCGGTAGGTGGGGAGGGCTGATGCCGCCGAAGCCGCACCGCGTCCTGCTCGACCGCGTCTCCGGCTACGCCGACGAGGCCGCCGCCTACATGCGCCGGCGCCGCATCTCCCGACGCCCCTTCGCCCGCCTCTACTACCCGAGCGGGCGCAGCCGCGACCACGCCGGCGACTCGACCGCGGGGGCGGAGCTGTTCGTCGCCGCCGGCCGCCTGATCGAGGTTGCCGGCAAGAGGCCGAAGCCGTGAGCGAGCTGCTCGAGCCGGCGGTCGCCGAACGCGTGCTGGCGCGGGCGCTCGCCAACGGCGGTCGCTTCGCCGAGGTCTTCGCCGAACGCCGCCACGGCCTCTCGATGTCGATCGACGAGTCGCGGCTCGAGGCCGTGCAGTCGGGCGCCGAGGAGGGGGCCGGGGTGCGGGTGGTCGACGGCGCCACCACCTACTTCGCCCACGTCGACGGCCTCGACCCGGCCGACCTCGAGCGCGCCGCCGACGAGGCGGCTGCGGCGCTGCGCGGCGAGCGTCGCGAGCCGCGGGCGCTGGAGGCGGTGGCGAGCGCCCCGCTGCCGATCGAGCGGCGCCCCGAGGACGTCCCGGCGGAGCGCAAGGCGGCGCTGCTGCGCGAGCTCGACGAGCGCGCCCGCGGGACGGGGGCGGAGATCGCCCAGTTCACCTCCTCCTACGCGGAGGCACGGCGCCAGGTGAGCATCGCCAACTCCGAGGGCCTGCTCGCCGGCGACGACCGCACCCGCGTCCGCATCGGCGCCCAGGCGGTCGCCCGCCGCGGCGACACGGTCGAGACCGGCGCCGAGACGCTCGGCGCCCACCGCGGTTTCGAGCTGCTCGAAGACGACCCCGCCGCGATCGCCGAGCAGGCGGCGCGCAAGGCGCTCACCCTGCTCGACGCGGGGCCTGCGCCCTCCGGCTCGATGCCGGTCGTGGTCGGCGGCGGCTTCGGCGGCGTCCTCTTCCACGAGATGACCGGCCACGGGCTCGAGGCCGACCACATCCAGAAGGGGGCCAGCGTCTACGTAGGCAAGCTCGGGGAGCGGGTCGCGCAGCCGCTGCTCAACGCCTACGACGACGGGCGCCTGCCGGGGGAGTGGGGCAGCGACGCGATCGACGACGAGGGCGCCCCGACCCAGAAGACGCAGGTGATCGAGGACGGCCGGCTCAGCGCCTACCTCTACGACCGCCTCACGGCCGAGCGCGACGGCGTGCCGCCGACCGGCAACGGCCGTCGCGAGAGCTTCCGCCACCTGCCGATCCCGCGCATGACCAACACCTACATCGCCCCCGGCGAGGCCACTCCCGAGGCGATGATCGCCGACCTCGACAAGGGCTTCTACGCGGTCTCCTTCGCCGGCGGCCAGGTCGACCCGGCGACCGGCGACTTCGTCTTCGGCGTCTCCGAGGGCTACCTGATCGAGGCCGGCAAGGTGACGCGGCCGTGCCGCGGGGCGACCCTGATCGGCAACTGCCTGGAGGCGCTGATGGCGATCGACGCGGTCGGCGACGACTTCTTCATGAAGACCGGCATCTGCGGCAAGGGCGGCCAGAAAGCGCCGGTGGGCACCGGCCAGGGCCACGTCCGGGTCGGGGCGATGACGGTCGGGGGCACCGAGCTTTGACCGCGCTGAGCGCGACCGCGGGGCGCGGCGTCGAGGCGGCGCTGGCGGCCGGGGCGGGCGCCGCCGAGGCCTACGCCTCGCGCGACAGCGGCCGCGAGGTGCGGGTCCACGGCGGCGAGGTCGAGAGCCTGACCGCGGCGACCCAGAGCGGTGTCGGCGTCCGCGCCTGGGTCGGCGGCCGGGTCGGCTACGCGTACGGGACCGATCTCTCCGAGGACGGGGTCGCGGCGATCGCGGCCCGCGCCGCCGAGGCGGCGGCGATCGCCGACGAGGATGAGTTCGCGGCGCCGCCGCAGCCCGCCCCGATCGAGGCGCTGCCCGGGCTCAGCGACCCCTCGGTCGACGCCTGGACCACGGCGCAGGTGGCGGAGCTGGCGCTGCGGGTCGAGCGCACCGCGCTCGCCGCCGACCCGCGGGTGGTCGGGGTCGAGCAGGCCGTCTACGCAGACTCCTCCGAACGGGTCGCGATCGCCTCCTCGGCCGGGGTCGCGGGCGAGTTCGAGTCCTCGGAGTGCTTCGCCTACCTGCAGGCGCTCGCCGAGGGCGACGGGGCCCGGGAGACCGGGCTCGGGTTCGGCCTCGCCCGCGGGCCGGAGGGCCTCGACCCCGATGCGATCGGCAACGAGGGCGCCGAGCGCGCCACGGCGATGATCGGTGCCGCCAAGCCCGCTTCCCGCTCCTGCCCCGCCGTCCTCGACCCGACCGTGGCGGCCAGCTTCGCCGGGCTGATCGGCGGCGCGCTCGGGGCCAACGCGGTCCAGCGCGGCCGCTCTCCTTTCGCGGGGCGGCTCGGGGAGGAGCTCGCGAGCGATGCCTTCGTCCTCCACGACGACGGGCGCGACCCCGGGGGCTCGGGCTCGGCGCCCTTCGACGGCGAGGGCGTGCCCCGGCGTCGCACCGCCCTGATCGAGGACCGCCGCCTCTCCGCCTATCTCTACGACACCTACACGGCGAACCGCGAGGGCGGCGAGTCGACCGGCAGCGCCGCCCGGGCCGGCTACCGCTCCCAGCCCCGCGTGGCCGCGTCCAACCTCATCGTCGGCGCGGGCAGCGCCGTCTTCGCCGAGCTCCTGGCCGCCGCCGGCGACGGGATCTACGTCACCGACGTCGCCGGCCTGCACTCGGGCGTCAACCCCGTCACCGGGGTCTTCTCGGTCGGGGCGTCGGGCCGGGCGGTCCGCGGCGGCGAGCTGGCCGAGCCGCTGCGCGAGTTCACGATCGCCGGCGACCTGGTGGCGATGCTGGGGGACGTGCGGGCGGCCGGTGCCGAGTCCCGCTGGGTCCCCTTCGGGGGATCTGTGCGCACTCCGCCGCTCCTGGTCGGCGCGATGGCCGTCAGCGGTTCGTGACATTTGGCATCAGTCGTGCCCACGGTGACGCCGTGGGCGCTGTTAGATTGCGCCGATCTTCAACCCCGAGGAGGATTTCCGACGTGACCAAGGCTGAATTTCTGGACCAACTCGCCGGCGACGACCGGCTCGGCAGTAAAAAAGCTGCGAGCGACGCCGTCGATGCGGTGCTCGACGCGATCACCGACACGCTGAGCTCCGGCGGTGAGGTCAGTTTCACCGGGTTCGGCAAATTCCACGTCGCCGAGCGTGGGCCCCGTCAGGGCGTCAACCCGCGCACCGGCGAGCGCATCACGATTCCGGGCGGCAAGGTTCCGCGGTTCTCCGCCGGTTCGGCTCTGAAGACCAAGGTCAAGGGCGGCTGACTCTCTGACGCCCTTCGCCGATCGGCTGGCGGCGCTCATCGAGGAGCGCCGCAGCCAGATCTGTCTCGGCCTCGACCCCGACCCGGCCCAGCTGGCCGGGGAGGGGGAGATGGCTCCCGGCCCTGGAACGCTGGCCGCGGAGCTCGCCTCGGCCGCCGTCGTCACCCACTGCCGCACTCTGATCGAGCGGGCGGGCCCGGCCTGCGTCGCCGTGAAGCCGCAGCTGGCCTGCTTCGAGCGCCTCGGCGCGCCCGGCTGGGCGGCCCTCGCCTCGGTCTGCGACGCGGCCAGGGAAGCCGGCCTGCTGGTCCTCGCCGACGGCAAGCGCGGTGACGTGCCGGTCACCGCGGCCGCCTATGCCCAGTCGCTGGTGGGGGAGACGCCGACGCCCTGGGGCCCGGTCGCCGGCCTCGGCGCCGACGCCTTCACCGCCAACCCGCTGCTCGGGCTCGACGCCCTGGAGCCGCTGATCGTCGCCGCCGCCAAGGCCGATGCCGGCATCTTCCTCCTCGTCCGCACCAGCAACCCCGGCGCCCGCGACGTCCAGGACCTGCCGGCGCCCCACCAGCCGCTGCACGAGCGGCTGGCGCGGCTGGTCGACGGGCTCTCCAGCCGCCTGCTCGGCGAGAGCGGGCTGAGCGGCGTCGGGGCCGTGGTCGGGGCGACCGAGCCGCTCCACATCGCCCACCTGCGTGAGGTGATGCCGCGCTCGATCTTCCTCATCCCCGGCGTCGGTGCCCAGGGCGGCAAGCCCGAGCTGCTCGGCGCCGCCTTCACCGCCGGGCGCAGCTCGGCCCTGGTGGCGGTGTCGCGGGGCATCGCTGCGGACCCCGACCCGGCGGCCGCCGCCGAGCGCCTGCGGGACGCCGTCTGGGAGATTTCGGCCGCCTGAGGCCGCCCGCACCCGTTATACGTTCCTTCCCCGCCCTCGATCCCGATCCAGTCCCATGGAAAAACGCACCAGCGCCTTCGCCCGGATCTTCGCCGTAGTCGCCCTGGCGGGCGCGGTGGTGGTCGTGATCGTCGCCATCTCCAGCTCGCTCGGGGACTCCGATCCCTCGCGCGAGTCCGGCAACGGCGGCAGCCAGCCCGCCCAGAAGGACCGGCCGAAGACCCGGGCCAAGACCTACGTCGTCAAGAGCGGCGACACCCTGGTCTCGATCGCCCACCGGACCGGGATCCCGGTCGCCACGATCGTCGACCTCAATCCCGAAGTCGACCCGCAGATCCTGATCGCCGGCGAGACGCTGAAGCTGCGATGAGGTGGGGCCGCTCCGGCCTCGCTCTGCTCGGGGCGCTGCTCGCCATGCTCTGCCTCGCCGGATCGGCGGCCGCGGCGGAGCGCCCGCCGCAGGTCGACGCCCGCGCCTGGGCCCTGGTCGACGCCCGCACCGGCGAGGTGGTGGCCTCCCACGCCGCCGCCCGCCGCCTGCCGATCGCCAGCACGACCAAGCTGATGACCGCATATGTGGCCCTGCAGGAGCTGCCGCTGAAGCGCATCCTCCGCGCCGCTCCCTACGAAGCGATCTACGGCGAGTCGCTGCTCGAACTGGAGCCGGGGCAGCGGGTCAGCGTCGCCGACCTGCTGCACGGCCTGCTGATGCGCAGCGGCAACGACTCCGCCGAGGACCTGGCGCTGGCCGCGGCCGGGTCGGAGCCCCGTTTCGTCGCCGAGATGAACCGGCGCGCGGCCGCCCTCGGGCTCGCCGACACCCACTACGCGAACCCGATCGGCCTCGACCAGCGGGGCAACTTCTCCAGCGCCCTCGACCTGGCGACGCTGACCAGGCGCCTGCTGCGCAACCCGGTCTTCGCCCGCATCGTCGACTCGCCCACCGCCCTGCTGCGCAGCCTGCGCCCGCCGCGCCGGATCGAGAACTCCAACGACCTGCTCTGGATGGAGCCGTGGGTGACCGGCGTCAAGACCGGTCACACCTTCGACGCCGGCTACGTCCTCGTCGCCTCGGGCGAGCGCAAGGGGGTCGAGCTGATCTCGGTCGTGCTCGGGGTCCCGACCGAAGAAGCCCGTTACGCCGCCAGCCTGGAGCTGCTCGAGTACGGCTTCTCCCAGTACCAGCGGCGCCGGCCGGTCCGCGCCGGCGA
This sequence comes from Solirubrobacterales bacterium, assembly GCA_036280745.1. Classification (GTDB taxonomy): domain Bacteria; phylum Actinomycetota; class Thermoleophilia; order Solirubrobacterales; family 70-9; genus VAYN01. The sequence goes on from DASUQC010000027.1 coordinate 36,377, forward strand.
GGAGCTCGCCGACCCGGCGATCCGCTACTCGGGGGGCGAACTGCCGTTGCTGGCGGGCCGGGGAGTGGTCGTCGGCCTGCGCCGCGGCCAGGGGCTCGACGTCGGCGTGCGCGCCCCGGCCGAGGTCGAGGGACCGCTCCGCCGCGGTGCCCCGCTCGGGGTGGCGACGGTCTTCGTCGACGGCCGCCGGGTCGCCACCGTGCCACTGCAGGCCAGCCGCGCGATCCCCGCGGCGAGCACCTTCGACCGTACCCGCACGTTTATCGGAGACAACTGGATCTTCATCTCTTTGGCGGGGTTCGTGATACTCATTGGCGGGGTATTGCTCTACCGCCGTCTGTCCCGCTGAAGCGACCGAGGAGAGCGAATCCGGGGTGAAATCGCAGTGATCCTGACCGTGACCCTGAACGCGGCGATCGACCGCACCGTGGCCGTGCCGAACTTCCGGCTCGGCCGCCGCCACCGCGCGGTCGAGAGCCGCACGGTCGCCGGCGGCAAGGGCGTCAACGTCGCCCGCGCGCTCTCCCTGCTCGGCCGCCCGGTGATCGCCGCCGGCTTCGTCGGCGGGCCGACCGGCACCCGGGTCCTGGAAGGCCTGCGCGAAGAGTCGGTGCTGACCGACTTCACCCGGATCGCCGCCGAGACGCGGATCAACCTCGCCGTGATCGACCCCACCTCGGGGGAGCAGACCGAGATCAACGAGCGCGGGCCGGCGGTCAGCCCCGAGGAGGTCAAGATGCTGTTCGAGCGGATCGGCTACCTGGCCGGGGGCGCGAAGATCTGCGTGCTGGCGGGCTCGCTGCCCCCCGGCGCGGGCGACGACCTCTACGCCCGCCTGATCGCCGACCTCAGCCGGCGCGGCGTCTCTGCCGTGCTCGACGCCGAGGGTGAGGCGATGCTGGCCGGGGTGCGCGCCGGCGCCGCGATGGTGACCCCGAACGAGCGCGAGGCCGAGGAGCTGGTCGGGCAGGAGTTCGCCGACCGCACCGACCTCGCCCAGGGCCTCGAGGAGCTGGTCCGGCTGGGGGCCGCCGAGGCTGCGATCACCCGCCCCGAAGGCTGCGTGGCTGCGGTCGGAGAGGGCAACGAGCGGCGCCTGCTCGAGGTCCACACCGAGCCGCTCGACCCGGTCTCCACGGTCGGCTCGGGGGACGCCTTCGTGGCCGGCTATGTGGCGGCGCGCTACGAGGGGCGCTCGGCCGAGGAGTGCCTCGCCTACGGGGTCGCCTGCGGGGCCGAGTCGACCCAGCACTTCGGCGCCGGCACCGTCGACCGCGGCCAGGTCGAGCGCCTGCTCGGCGAGGTCGCCGTGCACGACTTGGAGGTCCCGGCGGAAGTGTAGGCTGGCTGTTTCAACCGCCAGCCCTGGAGGAAACACTTGGAAATCGAAATCGGCCGCGGCAAGAAGGGGCGGCGCGCCTACGGATTCGACGACATCGCCATCGTCCCGTCGCGTCGTACCCGCGATCCCGACGACATCGACATCAGCTGGACCCTCGGTCCCTACCGCTTTGAGCTCCCCCTCGTCGCCTCGGCGATGGACGGGGTGGTCAGCCCCGACACCGCCGTGCTCGTCAACGAGCTGGGTGGGCTCGGGGTGCTGAACCTAGAGGGCATCTGGTGCCGGTTCGAGAACGCCGAGGAGAAGCTGGAGGCGATCGCGGCCGCGCCGACGCACGTCGCGACCCGCCTGATGCAGGAGGTCTACGCCGAGCCCGTCAAGTCGGAGCTGATCGGCAAGCGGATCGAGGAAATCAAGGCCCGCGGCGCCGTCGCCTGTGGCTCGCTGACGCCGCAGAAGGTGCGCGAGCACTACGAGGTGGCGGTCGAGGCCGGCCTCGACATCCTCGTCATCCAGGGCACGGTGATCTCGGCCGAACACGTCTCGACCACCGTCGCGCCGCTGAACCTGAAGGAGTTCATCGCCGAGGTGCCGGTCCCGACCGTGGTCGGCGGCTGCGCCTCCTACTCGACCGGGCTGCACCTGATGCGTACCGGCGCCGTCGGCGTCCTCGTCGGGGTCGGCCCCGGCGCCGCCTGCACGACCCGCGGGGTGCTCGGCATCGGCGTCCCGCAGGCGACCGCGATCGCCGACGTGGCCGCCGCCCGCTCCCAGCACATGCTGGAGACCGGCGAGTACGTGAACGTGATCGCCGACGGCGGCATGCGGACCGGCGGCGACGTCTCCAAGGCGATCGCCTGCGGCGCCGACTCGGTCATGGTCGGCTCGCCGCTCGCCCGCGCCAAGGAGGCTCCGGGGCGCGGCTTCCACTGGGGAATGGCGACCTTCCATCCCTCGCTGCCGCGCGGCACCCGCGTCTCGACCAAGCAGGACGGGACGATGGAGGAGATCCTGCTCGGCCCGGCCCAGGAGAACGACGGCACCTTCAACCTGATGGGGGCGCTGAAAACCTCGATGGCCACCTGTGGCTACGAGGACATCCGCTCCTTCCAGCGGGCCGAGGTGATGGTCGCGCCGGCGCTGATGAGCGAGGGCAAGAAGCTCCAGAACGAGCAGTCGGTCGGGATGGGGTCCAACGGCCGGGCGGCCGTCTCCGCGGGGGTTGCCGTAAGCGATGACTGAGCAGATCGTCGATTCGGTCGACGATCTCCCCGCGGAGGACGTGCGGGCGGTGGAGGAGGTGCTGGTCCTCGACTTCGGGGGCCAGTACTCCCAGCTGATCGCCCGGCGGATCCGCGAATGCGGGGTCTTCGCCGAGCTGCTGCCCTCGACCACGTCGATCGAGAAGATCCGCGAGCGCAGGCCGAAGGCGCTGATCCTCTCCGGCGGCCCGGCCTCCGTCTACGAGCCGGGAGCGCCGCCGTTCCCGACCCAGCTGCTCGACCTCGAGGTGCCGCTGCTGGGCATCTGTTACGGGATGCAGGCGATGGTGCTGGCGCTCGGTGGGCGGGTCGAGTCGGCCGAGACCGGCGAGTTCGGCCGCACCGAGCTCGTCCTCCGCGACGGCGGCGGCCGCCTGCTCGGTGGCCTGCCGGAGGAGCAGAGCTGCTGGATGAGCCACCGCGACGCCGTCTTCGAGGCGCCCGAGGGCTTCACCGCCCTGGCCTCGAGCCCGAGCTCGCCGGTGGCGGCGCTGGAGATGCCCGACCGCGGCCTCTACGGGATCCAGTTCCACCCCGAGGTCGTCCACACGCCCTACGGGACGGAGATCCTCACCCGCTTCCTGCGCGACGTCGCCGGTTGCGTCGAGCAGTGGTCGCCGCAGTCGGTGATCGCCGAGCAGGTCGGCAAGATCCAGGCGCAGGTCGGCGACGGCCGCGTGATCTGCGGGCTCTCGGGCGGGGTCGACTCCTCGGTCGCCGCCCTGCTCGTCCACAAAGCGGTGGGGGAGCGGCTGACCTGCGTCTTCGTCGACCACGGCCTGATGCGGCTGAACGAGGCCGAGCAGGTGGTCGAGGCGTTCGAGCGGTTCGGGATCCCGCTCGTCCACGTGGACGCCGAAGAGCGTTTCCTCGCCAAGCTGGCCGGGGTCGAAGACCCCGAGCGCAAGCGCAAGATCATCGGCGAGGAGTTCATCCGCGTCTTCGAGGAGGAGGCCGCCAAGCTCGACGACGTCGGCTATCTGGTCCAGGGCACGCTCTACTCCGACGTGATCGAGTCCGGCGGCAGCGACCACGCGGCGACGATCAAGTCCCACCACAACGTCGGCGGGCTGCCCGACGAGTTCGACTTCGACCTCGTCGAGCCGCTGCGAATGCTGTTCAAGGACGAGGTGCGCGCGGTCGGCGCCGAGCTCGGGATGCCGGAGCGGATGGTCTGGCGCCAGCCCTTCCCGGGGCCGGGGCTGGGGATCCGGATCGTCGGCGGCGAGGTGAACCGGGAGCGGCTGGACATCCTCCGCGCCGCCGACGCGATCCTGCAGGAGGAGATCCGGGCGGCCGAGCTCTACCGCCAGCTCTGGCAGAGCTTCTGCGTGCTGCCGGTGGTGCGCTCGGTCGGCGTCCAGGGCGACGGCCGCACCTACGCCTACCCGATCGTGATCCGCGCCGTCACCTCCGACGATGCGATGACCGCGGACTGGGCACGGCTGCCCTACGACCTGCTGGAGCGCGTCTCCAACCGCATCATCAACGAGATCCGCGACGTCAACCGCGTCGCCCTCGACATCTCCTCCAAGCCCCCGGCGACGATCGAGTGGGAGTAGCGCCCCCGCCGGGCGCTCGCTAGACCTCTCCCTCGAGGGAGCCGCCGGTCTCGAAGGTGGCGAGCCCGATCACGGTCGAGATCATGTCCTCGCCGCCGCTGGCGGCGAGGCGGTCCTGGCTGCGCAGGTGAGCCGCGAGGATCTTCTCGGTCGAGTCTTCGAGGATCGCGACGACCTCGTCCCAGCCTGTCTGATCGAGCAGCAGCGGCATCCAGCGGAAGATCGTGTCCTCGCGGCCGTCCAGCGTGCCCGCCTCGAGGGCGGCGATCGCCTTGTCGATGAAGGTCCGCAGGGTGGCGCCGGAGATCCCGCTGAGGACGGGGCGCGGCACGCCGCGCCAGGCCGGGCTGCCGACGAAGGCATCGGGTGTCGCCTTGTAGAAGTGCTCGGTCGCGCCGCGCCGCTGCGCCGTTTTCACCAGCACCAGGCAGCCGCACTTGTCGAGCGCTCGGGTGTGGTAGGCGACGTGGCTGAGGCTGGCGTCGAGCTGTTCGGCCAGCCAGTTCGGGCTCGCCACCCGGTCGGTGAGGAGTTCGAGGATCTGCACGCGCAGGGGATGGGAGAGCGCCCTCACCAGGCGCTGGTCGATGATCTCGGGTCGGTTGGGCACGGGGGAGCTCCTTCGTGGATGGGTGCGGTTCGGGGCTACTGCATACTCGATACGTATTGAGTATTTATTGCGGATCAGCGGAGTCACGCGGGTTCGCTGATCGGGCAGATCAGCCCGGATGCCCGACCAGGGTGATCGCGTAGATCGCGACGAAGCCGGCGATCGTCAGCGCCACCCGGCCCCACGATCCCTCGCCGTCGTGCTCATGCGCGTGCGCGGCGGGGAGCAGGTCCGTCGCGCCCATGTAGAGGAAGAAGCCCGCGTAGACGGCGAGGAAGTAGCCGAGGGTCTGGTCGGAGACCGAGATCAGGGAGCCGACCACGGCGCCGAGCAGCGGCGCGAAGGCGTCGATGCGCAGCCACCGCTTCGCCCGCCGCCGGTCGCCCGACTGGCTGAGGACGAAGCTGACCGTGTTGAGGCCGTCGGCGAAGGCGTGGCTGACGACCGCGAGCAGGACCAGCAGCCCGGTCTCGGTGTTGACGCCGAAGGCGAGCCCGATGCCGAGCCCGTCGGTGAAGGAGTGCAGCGAGAGGCCGAGGGCGCCCAGCGCCCCCACCCTGCCGTGCGAGCGGGCCTCCTCCGGATCGTCGCGGTGGTGGAGGACGAGGACCCGCTCCATCAGGAAGAAGGCGATGAAGCCGAGCGCGACCAGCGGCACCGCGTCGTGGGGCTCGCCGACGTGCTCGATCGCCTCGGGGAGGATCTCCAGCAGGGCGACGGCGACGACGATTCCGCCGCTGAGGGCGACGACCGTCGGCAGGCTGTGGTGCAGCCGCAGGGCGATCGCGCCGCCGGCGAAGATGGCGAGGACCGCGAGGCCGGCAACCGGGATCGCGACCTCAGGCATCGGCCTCACCGCAGTCGGGGCAGGTGCCGCGGAGGACGACGTCGTGGCTGCTGAGCGCGAAGCCGGAGCTGCGGCCGACCGCTTCGATCGCGCCCTCGAGCGGCTCGCTGGTGAAGGGTGAGAGGCGGCCGCAGTCTTGGCAGACGAGGTGGTGATGGTGGTCGGCGGGGTCGACCCGCTCGTAGCCGGTGGCGTCGCCGCCGACCTCGACCCGCTGGATCAGCTGCAGCTGCTCGAGCTGGTCGAGGGTGCGGTAGACGCTGGCGCGGCCGACCGAGTCGATGCGGCGGTCGATCTCCAGCGCGGTCAGCGCGCACTCGGCCTCAGCCAGCAGCTCGACCACCGCCCGGCGGGCGCGGCCGCTGCGGTGCCCCGCCTCGTCGAGGCGCTCAGTTGCGTGGGCCGACCAGTTCACGGCGGGGACACTAACAGAGAATGAGAACCATTCTCACTTAGGCCTCGTCTTCGGGGGAGAAATGGGGCGCTGGGACGACTTACTCTCGCTATGCGAGAAGAAAACGTCCCGCCGGAGATGATGGTCGCGCGCATCGCTTCGCAACAGCACGGTGTTGTCTCGGTCGAGCAGCTGTATGCGCTGGGAATCGACAAGAGCGCGATATCGAGGAGGGTGGTGTGGGGGCGCCTGCATCGTCTACACCGAGGCGTCTATGCCATCGGCCACCCCGGGGTCTCGCGGGAGGGGAGGCTCATGGCCGCTGTTCTCGCCTGTGGCGAGGGCGCTGCCCTGAGTCATCGAAGTGCTGCTGCGCACTGGGAGCTTCTGCCGGCTGTGGCCGAGGCGGTGGACGTGTCCGTTCCCCGCGGCGCCGGGCGGGCCAGAAGGGCGGGGATTCGCCTCCATCGCAGTCGCTCCCTGTTTCCAGAGGTCGTGGTTCGCCGCAAGGGGATCCCCGTCACGACACCTGCCAGAACGCTGCTCGACCTCAAGGGCAGGGTCCGGGAGTGGGAGTGGCGGAAGGCCGTTCGCCAGGCGGAGTTCAGGCGGTTCGCGCTCGGCCCTGAACTCGAGACCGACCGCACGCGCAGCGACCTCGAGCGGGACTTCCTGCGGCTCTGCCGCCGCTTCGCCCTGCCGGCACCGGAGGTCAACGTCAGGGTCGGCCCCTGGACCGTCGACTTCCTCTGGCGCCAGACGCGGCTGGTGGTCGAAACCGACGGCTACGACTACCACCGCGGCAGGATCGCCTTCCAGGACGACAAGGTGCGCGACCTCGACCTGCGGCGCCGGGGGTTCGACGTGCGGCACTTCAGCGAACGGCAGGTGAACGAGGAACCCGAGACGGTCGCGGCGGACCTGCGCCAGGCGCTGGGCGGCGGCTAGCTGTACTTGTCCCAGCGGAGGAGATCGGGGAGCGGATCGAAGGGGCTGCCGCCCTCGTACCACCCGGGCGCCCCCCAGATCTCGAAGTGGAGGTGGCAGGCGCTGCTGTTGCCGGTGTTGCCGACGATCCCGATCGGTTGGCCGGTGCGGACGGTTTCGCCAGGCTGCAGCGGCGAGGGTTCGGCCAGGTGCGCGTACATGAAGTCGTTCGGGGTCCCCTTGCCGTCGATCACGAGGTAGTTGCCGGCGCTCGCCTCGTACTCGTTGTACTGGACCGTTCCGCCGCGGGCCGCGACCAGCGGCAGGCCGCAGGCGGCCATCACGTCCTGGCCCTGGTGGGTGTGGCCGGAGCGGGCGGCGCCGAAGCCGCTGCCGCCGCTGCCGAAGTCGTGGAGGCCGAGCACGGGGAAGGCGTAGCCGTAGAGGGCGAAGCCTGAGGTCTCAGCGGTCGAGGCGCCGGCGCGGCGGGCGGCGACGGTGCCGCCCTGGGGGACGACCTGGAAGGTGTAGCGGCCGTTGCGCGCCGGCCGGCCTTCGGCGGTGGTCCCGTCCCAGCGCACCGCCGTCGCCACGTTCGGGGCGACGTCGCTGCGGTAGAAGCTGCGGATCACTTCGCCGGCGGTGCTGACGACGTTCACCTGCAGGTCGTTCTGCGGCTGGCTGCTGGCGATCGTGAAGCTGAAGCGGGGGTAGCGGAAGCCGAAGTAGAAGCTCTTGCGGGGCGCCGCGGTGGCGGCGACGAGGCTGACGGCGCCGGAGCTTGGTGCGGGGTCGGCGGAACCGGTCGGGCTGCCTTTCGGGCTCGGCGCCGAGCCGGGCGTGCCGGCGCCGCCGGTCGCGACCGCGGCGGAGGCGGTCCCACCGCTCGCCAGTACCGCCAGCATCGCCAAGATGAAGATCCTTCCCAGCCGGGGCCGGGACGTCACGTTGTCGCGCACAGCCAGCCTCTCTTTCCTTCGCCTACGGAGTTAGCTGTCGGGCTCGCGCTGAAAGAGATGCGCTACGGACGGATTCGTCCGATTCGCCCCCGAGACCTGCTTCGTCTCTTCGGTTCCTCCGCTCCCGTCCGGTTGCCCGAACGGGATTCGGCTTTTGCCGGCGGGCAGTATAGAAGCCAGGGTGGCTATGATCCTCCGGCCGCGTGGAGATCGACCGCGCGGTTTTTGCACGATGAAGACCTTTGTCGCCACGCCAGCCAACCGCCAGCGAGACTGGTACGTCGTCGACGCCGAGGGCAAGACCCTGGGCCGGCTCGCGACGCAGATCGCCGACACGCTGCGTGGCAAGCGCAAGCCGGAGTACACGCCCCACGTCGACACCGGCGACTTCGTCGTCGTCGTCAACGCGGAGAAGATCCACGTCACCGGCGACAAGCTGGCGCAGAAGACCTACTGGCGCCACAGCGGCTATCCCGGCGGGATCAAGTCGCGCACGCTCGGTGAGATGCTCGAGCGGCGGCCGGAGGAAGTGATCCGCAAGGCGGTGAAGGGGATGCTGCCCCGCAACCGGCTCGCCCGCCAGCAGTTGACCAAGCTCAAGGTCTACGCGGGGCCCGACCACCCGCATGCGGCGCAGCAGCCCAAACCGATGGAGACGAACTGATGGCAGACGACGAGACGAAACGCGACGACGAGACGACCGAGGACGCTCCCGCGCCGGACGAGAGCGCGCAGTCCGCGGGTCCTGTCGCGGAGGACGACTCCTCGTCCTCGCAAGCTGCGGGCGAGGAGCCATCCTCCACGCCACCCGCGGAAGACGCGCCCGAGGCTGACGGGGGAGATACCCCTGCGCCCGAGGCTGGCGCGGCGGAGGCGGAGCCGTCCACCGACGAGCCCGCACCGGAAGCTGAGGAGACTGAGGCCGCGCCGGCTGCCGAGGAGGCAGCTGAGCCTGCGGCCGAGGAGGCTCCCGCTGAGGAGCCTGTTGCTCCGGCCGAGCCGAAGGCCGCGGAGCCCAAGGCTGAGAAGAAAGACGTGATCCCCGGTGCCGACCTGGAGCCGATCGCGGTCGAGCCCGAGGCCCCGGAGCTGAGCGCCGAAGAGCGCGCGCGGCTGGAGGCCGAGGAAGAAGAGAAGGCGCGCCGTGAGGCCGAGCTGGCCAGCACCGAGGAGCCGGCGAGCCGCGCCCCGGCGAAGATGGAGAGCGGCGCCCGCTACCTCGCGACCGGCAAACGCAAGCGCTCGATCGCCCGCGTCACCCTGCTTCCGGGCAACGGCAAGATCGAAGTCAACAAGCGCGACCTCGAGGAGTTCTTCCCGCGGCCCCTGCACCAGACGATGGCGCGCCAGCCGCTGGCAGTCTCCGGCTACGAGGGCAACGTCGACGTCCGCGTCCGCGTCCACGGCGGCGGGATCAGCGGCCAGGCCGGCGCGGTCCGCCACGGAATCGCCCGGGCGCTGACCGAGATCGACCCCGAGCTTCGCGGTGACCTCAAGCGCCGCGGCTTCCTCACCCGTGACGCCCGGGTCAAGGAGCGCCGCAAGGCCGGCCTCAAGAAGGCGCGCAAGCGGCCCCAGTTCAGCAAGCGCTGACGGGGGTTTGGTGAAGGTCGAGCGCAAGCTCTTCGGAACCGACGGGGTCCGAGGAGAGGCTGGAACGTTCCTCACCGCCGAGCTGGCGACCGCACTGGGCCGCGCCGCCACGGCATCGCTGGAGGCGCCCAAGCCCCAGGTTCTGATCGTCCGCGACACGCGCGAATCGGGCCCGATGCTGGAGGCGGCGCTGGCGGCCGGCGTGGCCGCAGCCGGCGGCGACGCCCTGCTGGGCGGGGTGCTGCCGACGCCGGCGGCCGCGATCCTCGTCCGCCGCCTCGGCTTCGACCTCGCCGCCGTCGTCTCCGCCTCCCACAACCCCTACCGCGACAACGGGATCAAGTTCTTCTCGAGCCGGGGGACGAAGCTCGACGACGAGCTCGAGGCGCGAATCGAGTCCCTGCTCGACGAGCCCGCCGCCGCGGTCGAGCCTGGCCGCGTGCGCGAGCTGAACGGCGGCGCCGAGGACTACCTGCGCGAGCTCGAGGCGGCCTTCCGGCTCGATCTCTCCGGCCGTCGCGTGGTGCTCGACTGCGCGCACGGCGCCACCCACCGGGTCGCCCCGGCGATCTTCGAGCGCCTCGGTGCCACGGTCGAGACGATCGGCGACGAGCCGGACGGGCGCAACATCAACGCCGGCTGCGGCTCCACGCACCTCGAGGCGCTGGCCGAGCGGGTCGCGGGCTCCGGGGCCGAGATCGGCTTCGCCTTCGACGGCGACGGCGATCGCATGCTCGCCGTCGACGGCGGCGGCCGGGTCCACGACGGCGACGAGCTGATCGCCCTGGCCGCGCGCGGCTTGGCGTCCCGGGGCGAGCTCGCGGGCGGCGTCGTCGTCACCGTGATGACCAACTACGGCTTCCACCGGGCGATGGAGGAGGCCGGGATCGAGGTCGCGGTCACCCAGGTCGGCGACCGCTACGTGCTCGACGAGATGCAGCGGCGGGACTGGACGCTCGGTGGCGAGCAGTCGGGCCACATCATCGCCTCCGACTTCGTCGCCACCGGCGACGGCATTGCCGCGGCGCTGATGACGATGCGCGAGCTCGCCGGCGCCTCGCTCGCCGACAGCGTGCCGATGCAGAAGCTGCCCCAGACCCTGGTCAACGTCACGGTCGCCGACCGCGAGGCGGTGGCGGACGCGACCGCGGTCTGGGAGGCGGTGGCGGCGGCGGACAAGGCGCTGGAGGGTCGCGGCCGCGTCCTCGTGCGCCCGTCGGGGACGGAGCCGCTGGTGCGGGTGATGGTCGAGGCGCCGAGCGCCGAGGAGGCCGAGGCGGTCTGCAAGGGCCTGGTCGCGGTCGTGCGCACCGAGTTGGCCTGAGCGGCCCTACCTCTACGCTTACTCGCCTTCATGTGTGGAATCGTCGGATACGTGGGCGGTCGCCCCTGCGAGGAGCTGCTGCTCGCAGGGCTGGAAAAGCTCGAATACCGCGGCTACGACTCGGCCGGGCTCTCGGTCATCGAGGGCGGCGAGGTCGACAGCGTCCACGCGGTCGGCAACCTCGCCAACCTGCGCGCCGCGGTCGCGGAGCGTGCCAACGGCAGCGACGCGCTGCCCGTCTCCCACACCGGCATCGCCCACACCCGCTGGGCCACCCACGGCCGCGTCACCGAGGAGAACGCCCACCCGCACGACGACAGCTCCGGCAAGGTCCACATCGTCCTCAACGGGATCGTCGAGAACCACGCCGGGCTGCGCAGGCGCCTGCAGGCCGAAGGCGAGGAGTTCACCTCCGAGACCGACGCCGAGGTCGTCGCCCACCTGATCGCCCACCACTACGACGGCGATCTCGCCGCCGCGGTCCGGGCCGCCTACGCCGAGCTGCGCGGGCACTACGCCTTCGTCGCCATGCACGCCGACGAGCCCGGCCGCCTGGTCGGTGCCCGCAAGGAGTGCCCGCTGGTCGCCGGGGTCGGCGAGGGGGAGACCTTCCTCGCCTCGGCGATCCCCGCCTTCCTCGCCGACACCCGCACCGCGGTCCTGATCGAAAACGGCGAGATCGTCGAAATCGAAGCCGGGGGGGTGCGGGTCACCGACACCGAGGGCAACCCAGTCGAGCGGGCGCCCGAAGAGGTCACCTGGGACGCCGACGCCGCCGAGAAGGGCGGCTACGAGACCTTCATGCTGAAGGAGATCCACGAACAGGCGGACGCGGTCGCCGAGACGATCGCCGACCGCCTGCCCGGCGACGAGGGGGTGGACCTCTCCGACGTCGAGCTCTCCGACGACTTCCTGCGCGGGGTCGGCCGGGTCGTGATCGTCGCCTGCGGCACCTCCTACCACGCGGGCCTGATCGGCCGCTACGCGATCGAGGAGTGGGCGCGCGTCCCGGTCGAGATGGACATCGCCTCCGAGTACCGCTACCGCAACCCGGTCGTGGGGCGCGGCGACCTGGTGATCGGGATGACCCAGTCCGGCGAGACCGCCGACACGCTGGCGGCGATGCGCCTCGCGCGCGAGGCCGGGGCGAAGGTGCTCGCCGTCACCAACATCATGGGCAGCCAGGCGACCCGCGACGCCGACGCCGTCCTCTACACGCGGGCCGGCCTCGAGGTCAGCGTCGCCGCCACCAAGACCTTTGTCGCCCAGGTCGCGGCGATGTACCTGCTGGGGCTGCGCCTGGCGGAGCTGCGCGAGGCGCTGCCGGCGGGCCGCATCGCGGAGCTGGTGGCGGAGCTGAAGTCGCTGCCCTCCAAGGTAGAGGAGACGCTGGCGGCGGTCGAGGAGCCGGTCCGCGCCGTCGCCAGGGCCCACAGCGACCAGGACTTCTTCCTCTACCTCGGCCGTCACATCGGGTTGCCCGTGTGCCTGGAGGGGGCGCTGAAGCTGAAGGAGGTCTCCTACATCCCCACCGACGCCTACGCGGCGGGGGAGATGAAGCACGGCCCGATCGCGCTGCTCGACGAGTCGACCCCGGTCGTCTGCGTCGCCACCGACAGCCCGGTGTTGGAGAAGGTGCTCTCCAACGTCGAGGAGGTGCGCGCCCGCGGCGCCCAGACGATCGCGATCGCGACCGCCGGCGGCGAGCGCGCCGCCGAAGTGGCCGACGAGACCGTCGAGGTCGCCCGGACCGACTGGATCCTGCAGCCGATCGTCGCGATCCTGCCGCTGCAGCTCCTCGCCTACGACATCGCCCGCGCCCGCGGCCTCAACGTCGACCAGCCCCGCAATCTGGCCAAGACCGTCACGGTCGAGTAATTCGATCCAAAAGGGCCGCTAGGATGCCCGCTCCCGTGAAGGCCCGTCCCGTCCTCATGGTCGCCGTCGCGGCCACCGCGCTTGCCGTCTTTCTCACCGCCTGCGGTGGCGACAGCGACGGCTCCGGCTCGGACCCTGCCGCGCTGGCGCCGGCGAAATCGCCGCTCTACGTCGAGGCGACGCTGCGCCCCGAAGGCGAGACGAAGACCAACGTCGAAGCCCTCGCCCAGAGGATCGCCGGCGTCGACGACCTCGGCGAGCTGATCGTCTCCGAGCTCGAAAGCTCCGCCACCGACTCGGGCGAAGAGCTCGACTTCGAGCAGGAAGTCGAACCGTGGCTCGGCGAAAAGGGCGGCGTCTTCTTCCGCGAGTTCGACGGCGAGGACTTCCACCGCTACGGCATCGCGGTCCAGACCAGCGACGCCGAGGCGACCCAGGCCTTCGTCGACAAGCAGAACGAGCAGAGCGACGACCCGGTCCGGGACGGCTCCTACGAAGGGATCGACTACGCGATCGAAAGCGATGACGGCACGACGGTCGGCGTGATCGACGACTTCCTCGCGATCGCCGAAGACGAGGCGACCTTCAAGGCGATGGTCGACACCGCTGACGGCGGCGAATCGCTGGCCGCGGACGATCGCTTCACCGAGACGTTCGACGCCGCCTCGGAGGGGAGTTTCGCCGACGTCTACGTCGACGTCGGCGGTCTGCTCGACCAGTCCGGCGACAGCGTCGACCCGGAAGCGCAGCAGTTCCTCGACAGCGCCGGGATCGACCCGGCGGAAGCGACCGCGGTGGCGAGCTTGATCCCCGGCTCCGACCAGGTCGAGATCGAGCTCAGCTCCGACCTCGCCGGCCAGAACCCGCCCAGCGGCGACCCCTCCGGCCTGCTCGGCGAACTGCCCGCGGACTCCGTCGCCGCCGTCGCGCTCACCGACTTCGGCGACCGGGTGGGCGAAGCGCTCGACCAGATCGACGCCAACGGGATCGAGGGCGTGCCGCCACGGAAATTCAAGAGCACCCTGAAGGAAGCGGGCATCGACGTCGACAAGATCGCCGGCTCGATCGGCAACCTCGGCGTCTTCGCCGAAGGCAGCAGCGAACGCGACCTCGCCGGGGCCGCGGTGCTGGAAACCTCGAATGCCGAGGAAGCGCAGGACGCGGTCGCGAGCGTCGGCGTCTTCCTCCGCGCCGCCGGCACGGCCGGGGTGACCGCGATCGACGGCAAGTTCAGCGGCTTCTCGGTCCGCGACCAGGAGGAGCTGGGCGACCAGCCCCTGGTCGTAGGGGCCAAGGGCGAGCGGATCGCGATCGCCTACGGCCTGCCGGCTGCGATGCGCGCTCTCAACCCCAGCTCGTCCAACACGCTCGCCGACAGCCCCCTCTACAAGGAAGCCGCCGGCGCCCTCGGCGGCACCCCGATCAGCGGCTTCGCCACCGGTCCGGAGGCGCTGGACGTGGTCGCTTCCCTGGTCGCTGGATCGGATGACGAGGAGGGCTTCGACGACGCCAGGCCCTACCTCGAGAAGATCACTTGGCTGGCGATCGGCTCGACCTCCTCAGGCGATCTTGCGACCGCGAAGCTGATCGCCGGCATCGCCGAGTAGCCTCCCTCGCCATGGCCGGCGTCGGGATCGACCTGCTCGAGATCGACCGCCTCGAGCGGGCGCTGGCGCGTCACCCTCGCCTCGCCGAGCGCGTCTTCACCCCGGCCGAGCGCGAGTACGCGGCGGCCCGGGCCCGGCCCGCGCGGCATCTGGCGGCCCGGTTCGCGGCCAAGGAGGCGGTGGTCAAGGCCCTGGGGGTCCGCGGCGGGTTCGGGCTGCGCGACGTCGAGGTCCTCGCCGGCGAGCCGCCGAGCGTGCGCCTCTCGGGGCGGGCCGCGGAGGCCGCCGGCGAGCGCCAGGTCGAGATCTCGCTGACCCACTCGCGCGAGCACGCCGCCGCGGTGGCGGTCGTCGACCGGCGGGTCAAGTGAGGTTGAGCTGGCGGCGCTCGCGGACGACGGTGAACGGGTCGTCGACGACTTTGGGTGCGCGCTCGCCTCGGACTTTGCCCCTCAGGGCAGTCACCGCGTCCCCCGCGACGTAGTAGCGCCCGCGACGCTCGCCGACGGCCTCCAGCAGGCCGGCATCGACCATCGCCCTGAGGTCGCGGGAGGCGGTCAGGTCGCTGATCTCCTCGCCGGTGACGGCCTCGACCGAGGCCCGGTAGCTGCGGCGGCGCAGACGGAGGCCGTAGGCGGCGTCCATCACCCCCGATGCGGAGCGTTCGGAAAGGCCCTTGGCCTCGGCTGCAGCCAAGCAGGCGTTCCACAGCGCCTCGATCTCTTCCCGCCGTCGCAGCATGGTGCGCACCTGGGTGTAGTGGGCGCGGAGACAGAAGCGGATCCACGGCCGGGCGTCGCGCGCCGGCTGCCAGGAACCGTCGCCGACATCGGCCAGGACCGAGTAGTAAGCCTCGGTGTTCCTCCCGAGGAACTCCTCGATGCTGGCGAACACGGGGGCGAGGACTCGGTCGCGGGCCAGGACGAGCGTCTGCAGGCACCGCGCCATACGCCCGTTGCCATCGCTGAAGGGGTGGATCAGGACCAGGTTCAGATGCGCCATGGCGGCCTTGACCAGGACGGGGGACTCCGCTGCCTCGATCTCGCGGAACAGCTCCGCCACCAGGTCCGCGACCTCCTCTACCGGTGCCCCTTCGTAGACGATCTCCCCGCTCTCGCCCTGCCGGACGTAGACCGCTCCAGGCCGCCACCGCCCAGGATTTTTCCGGAGGTCGTACTTGAGCATCATGAAATGGAGGCTCCTGAGCAGGCCCTCGTCCAGGTCCAGCGTCTCGTCGTCGGAGATCTGAAGCACGTAGGTCATCGCATCCCGGTAGCCGGCGAGCGACAGCTGGGTCTCCTCGTCGGCGCCGAGCGTGGGCTCCCCCTCGACCGCCGCAACGACGTCGTCGAGAGAAGCGTTGTACCCCTCGATGCTGTTCGAGCCCTGGACGGCGCGAGCGAAGGCCATGCGCCGCAGGATCCCGGTCCACCGCCGCGGCTCTGCCACGCGATCGCGAAGCTGCTCACGCTGCTCCGACAGCAGCCGGAGAACTTCCTGCTCGTCGTCTCTCAGGGAGGGGGTCCGGTAGATCATGCTATTTAGAAAATATCATCGCCGGTCCCTGCTGATACTTAGCAAATATCAATGAATCATCTTTTAGGCTGGTCGGGCATGGAGCCCTGGCTGAGCCCGCTCTACGACGCCGAGGGGATTCGGGCGCTCGATCGCTGGGCGATCGAGGAGCGGGGGATTCCCGGGCGCGAGCTGATGGAGACGGCCGGGACGGCGCTGGCCGAGGCCGTCGCCGGACTCGCGCCGCAGGGCCCGGTCCGCATCCTCTGCGGCAAGGGGAACAACGGCGGCGACGGTCACGTCGCCGCCCGCCGACTGGCGGCGACGGGGTTCGAGGTCGAGGCGGTCGATCTCTGGTCCGACCGGGTGCCGCCGGACCTCGATGCCTGGCTGGCGGGTTCGGGCGCCGTGGTCGACGCGATCCTGGGCACCGGGTTCGAGGGCGTACCGCGCGAGCCGGCGGCGGCGGCGATCGAGGCGATCAACCGCTGCGGCGCGCCGGTGGTCGCCTGCGACGTCGCCTCGGGCGTCGACGCCTCCAGCGGCGAGGTGGCGGGCGCCGCGGTCGAAGCCGACCTCACGGTGAGCTTCCACGGGGCGAAGCTGGGGCACCGGGTCGCTCCCGGCAAGTGGCACACGGGTGAGCTGCGGGTGGTGCCGATCGGGATCCCGGCCGGCGGTCCCGACGAGCCGGCCGGCGGCGTGATCGAGCCCGCGGTGCTGGCGCTTGCCCCCCGCCGCGGCCCCCGCTCGACCAAGTTCAGCTCCGGCCAGGTGGTCGTCGCCGGCGGCTCCCGCGGCCTCACCGGGGCGGTGCGGATGTCCTCGCTGGCGGCGATCCGGGCCGGTGCGGGGTACGCGACGGTGGTGGTCCCGGGGGTGCTCGAGCAGGTCTTCGAGGTCGCCCAGCCCGAGGTGATGTCGGTCGGCTGCCCCGGCGAGCGCGGCTGCTTGGAGCCGGTTGCGGCGGAGGCTGTGCTCGGGGCGTTCGAGCCCGCCGCGGCCGGGGTCCTCGGCCCGGGCATGGGCCGCGAGCCCGCCACCTTCGAGCTGGCGCGAGAGGTGGTCGGGGGAGTGGAGGCGCCGCTGGTGATCGACGCCGACGGGCTCAACGCCTTCGCCGGCCGGCTGCAGGCGATCGCGGCGCGGGAAGCGCCGACGGTGCTCACCCCGCACGCCGGCGAGCTCGCCCGCCTGCTCGAGCGCGACTCGGATTGGATCGGCGCCCACCGCCTCGCCGCGGCCCGCGAGGCCGCCCGGGCCGCGGGGGCGGTGGTCGTCCTCAAGGGCGACGACACGATCGTCAGCGACGGGGAGCGGGTGGCGGTCAACGCGGTCTCCGCTCCCGCTCTGGCGACGGCGGGGACCGGCGACGTCCTCTCCGGGATCACGGCGGCGCTGCTCGCCCGTGGCCTCGAGCCGTTCGCCGCCGCCTCGGCGGCGGTCCTCGCCCACGCCCGCGCCGCCCGCCACGCGGCGGCCCGCATCGGCGCCGCCGAGTCGGTGATCGCCACCGACGTGATCGACGCGGTCCCCGCGGGCCTGCGAGCCGACGAGCCGGTCGAATAACCTCGCCCCTGATGAAGACCGCCGCAGACATCATGAACCCCGATGTGCCCACCGTCGGGCCCGACGACGACGCCCGCAAGGCGATCGACCTGCTCTCGAAGACCGACATGGGAGCGATCCCGGTCGTCGACGGGAACGGCGACGTGGTCGGCATCGTCAGCGAGTCGGACCTGATCCTCAGCGAGGAGGAGTCGGACCTGCACCTGCCGCACTACCTGAACATCATGGGCGGGATCGTCTTCGTCGGCTCGATGAAGGGCTTCGAGGAGCGGCTGGACAAGGCCTTCGCGACCCGGGTCGCCGAGCTGATGACCGCCGACCCGATCGTCGCCCGTGACTTCGAAGCGGCCGATCGCGTCGCCAAGAAGATCGCCGACTCGCACCACAACCACCTCCCCGTGGTCGACTCCGACGGGCGCCTCAAGGGCATGGTCACGAGGGCCGACGCCCTCGCTGCGCTGGTCGACGACTAGCCCGATGGAGCGGGCGGCCGCCCGGATCGAGTACGACGCGGTCCGCCGTAACTGCGCCCGCCTGAAGGCGGAGCTGCGCGAGGGGGCCGAGCTCTGCGCGGTGGTCAAGGCCGATGGCTACGGCCACGGGGCCGAGGGCTGCGCCGAGGCGGCGCTGGCCGGGGGTGCGACCCGCTTCGCGGTCGCCACCGCCGCCGAGGCGGAGGCGCTGGCCCCGCGCTTCCCCCAGGTGCCGCTGCTGACGATGGGGACGCTGACCGCCGAGGAGCTCGACCTGGTCCTCGCCGCGAACTCCGAAGTCGCGGTCTGGCGCGAGGGGTTCCGCGCCCTGCTCTCCAGCCGCGCGGAGGCCCTGGAAACGGGCCGGCCGGTCCGCGTCCACGTCAAGTACGACAGCGGCATGGGCCGGCTGGGGAACCCAGACCCGGAGCAGGTGCTGACGCTGGCGCAGGCCTGCGACGCCGACCCCAACCTCGAGCTGGCCGGGGTCTGGACCCACTTCGCGACCGCCGACGAACTCGACTCCCGGTTCTTCGGCGAACAGCTGGCGCGCTTCGAGGGGGTGGCGAGGGCGGTGAAGGCGGAGTTCCCCTCGGCCCTCGCTCACGCCGCCAATAGCGCCGCGGTCTTCCGCGACGCCCGCTCCCACTTCGACATGGTCCGTTGCGGGGTCGCGATCTACGGGCTCGATCCCTTCCAGGAAGACCCCGCGGCGCGCGGGCTGGCGCCGGCGCTGGCGCTGCGCTCCCATGTCGCCGACGTCAAGCGCTTCGCGGCCGGTGCCAGCGCCGGTTACGGGCAGACCTGGCGGGCGCCGGAGGAGACCTGGGTGGGAGTGGTCCCGCTCGGCTACGGGGACGGGGTGCGGCGCGGGCTCAGCAACAACGCCGAGGTGCTGGTGCGCGGCCGCCGCCACCCCCTGGTCGGGACGGTCTCGATGGACAACCTGACGATCGACCTCGGCCCGCGGACCGAGGTCGAGCCGGGCGACGAGGCGGTCCTGATCGGCACCCAGGGCGAGGACGCGATCCTCGCCGAGGAGGTCGCGGCCCGGCTCGGCACGATCAACTACGAGGTGACCTGCGGGATCTCGGCCCGGGTCCCACGGCGCGCGGCATGAGCCTCGCCGATCGCCTCGGGGCCGCTCCCCTGGTGGCCGCCGTGCGGGAGGCGCTCGGCGGCGGAGAGGGCATCTGGGTCGTCGGCGGGGCGGTGCGCGACGCCGTCCTCGGGGCGGAGATCGACGACCTCGATCTGGCTGTGGCCGCAGACCCGGCGGCGACCGCGAAGGCGATCGGCGCCGCGCTGGGAGAGCATGCTTTCGAGCTCTCGGCCGAGTTCGGGACCTGGCGGGTCGTCTCCCCGCAGCGCGGCTGGCAGGTCGACGCGACGGTCCTGCGCGGCGACGGGATCGAGGCGGACCTGGCGGAGCGCGATTTCACGATCGGGGCCGTCGCCGTGCCGCTCGGCGGCGGCGAGCCGATCGACCCGTTCGCCGGCCTCGCCGACCTCGAGCGCAAGGTCCTGCGCGCGGTCGGCGCGGGCAGCTTCGGCGGCGACCCGCTGCGCCTGTTGCGGGCGCCGCGGCTGGCCGCCGAGCTCGGCCTTGAGGTCGACGCCGGCACGGTGGAGCTCGCCCGTGCCGCCGCCCCGCGCGCGTCGGAGCCCGCGGGCGAGCGCCAGCTGGCCGAGCTGCGGCAGCTGATGGGAGGGCCGGACCCCCTGCGCGGCCTCGCCCTGCTCGACGAGCTGGGCCTGACCCCGGTCGTGCTGCCGGAGGTGGAGGCGTTGCGCGGCGTCGAGCAGGGCCCCAACCATCATCTCGACGTGCACGGCCACACGCTCGCGGTGCTCGAGCACACCCTGGAAGTCGAGCGGGACCTGCCCCGCTTCGCCGGCGAGCGGGCGGACGAGGTGGCGGCGCTGCTGGCGGAACCGCTGGCCGACGAGATGAGCCGGGCCACGGCGCTGCGCTTCGGTGCCCTCCTCCACGACATCGCCAAGCCCGAGACCCGCGCCGAACACGACGGCTTCATCGGCTTCCGCGGGCACGACCAGGTCGGGGCCGAGACCGTCGCCGGGATCTGCCGCCGATGGCGGGCGAGCCGCCGCCTCACCCAGCACCTCCAGGGCCTGACCCTGCACCACCTGCGGCTCGGGTTCCTGATCCCCGAGGCGCCGTTGCCGCCGCGCCGGGTCCACGAGTACCTGCGGGCGACCGAGCCGGTGGCCGTCGACGTCACCCTGCTCACCGTCGCCGACCGGCTCTCCGCCCGGGGCGCCGGCCCGCTCGCCCGCCCGGAGATGGTCGAGGCGCACCTGGCGCTGGCCCGGGGGATGATCGCCGCCGCCCTCGACTGGCGCCGGGACGGCCCCCCGCCGCCGCTCCTGCGTGGGGACGAGCTGGCGCGGGAAGCCGGGGTGGGCCGGGGGCCGCGTCTGGGCGAGCTGATGGTCGAGCTCGAGGCGGCGCAGTACGCGGGCGAGATCGACGACCGGGCCGCCGCCCTGGAGCACGCTCGCAACTGGCTGGAGTGGACCGCCGACAGCGCCTAGCGCCGCCCGGCGTCGCCCCTTGGGACGTTCTGTCAGGTACGCTCCCCGCCGCATGGCCAAAGAGGAAAAGATCGAAATGGAGGGGGAGATCACCGAGGCTCTCCCCAACACCATGTTCCGGGTCAAACTGGACAACGGCCACGACGTGCTCGGCCACATCTCCGGCAAGATGCGCCGCCACTACATCCGCATCCTGCCCGGCGACCGCGTCAAGATCGAGCTCTCCCCGTACGACCTCGACCGCGGCCGCATCACCTACCGCTACAAATAGCTCGCCGCCGCGGCCGGGTCCGGGTCCGCCAGCTCGGCGACCAGCGCTGACCAGGCGAAGTCCTCGGCGCCGAGGCCCCTGCCCGTGCGCGGGTCGTAGTACTCGCGCAGCCCTTCGCGCTCGGCCGCGGCGATCACCCCGTCGGCAAGGCGCTGCGCCTCCGCCGCGTAGCCGAGGCGACGCAGGCCGAGCCAGACCATCCAGGCGGAGTTGACCCAGGTCGGGCCGCGCCAGTAACGGCGGATCGGGCCGCGGCCGCCGCCCGGCTCGTAGCTGGGCTCGCAGGCGGCGACCGAGGGCGGGGCGACCGGGGTGAGGAACTCGCGCTCGTTCAGCAGGTGCTCCTCGACCAGGCGACGCCCGACCGGCTCCGGCAGGTCGGGCAGGGCGAGCGGCGCCAGCGAGGCCCAGGTCACCGGCCGCGGCCGGACCGTGCCCGGCTGCGCCTCGTCGACGAAGAGGCCGCGGCGCTCGTCCCAGAGCCGCTCGACCAGTGCAGGCGTCGCCGACGGCCGGCCCACGGCCTGCAGGGAGAGCGACCACATCGTGTTGACCAGCGTCTCGCAGAGCAGCGGGTGGCCGCGCTCGCGCAGCCGCCGCGCGTCGAAGCCGAGCCTGCGGTTGCGCCGGACCAGGAGCGGGAAGCCGATGCTGCCGTTTGCGCGCCATCCCCAGACCGGCTCGAACTTGGGCGAGGCGTCGAGCCCCGACTCGTCCGGCTGCAGGATCCAGAGCAGGCCGTCGCCCTCGAGGTCGCGGTTGGCGGCGAGCCACTCGACCTGGGCCGCGATCCGCGGCTCGGCGGCGGGGTCCCCGACCGCGATCCGCCAGGCCCAGGCCAGCAGCGGCGGCTGGATCGTCGCGGTCTGGAAGGCCGAGCGGGTGGCGACGTTGTAGAAGAGCAGGCGGGGCAGCGAGAGCGGGCGGTCCCAGAAGATCGTGTGGCCGATGAACCCGTCGGGGCGCTGCGCCGCGAGCAGGCTCTCGAGCTCGGCCCGGGCCCGGGCCGGGTCGAAGCGGCGCCAGACGATCGCCGCGAAGCAGGAGTCCCAGTACCACTGCCAGGGGTACCGGGTCGGGCTCGGCTGCGTGTACGCGAAGGGGGTGCCGTCGCGCTCGCCTTCCCGCCAGCCCTGCCGCAGCACCCGCTGCGCCAGCTCGACGGCCGCGCTCACTTGCCGGTGCGGCGCATCTCGCGCAGGGCGAGCGCGCCGAACAGGGCCAGCAGCGCGGCCAGCGCGACCAGCCCCGGCCAGGTGTCGGCCCAGGTGACGGCGCCGACGAAGCCCTGGCGCGCCGCTTCGACGACCTCGGTGACCGGGTTGAGCTCAGCCACGTCCTGGAGCCAGCCCTGAAGCAGTGCCAGCGGCGCGTAGGCGGGGGTGAGCAGGATCGCCGCCATCATCCCCGCCTGCATCAGCGGCGCCGCCGACTGGCTCTTGAAGCGCAGGGCGAGGAACGAGCCCCAGCAGGCGGCGACGGCTGCCATCGCCATCACCATCGCGAAGGTGACGAGGAGGCCGTCGAGGCCGGGGAAGCCGGCGCCGAGGGCGAGCGCGATCGCCAGCACGAAGGTGGCGGGGAGCAGCGCCCTGGTGCTCGCCCCGAGCACCGTCCCCGCCAGCAGCACCCAGCGCGGGGCGGGGGAGACGAGCAGCCGGTCGAGCCAGCCGTGCTCGATGTCGCGGGCCATGTTCACCCCGGCGGCGGCGCCGGTGAAGCCGGCGCCCTGGAGCATGCTGATCGGCACGATGAACGCCTCGTAGGTGTTGGCGTCGAAGCCGTTGAGCTGGATCAGCGCCCCGAAGACGCCGTTGAGGCCGAGGAAGAAGATGGTCGGGGCGAGGATCCCCGGGATCGCCGCCCCGGGCACACGCACCAGCTCGTTGCGGGCACGCGCCATCATCGCGGCGATCGTCGCCAGGTTTGCGCGCCAGGCCGGGAGGCTCGCCGTCGTCTCCATCAGCCGACCCGGAGGCGGTGGCGGAGGGCGCGGGCGCTGAGCACGAGGCCGAAGACGACGATGCCGAGGATCGCCAGCACCGCGTAGAGCGTGTCGGCGGCGTCGATCTCCGAGATGATCGGCTCGCGGATACCTTCGACGACGAAGCTGAGCGGGTTGTATTCGGCGATCGTCTTCGCCGGCTCGATCATCAGGTCGACCGGGAAGAAGGCGGAGGAGACGAAGAGGACCACCAGGACCAGCGGGAAGAGGCCCTGGACGACGCTGGCGCTGCCGGTGCGCAGGGCGATCGCGGCGCCGATCCCGCCGACCGCCATCGCCGCCGCGGTGACCAGGAAGATCGCCAGCAGCGCCCCCGGCACGCCGCTCTCGATCTCGGCCCCGAAGATCAACCCGATCGCCAGGAACCAGAGGGCCCCGAACAGCCCCAGCGCCGCCGTCCCGGCGAGGCGGCCGAGGACGATCGTGAAGCGCGGGATCGGGGCCGCGAAGAGGCGGTCGGTGAAGCCCATCTCGATGTCGACCGCGAGCGCGATCCCGCCGCTGTTGCCTGCCAGCATCAGCGACTGCATCATCGCCCCGGCCAGCATGAACTGGAGGAAGCTCTGGACCGGGGGGAAGCCGGGCAGGTCGACAGCACCACCGGCGCCGCCGGTCTGGATCGCCAGCAGCAGGGTCGGGAAGACGATGATCGGCGCGATCAGCTGCGGGCGGCGGAAGGTCTGGCGGATCGAGCGCAGGCCGAGCGCCTTGACGACGCGGGCGTTGACCGCCAGGGCGCTCAAGCCTCGACCGCCTCGCCGTCCTCCTGCGTCTCCTCCTCTGCGAGGTGGTAGCCGGTCTTGGCGACGAAGACGTCGTCGAGGGTCGGCCGCACCAGCTCCAGCGACTCGACCGCGATGCCGCTCTCGTCGAGGGCCCGCACCACCCGCGGGATGTCGGCGGCCCCGTTCTCGACCTCGACCAGCACCGTGCGCCCGTCCTTGGGCGGCAGCAGCTTGCCGATCCGGGCGCACGCCTCCTCCGCCTGCGCCACCGAGCCGTCGGCCAGGTGGAGCTGGATGTGGGGGTTGCCGACCTCGGACTTGAGCCGCTCGGGAGTGCCTTCGGCGACGATCCGGCCGCTGTCGATGATCCCGACGTTGTCGGCGAGCTGGTCCGCCTCCTCCAGGTACTGGGTGGTGAGGAAGACCGTCGTGCCCTCGTCGTTGAGCGAGCGCACCTCGTCCCAGATCGTCTTGCGGCTGACCGGGTCGAGGCCGGTGGTCGGCTCGTCGAGGAAGAGGACGCGGGGCTCGTGGACGAGCGCCGCGGCGAGGTCGAGCCGGCGCTGCATGCCCCCGGAGTAGGTGCCGACCCGCCGGTCGGCCGCCGCGACCAGGTCCACCCGCTCCAGCAGGTCGTCGGCGCGGCGCTTGCCCTCCCTGGTCGGGATCCCCTGCAGGGTGGCCTGGAGGCGGATCAGCTCGCGCCCCGTCATCAGCGGGTCGAGCGCCGCTTCCTGCAGGGCGACGCCGATCGAGGAACGGACCGCCCGCGCGTCGGCGACCACGTCGTGGCCGGCGACGGTGGCGCTGCCGCCGGTCGGCAAGAGCAGCGTCGTCAGCATCCGCACAGTGGTCGTCTTGCCGGCGCCGTTGGGACCGAGGAAGCCGAAGATCTCCCCCTCCTCGACGGCGATGTCGATGCCGCGCACCGCCAGCACCTCCTCGAAGGTGCGCTCCAGCCCGCTGGCGACGATCGCCGGCACCTCAGGCCTCCGTCGTCTCGGCCCGCGCGAGCGGCGGCAGCGCCTCGACCCAGCGGCGGCCGTTGGCGCGCTCCAGCGCCTCGGCCGCGTCGAGCAGCAGCTCGTCGCGGCCCCAGGCGGCCTGCAGCTGCAGGCCGATCGGCAGGCCCCCGTCGAGCCCGACCGGGACGCTGAGGGCGGGGATGCCGGTGAGGTTGGCGAGGCCGGCGCCCCGCACGTTCGCCTGGTCGGCGGTGAGGGTCCCCGAGGGAAGGTCGACCAGCGGCGCCTCCAGCGGCGGGGCCGGGGCCGGCACGGTCGGCCAGGCGATCAGGTCGACCTGCTCGAAGGCCGCGGCGACCCGGCGCCGCATCAGCGCCCGCACCTGCTGCGCCTTGACGCCGGCGGCGGCGGGCAGCAGCATCCGGTACTTGAGGAAGCCGCGGGCGATCGGGGTCAGCTCCGGGTCGAGGTGGTTGACCCGGGCGGGGCTGAGCCCGAGCATCGCCTCGGTGTTGGCGATCAGGACGGTGGCCAGGGCGGCCGGCTCGAGGTCGGCGAGCTCGATCTCGAGCAGCTCGCCGCCGGTCTCCTCCACCAGCGCCTTGATCGCCGCCTCGCAGGCGTCGCGGACGGCGGGGGCGACGTCGTCGGTGACGTTGTCGCGGACGATCCCGATCCGCAGGCCCGAGGCATTCCCGCTCGCCAGCTCCTCGCCGTAGAGGGCGCCGCCGAGCAGGCGGCAGTCGGCGGCGTCGGCGCAGAGCGGGCCGGAGACGATCGTGGTCGAGACGGCGGCCATGTGGTGGCCCTCCATGGCGGCGCGGCCGAAGGTCGGCTTCAGACCCGTGAGGCCGCAGTAGGCGGCGGGGAAGCGGACCGAGCCGATGCCGTCGGCGCCGACCGCGCCGGCGACGAGGCGGGCGGCGACCGCGGCGGCGGGGCCGCTCGAGGACCCGCCCGGGCAGCGCTCGGTGTCCCAGGGGTTGCGGGCCGGGCCGTAGACGGAAGCGTTGCCGGTGCTACTGGCGCCGAGCTCGTGCATGTTGCCGACCCCGACGATCGTCGCCCCGGCGTCGCGCAGGGCGCGGTAGGGGCCGGACTCTCCCGGTTCGGAGGGCACCGGCATTTCGGCAGCTCCGAAGCGCTGCGCCCGCCACGGCAGCGGCCACTCGTCCTTGATCACGACCGGGACGCCGTGCAGCGGCCCCGGCGGCGCCGCGGCGAGCATCTCGCGCGAGCGCTCGGGAAAGGTCTCGACGACGGCGTTGAGGGCAGGGTTGCGGGCGGCGATCCGCTCCAGCGCCTCCTCCAGCAGCTCCGCCGGGTCGAGGTCGCCGGCCGCGATCGCGGCCGCCTGGCCGCGCAGCGTCAGGTCGAGCCCGCTCATTGCGCAGGCGCTCGCGAGAGGTCCGGGTCGCGCTCGGCGACGCCGGCGGTATCGAGCTCCAGCAGGTCGAGGATCGGCTGCCAGAACAGCGCGTGGGCGGCGCCCATCACGGCCAGCTCGATCTCGTCGGCCTCGATTCCCAGGGAGGCGAGACCGGCGGGGATGAAGTCGTCTGCACGGTTCGAAGCCTCCATGGCGCGCTCGCAACCCTACAGCGACCGATTGGCCGGGATCCTGCAAGCGGCGCCCCGCCGCCGCATTCCCCCGCCCCGGGAGTCAGAATCCGGCGCAACCGGGCTCCCTTGCCCGTGTTTTCGTGAGTTCAATGCCCGTGATCGAGAAGAAAAGCCGCATCGGCCGTGCCTGGGCGCTCCTCGCCGGGGCCGCCTGCCTGTTCGCCGGGCTCGTCGCCGTGGCCGCCCCGGACGCCGACTCGGCGCCGCTGCGCGTCGTCGTGCTCGGCAAGACCGCGGAAACCCCGCCGGCCTCCTGCCCCGGGAAAATCGTCAACAACGTCGAGGTCACGCCCTGCCGGGTCGAGGGGCACGTGACCGGGTTCCAGGCGATCGCCGGCGGCGTTCCCCGTCCCTACGAGGTGCCCTTCGACGGCAAGATCGTCGCCTGGTCGATCACCCTCGCCAAGCCCTCGACCACGGAAACCGAGACCACCGCCAACGAGGTCGGGTTCTTCGACGAATTCCTCGGCCGGCCCTCGCAGGCGCGGATCGGCATTCTGCGCCCGGTCGAAGAATCGAAGCCGCCCAAATACACGCTGGTGCGGCAGAGCCCCCTGCAGGTCCTCAACCCGTACTTCGGCACGACCCCGATCTTCGCGCTCGACCACCCGCTCTCGGTCCTCAAAGGCCAGATCGTGGCGTTGACGATCCCGACCTGGGCGCCGATGTTCGCCTTCAACGTCGACGCCGACAACACCTGGCGCGGCAGCCGCCTCCCCGAGCACTGCGCCTCGAAGGAAGACATCCAGAACGGGAACCCGCAGCAGGGCGTCGGCAAGACCAAGACCTACGGCTGCTACTACTCGAACGCCCGCCTGCTGTACACCGCGGTCCTGGTCAAAGCGCCGTAGCGCTCAGTCACTCGCCCGCGTCGAAGAATTGACATTCAGCGCATCACGCGTGCGCCGGACTCGGGCAGGGTCGATCCATGCGAGCGATCGTCCCCTGGGTGCTCATCGTTGCGTTCCTGCCCCGAGTTGAGGATCCGTGGCCGGACACGATTGGCATCCAACTCCCCTTCACGGCGGCTGCGGCCGGGACCGTTCTGGCTGCCGCGGTCTCTGCCTGCGCGTCGCGGGATAGGCAGGAGCGTGCGATCAAGGCTGGTGGGCTAGCGGGTTTCTGTGTCGGAAGCGCCTTTTACTGCCTGGCCCTGCTGGTTCAGGTAGTCTCGGGACTATGAAATGTTTTGTCCGAGACAGCCCGCTGACCTGGGTGGTCGTTCTCTTCGTCGCGACGGTTGTGGCGGAACAAGCCGGTCCTGACATTTCGGTTCTCTACCTGACGGCGTTGAGCGTCGCAGCGGCCGCGCTGGGGTTCATCGTCGCTCCCGGCTGGATGCCATTCGATCGCGACGGGCGAGACGAGAGACGCGCTCGTTAAAGCGCTTCCTGGCGCAGCCCGCAGTAGGGGCAGTCGCTGACGTCGACGCCGATCAGCTGGTCGCAGCGGCGGCAGGCCCGCAGGTTCTCGGGGCTGCGCGGGAGCGAGGACGCGGAGGGGGCGAGGGGCAGGACCATCGCCACCGGCTCCATCTCCTCGCCGGTCTCGCGGTCGACGTAGACCTGGCCCGGCTCGGCCTGGGCGATCGCCTCGCGGCCGGAGGCCGGGGCGCGCATTCTGTAGAGCTGCTTCGAGTTCACGGCCGGGAACACTAATAGCTTGGGCGGCAGCGATGCGCGTCCTCGTCTTCCACGGCTACATGCTGCGCGGCACCGGCAGCAACATCTACAACGTCAACCTGGCCCGGGCGCTGGCCGCGCTCGGCCACGAGGTGCACCTGCTCTGCCAGGACCGCGAGGTGCGGATCGAGGGGGTCGAGGTCCACAACCCCGACATCCACGGCCTGCTCCCGGTCTACGTCAAAGACCCGTACAAGGGGTTCGAGGTGAAGGCCTTCCCGGAGCTGACGGAGGCCGAGCTCGACCGCTACATCGAGGCCAACGTGGAGGCGGTGCGCGAGGTCGCCGAGTCCGTCGGCGGGGTCGAGGCCGCCCTCGCCAACCACCTGGTGATGGGGCCGGCGATCCTCGCGCGGGCCGGGATCGGCCCCTTCGCCGCCAAGATCCACGGCTCGGCGCTCGAGTACACCGTCAAACCGCATCCCCGCTTCCTCCCCTATGCCTACGAGGGCATGGAGGCCGCCGCGGGCGTCCTGGTCGGGTCCGGCCACACCGCCAGGTCACTCTGGGCGGCCCTTCCCGACCTGCCTCAACTCAAGGACAAGACGCGACTTGGGCCTCCGGGTGTCGACATCGACGAGTTCCGCCCGTTGGAGCCGGATTTGGGCACTCCGAGAACGAAATCCTCGCCCGCAGGAGTGCCCAAAGCCGGCTCTCGCAATGCCTTGGTCTCCTTCGTCGGCAAGCTGATCGTCTCCAAGGGGGTCGATCTGCTCCTGGTGGCCTGGCCGCTGGTGCGGGCCGCCCACCCGGGCGTCCGCCTCGAGGTCGCCGGCTACGGCGAGTACGAGCAGGGGCTGCGGCGCCTGCTCGCCGCGCTCGAGCGTGGCGACCTCGACGAGGCCCGGGAGGTCGCGCGACTCGGTTGGGCCCTGGAGGGCGGGGAGGAGAGGCCGCTGCCGATCCTCTCCGCTTTTCTGGCGGACCCGCCCGCCGGTTACGCCGGGGCCGCCCGCGCCGCCGCCGGCTCGGTCGAGCTGATCGGGCGGCTCGAGCACGACGAGGTGGCGACGCTGATGCAGCGCTCCGAGGCGCTGGTGATGCCGAGCACCTTTCCCGAGGCCTTCGGGATGGTCGCGGTCGAGGCCGCCGCCTGCGGCGCCCTGCCCGTCTCGGCCGGGCACTCGGGGATGCTCGAGGTCTCGCGCCAGCTCGCCGACTCCCTGCCGGGCGAGGTCGGCTCCCTGACCTCGTTCGCGGTCGAGCCGGGAGCCGTCGAGGCGATCGCCGACCGGCTCAACCGCTGGTTTGCCCTGCCCCCGGCAGAGCGGGAGCAGGCGCGCGAGGCTCTGGTGAGCACCGTCGGCAGGCTGTGGAGCTGGGAGGGCGTCGCCCGCGGGGTGCTCGCCGCGTCGGCCGGCGAGCTGGACTCCATGCCGTGTCCCTCCTAGTGTCAAGCGTCACCTGAGGGCAGAAATCGTCCCGCCGCCGAGTCAATAGAATGCCCGCCGCCTCATGTACGGCCGCCTTCCGATAGCCAAGATGCTCGCCGCCACCGTTGCGGGCACCGCCGTGATTTCGGCCGTGATGGTGCCGATCAACTGGAACGGCCAGGGTGCCTCCACCGCGGCCCCGAAGATCGATCACCTGCTCAACGTGATGATCGTCCTCTCGGCCTTCGTCTTCTCGCTGGTGATGGTGATGCTGTTCTACGCGCTGTGGAAGTTCAAAGCCAAGCCCGGCGACGAGTCCGACGGCGAGCCGATCCACGGCAACACCCGGCTCGAGGTCGCCTGGACCCTGATCCCGACGATCATCGTCCTCTTCGCCGGCGGCTACAGCTGGAAGGTCCTGGACGAGATCGAAGACCCGGGCGACCGCCCGCTGACGGTCTCGGTCTTCTCGCAGCAGTACGCCTGGAGCTTCGCCTATCCGGGCAAGGACTACGCCTGGAACGAGGGCGAGCTGCACGTCCCGGTCGACCGCCCGATTCACTTCAAGATGCACGCCCTCGACGTGATCCACTCCTTCTGGGTGCCCGAGTGGCGGATCAAGAAAGACAACGTGCCCGGGATCACGACGACGGCGATCGTCACGCCCGACAAGGTCGGCACCTACCAGCTGGTCTGCACCGAGCTCTGCGGCTTCGGCCACGCCTCGATGCGGGCGAAGGTCGTGGTCGAGCCGGAAGCGAAATTCAACCAGTGGGTGGCGGGCCTGGAGCAGAAACTGCCGGACACCTACATGGAATTCCTCGACGACGAGGAGAGCGACCCGACGCCGGTAGGCAGCGGGGGGGCGTAGGCATAATGGAGAGGATCTGGATCTGATGTTGGCTGCGATCAAGCAACCGGGATGGGTTCGAGGCGTCCTTGGCGCGCTCGCGGCGGGGGCCTTCGGCTTCGGCCTCGTGATCGCCCTGCGCGCGATCTCCGACCTGCCGCTCTACCAGACCGAGCAGACCGGCTACCCGCACGTGATCGTGCCGCTGATCACCGCGCCGCTCGGCTTCCTCGCCGGGTTCGGCTGCTTCGACTACTGGCTGCGCTGGGCGGCCGGCCTGCCGACGATCCCGGAGGACCACTCGCAGCACGGGGCGACCAGCTGGAAGGACTATTTCCGCTTCAACACCGATCACAAGGTGATCGGCATCCAGTACATCGTCACCACCTTCTTCTTCTTCTTCGTGGGCGGCCTGATGGCGATGATGATCCGGGCCGAGCTGGCGCAGCCCGGCACCCAGATCGTCGACGCGGCGATGTTCAACAGCCTCTTCTCGACCCACGCGGTGCTGATGATCTTCGTCTTCGTGATCCCGGTCTTCGCCGGGATCGCGAACTACGTGCTGCCGCTGATGATCGGCGCGCCGGACATGGCCTTCCCGCGCCTCAATGCGCTCAGCTTCTGGATGCTGCCGCTGGCGGGGCTGATGTTCATCGGCAGCTTCCTGGCGCCGGGCGGCGCCTTCGACGCCGGCTGGACCGGTTACGCGCCGCTCTCCACCGGGGCGCCGCTGGGCCAGTCCTTCTTTAACCTCGGCGTCCAGTTCGCGGGCGCCTCCTCGATCGCGACGGCGCTCAACTTCCTGGTCACGATCATCACCATGCGTGCGCCCGGGATGACCATCTGGCGCATGCCGCTGCTGGTCTGGGCCAACCTCTCGACCTCGCTGCTGGTCGTCGCCGCGACCCCGTTCATCGCCGGCGTCCAGTTCATGGTCCTCTTCGACCGCGTCCTCCACACCAATTTCTTCGAGTTCGCGGCCGGCGGCGACGTGATCAGCTACCAGCACATCTTCTGGTTCTACTCGCACCCAGCCGTCTACATCATGATGTTGCCCGGCTTCGGGATCATCTCCGAGGTCATCTCCACCCACGCCCGTAAACCGATCTTCGGGTACCGCTTGATGGCGCTGGCGCTGATCGGGATCGTCGTCCTCAGCTACTCGGTCTGGGCCCACCACATGTTCGTGGCCGGCATGTTCTCGTGGCTGCGGGTGCCGATGATGATCACGACCCTGCTGATCGCGGTCCCGACCGGGATCAAGATCTTCTCCTGGTTGGGGACGCTCTTCTTCGGCAAGATCCACACTTACTCGACGGCGATGCTGTTCGCGCTGGCCTTCATCGTCACCTTCACGATCGGCGGCATCAGCGGCGTCATGCTGGGCATGGTGCCGATCGACATCCACGTCTCCGACACCTACTTCATCGTCGCCCACATCCACTTCGTCCTCTTCGGCGGTTCCGTCTTCACGATCTTCGCCGGGATCTACCACTGGTTCCCGAAGATGACCGGGCGCATGTACGACGAGAAACTCGGCCGCGTCCACTTCTGGGGCACCCTGGTCGGGACCTGGGGCACCTTCGTCCCGATGCACTGGGTCGGCATGGACGGGATGCCGCGCCGCGTCGCCGACTACGCCGAGCAGTTCGGCAACTGGAACCTCCTGATCAGCTGCTTCGCCTTCATCCTCGGCGCTGTCCAGCTCGTCTTCCTCTACAACATGGTCGTCAGCTGGAAGTTCGGCCCGCGCGCCGAGGCCAACCCGTGGCGCGCCAACTCGATCGAGTGGCAGGTCTCCTCGCCGCCGCCGATCTTCAACTTCCCGGAGATCCCGCGCGTCGTCGGCGGGCCCTACGAGTTCGGTGTGCCCGGCGCCAAGCACGCGATCATGCCTGGCGAAGGCGCGGAGGTGCCGGAGAAAGAGCCGGCGATCGCCGGCTCCACGAGCACGGCGGGGACCTCTTCATGAGCGAGGCGGGCGAGGGCCGGCCGCTGCTGGTCTTCCTCAACGAGGTGGCCGGTGGCCGCAAGCTGCTGCAGGCGGTGCGCGAGCGCCAGGAGGGGGCCTCCGGCGTGGTGGTCGCGGCGCCGCAGAACGAGCCGGCGGTCGGGCAGCTGATCGCCTCCGGCGAAGTGCGCGAAGCGGCCCGGGCGCGGGTCGAGGTGACGATGTCGGTACTGGCCGAGTTCGGCATCGACTCGGTCGGCGAGGTCATGGACCCCGATTCGTCTCTCGCCCTGGACGACGCCGTCCGCGCCCACGACCCGTCCGAGGTGCTGCTCTCCTGCCTCTACGACACCCGCTTCGGGCTCACCCGCAAGGACCTGGTCGAGTGGGCGAAGGCCCGAATCGAGCCGGACACCAAGGTGACCCACATCCCGGTGCGGATCGAAGACGACGCGATCAGCTGGGAGAAAAGCCACACGCTCGTCGTCGCCACCCAGACGGTCGCCGCCCCCGACCTCGTCAGTCGGCTGACGGAGCGCGCCGCCGGGCACCCGCACCGCTACACGATCGTCTGCCCGCGCGCCGACGACGTCGACGAGGCGACGATCGTCCGCGATCTGGCCTCGACCCTGGCCGAGCTCTACAAGGCCGAGATCGACGCCACCGGCCAGCCGATGAGCCCCGACCCCTTCCAGGCGGTGACGAACGCGATCGAGCACTACCGGATCGACGAGGTGCTGATCTCGACCTTCGCCGGCGAGCGTTCCCAATGGCTCGAGGACGACCTGATCGGGCGGGTGCGCGAGATCACCGACAAGCAGGTCGAGCACATCGAGGTCGGCCGGCCGCCCACCGCAGTCGCCGCTGCCGTCGCAGAGGGAGGAGAGGCCTGATGGAGAGCGCGACCGTCGCCCTCGGACACGCCGAGGAGCACGACCACCATGGTCCGCCGGAGGCGCACGAGAGCTCGCGCATCGACCGGCAGACGCTCGGCATCCTGCTCTTCATCGTCTCCGAGGTCATGCTCTTCGGGGCCTTCTTCGCCTCCTACTTCTTCCTGCGGGTGGTCGTCGCGCCGGACGCCTGGCCGCCGGAGCCCTACGAGCTGCCCAAGGCCGTGGCGGGGATCAACACGGCGATCCTGGTCTCCTCCAGCTTCACGATCCACTACGCCCTGGAGTCGATCCGCCGCGGCTACCACACCGGCCTCAAGGTCGGCCTGGTCCTGACCTGGCTGCTGGGCGCCGCCTTCCTCTTCATCCAGGTCAACGAGTACGTGCACATCGGCTTCAGCGCCCGCGACCTCGGCTTCGGCTCGATCTTCTACAGCCTCACCGGCCTGCACGGAGCTCACGTGTTCGTCGGCCTGATGCTGCTCAGCTTCGCGACGATCCGCGCCTTCCGCGGCCACTTCGGTCCCGCGGCGAAGGACCATCTCGGCGTCGAGGTGCCCGGTATCTACTGGCACTTCGTCGACGTCATGTGGATCATCGTTTATGTAACCGTTTACATTCTTTAGCCGGGCCGCTGCAAACCGGCGCCAGGCGGTGTCCTCGGTCGCTCGATATCGGGTCACGCACGTGAGTGCGCTCCCCTCATCTCGCTCCCTGCGTCCTAGCCAGGCTTGGTTTTCGCGGCCTGCGTCGTACGGCCGAGCATGGAGGAAGATGCGCCGATGATGATCTCCGAGCAGGCGGTCTTTCGCTGGGTCGTGATCGTCGGTGTGGCGGCTGCCTCGGTGATCGCTCTGACGCTGTTGACCCGGCCGCTTTTCGGGGCGCTGTGGGGCCTGGTGCTGGCCATCGCCGCCGGCGTTCACGCTTGGCGCTGGTTTGCGCGCAAGCGGCATGAGTTCTGAGGCGAAACCTTTTCGTTTCGCAGACAACACGTAGCGCCGCGCCCGCAAGTGTGAGACCATGCACGTCACCGTGAGAGAGAGCTGGACCGACGAGCGCCTCGACGACCTCAACCACCGGGTCGACGAAGGCTTTCGCCGTGTCGACGAACGGTTTGCGCAGGTCGATCAGCGATTCGCGCAGGTGGACGCTCGCATCGACGCGCTGCAGCGCGACATGAACGCTCGCTTCGACGGGCTGCAGAAGCTGATGATCCAGCTCTTCGGCGGGATGATCGCCGCCTTTCTCACCGCTGCCGCGGCCCTGGTGGCGACCCAGCTCTGAGTCGCCCCTTGCCGGCCACCTCCAGGACCGCCAGGGTCAGCGCGATCGGGACGGTGGCGGGCAGCGAGTCGAGCGCGAAGAAGAGGAAGTCGAAGGAGAGGCCGAGGACAGCGGCGAGCGCCGCCCCGGCCAGCTGCAGGCGGCGCTCTGAGGCCAGCAGGGCGCCGAGCACGGCGGCGACGAAGATGTCGCCGAACCCCATCAGGGCGGACCCGAAGGAGACGAACTGCAACTGCGGCAGGTCGCCCGGCGCGGCGGCGTTGAGGACCGCGTTGGGGCCCTGGAGCAGGTTGGCGCCGACCAGCCAGGCGTCGATCGCGGCCATCGCGTAGATCCCCAGCTTCAGCCAGCGGCCGGGGACGAGGCAGGCCAGCAGCCAGCCGAGGCTGACGCAGGCGAGGGCGGAGAGCGCCAGCGCCGCCGTCTCCCCGGCCAGGGAATCGCCGGCGGCCCAGGCGACCGCGAAGAGGGGGACCGCCAGCAGCGCGAGCGGCGGGCGCCCGCCGCGGACGATGCCGGCGAGGGCCAGGGCGGCCAGGGGCGGCACCGCGACGAGCGCGAGGTAGGTGAGGAAGTCGGCGACCGCGGAATCGAGGGCGATCGCGGCGACGACGACCACGATCGAGAGCGGCAGCACGAGGGCCCAGGAGCTGCTGCGCAGGCCCGCGAGCAGGGGGGAGACCGCGGGCCGGGGCGCCGCGACCAGCGCCGCCTGGAGGAGGCTGAGGGCGCCGATCGAGAGCCAGAAGGGGAGCAAGCTAGAGCGCGCCGGCGGCTGCCTCGGTCGCGCCGGGCCTTCGCTCGCCCTCGGCGGGGAGGGGCTCGCTGCGCGGCTCGAGCCGTCCTGCCGCGGCGACCGTCCACAGCATCGCCAGCCAGTTCAGCGTCGCCACGGCGATGTGGACCCAGACGATCCCAGCCGGCAGCTCCAGCGACCACTGGACGGCTCCTATGGCCCCCTGCAGGGCGAGGAGGCCGATCACCACGGTGAGCGGCGTCAGCGCCCGCCTGTCGCCGTCAGGGCGTCGCAGGAGGAACCAGACCGCGATCGCGGCGAAGCCGTAGATCGCGGCGATCGCCGCGTGTCGCTGGACGACCCATTCCAGGGTCTCGGCGCCCTGGAAATCGAAGCGGTGGACGAGCTCCCCTTCGTGGTCGCCCGCGTGGGGCCCGGAGGCGGTGGCGATCGTCCCGGCCAGGATCGTCAGCTGCCCGAGCGGGATCAGCGCCCGCACCGCCCAGACCCCGAGCCGGTCGCTGGAGCGGCGCCGCTCCCAGGGCTCGTAGCGCGAGCACCAGGCGAGGGCGAAGGCGGCGTCGAGCAGCATCATCGAGAGGATGAAGTGGGACATCACCAGCCCCGGGGCGAGGTGGTACTTGACGACCAGGGCGCCGAGGATCGCCTGCCCCAGCACGCCTAGCGGCAGCAGCGCCCCGAACAGGGCCAGGTGCCAGCGATAGGGGACGCGGAAGAAGGCGAGCAGGCTGGCGGCGATCACCGCGAACCCGACGAACCCGGTCAGCAGCCGGTTGCCGTACTCGATCACCGCGTGGTACTCGAGCGGGGGCGTCGTCCCGCCGTGGCATTTGGGCCAGTCCGGGCAGCCGAGGCCGGACCCGGTCAGCCTCACCGCCGCGCCGGTGAGGACGATCAGCGCCAACGCCGCCAGCGCCACCGCGGTGACCTGGGCATAGCGCCGGGGGGAGATCTGGAAGCGGTCTCGGAGGCGTTGCCGCATCGCTCGCAATGATCGCAGCGGCCGCCGGCCGCGCTGCTCAGCCGCCTTTGGAGGCTTTGCCGGAAGTGCTTTCGATCAGGTACTTGACGAGGTCGTCGAGTTCTTTCGGCGACAGTTCCTGCTCGTAGTTCGGCGGCATCACGTTGGGCGGATAGCCCGGGGCGATGACTTTGTTCGGATCGACGATGTCCTCGTGGATTTTCGCCATGCTCTGGCCGGGCAGCACCTCGTCGAGGTTCGGCCCGGTGACGCCGCCCGCCTGCGCCTCCGCCAGCGTGTGGCAGCCGCCGCAGTTGTTGTTGGCGAAGACCTGGGCGCCGGGGCCGCCGGGGACCTTCGGCGGAGCGGCGCCGGGGACGCCGGCGTACATGCCGACGTAGGCGGCGACGTCGATCAGGTCCTGGCCCTCGACGATGTCGGGCGGCATCGAGACCGCCGCGTTGTCGGTCACCGGGCGCGGGGACTCGATCTGGGCGGCGGTGATGCCCTCGATCGTCGCATCGGTCTGGCCGATTTCACGCGCCGAGGCGAAGGCGTCGTCGAGATCGGGGCCGATCTGGGCCGTGGACCCGGCCTGCGCCATCGCGTGGCAGGTGCCGCATTTCTGTTTGAAGAGGACGCGCCCGCGCTCGGTGTCGGCGCTCGTCGTCCCGCAGCCGGAGGCGGCCACGACGACGGCGGCCAGAATGGCAAGGGCGAGGAGCGGGCGGATGAGTTTCGAGGTGCGGTGCATACGGCTGGCGGCGGGCCGGAGTCTATATGCCGGGGCCGCCTGAAAGCGTCCTGTTCGGACCTTGCGAGACCGGGTACTCTTGCGTCGATCCGCACTAACTCGAACGCGTGGCGAAGGAGGCCCAGAATGCAGGTCAGGGACGGGATGTCGGAGGTTTCGCTGACGGTTGGGCCCTCGCACACGCTGCGTGAGGCGGCGACGAAGATGGTCGACGCGGGCACGGGTGCGGCGCTGGTCTTCGACGACGAGTCGCCGACCCCGGGCATAGTCACCGAGCGCGACCTGCTCGTCTCCGTGGGCGCCGGCGAGGACCCCGACGTCGAGCGGGTCGGCGAGCACATGAGCGAGGGAGTGATCGCCGCGGCGCCCGACTGGAGCCTCGAGCGGGCCGCCGCCGAGATGTCCCGCCGCGGTGTCCGCCACCTGGTCGTCTTCGACGGCCCCGACGCCGTCGGCGTCCTCTCGATGCGCGACATCGTCAGGGTCTGGACCTCCGACGGTGCGACCTCGGGGATGACGCCGGGCTGACGCCTCGCTGCTGGGTGCTCCGGGGGGAAGTGTTGGGGTGTCCCGCTACCTTCGCTGGGCTTTTCGCCGCAGACTTCGCGGCTGACCGAGATGGTGGAAAGGCGAAA
>DASUQC010000028.1:0-48912 GCA_036280745.1 Solirubrobacterales bacterium
GCGGCCTCGCCTCGATCATGTGTGCCGTCCGCGAGCTGGCCGACCAGGACGCAGTGCGCGTGCACTTCCTCTGCGTCTGCGACGAGGAGTCCGAGGAGGAGGATCAGCGCGGCTCCGACTACCTCGTCGAGCAGGGTTACACGTGCGACTTCGCGATCACCGGCGAGCCGACCGACCTCTACATCGGCGTCCAGGCGAAGGGCGTGCTGGCGATGCGGATCGAGGTCTCGGGGACCGCCGCGCACGGCTCGACGCCCTGGGTCGGTGACAACGCCGTGCTCAAGGCCGTCGACGTGTTCCGCCAGATCGAGAGCCTGCCGTTCGCGCGCGAGTCGTCGGACCTGTTCGACCGCCCGTCGATTAACCTCGGCCGCATCTGGGGCGGCGACGCGCTCAACAAGGTGCCCGACCGGTGCGTCATCGACGTCGACATCCGCTACCTCCCCGACCAGGACCCCGCCGCGATCCTGGAGGAAGTCCGTGGCCTGCCGGACAGCGAGACGGCGCCGCTGTTCACACGGCCGCCGGCGACGGTCGACCGCGACTCGCCGTTCGTGCGCGGCCTGCGCGCCTCGGCGGCGGCGCACCACGACGGCGAGCCGATGAGCGTCGGCCGCGACGGCGCCTCCGACGCCGTCTCCTTCCTGCGGGTCGGCGTCCCCGCCGTCGAGTTCGGGCCGATCGGGTCGGGGCACCACGGCCCCGGCGAGTGGGTGTCGGTCTCCTCCCTGGAGAGCTACCGGCAGGCGCTCGACTCCTTCCTGCGGGCGATCCCGGGCAAGCTCGGCGATGAGTGATGCCCCCGGGGCCGGCTGGGCCCCGAAGAAGCCGCCCCCCGAGGGCGACCCTGACGCGGCACCGAAGCCGAAGCGCTTCTGGTGGCGGTTCGGCGTCGCCTCGTTCCTGATCGTCGCCGCCTCCGCCTCCGCGACCTCGATCGGGATCCTCAACTACTTCGACAGCGTCGCCAAGGAGCTCTCCGACAACGGCGCCTTCAGCAACCGGGTCGAGCGCGTGCTCGCGAAAGTCGAGGGTGGGGAGCCGCAGAACATCCTCATCCTGGGCTCCGACAAGCGGGCCGGGGAAGAACTGGACCCCGGGCGCTCGGACACGACGATCCTGCTGCGCCTCGACCCCGACAAGAAGGCGATAGCGGTGCTCTCGATCCCGCGCGACCTGAAAGTCGAAATCCCCGGGTACGGGACCGGAAAGTTCAACGAAGCGTACGCCTACGGTGGACCGAAGCTGACCCTGCAGACGGTCAAGCAGCTGACCGGGCTGCCGATCAACCACGTCGTCAACGTCGACTTCCTCGGGTTCGTCCAGGCGGTCTACGCGATCGGCTGCGTCTACACGGACATCGACCGCCGCTATTACCACTCCAACGAAGGTGCCGCCGAACAGTACGCCGAGATCAACGTCAAGCCGGGCTACCAGCTGCTCTGCGGCAAGCGGGCGCTCGAGTACGTGCGCTACCGCCACACCGACACCGACATCGTCCGCTCCGCTCGCCAGCAGGACTTCATCAGCGCCGCCCGCGAGCGGATCTCGGTCGACGACCTGGTCAAGGACGTCTTCTTCGGCGGCGGCGACAAAGACCTGATCGCGATCTTCACCAAATACACGACCTCCGACATCAGCGACGAAAAGACGATGCTCGACGTGCTCAAACTCTTTGTCTCCGTGCGCAGCGCCGAGATCAAGGAGGTCCAGTTCCCGGCCGAACTGGGGCCGAGCTTCGTCACCGCGACGCCGGAAGCGATCAACGAAGCGGTCAACCAGTTCCTCGGCATCGAAGCGAGCGGCGGTGCGACCGCGAACCAGGAAGGGGCGGAAGAACAGGAACAGGACGCCGCCGCCAAGAAAGCGAAGAAGAAGGCCAAGAAGAAGCGCAAGAAAGAGCCGATCGTGAAGCCGAAGCCGCCCGGCTCCGACGAACTGGTGCCCGCCCGCGAAGCGGGCGAGATGGAGGCCGAGATCGCCGCCCGGCGGGTCAACGGCCACTTCCCGATCTACTACCCGACCCGGCTTCCCTCCGGCGCCTATTTCGAGGAAACCGACCCCTCGCAGAAGATCGTCGACCCGTTCGTCTACGGGATCAAGGACGAGTCCGGTGACCGCCACGAGGCCTACCGGATGGTGATCGTCTCCGAAGAGTCCGACGGCACTCACTACTACGGGGTGCAGGGCATCCGCGGCTGGAGCGACCCGCCGATCCTCGGCAACCCGAGCGAAACGAAGGAGATCAACGGCCGCGAGTACGAGATCTTCGCCGACAGCGGCCGCATCCGGCTGATCGCCTGGCACCGCGGCGAGAACAGCTACTGGGTCTCGAATGACTTGTTGAAGAGCTTGAGCAACGACCAGATGGTCGGGATGGCGCGCTCTGCGGACGTGCTGGTCCCGAAGGTGAAACCGAAGCGGAAGGGGCAGCAGTGAGCGAGCAGCGCGAGCCGGTAGGTGTGATCGGAGTCGGTTGGGTCGGTCTGGTGACCGCGGCCTGCTTCGCCGAGCTGGGGCACCAGGTGGTCGCCCGCGACATCCTCCCGGAGAAGGTGGAGGCCCTCTCGCGGGGTGAGTTGACGATCCACGAGCCGGGGCTGGCGGAGCTGGTGCAGCGCAACGCCGAGCGCCTCACCTTCACCACCGACATGCCGGAGCTGCTCGGCAGCGCCCGCCTGCTCTTCGTCTGCGTCGACACGCCGCCGACCTACTCCGGGGACGCCGACCTCTCGCGGGTGCGCTCCGTGGTCGAGGAGCTGCCCGCCGACAGCGAGCACGTGCTGATCATGAAGAGCACCGTCCCGGCCGGGACCGGTGAGTCGATCCGCCGCGACCGCCCCGGCCTGCCCTACGTCTCCTGCCCCGAGTTCCTCAAGGAGGGGACCGCGGTGGCGGACTTCATGAACCCCGACCGGGTCGTGATCGGGGCCGACTCCGGCGACGAGGGGGCCGGCGACGCGGTCGCCCGCCTCTACGAGCCGCTCGGCGGTGAGATCCTCCGCACCGACGTCGCCAGCGCCGAGATGATCAAGCTCGCCTCCAACGCCTTCCTGGCGACCAAGATCTCCTTCATCAACGAGATCGCCAACGTCTGCGAGGAGGTCGGTGCCGACGTCGGCGAGGTCGCCCGCGGCATGGGCCTCGACGAGCGGATCGGCTCCTCCTTCCTGCGCGCCGGCATCGGCTACGGCGGCTCCTGCTTCCCCAAGGACGTCAGCGCCCTGAAGATGCTGGCCGGCAACACCGGCTACCACTTCCAGCTGCTGACCGCGGTGATCGAGGTCAACGAGCTGCAGAAGCGGCGCGTGGTCGCGAAGCTGCAGCGGCACCTCGGCTCGCTGATCGACAAGCGGGTTGCCCTGCTCGGCCTCGCCTTCAAGCCCGACACCGACGACATGCGCGAGGCCTCGAGCCTGGTGCTGGCGGCCCGCCTGCAGGGCGAGGGGGCGGAGGTCGTCGCCTACGACCCGGTGGCGAGCGAGCGGGCCGGGGAGCTGCTGAGCTCGGTCGAGCTCGCCGGCTCTGCGGTCGAGGCGCTGGACGGCGCCGACGCCGCGGTGCTGGTCACCGAGTGGGGCGAGTTCGCCGAGCTCGACTGGGGCGAGGTGGCCGGCCGCATGACCCGGGCCCTGCTCGTCGACGGCCGCAACTTCCTCGATCCCGAGAAGCTGCGCGCGGCCGGGTTCGAGTACGAGGGCATCGGCAAGAAGCAGGAAATCGGCGCCCCGTCCTAAAACGCTTAGGACGATGCAAGCGATCGTCCTAGTCGGGGGGGAGGGAACGCGGCTGCGGCCGCTGACCAACGACGTGCCGAAGCCGGCGCTGAAGCTGGTCGACCGCCCCTTCCTCGCCTACATGATCGAGTGGCTGGCGGCGCACGGCGTCACCGAGGCGGTCCTCGCCTGCGGCTTCCTCCCCGACGTCCTGCGCGAGGCGCTGGGGGAGGAGACCCACTCGGGCGTGCGCCTCACCTACGTGACCGAGCCCGATCGCCGCGGCACCGCCGGCGCGATCCGGTTCGCCGCCGACTCGCTCGGCGATCGGCTCGACGAGGGGTTCCTGGCCCTCAACGGCGACGTCCTCACCGACCTCGACCTGACCGCGCTGACCCGGGTCCACGAGGAGCGCGGGGGGCGGGCGACGATCGCCCTCTACCCGGTCGAGGACTCGGCCGCCTACGGCCTGGTCAGTCTCGACGCCGGGGGCGCCGTGACCGAGTTCCTCGAGAAGACCGGCGAGGCCGTCCCCGGCGAGATCAACGCCGGCGCCTACTGCCTGAACCGCTCCGTCCTCGACCTGATCCCGCCGGGGCGCGAGGTATCGATCGAGCGCGAGGTCTTCCCGCGCCTGATCGGCGACGGCCTCGGTGCCGTGCGCCTCGACGGCTACTGGATGGACGTCGGCGTCCCCGAGCGCTACCTGCAGGCGAGCTGGGACATCCTCGAGGGCCGGGTCGAGACGCGGGTGCGGCCGACCGCGCCGGGCCTCTTCGTCGCTCCCGGTGCCGAGGTCGACGCGGGCGCCACGGTCGGGCCGCGGGCGGTCGTCTCGCCGGGCTGCCGCATCGCGGCCGGCGCCGAGGTGCGCGACTCGGTCCTGCTCGACGGCTGCGAGGTCGGGCCCGGGGCCCGGCTCGGGGGTTCGGTGCTCGGTCCCGGCGCCGTGCTCGCGGCGGGAGCGGAGCTGCGCGGCGCGATCGTGGGCAGTAATGAAAGGGTGCCCGAGAAGACCTCATGATCGACGACGTCCTCGGCATTCCCGACCAGCTGCGCGACGCCCTCTGGCGAATCGAGTCGGCGCGCCTCGAGCCGGCCGACGCGGCCGGGGTGATGGTCTGCGGGATGGGCGGCTCGGCGATCGGGGGCGACCTCGCCGCCGCCGCGCTCGGCGACCGCCTCACCCGGCCGCTGATCACGGTCCGCGGTTACGAGCTGCCGAGTTGGGTAACGCCGGAGTGGACCGTGCTCTGCTCCAGCTACTCAGGGAACACCGAGGAGACGCTCGCCTGCTTTGCGGCGGCGGAGGCGCTCGGCGCCCGCCGCATCGTCGCCAGCACCGGCGGCGAGCTGGTCGACGGCGCCCGCGCCGCCGGCCTGCCGGTGGTCGGCCTGCCCGGCATCTTCCAGCCCCGTGCCGCGGTCGCCTACATGTTCGCCATCTCCGCCGAGGTGGCGGCGCTGGCGGGCGCGGCGCCCCGGGTGCACACCGAGATCGACGCCGCCGCGGCTTTTCTCACCGCCGAGGCCGAGGCGCTGCAGGAGCGCGCCACCGAGATCGCGGCGCGGCTGGGGAGTGCCTTCCCGGTCCTCTACGGGGCCGACCTGACCGCGCCGGTGGCGCGGCGCTGGAAGACCCAGGTCAACGAGAACGCCAAGCTCCCGGCCTTCTGCTCCGAGCTGCCCGAGGCCGACCACAACGAGCTCTGCGGCTGGGCCGCCGCCGACGGGCGCTTCGCGGCTGTCTTCCTCGAGGACAGCGACCAGCACCCACGCGAGCGCCGCCGCTTTGAGCTGACCGCGGCTGCGGTCGAGGCCGACGGCGCCACCGCGGTCAGGGTCGAGACCGCCGGTGAGACCCGCGTCGCCCGCCTGCTCTGGGCAGTGATGCTGGGCGACCTCGTCTCGCTGGAGCTGGCCAAGGCGCGCGGGGTGGACCCGCTGCCGGTGGAGGCGATCGAGCGCTTCAAGGGGGAGATGGGACGGCCATGAGGGCGATGGTCCTGGCCGCCGGGCTCGGCACCCGCCTGCGCCCGCTCACCTACGAGCTACCGAAGCCGATGGTGCCGGTGCTGAACCGGCCGGTGATGGAGCACATCCTCCGCCTGCTCGCCCGCCACGGCTTCACCGAGACGATCGCCAATTTGCACTGGTTCCCGGAGACGATCGAGGACTACTTCGGCGACGGGTCCAGGTTCGGTGTCGAGCTGACCTACAGCCCGGAGGAGCAGCTGCTCGGCACCTCCGGCGGCGTCCGCAACGCCGCCGAGTTCCTCGGCGAGGACTTCCTGATCATCTCCGGCGACGCCCTCACCGACCTCGACCTGACCGCGATGCGCGAGTTCCACGAGTCCCACGACGGGATCGCCACCCTGGCGACGAAGCGGGTCGAGGACACCAGCCAGTTCGGGGTCGCGATCACCGGCGCCGACGGGCGCATCCAGGGCTTCCAGGAGAAGCCCGAGCCCGCCGAAGCCCTCTCCGACCTCGCCAACTGCGGCATCTACATGTTCCGCTCCGAGATCTTCGACTTCTTCCCCGACCCCGGGACCAGCAAGGCGGCCGGGCCGGGGGGCCCGCCCGGGTTCGCCGACTGGGCGATGGACGTCTTTCCGCGGCTGCTGGAGGGCGACGTGCCCTTCTACTCCCACGAGATCGACGCTTACTGGAACGACATCGGCAACCTCGAGGAGCTGCGCGACAGCACCTACGACGCGCTCAGCGG
Source organism: Solirubrobacterales bacterium (assembly GCA_036280745.1). Classification (GTDB taxonomy): domain Bacteria; phylum Actinomycetota; class Thermoleophilia; order Solirubrobacterales; family 70-9; genus VAYN01. The sequence continues at coordinate 6,445 of DASUQC010000028.1, forward strand.
CGCGGTCGAGGTCGAGCGCGAGGGGGAGCTGCTCGACGGCTTCCGCAGCGGCGAGCCCGCCGGCGACGAGGGCCCGCTGCTGGGGCCGGTGCTGCTGGCCGAGGGCTGCGAGATCGGCGACGACGTCCGGATCGACGGGCCTTCGGTGGTCGGTGAGCGAGTCAAGATCGGCGCCGGCAGCCGGCTCCGCGAAACGATCGTCCTCCCGGGCACCGAGATCCCACCCGGCTCGGTGCTGATCGGCGCAATCGCCGGCGCTCGCTCCTGAAGAGCTCTGAGGGGAGGGCACCGGTACCCCTCCGCGTGAATTCAGTCGCGCCCCTGCGGGGCTGCTCCCTGGGGTTGGTGCGCCCCTATGGGGCGCAGGGATCGGATTGCATTTCCGCCGCTTTGCGACATTCCCGCGGAGGGGTACCGGTGCCCTCCCAACAGGCGGTCGCCATGATCTGCCGGGAGCTCCGAGGAGCCGCCAGCTCCACCGCTTGAGCAAGATCTCCGCGCCCTTGTCTCTTTAGCTTCCGGGTCTCGGTCGTCCCACTACTGCGTGTTGGCGGAGGGGCCTGGTCGTCCTCCGGGCGAATGTGGCCGAAGGCCGCGATATGCAATCTGATTCCTGTTCCCCATAGGGGAACAGCAGCATCGGGAGCAGCCCCGCAGGGGCGCGACTAAATTCGCACGGAGGACGACCAGGTCCCTCCCCAAACAATTTGCTTTGTGCGCACCACGCGTGCGCCGGTCCCGGCAAGGATCGTCGGCGTGGAGAGCTTGCGGGCTATCAGCTTGGTCGTCGCACCGCCGCTGTGCGCGGCCTGCGGTCGTTCCTGCCGGCCCGAGGCCGTGGTCTGCACTCGTTGTGGGCGACGGCTGTCGATGGCGGAGCCGTTGCTCGGGAAGGGGCCGCCCGGCCTCGACCGGGCTTGGTCTTCGGCGCCGCACGAGGGGGTGGCGCGGGACCTGGTCGCGGCGCTGAAGTTCCGCCGCCTGCTGCCAGTCGCCGACCTGATGGCGGACCGGATCCAGTGGCTGGCGCCCGCCCACATGCTGAGCGGGGCGATCGTGCCGGTTCCGCCGGCGCCGGTGCGGATGCGGCGACGGGGGTTCGACCCCGCCGGGGAGCTGGCGGCGGCCCTCGCCGAGCGGCTCGGCTCGCCGCTGGAGCCCTGCCTGCGGCGTCGCGGCGGCCGGCGGCAGGTCGGGCGGCGCCGGGCCGAGCGGCTGGGGCAGCCGCCGCGGATCGAGGCGACCGGGACCGCCCCGCGCAGCGTGATGCTGGTCGACGACGTGCTCACGACCGGGGCGACGATGACCGCCTGCGCGCAGGCTCTGCGGGCCGCCGGGGCGGCCCGCGTGTGCGCCGTGACGTTCGCCCGGCGCCTTTGAGCCTAGCTTTCTAAGGGTGCAGCTCCGCCGGCCGGCCGCGCATCTGGTCGACCAGGTGTCGCGTGCGGCTCCGCTTGCGGAGCAGCTCGCGGTGTTTCTTGACCTGGCGGCGTACGTCCTCCGCCAGTTCATGCACCGTGTGGGTCATGTCGGGCGAGGCCTCGTGTGCTCGCAGCGTTCTTCCCTTGAGGTAGAAGGTCGCCTCTGCCACCTGGCTGTCGGCGATCCGTGGGTTGCGCTCTTCCGAGAGCACGACCTCCAGCGTCGCGAGCGGGGAAACCTGCCGGCCAAGGCGCTGGAATCTCTTCCGCACCATCTCACGCAGGCCGTCGGTGATCTCGACGTTCCGGCCTCGAATCTCAATCCGCATGAGCGCCTCCTTGTGGGTTCGCACCGATCGTACGCCCGCTACCCGCTCGGGGCAAGGGGCATTCCAACGATCCGCGTGCGACTCCGCACCGCTACCCTTGACCGATGCCCGCAATGGACCTCGTGACCAAGGCGCTGCGGACTGGGGAGGGGCGCAAGTTCAAGGCCTACCAGAAGCGCGCCGAGGCGATCAACAGGCTCGAGCCCGAGATGGAAGCGCTCGCCGACTCGGAGCTGCGCGAGGAGGCCGACTCCCTGCGCGAGCACGCCCGCAACGGCGCCTCGCTCGACAGCCTGCTGCCGGAAGCCTTCGCCCTGACCCGCGAGGCCGCCCGCCGCACGATCGGCCAGCGCCACTACGACGTGCAGCTGATCGGCGGCATGGTCCTGCACGACGGCGCGATCGCCGAGATGAAGACCGGCGAGGGGAAGACCCTGACCGCGACGCTCCCGGTCTTCCTCAACACGCTCGCCGGCAAGAGCGTCCACGTCGTCACCGTCAACGACTACCTCGCCCGCCGCGACTCGGAATGGATGCAGCCGGTCTACGACGCCCTAGGAGTCAGCGTCTCGGCGGTCCAGGACTTCGACGACCACGCCGCCCGGCAGCGCAAATACGGGCTGGACGTCACCTACGGGACCAACTCCGAGTTCGGCTTCGACTACCTGCGCGACAACATGTCGGCCAGCCTCGAGAACTGCGTCCAGCGCGACCACGTGTACGCGATCGTGGACGAGGTCGACAACATCCTCATCGACGAGGCGCGGACGCCGCTGATCATCTCCGGCGCCCCCGAACAGGCCGCCCAGACCTATTACACCTTCGCCCGCCTCGCCAAACAGCTGGCCGGGGTCCCGGCAAAACAGAAACTGAAATCGCTGGGCGAGTCCAAGGACACCTCCGACGTCGACTACGACTACGAGTACGACGAGAAGCACAAGACCGTCGCCCCCACCGAGCGCGGGGTCAAGAACGCCGAGCAGTTCCTCGGGGTCGACAACCTCTACCTCGGCGAGAACGGCAGCCTCGTCAACCACCTGGTCCAGTCGCTCAAGGCCGAGTCCCTCTACAGGAAGGACAAGGACTACGCGGTGATCGACGGCGAGGTGATGATCATCGACGAGTTCACCGGCCGCATCCTCGAGGGGAGGCGCTGGTCGGAGGGTCTGCACCAGGCGGTGGAGGCCAAGGAGGGGGTGGCGATCCGCGAGGAGAACCAGACCCTGGCCACGATCACCCTGCAGAACTACTTCCGCCTCTACGACAAGCTCGCGGGCATGACCGGTACCGCCCTTACCGAGGCGACCGAGTTCATGAAGATCTACAAAATGCCGGTGGTCGAGATCCCGACCAACCAGCCGATGGTCCGGGCCGACCACAACGACCAGATCTTCAAGACCAAAGACGGCAAGTGGAAGGCCGTGCTCGGGGAGATCTTCGAGCGCCACGAGTCGGGACAGCCGATCCTCGTCGGTACCGCCTCGGTAGAGGTCTCGGAGATGATCTCCGAGGCGCTGAAACGCGAGGGGATCGAGCACGCGGTGCTGAACGCGAAGCCCGAGCACGCCGAACGAGAGGGCGAGCTGATCGCCCAGGCCGGGCGCAAGGGCGCGGTGATGATCGCGACCAACATGGCCGGCCGCGGGGTCGACATCAAGCTTGGCGGCGATCCCGAACAGCTCGCCGTGACCGAGCTGAAGAGGAAGGGCATCACCCACGAGAGCGAGGGCTACGAGGAGGCGCTGGCGGAGAAGACGGCCGAGCTCGAGCCCCAGTGCAAGGCCGAGGCCGAGGAGGTGCGTGAGCTCGGCGGCCTCTTCATCTGCGGCACCGAGCGCCACGAGTCGCGGCGGATCGACAACCAGCTGCGCGGCCGCTCCGGCCGCCAGGGCGACCCCGGCGCCTCGCGCTTCTACCTCTCCGCCGAAGACGACGTGATCCGCCTCTTCGCCGGCGACCGCATCTACAAAATCCTCGACCGCCTCGGGCCGGTCGACGAGGACGGGACCGAAGTCCCGCTCGAGGCGAAGATGCTGACGAAAACCGTCGAGAACGCCCAGAAGAAGGTCGAGGAACAGAACTTCCTGATCCGCAAACGGGTGCTCGAGTACGACGACGTGATGAACGAGCAGCGCCGCATCGTCTACCGCTACCGGCGCGAGATCCTCGAAGGGCGCGACATGTCCGAGACCGCCCGCGACGAGGTCGAGGGCGTGATCGAGCGCCTGGTCGACGAGTACACCTCGGCCGACCTGCTCGAGGAATGGGACATGGAGGAGCTGGAGACGCAGCTGCGCCAGATCTGGCCGGTCGGCATCGAGGTCGCGAGCCTGGCACCGGAGACGGTCGAGGTCGAGAAGCTCAAAGACGAGCTCGACGACGACGCGATGAGCGCCTACGACGACCGCGAGCAGCAGCTCGGCGAGGAGCTGATGCGCTATCTGGAGCGCTCGATCCTGCTGCAGGTGATCGACAACCGCTGGCGCGAACACCTCTTCGACATGGACTACCTGCGCGAAGGCATCCACCTGCGCGGGTTCGCCCAGATCGACCCCCTCGTCGCCTACAAAAACGAGGGCTACTCGATGTTCGAAGACCTGATGCACTCGATCTGGGACGAGTTCAGCCGCCTCGTCTACCGGGCCGAAATCGAAATCGACCCCGCCCAGGCCAACGGGGCCGCCGCCAGCGGCAACGAGCCGACCGCGCTCGACTACTCCGGGGGCAGCCTGGAGGGCCAGCCCTCGGCGCTCGAACAGGTCGCGGCCGCGGGGGGAGCGGCGAACGTCGTCGACACCGCCGCTTCGCAGGCGATCGGCGGCAACGGCGAGGTGGTCGAGACCGTGGTCAAAGACGAGCACGACAAAGTCGGCCGCAACGACCCCTGCTGGTGCGGCAGCGGCAAGAAGTACAAGAAGTGCCACGGGGCCTAGCGCCCGCCTGCCGGTCCCTTGAGCCACGACCCCGTCCGCGAGTTCATCCGCGCCTTCAACGAGCGGGACCTCGATGCGTTCGTGGAGGTGCTCGATCCCGAGGTGGAGATTCACTCCAGTCGCGGCCTGCGCAAGGGGCGCGACGCGGCTCGGGTTTGGGCAACGCGGGCGCCCGGCGGGGTCCAGCAGGAGATCGAGCTGGAGCAGCTGTACGAGGACGGGACCGAGGGGGGAGGGGGCCGCGCCGTCGCCCTGATCGTGCGCCGCTGGCACTGGGACGAGAGCGGCGAGCCTGCCGGCGAGGAAGCGATGGCCTGGTGCTTCGAGCTGCGCGAGCGGCGGGTGCGCTCCTGGCGCCCCTGCGAGGACCGGGAGCAGGCGCTACGCGACTTCGGCTTCGCCCGCGAGTGAACGATTGGGCGTGCTGGAGCCCGTACAACCCTTCAGGGTTCGCGCGAGCAGTAACCTGCGGCCATGGCCGACGCCGCCCCGACCGAAGCGATCGCCCCGCGCCTGGCCGCCGTCCGCGAGCAGCTGTCCCTGCTCTCGGACTACCTTTGACCCGACTGCGCTGGAGGCCGAGGCCGAGCGCCTCGAGCAGGAGATGCAGCGGCCCGGCTTCTGGGACGACCAGGAGGCGGCGGCCCGCACCTCAGCGGCGCACGCGCGCGCGCAGAAACGCCTGAAGACCTTCCGCGAGCTGGAGTCCGACGTCGCCGACCTCGCCGACCTGGCTGAGCTGGCGGCCGAGGACGAAGAGATCGGGGCGGAGCTGGAGACCCAGCTCGGCTCGGCCGAGCGGCGGCTGGCGGAGCTGGAGGAGGCGCGCCTGTTCAGCGGGGAGTACGACGCCGGCGACGCCGTGGTCAGCGTCCACGCCGGTGCCGGCGGCACCGACTCCCAGGACTGGGCGGAGATCCTCCTGCGCATGTACCTGCGCTGGGCCGAACGCCGCGGCTTCGAGGTGGAGATGGTCGAGGCGTCTCCCGGCGAGGAGGCGGGGCTGAAGTCCGCCACCTTCATCGCCCGCGGGGAAAACGCCTACGGGCTGTTCGCGGCCGAGCGGGGCGTTCACCGGCTGGTCCGGATCTCGCCCTTCGACTCCTCCGCCCGCCGCCACACCAGCTTCGCCCAGGTCGACGTCGGCCCCGTGGTCGAGGACGGGGTCGAGGTCGAGATCGACGACGCCGACCTGCGCGTCGACACCTACCGCGCCTCCGGCGCCGGCGGCCAGCACGTGAACAAGACCGACTCCGCCGTGCGGATCACCCACATCCCCACCGGCGTCGTCGTCCAGTGCCAGAACGAGCGCTCGCAGACGCAGAACAAGGCGGTCGCGATGCAGCTGCTGCGCTCGAAGCTGATCGAGCTGGAGGAGCGCAAACGCTCCGAAGAGCTGGCGAGGCAGCGGGGCGAGGTCAAAGACGTCGCCTGGGGCTCGCAGATCCGCAGCTACGTGATGCACCCGTACACGATGGTCAAGGACCACCGCACCGAGCACGAGGTCGGCGACGTGCAGCGGGTCCTCGACGGCGACATCGACGAGTTCGTCCGCGACTTCCTCAACAAGACCGCGGCTGCGTCGGCCAGCTGATGGAGCCGCTGCACCACCTGGAGCGCCCGGCGGCCGGTGAGCCCGCGGGGCTCTTGGTCCTGCACCACGGGCGCGGCACCGACGAGCGCGACCTGCTCGGACTCGCCGACGCCCTCGACCCCGAGGGCCGCCTGCGGGTGGTGACGCCGCGGGCGCCGCTGCAGCTCCCCGGCTCGCCCGGCTACCACTGGTACCTGGTGCCGCGGGTCGGCTACCCCGACCACGACAGCTTCCACGCCGCCCGCGCGGCGCTCGCCGATCTCCACGACCGGCTCTGGGAAGAGACCGGGGTCGGGCCGGAGCGGACCGTGCTCGGCGGCTTCTCGATGGGCTCGGTGATGAGCTACGCGATGGCGCTCGGCGCCGAGCGGCCGGCGCCGGCGGGCGTCCTCGCCTTCAGCGGCTTCGTGCCGGTCGTCGACGGCTGGGAGCCGAGCTTCGAGGGCCGGGAGGGGACGCGGGCCTTCATCGCCCACGGCCGCCGCGACCCGATCATCGAGGTCGGCTTCGCGCAGCGGGCGCGCGAGCTGCTGGAGCAGGGCGGGCTCGACGTCACCTACCGCGAGTCGGACATCGGCCACCAGATCGACCCCGCGCACCTGCGCGACGCCGGCGCCTGGCTGGACGACACTCTCGCCGGCTGAGCCTAGGAGGGATTATTCGGACGGCAGCCAGGTGAGGCCGCGCGGGGTGGCGCGGCGCACGTCCAGGTGGCGGTCGAAGTAGGGGCCGCACCAGCGCGGCGCCGCCAGCACGCGCAGGCGCACGGTGAAGTCGCGCGCCGCCAGCACCTTCGCCACCTGGCTCTCGGTCAGCTTGCGGCTCAGCGTCAGCACCCCTTTCTTCGCGAGGCGCTTCTTCTCGCTGCCGAGGAAGAGCGAGCCCTTGGCACCGTGGAGGCCGTACTCGACCTTGACGGCGGTCGGCTCGGAGGCGGTGTAGCGGACCTGGAGGCGAACCCGGTCGCTGTTGCCGGAGGCGAACGCGGTCGGCCGGACGGTGGTGAGCAGGCACTCGGCCGGGGCCTCCGGGCCGCCTTCGTCTTCTTCGCATTCGCCCGGTTCTTCCTCTACGCATTCTTCTTCGAAGCCTTCGATCCCTTCCTCTTCGCTGCTCGCCGCTTCGTCTTCTTCCTCCGCCGGCGCGGCGAGGGCTTCGGGCAGGTCGAAGCCGGCCGGGCCGGGCAGGGTCAGCGCCCGCGCAACAGGGACGAAGCAGAGCAGGGCAAGGAGGACAAGGAGGACGAGGGGGGAGCGTCGCATCGCCCCCTTGATCGGCTGCTGGCCACAAACCCTTTAGCCATGCGGCTCAGCCGTCGAGGACGCCCTCGAGCTGCAGCAGCCCCTCCTTCATCGGCAGGCCGCCGCCGTAGCCGCCGAGGGCGCCGCTGGTGCGCAGCACGCGGTGGCAGGGGACGACGAGCGGGATCGGGTTCGAGCCGCAGGCGGAACCCGCCGCCCGCACCGCCCGCTCGTTGCCCGCGCTCTTCGCCATCTCGGTGTAGCTGCGGGTCTGGCCGTAGGGGATGCGCGCGATCGCCCGCAGCACCCGGCGCCGGAAGTCCCTGCTCAGCTGCCAGTCGAGCGGCAGGTCGAAATCGGTCAGCTTGCCCTCGAAGTAGAGGTCGAGCTCGCGCCGCACCTCGTCGAGCTCGGCGGGGGCCTCCAGCACGCGCGGGGAGACCCGCGTCGCCAGGTCGGCGAGCAGCGCGTCGGCGTCCTGGTTGGGCAGGCCGACCCGGACCAGGCCGCGCGGGGTCCTGGCCAGCAGCAGCGGCCCGAAGGGGGAGTCGGCGGTCGCGTAGGCGACGTCGAGCAGGCCCTCCGCGGCGGCGCGCTCTGCCAGGCGGCCCAGTGGTTGCTGCAGCTCTGCCCTCATGCCAGCTCCTTTCGCAGTCGTTTGATTCCCTCGTGCAGGCTCCGCCGCGCCGCCTCCGGCGAGCAGCCGAGCGCGGCGGCGATCTCGGCGTGGGGCAGGTCGCTTGCGTAGCGCAGCGTCACCGCGGCCCGCTGTTTGGGCGGCAGGGCGCCGACCGCTGTCCAGATCCCGTCGCCCGGCTCCGGGTCGGTGACCGCCTGCTCGGTGACCTCGGCCACCGGCAGCGGCCGCCGTCCCCGGGCGCGGTGGTGGTCGATCGCCTTGCGGTGGGCGATCGTGATCAGCCAGCCGCGCAGGTTGCCGGCGCCGCTCAGCCGCGGGTAGGCGCGCAGGGCGGCGAGGAAGGTCTCCTGGAAGCAGTCCTCGGCGTCGGCGCGACCGACCGCGCCGCGCAGCACGGCCATCACGTCGCCGGCGTGCTCGTCGATCAGGGTCTGGAACGGGGGCAGCTCACTCACCTCGGGGATTAAACGCGGCGGCGGGGCGAAACGTGAGATGCATCGGAGATTGACCACGCCAGGGTGGGGCCAATCTCCGATGCGCGGTGATCTAGGCTGGCGCGATGCCCGACCCCGGCGAGCCGCTGAGCGAGATCGTCCGCCGCGCCCTGGCCGAGGACCTCGGCGCCGGCGACGTCACCAGCGAGGCGACGGTGCGGGCGGAGGCGCGGGCACGGGCGCGGATCGTGCAGAAAGCGCCGGGGGTCGCCTTCGGGTTCGACGCCGTCGAGGAGACGATGCGCCAGTGCGGGGTCGAGCACGTCGACCGGCTCGTGGTCGAGGGCCAGTGGCGCCAGGAGGTGCCGGCCGAGGTGCTGCTGGCGAGCGGTCAGGCGCGGGCGCTGCTCGCGGCCGAGCGCACCGCCCTCAACTTCCTCGGCCACCTCTCGGGGATCGCGACCCTGACCGCGCGCTTCGCCGAGGCGGTCGAGGGGACTGGCGCCCGGATCTTCGACACTCGCAAGACGACGCCGGGCCTGCGCGGCTTGGAGAAGGCCGCGGTCGCGGCGGGGGGCGGGGTCAACCACCGGATCGGCCTCTACGACGCGATCCTGATCAAGGAGAACCACATCGCGCTCGCGGGCGGCGTCGCCAAGGCGGTCCACGCGGCGCGCCGGGCCCAGCCCGGCCTGCCGATCGAGATCGAGTGCCGCGACCTCGAAGAGGTCGCCTACGCGCTCGGGGTCGGCGCCGAGCGACTGCTGCTCGACAACATGGACGCCGAGACGCTGCGGAGGGCAGTGCGCCTGCGCGACGATCAGGCCGGCGCCGACGGCCCGACGCTGGAGGCTTCCGGCGGCGTCGAGCTGGGGACGGTCCGGGCGATCGCCGAGACCGGGGTCGACTTCATCTCCGTCGGCGCCCTCACCCACTCGGCGCCGACGCTGGACTTCAGCCTCCTACTTGAGGAGGCGTGAGAGGCGCCGGTCCTTGAGCACGCGGCCACCGGTCTGCTCCTGCGGGCAGTAGTTGGTCTGGTGCTCGGAGAAGTAGACGGCCTCGATCGTGGTCCCGCAGCGCGGGCAGGGCTCGCCCTCGCGCCTGTGGACCTTGAGCGGCATCGGCACTTTCTCCGGGACCTCGGGGCCGATCGTCGCCTCGTAGTGCTCGATCGCGTCGCCGAGCACGTGGAGCGCCGCGTGCAGGCGCTCCACCTCCCCCGGGTCGAGCTCTGACCCTTTCCTGAAGGGCGAGAGGCGGGCCTCCCAGAGGACCTCGTCGACCCAGGAGCGGCCGATGCCGGCGATGTCCGCCTGGTGGCGCAGCAGCGGGTGCAGGTGGCGCGGCGCGTCGATCGCCGCCGCGAAGGCGTCGAGTGGGGGAGGGGGCCAGGCTTCCGGCCCCAGCCGCCGCACCATCTCGTCGTCGGCGACCGCGTCGGTCCTCAGCAGCTTCGCCCAGGCGCGCTGCTTGGTCCCGAGCTCCCGCAGCCGCAGCTCGCGACCGTCCTGCAGCCGTACCAGCACCCGGGAGGCGCGGTCTTTGAGCGAGGCGCGCTTGTCGAACACGCGCAGCCGGCCAGCCGACATCAGGTGGATCAGCAGCGCCAGCTCGCCGAACTCGACGACCGGCATCTTGCCGACCCGCCGCACCCCGGTCAGATCGCGCCCGGCCAGGGCTTCCAGCGGCGGGTCGAAGGTCTTCATCACGTTCATCCCCGGCGCCAGCGCCGATTCGACCGTGGCGCCGCGGAGGGCGGCGTCGAGGCGCCGCGCGACGATCTCGACCTCGGGCAGCTCGGGCATGCTCGAAGTCTGGCAGCGAGTAGACTTTTTCCACGTTCATTCGACCGGTTCCAAGGCAACCGCCGGGCCGGCGAACATCAGGAAAGGAAGGGCTCATGCAGGAGCTCCCGACGATCCAACCTACGCTTGCACCGGAGCTCTCGCCGGAGCGGATCGCTGAGCTCAGCGACGAGGTCCGCGCGCTCGCGGCCGAGCGCGACGCGGTCATCCTCGCCCACAACTACGAGCTCCCCGAGGTCCAGGACGTCGCCAACTACCGCGGCGACTCGCTCGGCCTCTCGCGCCAGGCCGCCGCCACCGACGCCGAGGCGATCGCCTTCTGCGGCGTCCACTTCATGGCGGAGACGGCCTCGATCCTCTCGCCCGAGAAGAAGGTCCTGATCCCCGACCTCGACGCCGGCTGCTCGCTCGCCGACTCGATCGACGCGGACCAGCTGCGCGCCTGGAAGGCAGAGCACCCCGGGGCGCTGGTGGTGATGTACGTGAACACCTCGGCCGAGGTGAAGGCGGAGACCGACTACTGCTGCACCTCCTCCAACGCGGTCAAGGTGGTCGAGCACATCTGGGCCGAGCACGGCCCCGACACCGAGATCCTCTTCGGGCCCGACATGTGGCTCGGCGCCTTCGTCGAGCGCGAGACCGGGCTCGTCGACGACCAGGAGCGGCGCGGCCGATTCCACATCTGGGACGGGGAGTGCCACGTCCACGCCGGGATCCGCCCCGGAGACATCGCCCGCACCCGCGCCGAGCACCCCGAGGCCGAGTTCCTGATCCACCCCGAGTGCGGCTGCTCCACCCAGGCGATGGAGTACGTCGCCGCCGGCGAAATCGAGCCCGAGGGCGTGCACATGCTCTCGACCTCGGGGATGCAGCAGCACGTCGAAGCGCATCCCGACGGCGAGTTCATCGTCGCCACCGAGAACGGGATGCTCTATCCGCTGCAGCAGGCGGCTCCGCGGGCGAACCTGATCGAGGCGAACCGAATGGCCACCTGCAAGTACATGAAGATGATCACGCTGCCGAAGCTGCGCGACTCGCTGCGCGAGATGAAGTTCGAGGTCAGCGTCCCGCCCGCCGTCGCCGAGCGCGCCCGGGTCCCGATCGAGCGCATGGTCGCGATCGGCTAGCCCACGCTGAAAGATCCTCTGCGTGGGCGCGTTCTTGCGGGGTCGGCGGGCCGCAGGAGTCACCCTGTCCCTGCAGAAGCGACCCCCGCATGGCCCGACAGAAGAAGAACAAGCACCGCGACGAGGAGCCGCGGCGGCCCCGCGGCCGCCGGGCGCCGATCATCGAGCTCAGCGACGTGACCAAGGTCTACCCCGGTGGTCACATGGCGCTCGACCGGGTGAACCTCGCGATCGGCCGTGGTGAGTTCGTCTTCCTCGTCGGCCCGACCGGTTGCGGCAAGTCGACCCTGATCAAGATGCTGATCCGGGAGCTCGCGGCCACCGAAGGCGCGGTCAAGATCGCCGGCCGCGACATCGGCCAGCTGCCGGAGAAGAAGATCCCGCAGCTGCGGCGCAACATCGGCACCGTCTTCCAGGACTTCAAGCTGCTGCCCAACCGGACGGTCTACGACAACGTCGCCTACGCGCTGCAGGTGATCGGCGCCAGCCGCGCCGAAATCCGCGAGCAGGTCCCGGCGACGCTGCGCCTCGTCGGCCTCTCGACCAAGCTCAACAGCTACCCCGACCAGCTCTCCGGGGGAGAGCAGCAGCGCGTCTCGGTCGCCCGCGCCTTCGTCAACCACCCGCCGCTGCTGCTCGCCGACGAGCCCAGCGGCAACCTCGACCCGGTCACCTCGATCGGGATCATGCAGCTGCTCTACCGGATCAACAAGACCGGCACCACGGTCGTCGTCGTGACCCACGACCGCGAGATGGTCGACTCGATGCAGCGCCGCGTGGTCGAGCTCTTCGAGGGCCGCGTCGTGCGCGACGAGGTCAGCGGCGGCTACACCGAGGAGTCGACGACCGAGTTCGGGCTGCGGATGCGGGCCGAGATGGGGGTCGGCCGCGAGGGCGAGGGCCAGACCAACGGCCACGAGCAGGGTTCGCTGCTCTGATGGGACGCCTGATCTTCTTCCTGCAGGAGGCGCTGCGGGCGCTGCGCCGCAACGGCGCGCCGACCCTGGCAGCCGTGATCACGACCGTGGTCACGGTCGTCCTGCTGGGCATGCTGATCCCGATCTTCCAGACGACCCAGGCCAAGAGCGAGGAGGTCCGCAGCGAGCTGATCCTCCAGATCGGCGTCTTCGACGACGCGACCCCGGCCGAAATCGAGGCTCTGCAGGGCAAGCTCGAAGCGATCCCGCACGTCGCCCAGCTCGAGTTCATCACCAAGCCGATGGCGCTGGAGGAACTGCGGGAGATCCTCGGGGCCGAGAAGAGTCGCGAACTCACCTCGGAGCTGAACGAAAACCCGCTGCCCAGGAGCTTCAAGATCACCCCCGACGACGCCGCGAACCTGCCCGGCGTCGAAGCCGCGATCTTCCCGACCGGGCCGAACGGCGAGCCGCAGCCGATCTCGCCGATCATCGCGAAAGTCTTCGATCCCCAGCAGACCACCGAAGAGATCGAGGAGGTGACCGGCGCCCTGAAGATCGTGCTCACGGTGATGACCGCCCTGCTGATCGCGGCCTCGCTGATGCTGGTCGGCAACACGATCCGGCTCTCGATCTACACGCGCCGCCGCGAGGTCGAGGTGATGCGGCTGGTCGGCGCGACGCGCTGGTTCATTCGCTGGCCGTTCATGATCGAGGGCGTGGTCGTCGGCTTCGCGGGCGGGTTGATAGCAATACTGATCCTGTGGCTCGGCAAGATCACCGTCGTCGACCCCCTCAGCGATTCCTTCTCCTTCCTGGCGGCGCAGAACAACAGCACGCTCTCGTTCCCGCTCCTGGTCGGGATCCTCTTCTCCGCCGCGGTGCTGGTCTCGACGATCGGCTCCGGCGTCACCCTGCGCCGCTTCCTCAAGGTCTGAGGCCGCAGGCGTGAGAGCCCGCGGGGCCGTGGCCTATGCCGTGGGGCTCCTCGCCTTCCTCTGCCTGGGGCTCTGGCTCGGCGGCCATCCCGGCCGGCTGCCCGAGTTCCTCCGCGACCCCTTCGTCGCCCCGCCCGCCGGGCTGACCGCGGAGGCGGCGGAAGCGATCCAGGACTCCTACTTCCGGCCGGTCGGCGACACCGAGCTCGGCAACGCCTCGCTCCAGGGCATGGTGCGGGAGCTGCGCCGGCGCCACCGCGACCGCTTCTCCGAATACCTCTCGCCGGAACGGATCGAGAGCTTCAACGAGGCGATCGAAGGCCGTTTCTCCGGGGTCGGGCTGTCGATCGTCGAAGTCCCGCGCGGGCTGCGCGTGATCGAGGTCTTCGAAGGCTCGCCGGCCGCGCGCGGCGGGATCGAGCCCGGCGACACGATCGTCTCCGTCGACGGCGAGCCGATCGCGGGGGAGACCAGCACCGAAGCCACCGCCAAGATCAAAGGGCCGGAGGGCAGCGAGGTCACGCTCGGCGTCTTCGACGCCGAGACCCGCGAGGTGCGGCGGCTGCCCCTGACCCGGGCCGAGGTGGAGCTGCCGAACGTCAGCAGCCGGGTCGAGACCGTCGACGGGCGCAAGCTCGGCTACGTGCGCATGCTCAGCTTCAGCGAAGCCGCCCACGCGCAGCTCGCCGAGGGGGTGCGCAAGGTGCTGCGCCGGGGCGCGGAGGGGATCGTGCTCGATCTGCGCGGCAACCCCGGCGGCCTGCTCGACGAGGCCGTGCGCTGCGCGAGCCTCTTCCTGCCCGAGGGCGAGGTCGTCGTCTCCACCGAGTCCCGCAGCCAGGGCGACAGCGTCCACAAGACCGCCGGCGACCCGGTCTGGGAGGGGCCGCTCGCCGTCCTGATCGATCGCGGCACCGCCTCGGCGGCGGAGATCCTCGCCGCCTCCCTCGCCGACAACGCCGGCGCCCCGGTCGTCGGGACCCGTTCCTTCGGCAAGGGCGTCTTCCAGCAGGAGGCGCTGCTCTCCAACGGCGGCGCGCTGAAGCTGACCGTCGGCGAGTACTTCACGCCCGACGGCCTCAACCTGGCGCGCAGCCGCGGCATCCACCCCGACGTGAAGGCGAGCGACGACCCGGACACCCCGGCCGACGAGGCCGAGCAGCGCGCGCTCGGCGTGCTGGCCGGCCAGTGAGGGCCCGCGAGGCCGTCGAGGCGCTGCTGCGCGAACGGCTCGGCTTCCGCGGCTTCAAGGTCGCGCTCGAGCGGGAGGCGGCGGAGGTTGCGGCGGCGGTCGAGCGCGACCCCGGCGCCCGCCGCGACCTGACCGCGCTCTCGACCTTCACCGTCGACCCGGCAACCGCCCGCGACTTCGACGACGCCGTCTCCGCCCAGCGCGAGGGGGAGGGCGCCCGCGTCTGGGTCCACATCGCCGACGTCGCCGCCCATGTGCGGCCCGGGTCGCGGCTCGACCGCGAGGCGCGGCGGCGCGGCAACAGCACCTACGTCCCGGGTGCGGTCGAGCCGATGCTGCCGCACGCGCTCAGCAGCGAGGCGTGCAGCCTCGCCCCGGGGGTCGAGCGGCTGGCGGTGACGGCGGAGATCGAGCTCGACCCCGGCATGGTGCCGCGGCGCACGCGCTTCTACCGCAGCCGCATCCGCTCCGACGCGCGGCTCGACTACGACCAGCTCGACGCGATCTTCGACCGGCGGGTGGCGCCGCCGCCGGAGGTGGCCGAACCGCTGGCCGCGGCCCGGGACGTCGCCGCCGGCCTCGGCGAGCGACGCGGCGGCGCCGCCCTCGACGTCGACTCGGCCGAGCCCGAGTTCCGCTTCGACGCCGCCGGCAACGTCGTCGGCGCCCAGCGCCTGGCGCAGACCGAGGCGCACCGGCTGATCGAGCGGCTGATGATCCTCACCAACGAGCAGGTCGCCGAGCGGCTCGTGCGCGAGCGGGTGCCGGCGGTCTACCGCGTGCACCCGCCGCCCGGTCCGGCCGCGGTCGAGCGCCTCGTCGAGCAGCTGGCGGCGCTGGGCGTGCCGACGCCGCCCCTGGGCCAGGGCCTCTCGCCGCAGCAGGCCGGGGCGGTCGCGATCGAGGCCAGCCGCCTGGTGCGGCGCGAGGCCGCGCGGCGCGGACACGGCCGCGAGGCGTATACCTCCCTCGTGCTCAGGTCTCTCAAGCAAGCCTCCTACAGCGAGCGCAACAGCGGCCACGCCGGCCTCGGCAGCGCCGCCTACACGCACTTCACCTCGCCGATCCGGCGCTACCCCGACCTGCTCGTGCACCGTGCCCTGCTGGCGGTGCTGGGGGAGGGGGAGAAGCCGCCGACCCTCGCCGAGGCGCGCGGGGTCGCCGCCGACTGCTCCGCCCGCGAGCGCGAGTCGGCGAAGATCGAGCGCGATGCCGATGACGTCTGCGCCGCCTACCTGCTGGAACGCGAGCTCGGCGAGCGCGGCCTCGACGCCGGGTTCGAGGGCGAGGTCTCGGGCGTGATCGCGGCCGGCGCCTTCGTCTCCTTCGGGGGCGAGCTGGGGGACGTCTACGAGGGCATGCTGCCCGCCCGGCGGCTTCCCGGCGGCCGCTACGAGCTCGACCGCTCGCAGGTGGCGCTGGTCAACCGCGGCTCGAAGGCGGCGCTGCGCCTGGGTGATCCCGTCGGCGTGCGCGCAACCGGGGTCGACGCCCCCCGCGGCCGGGTCGACCTGGAGCTCGCCGATGGCTAAGAAGCAGAAGAAGCAGCGGCTGCCCGCCTCCGGCGACGTCGTCACCAACCGCCGCGCCCGCCACAAGTTCGAGTGGGTGGAGAAGTTCGAGGCGGGGATCGTGCTGCGGGGCTCGGAGGTGAAGGCGCTGCGCGGCGGCAAGGCGCAGATGAGCGACGCCTACGCGGTCGTCGACAACGGCGAGGTCTGGCTGCGCAAGCTCCACATCCCTCCCTATGAGTTCGCGGCCAGCGACGCCCACGAACCCGAACGCCCGCGCAAGCTGCTGCTGCACCGGGCCGAGATCGAGCGGCTGATCGGCACGACGGCGCAGAAAGGGCTGACCCTGATCCCGACCCGGATCTACTTCAAGGGGCCGCGGGCGAAGGTCGAGCTGGCTCTGGCGCGCGGCAAGGAGGGCCGGGACCGGCGGCGGGAGATCGCCGACCGCGACGTGCGCCGCGAGGTCGAAAGGGAGTTCAAGGGCCGCATGCGCTGAGCGCCGTTTTGCGGACTCGAACGTAGGTCCGTTGCAGGGAAGACATCACGTCTATTTCGCGCTTGCATCGGCCGCGTCACCTGCAAGGATGCACGGACATGCGGAACCGCTCGCTCCTGACCATGTGCTTCCTGGGGCTCGCCGCCGTGGCCCTGGTCGCTCCGGCGACCGCCGCCGCGTCGTTCACCGACGATGCGAGCGACTACGTCAGCGACCACACCGAGTACTTCGTCGGCGCCCTGCTCGTCGCGATCCTGCTCCTGCTGCTGGTCGCGCGCGTCAACCAGCGCCGCAGCAAGGAGAAGGAGCAGAAGGCCGCCGCTCCGGGCGGTGCCTCCCCACAGGGAGCCGCTCCGCCGCCTCCTGCTCCCGGTGCCCCGACCGTCGCGGGCTCCACGGCTCCGCCGCCCCCGGCCGGGGCCGTCTCGCCTCCGCCCCCGCCGGCCTCCGCTCCGACCGCGGAAATGGCATCGGTGCCGCCGCCGCCCGCCCCCGTCGCGGTGCCCGGCGCGTCCCAGGGGCCGCCCCCCGGTCAACCCGAGAGCGCCAAGGACCGCCGTCGCCGCGTGCGCCAGGAACAGCAGGCGAAACGCAACGAGAAACGCCAGCAGCGGCGCGAGCAGATCCAGCGGCGCAAGGAAGAGCGCGCCGCGAAGCGCGGTCGCGGTCCTCAACCTGCCCCTGCCGCAGCGCCGGTGCCGGGTCAGGTTCCCGCTGAGGCTTCGCAGCCGGAGCCGAAGCAGAAGACCTTCTTCGGGATCAAGTACGGCGGCGGCAAGCGCAAGCGCGAAGCCGCGCTCGCCGAGCAGCGTCTCGCCGCCGCTCGCGCCGCGCGCGAACGCGAACTCGCCCAGGCCGGCGCCGCCGCCCCCGCTCCGGTGCAGCCGCCGGGGGCACCCGCCGCCGCTCCGCTGGTGCCGCTCGAGGAGGCGCCTCCACTCCCGACCCAGCCGCCTGGCTCCGCTCCGCCGCCGCCGCTTCAGGCCCCGCCGCCCCCGGTGGGGACGCAGGTCGCCCCGGCGCCGAGCGAGTACGACACCGCCGCCGCCCAGCAGCGGGTCCGCGACAAGGTCGACGAGGTGCACCAGGAGGGGCAGCGCATCCGCACCGAGGCCGAGCGCATGACCGCGGTGCCTGACCTCAGCAGCGCCGAGCAGCGGCTGAAAGAAGAGCGCGAGGCCCAGGAACGCTCGCTGGCCGAGGCCGAGGCGCGCCTGCGCCAGATCGAGGAGCGGACCAAAGTCGCCGAACAGCGCGCCGCCGAGGCGAAACGCCTGGAGGGCCTGCGCGCCGAGGAGGAGGGCCGCCAGCAGCGGCTGCGCGAGATGCAGCAGAGCGTCGCCGAAGCGGAAGAGCGCGCCCGCGAGGCGGAGCGCCGGGCAGAAGAGGCCGAGCGGGCGGTGGTGCGGTCAGTGCAGGACACGACGGGCTTCCAGAGCGTGCCGGCGCCGCAGCATCTGCAGCAGCCACAGCCGCCGGCGCCGGTTCCACCCCCTCCGAAACCCGGCCCCGAGCCGACCCCGCCACCGGCCCCGCCCGTTCCGCCGCCGCCTGCGCCGGAGCCACCCACCCCTCCGCCCGCGCCCGCGCCCCCACCGCCGGCCCCGGCACCCGAGCCGCCGGCGCCCACGCCCCTGCCACCCCAGCCGGAGCCACCCGCACCGCCTCCGCCCGCGGCTGCCCCGCTCAACGCCCCCGGCCCGGTCGCCGGCGGCGGCGCGATCAACCTCAACACCGTCACCTTCGAGCAGCTGCGCGAGCAGAACCTCTCGGTCACCCAGGCGACCCGCCTGCTCGCCCACCGCGAGCGCCTCGGCGGCTTCCAGTCGCTCGACGACCTCGACCAGGTCCCGGGCTTCCCGCAGGATCTGCTGGTCGACCTGAAGTCGCGATCCAGCCTCTAGTCAGCCTGCCGCGTCTCCCAGTTCTCCAGGAGCTTCAGCCATACCTCGCTGCGAGCGGGATAGGGGGCGACAGCGTGTCTTAGGCGGGACAGCGGTACCTCGGCGACGATTGCGACCGTTGCGGCCTGCAGGAAGTCGGCGGTCTCGAAGCCGGTGAAGGTGGCGCCGACGATCGTTTCGCGCGCCTGGTCGACGACGATCCGGGAGGTGCCGCCGGTGCCCTTGCCCTGGAAGCTGGCGCCGGGGGAACCGTCGGTGGGCACGTCGACGGCGACCGCGTCGAGCCCCGCCTCGCGCGCCTGATCGAGCGTCTTGCCGGCCGCGGCCACCTGGGGGTCGGTGAAGGTGACGCGGGGTGAGCCGATGCCTTCGGCCACCGCCTCGACCTCGCGGCCGAGCAGGTTCTCGGCCGCGACCCAGGCCTGGTACTTGCCCATGTGGGTGAAGAGGGCACGGCCGTTGACGTCGCCGATCGCGTAGAGCCAGTCGCGCCCGCCGACTCGCAGCCGACCGTCGGTCTCGAGGAAGCCTCGTTTGTCGGTCTCGATGCCGGCAGATTCCAGCCCGAGGTCGCCCGTGCTCGGCACCCGGCCGACCGCGACCAGGATCTCCGCGCCCTCGGCCCGGTTGCCGTCGCCGAGCTCGACGATCACCCCGGGGCCGCCCGCTTCGACCCGCTGCGCCTGCACCCCGGTGTGGACGTCGACGCCGAAGCGATCCCGCAGCGCCTCCTCGACTTCCTCGCCGGCGAACGGCTCCTCGCGGGAGAGCAGGTGGGGGCCGCCCTCGACCAGGGTCACCTTGGTGCCGAGCGAGGCCCAGGCCTGCGAGAGCTCGCTGCCGACCGGGCCGCCGCCGAGCACGACCATGCTCGCCGGCACCTGCTTGGAGGTCGTCCCCTGGCGGTTGTTCCACGGGTCGACCGTGTCGAGGCCGTCGATCGGCGGCATGTTGGCGCCGCTGCCGGTGGCGACGATCACCGCCTTGCCGGCGCTCAGCACGTCGTCGCCGACCACGAGCCGGCGCTCGCCGTCGAAGCGGGCCGGGCCGCGGAAGAGGTCGATGCCCCGTTCTTCGAGCCAGGGCAGCTGGCCGGAGTCGTCGAGGTCGTGGATAACCTCGTCGCGGCGAGCGAGCACGGCCTCCGGGTCGAGCTCGTCGCCCGCCGGCACCCCGGGGACCCGCTGCGCCTCGGCGAGCAGGTCGGCGGGGCGCAGCAGCGCCTTCGAGGGCATGCAGGCGTAGTAGGAGCACTCGCCGCCGATCAGGTGCCGCTCGACGATCGCCACCTTCATCCCGCCGTCGGCGAGGCGGCCGGCGCAGACCTCCCCGGCCGGCCCGGCCCCCACGACGATCGCGTCATAGGCCTTCTCGCTCACGGGAGCACCATCCCCGACACCGTACAATCCCAAGCACATAGCACGGGGGCGACAGGCTTCGACGTGGTCGACTCGTGCGAACGGTTGCAGGTCGAGGTTGCCGGAGGCCTCGTTAAACACCGGCAAAAACCAATACGTGCGGACCATGAGTTCGCCCTCGCCGCTTAGCTAGAAACTAAGCGCTGTGAGAGTCGGTCCTCCCTCGCCCGCAGGGAGGGGAGCCGGCTTCAGAATGCGGGCTCACCCGGGCGGACCGTCCCGACCGCCAGGGGAAATTCAAGGGGCTCTGTCTCGCGTAGTGCCCGCCGGCGCGGACCCCGCGAGACGAGATTCAAGCGCCGGCTAAACCTGTAGACACCTTCGCGCCGCGTCCGCGGATCCGAGTTCGAATCTCGGCGCCTCCATAGACCGTAGGGTGCGGCCCGTGAGATCGGGACCGCAACCCTGCGCGCGACGGGCCGGCTAGATGGCGTGGTGGGAAGCCATCCTCCTCGGCGCCGTCGAGGGCTTCACCGAGTTCCTGCCGATCTCCAGCACCGGGCACCTGACGATCCTCGAGAGCCTGCTCGGCCACTCGATCGACGACCCCGACATCACCGCCTTCACGGCGATCATCCAGGTCGGCGCCGTGCTCGCGACCGTGATCTTCCTGCGCCGTGACATCGTCCGCATCGTCTCCGCCTGGTTCCAGGGACTGGCGCGGCCCGCGCACCGGGCCGACCGCGACTATCGGTTCGGCTGGGCGGTGCTGCTCGGCTCGCTGCCGATCGGGATCGTCGGCTTCGCCTTCAAGGACGAGATCGAGACGACGCTGCGCAGCCTCTGGTTCGTCGGCTCGGCGCTGATCCTCTGGAGCTTCGTGATGTGGTTCGCCGACAGCCGCGCCACGCAGCGCCGCCACGAGGACGACGTCAACTGGCGCGACACCCTGATCATCGGCCTCACCCAGTGCCTGGCGCTGATCCCCGGCGTCTCGCGCTCGGGGGCGACGATGTCGGCGGGACTGCTGCGCGAGATCGACCGCGTCGCCGTCACCCGGCTCTCCTTCTTCCTCTCGATCCCGGCCCTCAGCGCCGCCGCCGTCTTCCAGACGATCGACGAGTTCGACAACATCTCCAACGGGGTCGGTTGGGGGCCGACGCTGCTCGCCACGGCGGTCAGCTTCGTCGTCGCCTTCGCCGCCGTCTCCTGGTTGCTGCGCTACATCGCTCGCCACGACTACGGCATCTTCATCCGCTACCGGATCGCGTTGGGGACGCTGGTGCTGCTGCTCGTCGCCAGCGGCGCGGTCGCGCCTACCTGAGCCGTCACCGTAGGCTGCGGCCATGGAGCGCTACGTGGCCTTTCTGCGGGGGATGAACCTGGGCAGGCGGCGGATCAAGAACGAGGAGCTGCGGGCGGAGTTCGAGGCGCTCGGGTTCGAGGACGTGGCGACGTTCCGGGCCAGCGGCAACGTGATCTTCAGCGCCGCGCGCGGCAGCGAGTCGGCGCTGGGGAAGAAGATCGAAGCCGGCCTCGACGACGCGCTGGGGTACGAAGTCCCGGTCTTCCTGCGCAGCTGCGCCGAGGTGGTCGGGATCGCGGCCCAGAAGCCCTTCGAGCCGGAGTTGGTTGCGGCCTCCAAGGGCAAGCTCCAGGTCCTGTTCCTTGCTCGGCGGCCGAGCGCCGCGGCGCGCAAGAAGGCCCTGGCGCTCGCGAGCAACGAGGACCGTCTCGCGATCGAGAATCGTGAGCTCTACTGGCTCCCCAGCGGCGGGATCAGCGAGTCCGAGCTCGATCTCAAGGCGGTCGACGCCGCCCTCGGCGACGGCACGATGCGCACGATTGGCACGGTCGAGCAGATCGCCGCCAGGTACTGCGCTGCCTGAAGGGTTGTACGTACCAGGGCACGTACAACCCTTCAAGCAGATCGAGTGGGAGGGGAGTCCGTGCGCGGCAGGCAGGCCAGCTCGATGTCGCGGCTGACCGCGCCGATCTCGTCGGGCAGCTCGGCGAGCTGGACGTTGGCGACGAACTCGAGGCGGTTGCCGAGCGGGCGGAAGAAGTTGTCGTAGTGGGTGGGGACGACGGCGCGCGGGTTGAGCTTGGGGAGGATGCGCTGCCAGTAGCGCTCGGTGAAGCTGCGGCCGGCGACGCCGGCGAGGAAGACGTCGACCTCGCGCTCGCGGACCGCCTCGTCGACGAGGTTGGCGCTGCCCTGGTGGTAGAAGCGCAGCCCGGCGACGGCGATCGAGATGCCCCAGACCTGGCCGCAGCGGTAGGCGCCGGGGGAGAGGGAGTCGAGGTGGTCGCAGGTCAGTTCGCCGTCGTACGGGACGGCGAGCCCGAGCAGCAGCTTCGAGTGGACGCTGGGCGTGAAGGAGACCTCGAACGGCCCGAGCTCGTAGGTGCGGTAGGGCTCGACCTCTACCGCCTGCCCGGCGAGCCCGTGCAGAGCCATCAGGCTGACCAGCGAGCGCGATCCGTAGGCCCTGCAGCCGGTGCGGCGGGCGATCGCCGGCGCGTCGACCGCGTGGTCGAAGTGGGTGTGGCCGACGAGGACGCCGACCGTCTCCCCGGGGGCCTTCGCGAAACGGTCGATCGCCGCCGGGTCGGGCAGCGCCTGTCGCCGCAGCACCAGGTCGCGGAACGGCACCCGCGAGAGGTAGGGATCGATGAACAGCGTCTTGCCCTCGTAGCTGAGCCGGTAGCCGGAGACCCCCAGCCACTCGACCTCGAGGCCCGCCGGCAGCTCCAGCGGCCGCGTCTCCAGCTCGGCGAGGGCCTGGGTGTCGGCCCGCTCCGAGGAGCGCCGCGTCGCCCGAGCCTTCGCCAGCTCTCCCAGATGCCGCAGCGGGCCTGCCATGCCGGGGAGGTTACGCTCGCCGCATGGCGATCGCGACCGCAACCTCGCTCGACGTCTACGTCGGCGGCAAGCTGCTCTTCGAGGACGTCGGCTTCAAGCTCGAGCCGCGCGAGCGGATGACCCTCTCCGGCCGCAACGGGGCGGGGAAGTCGACGCTGCTGCGGGTGCTCGCCGGCGAGCTCGCGCCCGACTCCGGCTCGCTCTCGGTCCAGCGGGGCGCCCGCGTCGCCCTCCACGACCAGCGCCCGCCGCGCGAATCGAGCGCCAAGCTCGGCGAGTACGTCTTCTCCGGGCGCACCGACATGCTCGAGGCCGAGGCGGAGCTGAAGCGGCTGGAGGAAGAGATGTCGCGCGACGCCGGCGAGGAGACGATGGCCGCCTACGCCGCCGTCCAGCAGCGGCTGGAAGCGGGCGGCGGGTACCGCTGGCGCGACCGGGTGCTGGAAGTCCTGCGCGGGCTCGGCTTCGACCCCGAGCAGGCCGAGCGGCCGCTCTCGACCTTCTCCGGCGGCGAGCTGACCCGCGCCTCGCTGGCCCGGGTGCTGGCCAGCGCCCCCGATCTCCTGCTGCTCGACGAGCCGACCAACCACCTCGACATCCCCTCCCTGGAGTGGCTCGAGTCCTACCTCGTCGAGCTCGACGCGGCGGTCGTCCTCGTCGCCCACGACCGCTGGTTCCTGGAGGCGGTCGGGACCTCGGTGCTGGAGCTGGAGGCGCAGCGGGCGCGCTTCTTCGCCGGGCCCTGGCACGCCTGGCGCCAGGAGCAGGCGGTGCGCCAGATCGCCCTCGGCAAGGCGATCGAGCGCCAGCAGCGGGAGATCGAGCGGATGGAGCGCTTCGTCGAGCGCTTCCGCTACAAGGCGACGAAGGCGCGCCAGGCGCAGTCGCGGGTCAAACAGATCGAGAAGAAGAAGCGCGGCGGGCCGGTCGCCGAACGCCGCGACAACCGCCGCCTGCGCTTCTCCTTCAAGCCGCCGGAGCGGCCGGGCCGGGTCGTCCTCAGCATGGTCAAGGGGAGGATCGAGGTGCCGGGGCGGGTGCTGCTCGACAGCGCCGATCTCGAAGTCGAACGCGAAGAGCATGTCGTCCTGATCGGCCCCAACGGTGCCGGCAAGACGACCCTGATCGAGACGCTCTCCGGCGAGCGGGCGCCGGCCTCGGGCAGCGTCCGCACCGGCCACAACGTGCAGATCGGCTACCTCTCCCAGCATGCCGACACGGCGGCGGGGGAGGGGACGGTGCTCGACGCCGCCCAGCGCGAGACCGGGCTCACCGGCCCGAAGGCGCGGGCGCTGCTCGGCGGTTTCCTCTTCTCTGGCGCCGACGTCGAGAAGCAGCTCTCCGACATCTCCGGCGGCGAGCAACGGCGGCTCTCGCTGGCGATCCTTGTCGCCTCCGGGGCCAACGTCCTGATCCTCGACGAGCCCACCAACCATCTCGACATCGAGAGCCGCGAGGCGCTCGAGGACGCCCTCACCGAGTACGAGGGCGCCTTCGTCCTCGTCTCCCACGACCGGGCGCTGCTGGAGGCGGTCGGCACCCGTACCGTCGTCTGCGAGGACGGCCGGCTGGAGAGCCACCCCACCGGCTGGGCGGAGTACCAGCGGCGGCGCGACGAACGCGAGGCCGAGGCGACCGCCGCCGCCAAGTCCGGTGAACCGAGCGGGGCCCGCAAGTACAGCGCGACCAAGCCGGCGCAGCGGGCGGCGAAGAAGGCGGCGAAGCTGGAGGAGCGGATCGAGCGGGCCGAAGCGACCCTGCGCGAGCTCGAGGAGGAGCTGGCGGACCCGGACGCCTGGGCCAGCCCCGGCCGGGCCGAACGGGCGGAAGCGCGGCATCGCGAGGCCAAGCGGGAGGTCGACGCCCTGCTCGCGGAATGGGAGGAAGCCCAGGCCGCCGCCGAGTCCGTCTGAGCGGCGCGGCTAGGTCAGCGGCCGCGCGAGGGTGACCCGCGTGCCGCGGGCCGGGACCAGGGTGATGTTGCGGATCTTCACCCGTTCGGGCTTCGGGCCGGACGCCCGCAGGTCGGCCCGCTCGACGAACTCGCGCAGGATCGTCCGCATCTCGTATTCGGCGAAGGCGGCGCCGATGCAGCGGCGCACGCCACCGCCGAACGGGATCCAGGCGTAGTTGTCGGCCTTGCCGTCGAGGAAGCGCTCGGGGCGGAACTCGTACGGCTCCGGGAAGACGTCCTCGCGGTAGTGGAGGGCGGCGATCGCCGCGAGCACGAAGGACCCGGCCAGAAGCTCGTAGTCGCCGATGGTCGCCGGCGCCGTCAGCTTGCGGCCGACGTCGACGATCACCGGGCGCAGGCGCAGAACCTCTTTGACGGTGGCGCCCAGGTAGTCCTCCTCGCCGGCGGCGAGCGAATCGCGCAGCTTCGCCAGGACCTCGGGGTTACGGGCAAGCAGCTCGACCGCCCAGGCGAGCCCGGTCGCGGTCGTCTCGTGGCCGGCGCCGAGCACGGTGATCATCTCGTCGCGCAGTTCCTGGTCGTTCATCGGCTCGCCCGCCTCGTCGCGGGCGCCGAGCAGCAGCGAGAGCACGTCGTCGCGCTGCTCGTGCCCGGGTTCGGCGCGGCGCAGCGCGATCTCTTCGTAGAGGAAGGCGTCGAGCGCGGCCCGCGAGCGCAGGAACCGGTTCCAGGGGCTGAGGCGCCCGAGATCGCGCCGCAGCATCGGGAAGGAGGTGATCATCCCGACCCGGCGGGCGAAGTCGTCGATCAGCCGCTCGAAGCGCTCGAAGCGCTCGCGGTCGTGGACGCCGAAGACGGCCTTGAGGATCACGGCGAGGGTGATGCGCTGCGTGTGGGGGCGCATCGAGAACGGCTCGCCGACCGGCCAGCTCTCCATCTCCTCGCGGGTGATCGCGGTGATCAGCTCGCCGTAGCGCTGCACCCGCTCCCCGTGGAAGGGCGGCAGCAGCAGCTTGCGCTGGCGCAGGTGCGGCTCGTCGTCGAGGGTGAGGACGGAGTTGGGGCCGAGCGCCGGCTCGAGCACGGTCGCGTTGGCCTCGCCGGCGTGGAAGACCGAGGGCGCACCGGTGAAGACCGCTTTCACGAGGTCCGGCCGGGCGACGTAGACGATGCGGCCGAAGTAGGGGAAGCGGACCGTGAAGAGGTCGCCGTAGCGGCGCTGCAGCCGCGGCAGGAACTCGAGCGGGTCGCGCGCGTAGCTGATCGCCTGGCCGAGGGAGGGGCCGCGCGGCCCGGGAGGGTGCGCGGCGCGGCCGCCGGCAGCGGCGCGGGGGAGGGTCGCCTGCTCCATGGCAGGGGACGATAGCGGGCGACTGGCTGCCCAGCCAGTTCGCACCGTTTCCAGCCTTGTCCCCGCTATAGCGGGGACAAGGCTGGAAACGATCGGCGGAGCAGCTAGAAGACGACCGTGCGCTCGCCGTCGAGCAGGACGCGGTCGTCGAGGTGCGCCATCACCGCGCGGGCGAGGACGAGGCGCTCGATGTCGCGGCCGATCCGCACCAGGTCGTCGATCTCGTCGCGGTGGCTGACCCGGGTCACGTCCTGGTCGATGATCGGCCCCGCGTCGAGCTCGGCGGTGACGTAGTGGGCGGTGGCCCCGATCAGCTTGACCCCGCGCTCGTGCGCCCGGCGGTAGGGCTCGGCGCCGACGAAGGCGGGCAGGAAGCTGTGGTGGATGTTGATCGCCGCCGCCCCCAGCTCCGCGAGGAAGTCCTCGGAGAGGACCTGCATGTAGCGGGCGAGGACCAGCAGGTCGAGGTCGTCGCCGAGCAGGTCGAGGATGCGCCGCTCCGCCTCCGCCTTGCCGTCGCCCGCGACCGGGACGTGGTGGTAGGGCAGGCCGACCGCCTCGACCTGGGCCGCGTGGTCGGGGTGGTTGGAGATCACCGCGGTCAGCTCGCAGTCGAGCTCGCCGCTGCGCCAGCGCCAGAGCAGGTCGGAGAGGCAGTGGTCTTCGCGCGAGACCATGATCGCCGCCCGCTTTCGCGCGTCCGACTCGGCGAACCGGTGCTCCATCTCGTAGGGCTCGGCCAGCTCCTCGCGGAAGCGCCGCTGCAGCCCCTCGCGCTCGGCGGCTGGGACCGGGTCGAAGACCATGCGCATGAAGAAGCGCCCCTCGGCGGTCGAGTGCTGGTCGGCGTCGACGATGTTGAGCCCGGCGTCGGCGAGGAAGCCGCTGACCCGCGCGATCAGCCCCGGCCGGTCCGGGCAGGCGAGCAGCAGGCGCGAGGTCGGCTCTCCCATTCGCGGATCATCGCGGATACGCTCCCAGGCGATGCGGATCGGGGCGAAGCCGGACGGATTGCTGGAGCGGCTGGGACTGCTCCTCAACAAGGTGCCGACGCCGATCGGCGAGGCGATGTACTCGATGCCGGCCGCCCGCTCGCTGCAGGTCGCCCAGCGCACCGGGATGCTGGCCGCGCTTGCCGAGGGCCCGCGCGAGCCGGAGGAGCTGGCCGAGCACCTCGGCTTGCAGCCGCTGCCGACGCGGCGCGTGCTCGACGTGATCGCCTCGCTCGGCCACCTGAAGCTGCGCACCGACGGCCGCTACGAGATGACCGCGGGGGCGCGGCCCTGGCTCGACCCCAGGTCCGAGACCTACCTCGGCGACTTCCTCGCCGACACCTACCACTACTGGGACTGGTACGCGGGGCTCGAAGACCTGGTCCGCGACGGCCGCCACGTCGAGCTGCACGGCAAAGCGGCCGACGACCCCTACTGGGACTCCTACATCCGCGGCCAGTTCCAGCTCGCCCGCCTCTCCAGCGCCGAAGTGGCGAAGGCGATACCGCTGCCCCGTGGCGCTCACTCGGTCCTCGACGTCGCCGGCGCCCACGGCGAGTACTCGATGGCGCTCTGCCGTCGCCACGAGGGACTGCGGGCGACCGTGGTCGACCTGCCTGGCAGCGCCCGGGTGGGGCAGGAGATCGTCGCCGCGGCCGGCATGGGAGACCGCGTCCGCCACCTGGTCGGCGACATGTTCGAGGTCGACTACGACGGCCACTACGACGGCGCCCTCTGCTTCAACATCGTCCATCACCTGACGCCCGAGCAGGCGCGGGAGCTGTTCGCGCGGATCCGCTCGGCGCTGCGCCCGGGGGCGCCGCTCTGCGTGCTCGAGCTCTACGACCGACCGGAGGGACAGCGGGCCAGCCTCGCCTCGGTCCTCGGGCTCTTCTTCCACCTCACCTCCGGCGCCGACACCTACTCGATCGACGACGTCTCCCGCTGGATGGCGGAGAGCGGCTTCGGGAAGGCTTCCGCGAAGTCCCTGCGCAACCTCCCGGACCAGCATCTGCTGATCGCAAAAGCGGTCTGACGGCGCAAGATGGCTCCCAGGTGGGGCCTTCCCGAAGGCGGCTTCGTGCGTGAGCTAGTGCGGATCGTGTCGATCTCCGGCCGTTGTGTGCGCCCGGTCACACATGGTCATTCTCTGTAGAAGCGATTTCCGCCGATTCCAAGGCCAAATTCCCCCGCCATAGCTAAAGAAATGGCGCCCGCGACGGTGGAACGTCCGGGCGCCTGGCACAGGAAAGGGGTCTTTCCCATGCAGGAACAGGCTAGCCCGCTCCCAGAGGATGCGGACGCCCAGACCGAGGCAGCGGTGATGTTGCTGATCCTCACCGAGCATCCGATCAACCTGACGGTCGGCGATATTGAGCGCGAGCTTGCTCCACAGGGCGAGTTCGCGGAACGCGATGCGGTGGCACGGGCGATCCGTGAACTCGCTGGTGTCGGCCTTCTCAACCGACACGGCGAGCTTGTCCTGCCGAGTCGAGCGGCGCTCTACTTCGACGGCCTCGACGTGGACAAGCCGTGAACGTCGCGGAGCAGTTCGGTGAGAACCTGGCCCGCATCCGGCGAGAAGCCGATGTGGGTCAGGACGAACTCGCGGTGCGCGCGTCTGTCCATCGCACCGAGAGTTCGCAGCTTGAGAGGGGACTAAGGGTCGCTCGGATCGACACTTTGGTCAAGCTTGCAGCGTCCCTTGAAGCCACGCCTGCTGAATTGCTCGTCGGGATCGAATGGACCCCGGGCGAGCAGCGCCAGGGACGCTTCTTCGACGGAGCGAAAAACGGGCCGATGCGCCGGTTTCGGTGCTAGCCTTCCCCTAGTCAGAACCGTGCGATGAGACAACTGAAGAGGTCCAAGGTTGTTCGTTTGAGCACAGTTTGCGGAAGGGGTTTGGGCTGGATGCCCGAACCCCTTCCCACGTTTTAGAAGGTCCGACGACCCCAGGGCGATCGAAGCCGTCGGACCCTCGCTTGCTACCGGGCCAGTCGGTCAATGACCAACATGGAGATCAGTAGCGTGATCGTCAGAACCGCCGATTCCATTCGAACCTCCTTTCAATTCACCTTGCGGCCGGGATGGCTCGCAAGTCCCGCGTGGCGATAGGCGAGCCATCGGCGCGGTGAACCGACATAGGAGGCCATGGCGGTAGTCCTGACTTGTCTCGCCAAAGGTATGGGTCCGCCCGACCAGATTTTCTACTCTGTAGCTATGGCCAAGAAGCAGAAGACGGAGAGGACGCCAAAGGGGTTGGAGGTACCAGTCCCGACCAAAGGCGACTTCGACGCCGCTATGAGGAAGGTCGCTCCCCCAGCAGGTCGTAAACGCCCTGGCGGGAAAGACCGGCCTCCTGAGCGATCCGAGTGATCGAGACGCCGGCTTCTCGAGCTTCGCGGCAGGAAGCCCGCAGTTGCTCGGTCGCCTCCCGTTTGGCTTCGTCGGCTTTCGTCCGCTTGCGGACTGCGGCCTGAATGCGCCGAATCACGGCCGCCTCGCTCATTGCCTTGCCGCCTCTCTGACGAGTGCGTGGAACATCGAGCGCTGCCCGTGGTAGCGGTTGTTATGCCGCCAGGCGTACTCGTCCAGGTAGGACTGGAGCCATTTCTTGGAGACCTTCTTGTAGGCGCCGCGCATCCCCGTTTTCAGGTTGCCGAAAAACCCCTCGATGGTGTTCGTGTGGATGTTGCCTTCGACGTAGGAACCGGCCGAGTGGTTGATCACGGCATGGTCGAACTCTCGCCGCAGCGGTTTGTAGGCGGCCCAATCGTCGGTGAGCATGAGCGCGGCCGGGTCCAGATGCGCTCGCACCGCTGAACTAAGCGGCTCTCCTCGGCGGGACTCGATTACGCGCAGGCGCACGCGCCCGCCGCGCTCGATCATCCCCAGGATGGTCGCCTTCGATTCGCGGTGCCTGGCCATCTCGGGGGAGCGCGGTCGCAGCTTCTTGCGCGGCTTCCCACCCCAAGAGGTCTCGTCTATCTCGACCTCGCCTTTGAGCTTGCCGACCGGCTCGGGGTCGCGCATCAGCTCGTTGCGGATCTTGTTGAACATGCGCCAGGCGGTGCGGTAGTTGACCCCCAACTCCCGCTCTAGCTGCTTGGCAGATATGCCGCAGCGAGTGCTCGTCATCAAGTGCATCGCGTAGAACCAGAGCCGCAGCGAAGTCGAGGAGCGTTGAAAGAGCGTTCCGGCCGTTGGGTGCAGATGGTGCCCGCAGGCCGTGCAGGTCCACGACTGGCGCTGCTGCTTGGTCGCGTAGCGCTTGAAGATGCGCTCGCACATGCACTTAGGGCATTCGGCGTGTTCGCCATCGGGCGCGTAGCGGGTCCGCCACAGGTGCTCAAGGCAAGCCTCATCGTCGGGGAACTCGGCCAGGAACTCATGAATCGAGTACTCGGAGGTCGAAGACTTCGCCCGGATCGGCTGATGGCGGTTTGCCGGTGGCATGTGTCAACAGTACTTGACACAAAGGTAGTTGTCAAGTCAGCTTGACAACGCTAGGCTGGCGCGCGTGAATCGTCGCCGCGCCTGCGTCTTCTGCCAAGCCACGGATCAGAAAATTTCCAAGGAGCATGTGTTCCCCAAATGGCTCCGCAAAGTCATCGAAGGAGGAGAAGAAGGGCTTGCCAAACACGGGCGAATCATCAAGGCGCGTGACGGCGAGACGCTGTGGGAAGACATCTGGGAGGACATTCCAATCAACTACCAGGTAGCTGCTCCCTGTAGGCCCTGTAATGAAGGCTGGATGGAGGCCATCGAGGCTGAAACGCGCCCGATCCTCACTCCGCTTATTCAGCACCAAGACGCCGAGCTTGGTCCGCTGGAGAAGGAGACGCTTGCGAGGTGGGCAACGCTCCGCGTGATGATGGCCCAGTACCTCGACCCGGCCGAGAGACCGAAAGCAATCCCGAAGGAGCGCTACCACCGCTTCTACGAAGCGCGGGAACTGCCGCCTAAAGCTCAGATTTGGATGGCGCGCAGAAACGGCGAGGGAGCTTGGCCGCTTGATAGCTCCCGCAAGGAGCTATTCATCGGGATGGAGCGGCCGCCATTCCCCAACGCGTACATCTCGGCCTTCGCTGTCGGTCACGTGGCCTTTGTCTATTGGGGTCATGAGGTCGAGGACGGGGCGACCGTCCGCATCGGGGACGGGATGAAGCCCTTTCTTCTCCCGATCTGGCCCGATATCAACCTCACCTCCTGGCCTCCCCGTGGCCTTCTTGGCGCCCGTGGTCTGGACACGGTCGTCAAGAACCTCGTCCGAACGTCCTGAGTCGCGCTCAGCCATCGGCTACGCCGTTCCGGTTAGGCTCGCCGCCGTGCGAAGAAGGGGCTTCAGCGGGCGTCCCAGCAGGGTCTACGACCCGCTGTTCGCCAGTGCGTGGCTCAAATGGGCGCAGGGTGTACTTCACGCTCAGACTCTGCAAGCTGACATCGAGCGCATCGGACACAAGCCGGATGCCTATCCCGTGTTGGCGTTTCGGTCCGAGTACCACCCGAATCGCCACGGCTTCGCGGTAATCGCAGAGGAGATCGCCCCGATCCCGGTCCGCTGGCCTCTGTTGCTGGGCGACATCGCCAACAATTACCGGGCTGCCCTCGACCACCTGGCCTGGGCGCTCGTTAGTCGCGGCCGAACGCCCCCGGCCAAGTTGACGAAGCGGCAGGAAAACGCCGTCTACTTCCCGATCCACAAGGAGAGAACGGAATTCAACGGGAAGGTCGGCAGTCAGCTCCCCGGCGTCAGGCGAGCAGACCTGGCAAAGGTGCGCCGGTACCAGCCCTACCACCATGGCCAGAGCGTTCGTCCGCGCCATGCCCTTCCTCTGCTGGCGGGTATCAACGCGGGTGACAAGCACCGGTCGATCCAGCCACTCTGGGCCGTCTCCGTCGAGACCAAAATGAAAATCACGCAGCGACGGGACTGCGTCATCACGGGAACCAAGCCCGGGGGCATCGCGACGGCACTGGAGGCTGACGCAGAGATCGCATTTCTCCACGCGAGAAGAACCGGCCTCGATCCCAAGATTGAGATGGAGTTGGAGATCACCGCTGAGCCAACGCTCGACAACATCTTGGGGGTGCGCGAGTGGGCACAGGCGATCTGCGTGGAGATCATGTCCTTGCTCTTTGAATTCTCGCCCCAGCCGAAGGCAGCCGTCCGCGAAGTCGGGGCCAAACTCCGGGACGTAGGCGTGGACGCCCTCACGGTCCCCGACGCGGCCTAGATCAGAGTCGGGCAGGCTGCGCGCGGCCTGCAACCCGCCGCCCAGCCGGTTTCTGCGGCCGTTTACCTCAGCCACTTCACGCCTGAGCTTCTACAGAGAATGACCATGTGTGCGCCCGGTCACCCAAGTTCGTCGCAAAGACCGCAACGGTCCCGCGCTTGCTCACGAAACGCTTATATATCCCCGCCCTGTTCCTCGCACTCGCCTTTCCCGCCGCGGCCCTCGCCGCCGGGGGTGAGGACGGCGAGCGCTCGCAGGTCGCCGTCGCCGACGCCCAGGTGGTCCAGCTCGCGTCGCTGCAGCGCCCGGTCGCCCGCTTCCACCGCGTGATCGACCAGGTAACCGAGCGGCTCCGCGCCGAAAAGCGCGCCGCCGCCCGCAAGCAGCGCCGCGAACTGTTCGCCAGCCTGCCCGGCGGCGTCACCATGGCGACCCTCGAGTCGATCGCCGCCTGCGAGTCCGGCGGCGACCCGACCGCTGTCTCCTCCGACGGCTCCTACCGCGGCAAATACCAGTTCCACCCCAGCACCTGGGAAGCGGTCGGCGGCAGCGGCGACCCGGCTGCGGCCCCGGAGGCCGAGCAGGACTACCGCGCCGCGCTCCTCTACGCCCAGTCCGGCTCCAGCCCCTGGCCTGTCTGCGGCTAGAGTCCGCCGCGTGAGCGAGTCGGTCCCCACTCCCGATCCCAAGGGCCCGGCTCGCAAACCGCCCAAGGAGGCGATCGCGGAGGCGCAGGTGCGGGCGCCGACGCGGGGCAACCGCAAGCTCGAGGGCTTCCTGGGGGCGGTCAACGGCGACGAGCAGGTGCGCGCCTGGTGGTACATGGCCCAGGTCCACGCCGAGCGTCTCGGGATGTCGGACCACTCCTGGGTCCACACGCAGATCGTCCTCAACATCTCCCTGCGGCTGCTGCGCCTGCTGGTCAAGGCGGGGGTCGAGCCGGCGATGGTCGCCGACCACGGGATGCGCGACCGCGACGCCGAGGTCGTCGTCGCCGGCGGCGCCCTCCTGCACGACGTCGGCATGTCGATCCACCGCGCCGACCACGAGGAGTACAGCCTCTTCCTCGCCGAGCGGGCCCTCGACCGCCTCCTCGCCGACTGCTACCGGCAGCCCGAGCGCACCGTCGTCGCCAGCGAGATCCTGCACGCGATCATCGGCCACCGCCGCCGCGGCCAGCCCTACACGGTCGAGGCCGGCGTCGTCCGCGTCGCCGACGCGCTCGACATGGCCCAGGGCAGGACCAGGATCCCGCTCGAGGCCGGGCAGGAGGGGATCCACTCGATCTCCGCCGCCGCGGTCGACGAGGTGCGGATCGAGGCGGGTGAGGAGCGGGCGGTGCGGATCGAGATCGAGCTCAACAACTCCGCCGGCATCTTCCAGGTCGACGACCTGCTGGCGACGAAGATCCGCGACACCCCGCTCGAGGGACAGGTCGAAGTCGTCGCGAAGATCGAGGGCGAGAGCGAGAAACGGCTGCTGACGGGCTTTCGCCTGTCGTAGGCCGGTTCAGCCGTAGCGCTGCAAGTCCGAGCGGCGCTGTTCTTTGCGCTTCTCGAGGCGGCCCTGGATCAGCGAGAGCACGATCGGGATCAGCGCGAAGAAGGCGATCACCCCGAAGCAGAAGAAGGTGACCATCTTGTCGTCGGTCGGGCCGGCGAGGCCGACGCCGTTCTCTGCCATCGCGGCAGGGGCCGCCACGAGCATCGCTGCGAGGACCGAGAGGAGTGCTGCCGAAATGCGCTTCACGGGCGGGAATCTAGCGCAAGCCGCCGGCGCCTCGCCGACTTTCCCGCAATTTAGAGGTGACCGGGCTGTGAAAATCCTGTAAACGCAGGCGGTTCTGCCATCTGGGGTGCATACAATCGCCTTGCCTTGACGATCCGGCTCGCGGTCATCGATAACGACACCGGCTTCCTCACCGTCCTCGCCAAGCGGGCTGAGGCGGCGGGTTGGGAGCTGCGCCAGAGCGGCGGCTCGATCCCGCCGCGCGACCTCGTGGCGATGAAGCTGAACGCCCTCCTCGTCGACCCCGCCGTGCTCGCCGAGGACGGGTGGGACTACCTGAACCGGGTCTGCGAGACGCTGCCCGACCTCGGCCTGGTCGTCTGCACCGGCCGCTCCACCGTCGCCCAGCGCGTCCGCGGGCTGCGCCTTGGGGTCGACGACTGGATCACCAAGCCCTGCCATCCCGAGGAGGCGATGGCGCGGGTCGAGGCGGTATCGCGCCGGCGCCGCCGCGGCCGTTCCGAGCCGGACTCCGGCCCGGTCGTCGCCGGCGAGCTGGAGATCCGCCCCGACCAGTTCCAGGCGTTCGTCAGCGGCGCCAGCCTCGACCTCACCCGCCGCGAGTTCGAGCTCCTGCAGCTGGTCGCCGAGGCCCGGGGGCAGGTGCTCGAGCGCGAGACGATCTACCAGCGGGTCTGGGGCTACGCGATGGCCCACGGCGACCGCTCGGTCGACGTCTTCATCCGCAAGCTGCGCCAGAAGCTGGAGAAGCGGTCCCCGGACTGGAGCTACATCCACACCCACTTCGGGGTCGGCTATCGCTTCGACCCCGAGCCGGTCGCCGGCGTCGACGTCGGTGCGCCGCTGCGCGAGCCGGTGCTGCCGCCGGGCCCCGAGCCGGTGGTCGAGCCGGCGGCTTCACAGGTCGTTCACAGCAGCTTCACGGCCGAATAACCGCCGTTCCCTCGCGGCTCGCCATCCTCGGCCGCGATGGCGATCGGGAGTGAGCAGTCGACGCGGCAGCTCGGAGGGCGCTTGGAGATCCGTCCCGAGGAGCATGCCGCCCTGGTCGACGGGAGACCGCTCAGCCTGACGATGCGCGAGCTGCAGCTGCTCGTCACCCTCGCCTCGCACCCGCAGCGGATCATGACCCGCGAGGAGCTGTTCACAGAGGTCTGGGGCAGCGAGCCCCGTCGTGAGGACCGCTCGGTCGACGTCTACGTCAGCCGGCTCCGCGCCAAGCTCGGCGAAGCGCTGCCGGACGCTTGCCTGATCCACACCCACAACGGGATCGGCTACCGCTTCTCGCCCGACGGCTGAGCGAGCGAGCCTCCCAGGCCAGCAGCCCGCCCTTTTACATCTTTTTCACATCCTCGACACACGCACGTAACAAGGTCTCGGGTGCCCGCTGCGAGTGTCCTCCCGACCTCGGCCCAACGGCCGGCAATCTGAGTGACCAACCAGAAGGAGACAGAGTGACTAGCTCTAAGTGGCTCGCGGTCCTTGCCTCCGCGGCCATCCTCGTGATCGGGGTGGCGGCGTGCGGGAGCGACGACGACACCTCAAGCGCCAGCGGCGGCGGGGGAGACCTCTCGGGGTCGATCCGCATCGACGGTTCGAGCACCGTGGCGCCGCTGACCGAAGCGGTCGCCGAGCAGTTCATGGCCGAAAACTCGGACGTTCGCGTGACCGTGGGAACCTCGGGCACCGGCGGTGGCTTCGAAAAATTCTGCGCCGGAGAGACCGACATCAGCGACGCCTCCCGCGCGATCGAGCCCGAAGAGGAAGAAGCCTGCAAGAAGGGCGGTGTCGGCTATGAGGAGGTCCACGTGGCCACCGACGCCCTGACCGTGATGATCAACAACGAGAACCCGGTCGCCTGTCTCACCGTCGAGCAGCTCGGCGACGTCTGGGGGGCGGACTCGAAGATCTCCAACTGGGGCGAAATCCCCGGTCTCAAAGAGGACTTCGACGAGGAGCTGGCCCTGTTCGGTCCCGGTACCGACTCGGGCACCTTCGACTACTTCACCGAATCGATCAACGGTGAGGAGGGCGTCAGCCGCCGCGACTACAACAACGTCGGCGAGGACGACAACGCCACCGTCAAAGGCGTCGAGGGCTCGCCTGGCGGCATGGGCTACGCCGGCTTCTCCTTCTACACGGAGAACGAAGGCAAGCTGAAAGCGCTGGAAGTCGACAGCGGCAAAGGCTGCGTGCCGCCGTCGATCGAAACCGCGCAGGACGGCAGCTACACCCCGCTCAGCCGTCCGCTGTTCATGTACCCGAGCGAGCAGGCGCTGAAAAAGCCCGAGGTGAAGGCGTTCATCGCCTACTACCTCGAAAACGTCAACTCGGCGGCCGAAAGCCTCGGCTTCGTGCCGCTGACCGACGAGCAGCTGGCGGAATCGGAAGCCGCCGCCGCGAAGATCGGCGCCTGACGGACTGGTTCCGCTCTAGATGAGCCCGGAGACGACGATCGCGCAGGAGCCGGCGGGGGGACCTCCCCGCCGGCTCCAGGCGCAGAGCAAGCGCTACGGCGAGCGTGCCATCAAGGTCGCGCTGGCCTTCTGCGCGCTGCTCTCGGTCCTGACCACGACCGCGATCATCCTCTCCCTGCTGGGGCCGACGATCGGCTTCTTCGAAATCGTCCCGGCCCAGGAATTCTTCTTCGAGGTCGACTGGACCCCCCAGTTCGAGCCACCCAGCTTCGGCGTCCTCTCGATCGTCGCCGGCACCTTCAATGTCGCCCTCTGGGCGATGGTGTTCGCGGCCCCGATCGGGCTCGGCTCGGCCGTCTACCTCAGCGAGTACGCCTCGCCGCGTGTGCGCAAGACGATCAAGCCGGCGCTCGAGGTCCTGGTCGGCATCCCCACCGTCGCGATCGGCATCTTCGCCGTCAGCTTCCTCCTGCCTCACGTGATCGTGCCGCTCTGGCCGGGGGACTTCCTCGGCGGCGCCGAAGGCAAGCCCTTCATGGCCCTGGCGGCCGCGCTCGGGATCGGGCTGATGGTGGTGCCGATCATCGCCTCGCTCTCCGACGACGCGATGCGGGCGGTGCCGCGGGGCCTGCACGAGGGGGCCTACGCGCTCGGGGCGACCAAAGCCAAGGTGGCGACGCGGGTGGTCTTCCCGGCGGCGCTCTCGGGGATCGTCGCCTCGATCGTGCTGGCGATCTCGCGTGCCGTGGGGGAGACGATGATCGTCGTCATCGCCGGCGGCTCGACCCCGAGGTGGACCCTCAACCCGGTCGAATCGATCCAGGCGATGACCTCCTACATCGCCACCACCGCCACCGGTGACATTGGCACCGGGACGACCGACTACAAAAGCATCTTCGCGGTGGGGGCGCTCCTCTTCGTGATCACGCTTGCGATGAACGTGATCAGCATCCGCCTGGTCCGCAGGTACCGCGAGGTCTACGAGTGATGGAGGCCGGAGGCGCGAGCGCGCCGCGCAACCGCCTTGCCGTCGCCGGCGCGCGGGCGACGACGCAGGCGATGCTGCGCGACCAGCCGCGGAAGGACGTGATCCGCAACGCGATCTTCGCCGGGGTGCTCCTGCTCGCGGTAACGATCGCCCTCGCCGGCCTGCTGGCGCTTCTGATCCAGGCCTTCGCCAGGGGGTCCTCGGCGCTCAGCCTCGACCTCCTCAACAACCCGCCCTCGACCCTCAACCCGGACAGCGCCGGCTACCGGCCGGCGATCCTCGGCTCGCTCCAGTTGATCGCCGGTGTCATCCTCTTCATCGTCCCGATCGGGGTCGGCGCCGCGATCTACCTCGAGGAGTACGCCGACAGCTCGCGCTGGTGGAACCGGCTGGTCGAGGTCAACATCCAGAACCTGGCGGCGGTGCCCTCGATCATCTACGGCATCCTCGGCCTCGCCTTCATCGTCCGCGGACCGCTCGACCTCGGCTTCATCCTCGTCGCCGGCTCGCTGACCCTGGCGCTGCTGGTGCTGCCGATGGTGATCATCGCCTCGCGCGAGGCGCTGCGCGCCGTCCCCGACTCGATCCGCCAGGGCTCGCTGGCGCTCGGCGCGACCCAGTGGCAGACGATCCGCCGGCAGGTGCTGCCGGCGTCGATCCCCGGGATCGCGACCGGCGTGATCCTCGCCGTCTCCCGCGCCGTCGGCGAGACCGCCCCGCTGTTGCTGGTCGGGGCGACCGTGTTCGTCACCTTCGACCCGACCCCGTTCGGCAGCGACGGGTACTCGGCGATGCCGGTGCAGATCTTCAACTACGCGCTGCGACCCCAGGACGAGTTCCAGACGCTGGCCTTCGCCGGGGTCATCGTCATGTTGGTGGTGCTGCTCGCGATGAACTCCTTCGCGATCTGGCTACGAAATCGTTACGAACAGAGGTGGTAGGTGATCTACTTTGAGCGAGCGGACGATGCAGGACGAGACTAGAGCCGGTGCGGGGCGGGAGGCGCGCGAACAGGCCGCGGAGCGGGCCTCGATCGCGGTCAGCCCCGGTGCCTTCCGCAAGAGCGAGTCGGGCTTCGCGCGGGAGAAGGTGTTCGAGCTGAACGGCGTCGACGTCCTCTACAGCGGCGTCACCGCCGTCAAAGGCGTCTCGATGGACATCCACCACAAGGACGTGACGGCGCTGATCGGGCCCTCCGGCTGCGGCAAGAGCACGCTGCTGCGCTGCTTCAACCGGATGAACGACCTGATCCCGGGGGCCGAGGTGAGGGGGGAGATCCTCTACCACGGCGAGGACCTCTACGGGCCGAACGTCGACCCGGTGCAGGCGCGCAAGCTGATCGGGATGGTCTTCCAGAAACCGAACCCGTTCCCGAAGTCGATCTACGACAACGTCGCCTTCGGCCCGCGCATCCTCGGCCGCAAGGAGAACCTCGACGCGACCGTGGAGAAGGCGCTCAAAGGCGCGGCGCTCTGGGACGAGGTCAAGGACCGCCTCAAGGACAACGCCTTCGGCCTCTCCGGCGGCCAGCAGCAGCGGCTCTGCATCGCCCGCTGCATCGCCGTCGAGCCCGACACGATTCTGATGGACGAGCCTTGCTCGGCCCTCGACCCGATCTCGACCGGGAAAATCGAGGATCTGATGATCGAGCTCAAGGAGCAGTTCTCGATCGTCATCGTCACCCACAACATGCAGCAGGCGGCTCGGGTCTCCGACCGCACCGCCTTCCTCATGGTCGAGCTCGACGCCGACGAGCAGAACCGTTGGGGCCGCCTCGTCGAGTACGACGAGACCGAGAAGATCTTCACCAACCCGGGTGACAAGCGGACCGAGGACTACGTCTCCGGGAAGGTCGGCTGATGCCGGAATCGGTCCGAGTTCAGTATCAGGAGGAACTCGAGCGGCTCGAGACGAGTGCGCTCGGTGGCCTCGACCTGGTCAACGCGGCGCTCGACCGGACCCTGGAAGCGGTCGAGCACTCCGACGTCGAGCTGGCGCAGATCGTCGTCGCCGACGACGACCGCATCGACGGCCGCTACCTGGAGGTGCACCAGAGCCTGATCACGCTGCTCGCGACGCAGTCGCCGGTGGCGACCGACCTGCGCCTGATCTCCGCCCTCCTGCACGTGCTGAAGAACATCGAGCGGATGGGGGACCAGTGCGTCAACGTCTGCAAGCTGATCCCGCTGACCGGCAACGAGCCGCCCGCCGACGAGGAGATGACGAAGCGGATCCTCACCATGGGCCGCCAGACCCGGACGCTGATCACGCAGGCGAAGCGGGCGTTCGGCGAACGCGACGTCGAGATGGCGCGCGACCTGGTGCGCCAGGACGACGTCGTCGACAACCTCAACCGCGAGTGCTTCCACCTGGCGCTGGCGATCGGCGACGACGCGGACAAGCGCGAGTGGGCGATGACGATGCTGCTGGCGGCGCGGGCGATCGAGCGGATCGCCGACAATGCGGTCGATATCGGCGAGCAGGTCGCCTTCGTCGTCACCGGGCTCTTCCGCGAGTTCGAGGACGCCTCGCACCCGACGGCTTAGTCGAGCGCCCGCGGAAGCTCGGTTGAGATCCGGGCTGCCTGGGAACATGCAGGGAACCGCCGTGACGCTCTGCGCTGCCATAGATATCGGGTCCAACACGACTCGGCTCCTCGTCGCCGAGCCGGTCGACGGGCAGTTGAAGAAGGTGATGGAGCAGCGCGCCTACACGCGGATCGGCAAGGCGATCGACAGCGAGGGCGCGATCAGCGCCGAGAAGACGGACGAGGTCTGCGAGGTCGTCGCCACCCAGGTGCGGCTGGCGCGGGAGCTGGGCGCGGAGGAGATCCGCGCGGTGGCCACCGCGGCCGTGCGCGAGGCGGCCAACGGGGAGCAGGTGGCCGCGGAGGTCGGCGAGGCCGCTGGTGTCCCCGTCGACGTGCTCAGTGACGAGGAGGAGGGAAGGCTCTCCTTCATCGGCGCGACCAAGACCTTGGGGCACCCGGTGGAGGGCAAGATCGGCGTCGTCGACGTCGGTGGCGGCTCGACCGAGGTGATCCTCGGCACCGTGCCCGGGGGGGTGGAGGAGGTGCGCTCCTGGCGGGTCGGCTCCGGCGCCCTGGCCGACGAGCTGATCGCCTCCGACCCGCCCTCGGCGGCCGAGATCCGGCGCGTCCGCGACCGGGTAGAGGACATCTTCGAAGGGGTCGAGATCGAGCGCCCGGCCCAGGCCGTCGCGGTCGGCGGCAGCGCCACCTCCCTGCGCCGCCTGGTCGGCGCCGTGCTCGAGTACGAGACCCTGGAGCGGGGGATACGCGTCCTCTGCGGCGACCCCTCGGCCGAGGTGGCGCGCCGCTTCGAGCTAGACCCGCAGCGGGTGCGCATCCTCGCCACCGGCGTCCTGCTCCTCGAGAAGGTCTCCGAGCTCCTTGGCCAGCCCCTCCAGATCGGCAAGGGCGGCCTCCGCGAGGGGGTCATCCTCGACCTCCTCAACGGCGACGCAAACGGCAGCTCGCCGGCCCGCATCGCGGCTTGAACCGCTTACGCGCGGGTCGGTGAAGCCGCAAATTTGAGGCCGCGCGGGATTGTCATCCTGGGATTTGCAGGGGAATCCCCACCAGGGAGATCCCAAAAAACGACTCAACTGTGGCAATCGGACGGACACTATTGACTGGTAGCCCCGGAATGGATTAGTGGTTTAGGCGTCCAAGCCGGGTTTCGAAGGGTTGTTGAAGCCCGGTGCCAATCCACACCCAGGAGGGTGAAATGCTCAAGAAGATGACGGTGCTCGCCATGGCCGTCGGCGTCGTAGCAGCGCTCGCGCTGCCGGCGTCGGCCTCGGCTACGTGGAAGCATGGCCAAACCGCAATCGAAAAAGACGAACAACTTGGCCTCACAGGAAATGCCAGGTTCCAAGGTGGGCTCGGCGGAGTTGAATGCCAAGTCACATCGAAGATTACGTTCCAGGCGGGACAAACAACAGGTAAAGTCGAATCATTCGTCCCGCATCCCACTAGCGATACACTGAACTGCAAAGGCCTAGCAGGTCTGGCATTCTGCCAAATCCACGATGTAACACCGTTCAGCGGCGCTAGCCTCCTATCTACACAAAACCCGTGGGTACTTCACACATGGGCTGAATCAACAGGTGGCGAACCGCCGGTTATCCACCAAAAAGACCTCATCCATGTAACAAGCGGGAACATCACAAGCACTCTGACAGGCGGATTCTGCCCAGTCAAACACATCATGTTGACAGGGGGAACAGTAGTCGCTACCCCCAACCAACCGAATAATGTGACAAGCGTGCAACTTAGTGGCACGCTGCTGGCCCATCTGCAAACAAACAACCATGCAGAAGGTCAAAGCCATACAGAAAACGTCACTGTCAGCGGCACCCTGACCATCGAGGAACCTAAGGCGCATACATACTCGATCTAGTTCAAAGGTCGTTCCAGTGCGGAGGGTTACCGAGGCGCCAAGTCGGCGCCTCGGTTTGTACTATCGGCAATTTCTTCCTGAGTCTCACGCCTCTCGGGGCCTGTTATTTGCAATTGAAGGCGGAATAGTAGAACCCAGCCTCACAGTAATTGTCATGCCCTAGGGTGAGTGCGGCAGAGTCGATTGCTGGTCAAGGCACAAGGAAACACCGTTCAGCTGTGCTGGCTCTGCATAAGGACTCAGAATGCTCTTTATGTTCATTGAAGTGTGCGTAGGGATTGGGACAGAGGTTGGGAGGGATCCGCTGGGAAGTATGTGACTGTTCCTTGACAAGACTGCTAGCGTCTCCAATTGGGAATGACCTGGGAGGGGAGATGACCAAGCACACCGGCAGACCGCTGCGCGCGCTCAGCGCCCTCTGCACCTGCGCCGCCGCCGCATGCCTCGCGGCGGCGGCGATCGCACCGACCACGGCAAGCGCCGCCACCGCCTGCCCCAACGAAGCCCTGCGCACCACCCAGGCCTCGACCACCCTCCCCGACTGCATGGCGCTGGAGATGGTCTCCCCGCCAAAGAAGTTCTCCCAGCCCGCCTACCTCCCCTCCTTCTCAGCCGACGGAGAGCGCGTCTTGATGATCGTCCAGACCGCCTTGGCTGAGACCCCCGGCTATCAGTACTACGGA
>DASUQC010000029.1:0-96984 GCA_036280745.1 Solirubrobacterales bacterium
TCGAGCGGGAGGAGGATGCGGACGCCGAGGCGCCGGCCGAGGTGCGCGAGGTCTCCACGGACACGCTTCAGCTCTTCCTCAAGGACATCGGCAAGGTGCCGCTCCTCACCGCGGCCCAGGAAGTCGAGCTCGCGAAGCGGATCGAGCGCGGGGAGCATGCCGCGAAGCAGGCGATGGTCGAGGCGAACCTGCG
The DNA here is from genome assembly GCA_036280745.1 of Solirubrobacterales bacterium. Classification (GTDB taxonomy): domain Bacteria; phylum Actinomycetota; class Thermoleophilia; order Solirubrobacterales; family 70-9; genus VAYN01. The sequence goes on from DASUQC010000029.1 coordinate 194, forward strand.
CCTCGTCGTCTCGATCGCGAAGCGCTACCGCAACCAGGGCCTGCCCTTCCTCGACCTGATCCAGGAGGGCACGATCGGCCTCGTCCGCGCGGCGGAGAAGTTCGACTACCGCAAGGGCTTCAAGTTCTCGACCTACGCGACGTGGTGGATCCGCCAGGCGGTCGCCCGTGCGCTCGCCGACAAGGCGCGCACGATCCGGATGCCCGTGCACGTGGTCGAGAAGCTGAACCGCATCTCGCGGGCGATCTCCGCCGACGAGGGCTCGCGGCCGAACTCGGCGCGCAGCTTGCGCTCAGCCCGGACGATCTTGTTCAGCTTCTCGACGACGTGCACCGGCATGCGGATCGTCCGGGCCTTGTCGGCCAACGCCCGCGCAACCGCCTGGCGGATCCACCAGGTCGCGTAGGTCGAGAACTTGAAGCCCTTGCGGTAGTCGAACTTCTCCGCCGCGCGGACCAGGCCGAGCGTGCCCTCCTGGATCAAGTCGAGGAAGGGAAGGCCCTGGTTCCGGTAATTTTTCGCGATCGAGACGACCAGGCGCAGGTTGGACTCGACCATTTTTTGCTTCGCGTCGAGATCGCCGCGCTCGATCCGTTTGGCGAGTTCGACCTCCTCCTGGGCGGTCAGCAACCGGACTTTGCCGATGTCCTTGAGGAACAGCTGCAGGGAATCGGTCGTCATGTCGGGTTTCAGGTCGAGCGCCTGTTTCTGGCGGCGCCGGCCTTTTTTCCCGGTGTCCATGGGCATCGCTTCGGCCGCAGCTTTCTGGGCCGGGTCCATGTCCTCGACGAGCTCGATCCCCGACTTCTCGAGGTGGCCGTAGAGGTCCTCTACGTCAGACTCGTCGAGATCGACCTCGGAGACCGCCGAGGCGATGTCGCCGAAGGTCAGCACGCCGAGCTGCTGCCCGCGATTGATGAGGTTTTTGACCTCCTCCAACTCCTGAAGCTCTGCTACCAGCATCCTGTTCTACTCGTTTCCCTTGCGCTTGGTGTTTAGTCCTGGCATGAAAAGACCCCGCGACGGCGAAGTTCGCGGAGTCAAACGCCTGTTCGCATCCTAGCGCTTCATTTTGTAAAGTCAAATGCCCGACCACCTGCGCAAACCCCGGCCCTGGCTCAGAGCTTTCTGGGAGCGCGCGTACCGGGAGAACGTCACCGGTCTCTCGGCGATGGTCGCCTACAACCTGATGCTGGCGGTCTTCCCGTTCGCGCTGCTGGTGCTCTTCGTGTTCGGGCAGGTGCTGCGGATCGAGGGGGTCGAGAGCAGCGTCGTCGCCGACCTCGAACGCCTCTTCCCCAGCGTCGAGCAGGGCACCCTCACCGACGTCCTCGCGCGCATCGAGAGCAACTCGACGACGATCGGGATCGCCGCCTTCGCCGGTTCGCTGTGGATCGGCGCCTCCTTCTGGGGAGCGATGGACACCGCCTTCTGCCGCATCTACCACGTCGAATGCCGGGGCTGGGTCGAGCAGAAGCGGTTCTCCTTCGCGATGCTCGGCGTCGTCCTGCTCTTCATCGCCGCCAGCATCTTCGTCCCCACGATCGAGAGCACCCTGGTCTCCAGCACCGACCGGCTGCCGCTCGGCCTCTCCGACATCAAGGCGATCGACACCTTCCTGCTGCTGGGTGCGGCGCTGCTGGTCACCTTCGGGATCTGCTGCGTGATCTTCTGGGCGGTGCCGAAAGGCCACATGCCCTGGCGCGCCGTCTGGCCCGGAGCGGCCTTCGTGACGATTTCCGTGGGCATCGCCAACTGGCTCTTCCCGATCTATCTCGCCAACGTCTCCAGCCTTTCGCAGCTGGGCTCGACGCTCGGCTTCATCCTCATCGCCCTGCTCTGGTTCTACGTCCTCAGCCTCGCCCTGATGGTCGGCGCGGTGATCAACTCGCTGCGCTACGAGGTCCACGACACCGGCGAGCTACCGTATGGGAAGAAGTCGCCGTGCCAGGACTGCCGGGAGCCCGAGCGCACCGGTGCCGGTCCATCTCCCACCACCGGCGACCAATAAGAACTGGCATATTTAAGACCTTGCCCGGGTATGGATGGGCCGCCCCCGAGCCTGGCGAGCGATGGACGGGGAAGCGGCAGGCAGAATTGAAACAATCGTTTTAATGCAAAGACGGCAGCGTCCCCAAACCGCCACCAACGTCCTCGATCCCACTCTTCCGATCGACCTCGGGGAGGGCTCGCAGCGGCAGCGGATCATCGACGCGATGATCGAGTGCTGCGCCGAGAAGACATACGCCGCGACCACGATCGCCGACATCGTCAAGCAGGCCAGCATCTCCCGCACGACGTTCTACAAACGCTTCCCCAACAAGCGCGCCTGCTTCGACGCAGCCCTGGACTACTGCATCGCCGAGATCGAGGAGGCCGCAACCGCCGCCCACGCTCCCACCGACTCGCCGCCCGAAGCGGTGCGCAAGGCACTGGCCGCGATGCTCGACCTGATGGCCGCGAAACCAGCCATGGCCCAGCTGGTGATGAGCGACGCGATCACCGTCGAACCCGCCATCCTCGAGCGCTATCGGTCGCTCCTGATCCCGTCCCTGGAGGGGCTCCTGGCGGAGTCCGGCGAGCCCCGGCAGCCGGACGCGGCGGACCCGAACCTCGCCTTCGGACGGGCCCAGATCATGATCTTCAACCAGATCGCCTCCGGTCGCACCGAGGAGCTCTCCCAACTGCTTCCCGAAATCGTCTACATCGCCCTGCTTCCCTACGCCGGTCACGACGAGGCGACGCAGCAGGCACAGCTGGCATCTGAGGACCTCAGCACGCGGTGACGGACGAGAGTCCAGACCTGCGCAAGTGGCGCTTGCCGCGGGGCCGCCACGGCCTGCCGCGGGAGCTGGTCGTCCGCTCGCAGCGGGAACGGCTGCTCGCCGCGGTGGTGCGAGTCACCGCGGCGAAGGGGTACGAGGCGATGTCGGTCGCCGACATCCTCGCCGAGGCCGGCGTCGGCCGCGAGTCCTTCTACGACCTCTTCGAAGACAAACGCGACTGCGCCCTCGCCGCCCACACCGTCCTCCTCGATCACCTCGAGACCAGCGTCCGGGCGATCTACGACGAGCCCGGGCCCTGGGAGGACCGCGTCCGCAAATCGGTGGCGGCGATGCTGGAATGGTTCGCCTCCGACCCTGCAGCCGCCCGCTTCACGATCGTCGAGCTGGCCGCGCTGGGCCCGGAGTCGCGAGACCGCTTCCAGGAGGTCTTCCAGCGCTACTCCCAGATCCTCGAAGAAGGGCGGGAAGGGTCCGCCGCCCCGGACCCGGAGCGGCCCCAGGCCGCGGCGCTGGCGATCAGCGCCGGGCTTGCGCGGGTCTACGAGGAGGTCGTCCGCGGTCGGACCACCGAGCTCCCCAACCTGCTTCCCCAGATGACCTACGAGGTCCTCGTCCCATTCATCGGCGAAGAGGCGGCCCGGGCCGAGGAACGCCGCGCCGCGGAGATGCTCGCGGCGGGCTGAGAGAGAGCCGCCGGGCCCACGAGGAAGGAGTTTGGAAACCTCGAGGGCCCGGCGACGGCAACCGTGGTTCCGCGCTTGCCCGAGGAACCGTCGGTAGTTCGCCCTATGGGATAGCTCGCTGAGGGCGGTTGGTCAACCAAAGCGGAGGCTGAGCGCGGGGCTAGGAATACCAGTGCGTTTACTCCCTGCAAACGCAAGGAAGCCGGATGGTCGAGCTCGCAAGTACGCACTCGTATCGAGTGGTGCAAAACCGGGTTCGAAGAGAAAAAGCGGCGGCGGGGGGATGGGGCCCCGCCGCCGCTTGTATGACAGGACGCCGTCCGTGAGAAAGTCGCCCCGCCGTCTTGTGCCGAAGCACAAGCTCTGTCCTCCAGCGCCTCCCGGCGCCCGGAGACCGGTGCCTATCGGCACCGGGCAAGATTCAGTCAGGCGACTATGCCAACTCCCCTCCGCCGCTTCCTCCGTCGCGGCCCCCGAAATTCCGTTCCCCCTGCAAGTTGCAGGAGGTCGAGTTTGCGCGCGTGCAGATCCGCCCCTGAGAAAGCGTGTGCCGGTCGATCATCGCGCCACCCCGGCCTTCACGAAGGCGGTGTGGAGGCCCCCGACCAGCTCTTCCGCGAGGTGCCCGCTGCCTCCGAAGGAAAGCTCTCCGACCTTGCCGTCTTTGACCGCGTAGAACCATTTGAGCGCAGTGCCGGAAGCGAAGGCGCCGGGGCTGTCCTGGAGCCGAGAGACGCAGGAGACGACACGGCCGCGCTCCACCGTCACCTGAACCCCGGCCGGGCGCGGGACCACGCCCGGGCTTGCCTCCACCTCGAGCTGGCAGGAGCCGGCCACGTCGCGCGAAAGCCCGACGAGCGGAGTGGCGAGGAGGAAGCCCGCCTCGATGTCGATCTGGGTCACCGGCGCGCTGTGATCGCTCATGTGCACGCGCTCGCAGTGACTGGCCGCAGCCAGCGGCGCCACGCCGAAGCGGGCCCAGTCGGTGACCGCGTAGGGCGTGCCTCCACCCTGTCCGCGCTGGCCCTCGACCAGGCCGGCCAGGCGCATGCTGGCGAGGCGGCGCTCGAGCGCCGGGTAGCTGAAGTCGGAGATCAGCCGGTCGAGCTGGGTCAGCGAGAGCGGGCGCGCCGCGAGCGCCCGCATCATCTTCGACTCCCAACCGTCGACGAGGGCCTTGATCGCGCCCTTGGCGGCGGCGCTCTCGAGCGGGATCGCGCCGTCTGGAGAGCTTTTCAGCCAGGCCTCGAGCCGGCCGGCGACATCGAGCAGCCCGCGCCCGAGCGGGGTCAGCTCGTTCTCCACCGCGTACGGCATCTGTTGGGTGGGCCGCTTCTGGACGACGCCGAGCTCGACCAGGGTGGCGAGGTGACCGCGCAGCGTCGTTTGCGCCGGCAGGCCGGTCGCTTTGCGCAGTTCCGCCAGCCGCATCGGGCGCTCGGACAGAGCGCGGAGGACCTGGAGGTTGAGCGGGGCGGCGAGAATCGTCAGCGCGCGCCCGCCCGCGCGCGTCTGCGGCTCCTGCGGCTCTACGTCCACAGCGGCCATGCCACCATCGGTTACAACTCCTCCATCGCCCATCGATTCGAAGTCAGGGCTACCCACGCTCGTTCCCTTTCCAGCCGAGTATCAAAGGGTTTTGTTTCGGAACGTATACGTTCTACACACGAACAGTTTAGTTCTCAACCGCGATTTGTAAAGCCACTCGAAGTGGCGTGCAAGTTGAGCAGGGCAAGAGCTCCATCCCGGAGGGGTCGGTGACGACGGTTTCGACCTCCAGGCCCTCGATCAGCGGCCGGGCAACGCCGGCGTCGACGGGGGTGACGAGTCCGATCCAAAGCGAGGACAGGTACGGGGTCAGCACCGGCACGGTCAGGCGCAGCGGCGGTCGCCTGCCCATCGCCCGCGCCAGTTCGTCGATCATCCCGCCGTAGGTGGTGATGTCGGGACCGCCGATCTGGATCTCGCGGTCGAGCGGGAGGCCGAGGTCGACGGCTGCCGCCAGCGCCGCGACCGCATCGTCGACGGCGACCGGCTGGGTGCGGGTCGAGACCCATCGGGGCGTGACCATCAGCGGCAGGCGCCGCACCAGGTGGTAGACGGTGAGAAAGGACTCGCTGCCGGCGCCGATCACGGCGGCGGCGCGGAAGTAGGAGACCGGGACCTCGCCCTGGCGCAGCACCTCGGCGGTGGCGTGGCGGCTGGCGAGGTGCTCGGACCCATCCCCCAGCCCGCCCAGATAGACGATCCGCCGCACCCCTGCGGCCGCGGCGGCAGCCGCGAAGTTCTCGGCGCCGGCCTTGTCGCGCGCCGCGAAGTCGCCGTCGGAGCCGCGGCCCATCGAGTGGACCAGGTAGTAGGCGACCTCGACTCCCTCCAGAGCAGGGTCGAGGCTCGCCCGCTCGAGGACGTCGGCCTGTCGGACCTCGCAGCCGAGCTTCTTCAGGTCGGCTGCGCGATCGGGCTTTCGCGCCAGCGCCCGCACCGGCCGGCCCTGCTCGCGCAGGCGGCGGCAGAGCAGGCCTCCGATGTAGCCGGTGCTGCCGGCAACGGCGATCACACCGCCTATGTAACCGCTAGCGGCGGTTCTTACCCATAACGCTCGCCGATGATCGCGCGCAACTTGGCGCGATCGTGGCGGGCGTGGACGCGGCGCACGGTCCCCGAGCGCGAGCGCATCACGAGGGATTCGGTGGTCGCGCCGGCGCCGCGATAGCGAACGCCCTGGAGGACGTCGCCGTCGGTGACGCCGGTGGCGGAGAAGAAGACGTCCTCGCCGGAGCAGAGGTCGTCTGCTGTGAGGATCCGGTCGAGGTCATAGCCGGCGTCGATCGCCGCCTGGCGCTCGCCGTCGTCGCGCGGCCAGAGCCGCCCCAGCAGCTCGCCCCCCATCGACTTCAGGGCGGCGGCGGAGAGCACCCCCTCCGGCGTGCCGCCGATCCCCCACAGCAGGTCCACCGGCGAGCGTTCGCTGACCGCGAGCAGCGCCGCCGAGACGTCGCCGTCGCTGATCAGGCGGATGCGGGCGCCCGCCTCGCGCACCTCGCGCATCGCCTCCTCGTGGCGGGGGCGGTCGAGCATGACGACGATCACGTCGCCGATGCTCTCGCCCTTGCGCTCGGCGATCAGCTTCAGCGTCTCCGGCAGCGGCCGGTCGAGGTCGAGCAGGTCGGCGATCTCCTCGCCCCCGGCCATCTTTTCCATGTAGACGCAGGGGCCGGGGTCGAACATCGAACCACGCTCGGCCAGGGCGATCACGGCCAGGGCGTTGGGCATGCCGCGCGCGGTCAGCGTCGTCCCCTCCAGCGGGTCGACCGCGATGTCGACCACGGGGGGGCTGCCGTCGCCGATCTGCTCGCCGTTGAAGAGCATCGGGGCTTCGTCCTTCTCGCCCTCGCCGATCACGACCATGCCGTCCATCGCGACCGAGTCGAGCACGAAGCGCATCGCGTCGACCGCGGCGCCGTCGGCGGCGATCTTGTCGCCGCGCCCGACCCAGCGGGCCGCGGCCAGCGCCGCCGCCTCGGTCACCCGCACCAGCTCCAGTGCGAGGTTGCGGTCCGGCTTCGCGTTGTTCTGGGCCTGCGAGCTCTCGGCCATCGGCGCCGCAGGCTATAGGGTCGCGGCATGTCTCAGCGTTGGGGACTGACCCTGCCCCTGCCGGGGATCTCGCTGGCCGATCACGAGGAGCACGTGAAGCGGGCCGAGGGGGCCGGCTACACCGACCTCTGGAGCGGCGAGACCGCCGGCCCCGACGGCTTCACGCCGCTGGCGCTGAGCGCCGCCTGGACCGAGCGGGCCCGCCTCGGGACCGGGATCGTCGGGGTCTTCCAGCGCGGCCCGGCCCTCCTGGCGCAGGAGGCGGCGGCGCTCGCAAGCGCCTCCCGCGGGCGTTTCGTGCTGGGACTCGGTTCCTCCTCGGACCGGATCGTCGAAGGCTGGAACGACATCCCCTTCGAGAAGCCGCTGAGCAAGGTCCGGGAGACGCTGGACTTCCTGCAGGCGGCGCTGGCGGGCGAACGCACCAGCACCGGCTTCAAGCTGGAATCCCCACCAGCCGAGCCGGTCCCGATCGTGCTCGCGGCCCTGCGCGGAAAGATGCTGGACCTGGCCGTGGAGCGCGCCGGCGGCGCCTTCACCAACTTCCTCCCGCTCGGCGGCCTGCCGAAGGTGACCGCGCAGCTGCAGGGCGCGCCGGAGGGCTTCGAGCTGCTCTGCCGCTTCTTCTGCATCCCGGGCGAGCGCGAGCAGGTGGAGCCGCTCGCCCGCTTCATGTTCTCCTCCTACATCACCGTGCCGGTCTACACGAACTTCTACCGCTGGCTCGGCTACGGCGAGGAGATCGACCCGATGATCGCCGCCTGGGAGGGCGGCGATCGCCAGGCGGCCGCGGCGGCGGCGCCCTGGGAGCTGATCGAGGACATGTTCGTCTTCGGCACCCCGGAGCAGATGCAGGAGCGGCTGGCGGAGTTCGTCGCCGGCGGCGTCACCCTGCCGATCCTGACGCCGATCGTCACTCCCGATCGCCTCGGGGAGACGATCGGGGCGCTGGCTCCGTGAGCGCCGCGTAGGCCTCCGGCCGCCGGGTCGAGAGGAACGGGAAGAGCTCGAGCCAGTCCTGGCGCTGGTCGAGATCGAGATCGGCGACGAGCACGGCCGGCTCGTCGCGCGGCGCCTGGGCGAGGACGCGTCCGTAGGGGTCGGAGATGAAGGAGCTGCCGTAGAAGGTCAGCGGCGGCTCTTCGCCGCAGCGGTTGACCGCGACCATGAAGGTGCCGTTGGCGATCCCGTTGGCGACGATCACCTGCTGCCAGAGCGGCTCGGTGTCGAACTCGGGATGGTCCGGCTCGGAGCCGATCGCGGTCGGGTAGACGAGGATCTCCGCGCCGCCGAGGCTGTAGGCGCGGGCGACCTCCGGGAACCACTGGTCCCAGCAGGTCGGCAGCCCGAACCGGGCATCGCCGAGGGCGACGACGGGGAACGCGTCCGAGCCCGCCGGGCCGGGGCGGAAGTAGCGGTCCTCGTGGTAGCCGGCGGTGACCGGGATGTGCAGCTTGCGGGTGCGTGCCACCAGCTCGCCGCCGGGGGCGACGACGATCGCGGTGTTGAAGCCGAGCCCGTCGTCGCCGTCGGCGCGCTCGTACAGCGAAGCGTGGACGTGGGCCCCGGTCGCGGCGGCGGCGCGGGCGGCGAAGCGATGGGTGCGTCCCCCGGGCAGCTCCTCCGGGTCGGCGCCTGCGGCCGCCGGCCCCCCCGGGTCGGTCGCGAAGTACCGGCTCAGGGTCAGCTCCTGCAGGCAGACGAGCCGGGCACCCTCGCGGGCGGCGAGCTCGATCCCCGCCATCAGCGCCGCCTCGTGCTCCTCGGGGTCGGGACGCCAGCGCTGCTGCACCGCGCCGATCCTGAACGGCGGCCTGGCCGCGGGACGGGTCCGGGCCGGCGAGACCGGGGCCTCCGCGGCGACGATCAGGCGGATCTCCTCCATGGGTTCAAGATAGTGAGGAGTGAGCGACACCCTCAAATCGACGCCCGCGGCCGATGGGTTGCGGATGCCGGCCGAGTTCGGGCCGCATGACGGCTGCTGGATGGCCTGGCCCGAGCGGCCCGACAACTGGCGCCTCGACGCCGGGCCGGCGCAGGAGGCGTTCGCGGCGGTCGCCGAAGCGATCGCCGCCTCCGAGCCGGTGACGATGGCGGCCTCCGGCGCCCAGATCGAGCACTGTCGCGAGCGGCTCTCGCCGGCCGTGCGCGTGGTCGAGCTGCCCACCGACGACGCCTGGATGCGCGACACCGGGCCGACCTTCGTCGTCGACGCCGGTGGGCGGCGGCGGGGGGTCGACTGGCGCTTCAACGCCTGGGGCGGTCACGAGGGCGGCCTCTACGCCTCCTGGGAGCAGGACGACCGGGTCGCCGCCGAGGTGCTGGCGCTGGAAGGGGCCGAGCGCTACCGGGCGCCGATCGTGCTCGAGGGCGGCTCGATCCACGTCGACGGCGAGGGCACCGTCCTCACCACCGAAGAGTGCCTGCTCAACCCGAACCGCAACCCGGAGCTCTCCCGCGAGCAGCTGGAGCGGGCGCTGCGCGATTACCTCGGGGCGGAGAAGGTGGTCTGGCTCGGCCGCGGCGTCCACGCGGACGAGACCGACGGGCACGTCGACAACCTCGCCTGCTTCGCCCGGCCCGGCGTCGTCCTCCTCACCTGGTGCGAGGACCCGGCCGACCCCCAGCATGCGATCTCACGTGAGGCACTGGTCCGGCTGGAAGCCGCGACCGATGCCCGGGGCCGCTCCTTCGAGGTCATCCCCCTCCCCTCCCCGGGCCCGCTCACGGCGACCGCCGAGGAGGCAGCCGGGGTCGAACCCGCCAGCGGGACGCAGCCGCGCCGGACCGGAGACCGGCTCGCCGCCTCCTACGTCAACTTCTACCTCGCCAACTCGCGCCTGATCCTGCCGCTGCTGGACGAGCGCCACGACAACGAGGCGGCGGAGATCCTCGAGCGCTGCTTTCCCGAACGCGAGGTGGTCGGGGTGCCGGCCCGCGAGATCCTGCTCGGGGGCGGCAACGTCCACTGCATCACGCAGCAGGTACCCGCCGCGCCAGGCTGAGCGCGTAGTCGCCGGCGCTGTCGGTGAACCAGCCGCGCAGCTGCAGGCCGGCGCCGGCGTAGACGGACTCGAGGCGCTCGCGGGTGAACTTGGTCGAGATCTCGGTCCGCATCTCCTCACCGGCCGCGAAGGAGATCTCGAGGTCGAGCTCCTCCAGCCGCACCTCCTGGTCGAGCAGCGAGCGCAGGCGGATGTCCATCCGCTCCGCCTCGGCGTCGTAGCGGGCGACGTGCTCGAAGGAGTCGAGCTCGAAGTCGGCCCCGAGCTGCCGGTTGAGCACCTCGAGCACGTTCTTGTTGAACTCGGCGGTGATCCCGGCGCCGTCGTTGTAGGCGGCCTCAAGGCGGTCCGCGTCCTTGATCAGGTCGGTGCCGAGCAGGAGATGATCGCCGGGGCCGAGCAGGGCGGCGATTCGCTCCAGGAAGGCATGGCGCTGGCGCGGGTAGAGGTTGCCGACGGTGCCGCCGAGAAAGGCGATCAGCCTCCGCCCCTCGCCATCGGGGATCCGCTCCAGGTGCTGCTCGAAATCGCAGACCAGGCCGCGCACCGCGAGGCCGGGGTACTCGTCGACGAGGCTGGCGGCGGTGCGCTGGGTGATCTCCTCGGAGATGTCGACCGGGACGTAGGTCTGGAGGGTGCTCGCGTCCCGCATCGCGTCGAGCAGGTGCCGGGTCTTGGCAGCCGATCCGGAGCCGAGCTCGACCAGGGTCCCGGGCGCGCCGGCGGCGGCGAGGATCTCGGCCGAGCGCTCGTCGAGGACCTCCCGCTCGGCCCTGGTCGGGTAGTACTCGGGCAGTTCCGTGATCTGCTCGAAGAGGCGCGAGCCGCGGTCGTCGTAGAAGTATTTCGGCGCCAGCTCCTTCGGATAGGCGCAGAGGCCGGCGCGGACGTCGCGTGCCATCGTGGCCGCGGCGTCGGCGTCGAGGTGGACGTCGATCGCGATCACAGATCCCTCGCGCAGCGCAGGCCGGAGAAGATCTGCCGCCGCTCGGGCAGGTCCCAGTTGCGGAAGCTGGGCCGGGCGACGCGCGGGTGGGTCGCCCAGGAGCTGCCCCGCAGCACCTTGTACTCGTCGCCGAAGAAGACCTCGGAGTACTCGCGGTAGGGAAAGGCCTCGAAGCCGGGATAGGCGCGGAAGTCCGAAGACGTCCATTCCCAGACCTGGCCCGTCGAACCGAGCTCGTCCTGGGCCGCCTCCCACTCGAACTCGGTCGGCAGGCGCTTTCCCGCCCAGCGGGCGAAGGCGTCGGCCTGCCGCCAGGAGACGTGGACGACCGGGTGGTCCGGCTCGATCGGCAGGCGCCGGCCCATCGCGGTCGACACCCATCCCTCCCCCTCGCGCTCCCAGTAGAGCGGCGGCTCGGCCCCGGTCGCCGCGATGAACCCGGCGTAGGCGGCGTTGGTGACCGGGGCGGAGTCGATCTCGAACGGCGCCAGCTCGACCTCGTGGCGGCGACGCTCGTTGTCGTAGGCGAACCCCGTCGCGGGGGCGCCGACCGCGTGGGGCCCTCGCTCGAAGGCGAGCGTCCCGGAGGCACCGGCCGGATCGACGGCGGCGGTGCCGACCGCGCGCAGCGGCTCGTAACCCTCGACCATCTGCAGCAGCTGCAGCATCGTCTCGTTGTGCTGGTGCTCGTGGGCGAGCAGCATCTCGTAGACGAACCCTTCGCGGAGCAGGGGGTCTTCGGCGTCCGGGGAGAGGTCGACCGAGTCGAGCACCTCGAGCGTGCGCTCGCGGACGTCGGCCATGTAGGCGCGCAGCTCGGCGTCGCGCAGGATCGGCAGCTCCCCGCGCGTCCGGCGCGGGTTCTCGATCGCGTCGTAGAGCCGGCCGAGGTCCCCGTCGAGAGGGTCGCGGCCGCCGATCCTCTGGACCAGCCAGAGCTCCTCGAAGTTGGCGATGTGGCCGAGGTCCCAGGCCAGGGGGCTGAGAATCGGCGAGTACACGGTGTTGAGCTGCGCGTCGTCGAGCGGCTCGATCAGCTCCAGGGTGCAGGCCCGCGCTTCGGAGAGCGCACCCGCAATCGCTGCCTTGGAGTTTGCCGTCACCTCGGTGGCGATACGGAGACCCTATAGCGGCCGGATCAGCGAGATGTGAACTAGGCTGCATCGCCATGGACGTGCAGGGAGCAGGTGCCCTGGTCGCCGGCGGCGCGTCGGGGCTGGGCGCGGCAACGGCGCGGGCGCTGGCGGCGGCCGGTGCGGAGGTGACGATCGCCGACCTCAACGCCGAGAAGGGCGAGGCGCTGGCGAGCGAGATCGGGGCCGGCTTCGTCGCCGCCGACGTCACCGACCCCGATGCCGTCGGGCGGGCGGTCGAGAGGGCCGCGGGGGCCGGTTCGGGGCTGCGGACCTCGGTCTGCTGCGCCGGGATCGGGTGGGCCGAGCGGGTCGCGCACAAAGGCGGGCCCCACAACCTCGAGTACTTCTCCAACGTGGTCAAGGTGAACCTGATCGGCACCTTCAACGTGCTGCGCCTGGCCGCGGCGGCGATGAGCGAGAACGAGCCCGACGGGGAGGGCGAGCGGGGCGTCTGCGTCAACACCGCCTCGATCGCCGCCTTCGACGGGCAGATCGGCCAGAGCGCCTACGCCGCCTCGAAGGGCGGCATCGTCGGCCTGACGCTGCCGGCCGCGCGCGATCTGGCCAAGCGCGGCGTGCGGGTGATGACGATCGCCCCGGGGCTGTTCGACACGCCGCTGCTCGCAGCCCTCCCCGAGGAGGCACGCACCGCTCTGGGCGCCGGCATCCCCTTCCCCTCCCGGCTCGGGCGGCCGGAGGAGTACGCCCGCCTCGTGCTCGAGATCGCCGCCAACCCGATGCTGAACGGCGAGACGGTCCGGCTCGACGGCGCCCTGCGGATGCCGCCGAAGTAGCCGCGACGCCGCCCGGGTCAGCCCAGGCGGCGCTGGTCGTGAACACGGTCGGCCAGCGTGGTCAGCTCGCCGATGCGGAGGTCGAGGGCCGAGGCCACGCGGGCCAGGGTCAGGTAGGACGGGTTGCCCCGGCCACGCTCGAGGATGCCGATCTGCTTGGCGTTCATGTCCGCGCGATCGGCAAGCTGCTCCTGGCTGAGCTCAGCCAGTTTGCGAGTGCGCCTGATCGCCTCACCAAGCGCGGCATGCTCCGGTGAGCGGGCTCTCAGTCGGCGGCGGGGTGGCACCCCGCGCAGCCTTCCCGCCCCGTCGCACCGATGTTAGGCCATTTAAGCCTTAACGCCTGGCCAGGTGCCTGGCCTTGCTGTCGCTGCTGCGCGTGTCCTCGAGGACCACGCGAACCCACTCGGCCTGTCCGTCGGAGGCCACGCGGTAGAAGCGCTCCTTCGCGCCCCGCACCTTGCGAGTCCGTACCAGCTTCAGCACACCCAAATCGACCAGGACCTTGACGTGGTAGGAGACGTTGCTCAGCGGCAGGTCGAAGCGCTGGCAGAGCTCGGTCGCGCTGGCCGTCCCTCCTTCTTTTACCACCCGCAAAACCTGCCGCCGAAGCGGATGGTTCAAAGCCATTATCCACTGGGTCGTATTGGCGCTCATCGGGGGGGCGGCAATCCTTGGTTTGTGCGCGAGCCTCAACCGAAGGTGTGAATTCCTCGGTGCCCCTGCTCGCACTCGGAAAGTGTTAGGGCATAAATACCCTAACAGTTGGGTCGAGAAGCGGAAAGGGTGGAGGCCGTGCCCCCACCCCGCAAGAGCAAGCCGCGCACCCCCGAGCTCGGCGCTCTTGGCGAGGCGATTCGGCGCCTGCGCAACGAGGCCGGGATCAGCCAGGAGCTGCTGGCCGAGCGGGCCGCGACCGACCTCACGCAGATCGGTGGCATCGAGCGGGGGACCCGGAACCCGACCTACTTCACCCTGGTGCGGGTGGCCGAGGCGCTGAAGACCAGGGTGGGCGAGATCGCGACCCTCGCCGACGACCTGGTCGACCAGGAGCTGCCGGGGCCCTAGCTCAGTCGGTGCCCTCGGCCTCGGGGTCGTGCCACACCTGCTTGAGCCAGGGCGGGGTGACGGCGAAGCGGGTGTCCTCAGCGGCGACGAGCGGCTCCAGCGGCACCAGGCGGACGCGATGCCCCGGGGTGAAGCGATCGCCGTGGAGGAGGCCGGCGGCGCTGCCCGCGTGGCTGCCGCCGGCGACGAGCAGCAGCCCGGTCTCCGGTCCCCAGCCGTTCGGCTCGCGGCCGGCGATCGCCTCCGCGACCCGGCGCAGCGCCCCGGATCCCGCATCGGAGCCCCAATTCCCGGCGCTGTGGCCGTGGTTGTAGCCGCCGTGGGAGGAGGCGCGCTGGTCGACGCCGCCATCGGGCCGGACGCGGACCTGCACGCTCTCCCAGTCGTCGGCGTGGTAGCCGGAGCTGCCGACGACCGGCAAGCCCCGCAGCGTCGCGGAGTCGGCGTAGTAGAGCCAGTACTGGATGTACAGCGCTCCCTCGCGCGAGCCCGAGCAGTCGCTTCCCGCGGCCTCCGTGCGCTCCGCCGCGCCGGCGCGGCAGTCGATCACGTGGACGAACGCGGTGACCGGCAGGCCCGCGTCGCTGCGGTGGACCAGGCCGCCGTCCGAGCCGTCGGCGCAGGCCGTCGCTCGGCAGCGGCGGTAGTCCACGGGCAGCGCCTTCGAACCCTCCTCGAAGGCAAGCGTAGGCATGTGCTCCCGGACCAGACGCCCGACCTCGGAGCCGTAGGCGGCGACCAGACGAGGCTCGTCCCCACACTCCTCGGCGAGGGCCGCCGCACAGAGCATCCGCGAAGCCACCGCCTCCGCCAAGGCCGTGCCCGGCACCCGCACCCCCGTCGCGACCATCCCCACCAGCAGGAGCGAAACAACACACAGAACCCCGACCCACTCAACCGTCGACTGCCCCCGCTCCGCACCCCACATACTTCGCTAAGGAGCTGACAGCGCAAGATTCTCCCCCCAGCTCGACAAGGACCGACCCCGGTAGGGGTGAAGCGTCTTGTACTTTTTCGCCGCGTCCGACCTCGGGCAGCCGGTGCACGACCCTCGAAAAAGTTAAGCGAAACCCCTACCGGGGTCGGTCCCCTCGCTAAAGGTTCTGAATCTCAGCCGCGATGTCAGCCGCCGCCTGTTTGGCGTCAGCGAACAGCATCGAGGTGTTCGGTTCGTAGAAGAGGTCGTTGTCGATGCCGGCGAAACCGGGGCTGAGCGAGCGCTTGATCACGATCACCTGCTGCGCTTCGTTGACCTCGATGATCGGCATCCCCGCGATCGGGCTGTCGGGGTCGGTTTTCGCCGCCGGGTTGGTGACGTCGTTGGCCCCGACCACGACGGCGACGTCGGTGCGCGCCATCTCGGGGTTGATCTCCTCCATCTCCTTGAGGTTCTCGTAGGGCACGTCGGCCTCGGCGAGGAGGACGTTCATGTGGCCCGGCATGCGGCCCGCGACGGGGTGGATCGCGTAGTTGACGGTGACGCCGCGCTTCTCCAGCTCGTCGCCGACCTCTTTGATCGCGTGCTGGGCCTGGGCGACGGCGAGGCCGTATCCCGGCACGATCACGACGGTGTCGGCGTAGGCGAGCTTGATCGCCGCGTCCTGGGCGCCGATCGCGACGTGCGGCTTTTCCTCGCCGTCGCCGCCGCCCCCGCCGGCCGGAGCACCGCCGAAGCCGGAGAAGAGGATGTTGGCGACCGAGCGGTTCATCGCCGTCGCCATCTCCATCGTCAGGATCGTTCCGGAGGAGCCGACCAGGGTGCCGGCGACGATCAGCGCCACGTTGTCGAGCGCGAACCCGGCGGCCGCGGCGGAGAGGCCGGTGAAGGCGTTGAGCAGCGAGATCACGACCGGCATGTCGGCGCCGCCGATCGGCAGCACCACGAGGTTGCCGAGGATCCCGGCGGCGACGAGGATGCCGATGAAGGTGAGCTGCGACGGGTCGTCGTTGCCGACAGCGATGCTGACGCAGGCGGCGACGATCCCGATCACCAGGACCGCGTTGATCACCTGCTGGCCCGGCGCCGCCAGCGGCCGGGTCGGGATCAGGTCCTGGAGCTTGGCGAAGGCGATGTTCGAGCCCCAGAAGGAGACCGAGCCGACGACGCCGGCGAAGAGGATCGGGATCAGGGTGTCGAGCGGAATCGAGGCGATCGTGCCGTGGTCGATCTCGGCGATCCCGTGGCGGATCTCGGCCCAGGCGATCAGCGCCACGGCGCCGCCGCCGACGCCGTTGTAGAGGGCGACCATCTGCGGCATCTCGGTCATCTGCACGCGGACCGAGGCGACAACGCCGACCGCGGTGCCGACACCGAGCCCGAGCGCGATCAGGCCCCAGTTGCCCATCCCGTCGAGCAGCAGGGTGGCGACGACGGCGACCGCCATGCCGCCCGCCGCGACCAGGTTGCCGCGCTTCGCCGTGGTCGGGTGGGTGCCCTGTTTGATCCCGATGATGAAGAGGGAGAAGGCGACGATGTAGAGCGCGGTGGCGGCGTCGCCACCCGGCTCGAGCACTGCGCGGACCATCAGGAGCCGCCCTTCCCGTCAGTCTCGGCCTTCGGTTTCGGCTTTTTCGAGAACATGCCGAGCATCCGGTCGGTGACCATGAAGCCGCCGACGATGTTGATCGCGCCGAAGGCGACCGCGATCGTGCCGATCACGTACTCGAGCCCGTCGTCGGCGAAGCCGAGCACGATCAGGCCGCCGAGCATGACGATGCCGTGGATCGCGTTGGTCTGCGACATCAGCGGCGTGTGCAGGGTGGTCGGGACCTTCGAGATCACCTCGAAGCCGACGAAGACGGCGAGCACGAAGATCGTGATCTCGGTCATCAGGTCCATGGCTACTTCGCTGCCCTCTCGTTCTTGATCTCGCCGCCCTGGGTGATGCAGGCGGCGGCGATGATGTCGTCCTCGAAGTCGACCGTGAGCCCACCCTCCTCGGTGATCATCAGGCCGAGCAGGTTCTCGAGGTTCTTGGCGTAGAGCTGGGAGGCGGGCGCCGGCATCTCGCTGGCGAGGTTGCGCGGCCCGATCACCTTCACCCCGTTGTCGAGCACCGTCTCCCCCGCCTGCGTCAGCTCGCAGTTGCCGCCGGTCTCGGCGGCGAGGTCGACGATCACCGAGCCGGGCGACATGCTGCGCACCGCGTCGGCGGTGATCAGCAGCGGCGCCGGCCGGCCGGGGATCGCAGCGGTGGTGACGATGATGTCCTGTTTGGCGGCGTTCTCGGCGAGGGCGTCGCGCACCTGCGCGTTCTCCTCGTCGGTCAGCGGCCGGGCGTAGCCGCCCTCGCCCTCGGCGTCGGGGATGAAGTCCAGTTCCAGCGGCCGACCGCCGAGTGAGGCGATCTGCTCCCAGGCGGCGCGGCGGATGTCGAAGCCGGTGACGATCGCGCCGAGGCGCTTGGCGGTGGCGACAGCCTGCAGGCCGGCGACGCCGGCGCCGAGGACGAGGACCTTGGCCGGGGGCACGGTGCCGGCGGCGGTGGTCATCATCCCGAAGAAGCGACCCGACTCGCGCGCCCCGATCAGGGTCGCGGCGTAGCCGGCGGCAGCGGCCTGGGAGGAGAGCGCGTCCATCGCCTGGGCGCGGGTCGTGCGCGGGATCGCCTCCATCGCGAAGCTGGTGGCGCCGGAGGCAGCCAGGGCCTTGTTCGAGTCGGCCGCGGTCCAGGGCGAGAGGTGGGCGATCAGGGTCTGGTTCGAGCTGAGCTTGCCGATCTCCTCGACCGACGGGGCGGCGACGCGCAGGACCACGTCGGCGCCCCACGTAACGTCCGCCTCGACGACCTCGGCCCCCGCCTCCGCGTACTCGGAATCGGGATGGCCGGCGGCGTCGCCGGCGCCGCGCTCGACGAGCACCTCGACGTGCTCGTTCTTCTTCAGCGACTTGACGACGTCGGGGACCAGCGCGACCCGGCGCTCCCCATCCGCAGACTCTTTCGGCACTCCGATCTTCACGCGGCGCGGAAGGTTATGGGATCGGGTCAGGCTCGCGCCTCGACCCCGGAGATCGAGGCCAGACGCTCGAGGGTGTGCAACTGCTCGCCGCGGTCGACGTGGACCGGGGAGACGATCAGGCGGTCGATGCCGGCGCCGCGGAAGCGCTCGACCCGCTCCGCCACCTCGGCCTCGGTGCCGACCAGTGAGGTCGCCTCGACGATCTCGTCCGGCATCGCCTCGAAGGCGCCGGCGCGGTCGCCGTCCTGGAACCGCTGCTGCACCTCGTCGGCGACGTCGCCAAAGCCGAAGCGGTGCGCGAGGTCGACGTAGAAGTTGGTCTTGCGGCTGCCCATGCCGCCGAAGTAGAGGACGAGGCCGGCCTTGACGACGCTCTTCGCCGCCTCGAGGTCGCCGTCGATCGCGACCTGCAGCGAGGGGCTGACCTCGAGGTCGGAGCGCTGCCGGCCGCCTTTGGCGAAACCGGCCTCCAGGTGCTCGCCCCAGGTCGACTCGAAGGCATCGACGCTGAAGAAGATCGGGATCCAGCCGTCGCAGATCTCCGCCGCCATCTCGACCGATTTGCGACCGATGGCGCCGACGAAGACGGGGATCTCGTTGCGCACGGGGTGGAAGTTGAGCTTCAGCGGCTTGCCCTCGCCGCCGGGCAGGGGCAGCTGGTAGTGCTCGCCCTGGTGGTTCACCGGCCCTTCGCGGGCAATGATCTCCCGCACCACTTCGATGTACTCGCGGGTGCGGCCCCACGGCTTCGCGTAGGGGACGCCGTACCAGCCCTCGGAGACCTGCGGGCCCGAAGGACCAAAACCGAACAAGAAACGGCCATTGGAGAGTTTGTCGATCGTCGCGCCTGCCATCGCCGCGGCGGCGGGCGGGCGCGCCGGCACCTGCAGGATCGCCGCCCCGAGGTTGATCTCCTTCGTCTGCGCCGCCAGCCAGGCGAGGACGCTGACCACGTCGGAGCCGTAGGACTCGGCCGCCCAGACCGACTCGTAGCCGAGCCTCTCGGCCGCGGTGACGACCTCGACGGCGTCCTCACCGGCGGGGCCGATGCCCCAGTAACCGAGGTTCAATCCGAGCTTCAGCGACATCCGGGCCGCACCCTATTGAATAGTTGCCATGGCCACCTCCCAGGCACCCGCCGACCAGGGCCTCTCCAGCTCCGCGGCAGCCAAGCGGCTGCGCAAGCTCGGGCCGCCCTCGGCAACCTCCTCGCGCTCGGTCGCGAGCATCGTCGCCGGCAACGTCTTCACGCTCTTCAACGCGATCATCGGGGTCTTCTTCGTCCTCATCCTCTCCCTCGGCCTCTTCGCCGACGCGATCTTCGGCCTGATCGCGATCGTCAACTCCTGGATCGGGATCCGCCAGGAGCTGAAGGCGAAGGCGACCCTGGACGAGCTGGCGGTCCTCGTCGCTCCCCGCGCGAAGGCGGTGCGCGACGGCGCCGTGGTCGAGCTCGGCGCCGATGAGATCGTCCCCGGCGACGTCGTCCGGGTCGAGCCCGGCGACCAGCTGGTCGCCGACGGCGAGGCGACCGAGAGCCGCGGCCTCACCCTCGACGAGTCGATGCTGACCGGCGAGGCCGACGGGGTCCCCAAGTCGTCCGGCGACCGGGTGCTCTCGGGCTCCTTCTGCATTTCCGGCTCCGGCTACTACCTGGTCGACGCGGTGCGCGAGGAGAGCTACGCCGGTGGCCTCGCCGGCGAGGCGCGCAGCTTCCGCCACCCCCCCTCGCCGCTGCAGAAAGAGGTCAACCGGGTGATCGTCGCCTCGACCTACGTGATGCTGCCGCTGGCCGCCGTCCTCATCCTCAGCCTGATCGTCCGCAGCACCGACCTGGTCGAGGCGGCGCAGACCGCGACCGCGGGCCTGATCACGCTGATCCCCGAGGGTCTGGTCCTGCTGATGAGCGTCACCTTCGCGGTCGCCGCGGTGCGGCTGGCCGGGCGCGACACCCTGGTCCAGCAGATGAGCGCGACCGAGAGCCTCGCCGCGGTCGACACGATCTGCGTCGACAAGACGGGGACGCTGACCGCGGGCGAGCTGCGCCTGGTCGGGATCGAGGTCGCCGAGGGCGCCGGCGGGGTCGAGGCCGCCCTCGCCGGCTTCGCCGCCAGCGCCGGCGACCGCAACCGCACCCTGGAGACGATCGCCGAGCGCTTCCCCGGCAAGGCCGAACGGGTCAGCGCCGAGGTCCCCTTCTCCTCCGAGTGGAAGTGGAGCGGCGCGACCCTGGCCGGCGGCAACGGCGGGGGCGGCTCCACCTACGTGCTCGGCGCGCCCGACGTGCTGGCCGAGGCAGGGGCGCTGACCCTGCCCCCCGGGCTCGCCCGCAAGCTGGAGGAGGAGACCGCGGCGGGGCGGCGGGTCGTCGCCTTCGGCGAGTCCGACGCGCCGCTGCCGGCCGATGCCGCCGCCGGCCCGCCGCCGCGGCTGACGCCGCTGGCCCTGGTCGTGCTGGAGGAGACGCTGCGGCCCGACGCGGCTGAGACGATCGCGACGATGCGCGCCGAGGAAGTCGACCTGAAGCTGATCTCCGGCGACGCCAGGGCCACCGTCACCGCCGTCGCCTACGCGGTCGGGGTGCCGCGCGAGGCGGGCATCGTCGAGGGCTCGGAGCTGCCTGATGACCCCGACGCGCTGGCCGAGGTCGCGCTGGCCAACACGATCTTCTGCCGGATCAAGCCCGAGCAGAAGAAGGCGCTCGTCGCGGCCCTGGTCGGCAGCGGTCGCTATGTGGCGATGATCGGCGACGGGGTCAACGACGTGCCGGCGCTGAAGCAGGCGCGGATGGCGGTGGCGATGGGCTCGGGCGCGCAGGTGACCAAGGGGGTCGCCGACGTCGTCCTGCTCAAGGACCAGTTCTCGCGCCTGCCGGAGGCGGTCGGCGAGGGGCGCCGGATCGCCCGCAACATCCACCGCCTCGGGCGGCTCTACCTGACCAAGACGGTCTACGCCGCGGCGCTGATCCTGCTCGTCGGGGTGCCCGGGTTCGCCTTCCCCTTCCTCCCCCGCCACCTCACCCTGGCCGTCTTCCTGACGATCGGCGTGCCCTCCTTCGTGCTCGCCCTGATGCCCTCGGACGGCCCCCTCTACCGCGGCCGGCTGCTGCGAGCGCTGGCCGCCTTCGCGGTCCCGGCCGGCGTCGCCACGGCGCTCGCCTCGATCTTCTCCTTCTTCCTCGTCGACACCGTCTTCGGCGGCTCGCTCGAGGCGGGCCGCACGGCGGCGACGACGACGCTGATCGTGCTCGGCCTCTGCTTCGTGCTGCTGCTGGAGCGCGGGCCGGGCCGCGAGCACATCGCGATCCAGAGCTACATGCTGGCGATGGTCGCCGGCCTCGGCGCTCTCTTCGCGGGCATCCTCGCGCTGGCGCCGCTCCGCCACTTCTTCGAGATGGAGATGCTGACCGCGGCCGAGTGGTTCCTCGCCCTGCTCACGGCCGCGATCGGCCTCGCGATCGCCAGCCTCCTGTGGAAGCTCCCGGTGATCGAAGAGTGGGAAGCGCCCGCCGAGGACGAATCGGCGCCCTGAGCCTGAAGGCTTTTACGCCCTGTGGCACGTAAAAGCCTTCACTGACGCGGCGGCAGCACGAACTGGGAGACGATCAGGTTGGCCGCCAGCTTCGGCTCGGCTCCCTCGCGGCGGCGCTCGATCCGTACCTCGATCACCACGGTGCTCTTGCCGACGTGCAGGGGCTCGGCGCGGGCCTCGATCTCGTCGCCGAGGACCCCGGCGGCGAAGACGTTCAGCTTCAGCTCGATCGTCGTGAAGTTGTGGCCGGGCGGGATGCTGCGGAAGGTCGACCAGGCGGCGACGGTGTCGCCGAGCGCGGTCCAGACGCCGCCGTGGACGAACCCGCCCGGGTGCAGGTGGCGCCTGTCGACGACGATGCGGCCGCGGGCGTGGGTGTCCTCGACCTCGAGCGGCTCGATCCCGAGGTCGCCGGGGAAGCTGCCGGGGAGGAAGTTGCGGACCGACTCCGGCGTGATCGCCGAGCTCGGGTGCTGCGCGTCGTCGCTCATCGCCGCGGCAGCCTAGTCGAGGCCGTGGCCGCCGAGACCGTGATCGCCGAACGGCTCGTCGCGCTCGCGCACCGCCTCGCGGAAGCCCGCCTCGGAGGCGCGGCGGACGAAGGCGTGGCCCTCCTCGGTGTGGCGGGCGATGCCGTCGAAGAAGGTGCCGAGGGTCTGCGCCTGGCCCAGGCCCTGGCTTTCCAGGGTCTGGTTGACCAGCAGCTTCATCATCACCAGCTGGTTGACCGGCAGCCGCGCCACCCGCTCCAGCAGGCGCTCGAAGCGCTCGTCGAGCTCGGCCGGCGGCGCCGCCTCGGTCGCCAGCCCCCACTCCGCCGCCTCGGCGCCGGTCAGCGAGTCGCCGGTGAGGAGCAGGCGCTTGGCCCGCATCGCGCCGACCCGCAGCGCCCACATCGCCGTCGTCGGCGAGCCCCAGACGCGGGCCGGCGGGTAGCCGATCTTGGCGTCGTCGGCGATCACCAGCAGGTCCGAGCAGAGCGCCATGTCGGTGCCGCCGGCGACGCAGTAGCCGTGGACCTTGCAGAGGACCGGCTTCTCGGAGCGGAAGAGGCTCATGAAGCCGCGCACGTTGCGGCTCATGAACTGGTAGTCGGTGACCGGGTCCCAGTTCGACTCCGGCATGTGATTGCGGCCGATGACCGCCGGGTCGAGCGGCGAGCCGGGTGGAGTCTCGGTGTCGCCAAGCTCCCCCATGTCGCCTTCGGCCGAGGCAACCAGGTCGTAGCCGCCGCAGAAGCCGCTGCCGTTGCCGGCCAGAGCGATCGCGTGGACCTCCGGATCGAGGTTCGCCCGCTCCACGCACTCGGCCAGCTCGACCGGCATCAGCGGCGTAATCCCATTCCCTCTCTCCGGCCGATCGAGAGTGATGCGAGCGACCCGCGCATCGGTCTCGTAGATCAACGTCTCCACAAGCTGACCTTACTTAGAGGCCGGTCCGGTAGGGGTGAAGCGTCTTGTACTTTTTCGCCGGAGTTCGATCTCGGACCGGCCGCAGTCGATCCTCGAAAAAGTTAAGCGAAACCCCTACCGGACCGGCCTCTCCCGGAGCTCAGTTCATGCGCTCGACGATCATCGCCTTGCCCTGACCGCCCGCGACGCACATCGTCTCCAGGCCGACCTGCTTGTCGTCGGTCTCGAGCACGTTGAGCAGGGTGCCCATGATGCGGGCGCCGGTCATCCCGAAGGGGTGGCCGAGGGCGATCGCGCCGCCGTGGGTATTGAGCTTGTCTTCGTCGATCCCGCATTCGGCCATGATCGGGATCACCTGGGCGGCGAAGGCCTCGTTGAGCTCGACCCGGTCGACGTCGCCGATCGTCATCCCAGCGCGGTCGAGCACCTTCTTGATCGCGCCGATCGGGGCGACGCCCATCAGCTCCGGCTCGTTGCCGTGGGTGGCGGCGGTGACGATGCGGGCGCGCGGGGTCAGGCCCAGCTCCTTGGCCTTGGTGTCGCTCATCAGCAGCACCGCGGCGGCGCCGTCGTTGAGCGGGCAGGAGTTGCCGGCGGTGACGCCGCCGCCGCCGAAGGCCTCCGGCAGTTCGGAGAGCTTCTCCAGGGTCGAGGAGGCGCGGGGGCCGTCGTCCTTGGCGACCTCGGTCCCGTCCTCGAGCTTGACCGGGACGATCTCGCGGTCGAAGAAGCCGTCTTCCTGCGACTTCACCGCCAGTTCCTGCGAGCGCTGCGCGAACTTGTCCATGTCGGCGCGGCTGACCTCGTACTTGTTGGCGACGTTGACCGCGGTCATGCCCATTTCGATGTAGGCGTTGGGCTGGCCGTCGTTGCCCTGGAGGTTCTCGTTCTGGTCGGCGGCGCCGGCCGGCTCGGTGCGCTCGTTGTAGCGGCTCACCCACTCGACCCCGACCGCGAGGTAGGCGTCGCCCTCGCCGGCCTTGATCGCGTTGCCGGCGTGGCGGATCGCGTCGAGGCTGGAGGAGCAGTAACGCGAGACGGTGACCCCGTTGACCTCCTGCGGCAGCTTCTCGGAGAGCAGCGAGACGATCCGGGCGAGGTTGAAGGCCTGCAGGCCCTGCGGCATGCCGACACCGCAGAAGACGTCTTCGATCAGGGCGGGGTCGACCTCGGGGTTGCGCTCGAGCAGCTGGTCGACGACGTAGGCGCCCATCTCGTCTGGGCGCAGCTGGGCGAGCGAGCCCTTGAAGGCACGGCCGATCGGCGTGCGGATGGTGTCGACGATTACTGCCTCTGGCATTCCGGTCTCCTTAACGCTGGTTCAGTACGCGTGCGGCCGCAGGGTAGTTGACGGGGCGTGTCGGCCGTTTAGTGCGGATTCGCACATAAGCCGCGGTCGTGTCCCCGGCCTGCGTTACATTCGGCTCAATCCATCCTCGCGGCAACGCGAGCTTGCCGCGAAGCGGCAGCGAAAGGAGGCCCGGTCATGCCGGAGGGTTACTGCGTCAAAGAGCGTAAGAAGGTCGAGATCAAAGACGCCAAGCAGGTGACCATGAAAAACGGTCGCCCGGCGATCCAGGGCGTCTGCCCCGATTGCGGGACGAAAATCTTCAAGATCGGGAAACTCGAAGGCTGAGAGCTTGAACCCGGGCTGCGTCCGCCGCGTAGACGGAGGCGGATGCAGCCCGGAGCACTGAGAAGCGAGCGCGACGTACGCGAGGCCTACGCCGCGCACTCCGGCGAGCTGTTCGGGTTCGCGCTGCGCTCGCTCGGCGACGCCGGGCTCGCCGAAGAGGCGGTGCAGGAGACCTTCGTCCGGGCCTGGCGGGCCGGCGACCGCTTCGACCCGCAGATCGGCTCGCTGCGGACCTGGCTGTTCGCGATCCTCCGCAACGTCGTCATCGACCTCGGCCGCGCCCGCGCCTCCCGCCCCTCCGTCGCCGAGCGCGGCGTCGAGCCCGCGGTCGAACCGCTGGAGCAGGCGCTGCTCTCCTGGCAGGTCGAGGAGGCGATGCGGCGTATCGGCGAGGAGCATCGCCGGGCCCTGGTCGAGACCCACTACCGGGGCCGGCCCTACGCCGAGGTCGCGGCGGAGCTGGGCGTGCCGGAGGGGACGGTCAAGAGCCGCGTCTACTACGGGCTGCGGGCGCTGCGGGTCGTGCTCGAGGAGATGGGCTATGAAGGCTGAGGGCTGCCGCGAGTGGCGAGCGCTGCTGGGCGCCCACGCGCTCGGCGACCTGGCGCCGGAGGAGCGCGCCGGCCTCGAGGCCCACCTCGACGGCTGCGCCGAGTGCCGCGCCGAGGCGGCGGCGCTGGGCGAGGTCGCACGGCTGCTGCCGCTGGCCGACCCGGCCCGCTTCGGCGAACCGGCGCCGCAACCGCCGGCGCAGCTGGCGGGGCGCGTCGCGGCGACGATCGCCGGCGAGCAGCGCGAGAGGAGACGAAAGCAGCGGTGGCGCTTCGGCCTCGGGCTCGGAGGCGCCGCTGCGGCTGTCGCCGTGGCCCTGGCGCTCTTCGTCCTCCCCCTCGGTGGCAACAGCGACCCGGTCGAGCACGTCAGGTTCACCGGCCTGCCGGGCGAGCTCAGCATCTACGCGACGCTCGAGCCCCACGCCTACGGCACCGAGGTACACATGTACGTGAAGGGCGTCCGTTCCGGGACCCTCTGCCGCGTCTACCTCGAAGGGCCAAGGGGAGAACGGGTCTCGGCCGGGACCTTCCGCTACCGCTGGGGCGACGACTCGACCGCGGTCCTCGGCTCGGCCCTCGACCTCTCGCGCACGCGGGCGATCCGGGTCGAAGCCGGCGGGCGCACCTTCGTCGCCCCGGTCGAGAGCGAGAGGGTCTAGCTGCGCTTGCGGTAGGAGATCGACGGCGGGACGAGCTCGCGGAGCTCGGCCAGGAGCCGGGCGGAGAGCTCGCCCGGGTCCTCGTCGGGACGGGGCTGCCCCCCCACCGGGTCGAAGAAGCGGACGCGCACGCGCGGCCGGCGCGGGAAGCCGGTGAGCTCCGAGGTGCCCTCGATCGCGACCAGGGTGACGTGGGCCTCCGGCACCTCGAGCGCGAGCCGGCCGACACCGCTGCGCGCCCGCAGCACCTCGCCCCGCGAGCGCGTGCCCTCGGGGAAGACCCCGATGCAGACGCCTGCCCGCAGCGCCTCGATCGCCCGCGCCAGCGCCTGCTTGTCGCCCTTGCCGCGCTCGATCGGGATCTGCCCCATGCCGTTGAGGATCGGCGCCAGCCCCCGCACCTTCCAGAGGTCGGATTTGGCCAGCGCCCGGATCTGGCGCCGCTTCACCGCGGCCATCCCCACCATCACCGGGTCCCAGTGGCTGTCGTGGTTGCCGACGACCAGCAGCGGCCCGCTCTCGGGCAGCGCCTCCAGGCCCTCGACCCGCAGCCGTCCCCACAGCGCCACCGGCCGGTTGACGGCCATGACGAGACGGTAGGTGCGGGTGCGCTCGCGCATCAGGCCGTGAGTTCTACGCGGTCGAGCCGCTCAGGCGCCTTCTGGCCGGACAAGTTCGCCAGCGTGATCAAACTCACAATCCCGGGTAAGCGAGCGGGTGAGGCTGGCCTTTCCGGCTCTCTGCAGGGCAGTCCCGGCCAATTCCCAGCGCAATGCACCCGACGAACTAAAGTGTCATTTGTGACGCAGAAGCCCCTGGAGCTGATCCTCGCCCGCAACCTGATGTCGGCGCTCTCGACGCCGGCCTTCCTCGTCGACGAGGGCGGTGTCCTCGTCTTCTACAACGAGGCGGCGGGGATGATGCTGGGCAAACGCTTCGAGGAGCTCGGCACAGTCGGTCCCGACGAGTGGGGGCAGATGTTCGGCCCCTTCGACGAGGAGGGCGAGCCGATCCCCTACGACGACCTGCCGCTGGTCTCGGCCGTGCGCGACGGCCGTCCCGCCCACGCCGAATACGAGATCCACTCGGCCGACGGGACCAGCCACGAGGTCGAGGTGTCGGCCTTCCCGATCCTCACCGCGCACGGTTCGCAGGGCGGGATCGCGATCTTCTGGCCGACCGCGATGAACGGCAACGGGGCCCGCCCCGCATGAAGGTCAAGCTCTGGGGAACGCGCGGCTCGATCCCCTCCCCGGGGCCGGAAACGATCCGCTACGGCGGCAACACCTCCTGCGTGGGGGTGACCCTCGCCGACGGCTCCCTGCTCGCCCTCGACGCCGGCACCGGGATCCGCTGCCTCGGGCTCGCGCTCGGCGACGAGCCGGCGCGGCTGCACATCCTCCTCACCCACCTTCACCTCGACCACATCCAGGGCCTGGTCTTCTTCGCCCCCGCCTTCCGGCCGCAGACCGAGATCGTGATCTGGGGGCCCGCCTCGCCGGAGGCCTCGCTGCGCGACCGCATCGCCCGCTACATCTCCGCCCCGCTCTCGCCGGTCGAGGTGCGCGAGCTGCCCTGCGACGTCTCCTTCCGCCACTGCCCCGAGACCGAGTGGGAGATCGGCTCGGCCCGGATCCGCGCCGCCTCGGTCGCCCACCGCGGCCCCACGCTCGGCTACCGGATCGAGGACGGCGACTCCTCGCTGGCCTACATCCCCGACCACGAGCCGGCGCTCGGCGCCGACCTCGAGCGGCTCGAGGACGACTGGATCTCCGGGCTCGGCCTCGCGCGCGACGCCTCGCTGCTGATCCACGACGGCCAGTACACGGACGCGGAGTACCCCGACCACGTCGGCTGGGGCCACTCGGCGCTCAGCCACTCGCTCGCCTTCGCCCGCCGCGCCGGCGCCGAGCGCACCGTCCTCTTCCACCACGACCCGATGCACTCCGACGAGTTCCTCGACCGCCACGGCGAGGAAGCCGGCGAGCGCTGGCGGGCGCTGGGCGGGGAGCCCGGCTCCCTGGAGCTGGGAGCCGAGCGCGCCGAGTTCGAGCTGCCCGCGCACGCGCCGCAAATCGCGGCGGCCCCCGCCTGAGCCCACTCTCGCGGCGCGCTAGGCTGGCGCCGATGCCGTCCCCCGAGATCGAGGCCGCGGCCGCTGAATCGGAGCTGATCCGCGACGCCCTGGAGCTGGCCGAGCGCGCCCACGCCGGCCAGGTCCGCAACGGCAGCGGCGGCATGGCCTACATCCACCACCCGGTCGCCGTCGCCGAGCTGCTCGCCGAGCACGGGTACGGCGAGGAGACGGTCGCCGCGGCGCTGCTGCACGACGTGGTCGAGGACAGCGAGACGACGGTCGGGGAGATCGCCGCCCGCTTCGGCGAACCGGTGGCGGGCCTGGTCGCGGCGATGACCGACGACGAGTCGGTCGAGCCCTACCTGCGGCGCAAGGACGAGCACCGCCGCCGGATCGCGGCGGCCGGCGGCGACGCGCCGGCGATCTACGCGGCCGACAAGCTCTCGAACGTGCGGGTGCTGCGCCGCGCCTACGCCAACGAAGGCGAGGCGGCGGGAGAAGACTTCAAGGCGCCGCTCGACGCCAAGGTGGAGATCTGGGAGGCGGACCTGGAGATGCTGCGGCAGCAGCCATCGGCGCCGACCTTCGTCAGCGAGCTGGCGACCGAGCTGGAGCAGCTGCGCGAAGCCCGCGCTAAGAAGACCGCTGCGGCGGGTCCGGCTCCTCCTCGGAGCTGAAGCGCCGCTTCAGCGGCAGCGCGTACCAGAGCAGGGCGAAGAGGGAGAGGGCGGCGGCGCCGGTGACGATCGTCGCCGCGGTGCTGAAGAGGACGTCGGTGATCAGCACGATCGCGCCGGTCATCGCCAGCGCCAGGGCGCCGAGCCCGGCGATCGCGAAGCGGTTGGCGAGGAAGAGGAGGTGGTCCTTCTGCTGCATGCGGAAGGTCAGGCGGTGGTAGGCGGAGGGCGCGATCAGCAGCGCCGCCGAGATCGCGGTGAGCAGCAGCGTCGCGAAGTAGACATCCCGCTGGAAGCTGTTGATCTTGGTGAAGTTCTGCTGGAACGGCACCGCCAGGAGGAACGCGAACAGGACCTGCACCCCCGGCAGGGCGACGCGCAGCTCCTGCAGGAGCTCGCCGAGGTTGCGGTCGAGGCGTTCGCCCTCGGTCTCGTCTCGCCCTGATGGCCGGCTCCCCATGGGCGCCTCCCTACCCTCTGGGGATGCCCGCGAAAACCACCCTCGTCCTCTTCAACCGCGATCTGCGCGTCCACGACAACCCGGCGCTGGCGGCTGCCGCGCGGGCGGAGCGGACCGTGCCGCTGTTCGTCTTCGACGAGCGCCTGCTCGGCTCGCGCTTCGCCGCCCCGAACCGGGTCGCCTTCATGCTCGAGGCGCTCCACGACCTCGACGACTCGCTGCGACGGGCCGGGGGGCGCCTCTTCGTGCGGCGCGGCGACCCGGTCGAGGAGGCGATCGCGGTGGCCCGCGAGGCCCGGGCGAGCGAGCTGCACGTCAGCGCCGACCACAGCGGTTACGCGCAGGGCCGGCAGCGGCGGCTTGCGCGGGCATGCGAGCAGGAGCGGATCGCCTTCCACGCCCACCCCGGCGTGACGATCGTGCCGCCGGGCGCAGTGACGCCTACCGGCGGCGACCACTTCAAGGTCTTCACCCCCTACCACCGCGCCTGGAGCGAGCTGCCGCTGCGCGAACGGGCGTCGCGGCCCCGCCGGCTCGACGTGCCGGGCGGCGTCCGCGGCGGCCGCCTGCCGGCGCTCGCCAAGCTGACCGACGGCAGGGCCTCGTCGCAACGGGCGAAGGGGGGCGAGCGGGAGGCGCGGCGGCTGATGCGCGCCTTCCTCCGCGACGGCCTCGGCGAGTACGAGGCCCGCCACGACGACCTGCCCGGGGACGGCACCTCGCGGCTCAGCGCGCCGCTGCGGTTCGGCTGCCTCTCGCCGCTGGAGCTGATGCGCGAGGCGCGCGAGCGCAGGGGCGGCGAGGCCTTCGTGCGGCAGCTCTGCTGGCGCGACTTCCACCACCAGGTCCTCGCCGCGGTCCCCTCCCTCCCACACCGCGACTACCGGCCGCGCCGTGACCGCTGGTCGCGCTCGCGGCGGGCGCTGGAGGCCTGGAAGCAGGGCCGCACCGGCTACCCGCTGATCGACGCGGCGATGCGGCAACTGGCCGCGGAGGGCTTCATGCACAACCGGGCGCGGATGACGGTCGCCTCGTTCCTCTGCAAGGACCTCTACGTCGACTGGCGCGAGGGCGCCTGGCACTTCTGGGACCTGCTCAGCGACGGCGAGATCGCCAACAACGCCGGCAACTGGCAGTGGGTCGCCGGGACCGGCAACGACACGCGGCCCAACCGCGTCCTCAACCCCCTGCGCCAGGCCGAGCGCTTCGACCCCCGAGGCGAGTACGTGCGCCGCTACCTGCCGGAGCTGGAGTCCGTCCCCGGCAAGGCGGTCCACCGTCCCTGGCTGCTGGAGGACTTCGGCAAGCTCGACTACCCGGAGCCGATCGTCGACCACGACGAGGCCGCAGCGGCGTTCAAAGCGCACCGCGAAGACGCATAGGATCGGCGCGTGGGACGGCTTGCCGTGATCCTCGGCAGCAATGCCCTCGGCCCGGGCGGCGAGGAGATCGCCGCTGCGGCGGCCGAGCACGGGGCGGCGATCGTCCAGCGCCACGGCACCGAGGGAGTCCCCTACGTCCTCCCCCACGCGATCGACCATGCCGCCAACCTGCGGCCGCTGGTCGAGCAGGGCTGCGACCGGGTGCTCGCGATCGGCTCGGTCGGCTCGCTCGGGCCCGAGCTGCCGGTCGGCGGCCTGCTCTGCCCCGACGACTTCATCGCCCTCCATGCCGGGGCCTCGATCTTCGCCGACGCCCGCGCCCACTCCGCCCCCGGCTTCGACCCGCGCTGGCGCAGCGAGGTGATCGAGGCCTGGACCGCGAGCGGGCAGGCGCCGCGCGACGGCGGCGTCTACTGGCAGACGCTCGGGCCGCGCTTCGAGACCCCGGCCGAGATCCGCCTGATCGCGCCGCACGCCGACGTGGTCGGGATGACGATCGCCTCCGAGTGCATCGTCGCCGGCGAGCTCGGGCTCGAATACGCGGCGCTCTGCGTCGTCGACAACCTCGCCAACGGGCTCGAGGACGGCGAGCTCGACGTCGCCGCGCTCGAGGACCAGCGCCTCGCCAACGCGACCCGGTTGCGCGAGGGCCTGGCCGCGGTCCTGCCGCAGCTGGGTGCGGTGGGGAGATGAGCCCGCTCGACGAGTTTGTCGCCCCAGAGGTAACAAACTCGTCGTCCCTGACCGTGACCGGTGCCGTCCTCGACGGCGAGACGGTCGGGCTGCGCTGCGAAGGCGGCACGATCACCGCCCTGGGGCCGGAGGTCGAGGCGAGGCCGGGCGAAGACGCGATCGACGCCGGCGGCGCGCCGCTGGTCCCGCCGCTGCTCAACGGCCACACCCACGCCGCGATGACCCTCTTCCGCGGCAGCGGCGGCGACCTGCCGTTGATGCCCTGGCTGGAAGAGAAGATCTGGCCGGTCGAGGCGAAGCTGAGCGACGAGGACGTCTACTGGGGCGCGCGGCTCGCCTGCGCCGAGATGGTCCGTGGCGGCACGACCCGCTTCTGGGACATGTACTGGCACCCCGAGGCGACGGCGCGGGCCGTTGCCGACGCCGGCATCGCGGCGACGATCGGGGCGCCGCTGTTCGACCGCGGCGGCGACCCCTCAGCGATGCGCGAGGCGGCGCTGCGCAGCCTCGACCGGCTTGGCGAGCTCGGGCCGGCGGTGCAACCGGCCCTCGCTCCCCACTCGATCTACATGGTCAGCGAGGGCTCGCTGCGCTGGATCGCCGAACTCTCGGCCGAGCGCGCGGTCCCCGTCCACATCCACCTCTCCGAGACCGAGCGGGAGGTGGCGGACTGCGTCGCAGCCCACGGCGTGCGCCCGGCGCTCTACCTCGACCGCCTCGGGCTGCTCGGGGAGCGCACCGTGCTCGCCCACGGGGTCTGGCTCGACGCGGAGGAGCTGGAGCTGATCGCGGCGCGCGGGTGCACCGTCGTCACCAACCCGGCGGCGAACATGAAGCTGGCGGTCGGCGGCGTCTTCCCCTACCCGGCGGCGCGGGCAGCCGGGGTCGCGGTCGGGCTCGGCACCGACGGGGCCGGTTCGAACGACTCGCTCGACCTGCTCGCCGACCTGAAGCTGTTCGCGCTCGCCCAGAAGCACGCCGCCGCCGAAGCGACCGCGATCGCCGCGGCGGAGGCCTGGGAGGTCGCCACCGGGGCCAGGGCGCCGCTGCTCGGTGCCGGCGGACCGCTGGCGGTGGGGGCGCCGGCCGACTTCCTGCTGCTCGACCCCGGGGCGCCCGAGCTGGGGATCGGCGAGCTGGCCTCCAACCTCGTCTACGCCGCCGCGGGCGCCGTCGTCGACACCGTGGTCGCGGGCGGCGAGGTGCTGATGCGGGACGGCGAGGTGCCGGGCGGCGAGGAGATCGTCGCCCGCGCGGCCGAGCGGGCACGACGGCTCGGCCTGTAGAAGCCTGAACGCGCGGGTTTTCCAGAAGTGGTGAAGGTTCCGTTACGGGGTATAGGCTCGGCCCAGTGCCTGCGGCAGAGGCCACCACCCAGACGCGGTCGCAGCCCGGAGCCTCCTCGGTTCGCTACCAGGACGCCACCAAGCGCTACGGAGACTCCGCGCAGGCCGCCGTCGACCATCTCACCCTGGAGGTCCCGGCCGGAGAGATCTGCGTCCTCGTCGGGCCCTCGGGCTGCGGCAAGACGACGGCGATGCGGATGGTCAACCGCACCGTCGAGCTGACCGAGGGCGACATCCTCGTCGGCGAGGAGTCGGTGCGGGACCGGGAGCCGGCCCGGCTGCGGCGGGAGATCGGGTACGTGATCCAGCAGATCGGCCTCTTCCCCCACCGCACGATCGCCGAGAACATCGGCGCGGTCCCGCATCTGCTGGGCTGGAAGAAGGAGCAAACTGCCGCCCGCACGCAGGAGCTGCTGGAGCTGATCGGGCTCGACCCCGAGCTCGGCGAGCGCTACCCGGCGCAGCTCTCCGGCGGCCAGCAGCAGCGGGTCGGGGTCGCCCGGGCGCTCGCCGCCGACCCGCTGGTGATGCTGATGGACGAGCCCTTCGGGGCGATCGACCCGATCAACCGCGAGCGCCTCCAGAACGAGTTCCTGCGGCTGCAGGCGCAGGTTCGCAAGACCGTCCTCTTCGTCACCCACGACATCGACGAGGCGATCAAGATGGGCGACCGGATCGCGGTCATGCGCGAGGGCGGCAAGGTCGCCCAGTACGCGACCCCGGCCGAGATCCTGATGAGCCCCGCCGATGAGTTCGTCGAGGACTTCGTCGGCGCCGACCGCGCCCTGAAGCGGCTGGCGCTGATGCGCGTCGCCGACATCGACCTCTGGGAGGCGCCGCTCGCCCACGTCGGCCAGGCCACCGCCGAGGTGCGGGCGAAGCTGGCCGCGCCCGACGTCGAGGTGCCCTACCCGCTGCTGGTCGACAGCGAACGGCGCCCGCTCGGCTGGCTCTCCGAGCGCGATCTCGCCGCCGAGGTCGTCCCCGCCCGCCCCGACTCGCCGCTGGGGCCCCTGCTCGACCGCGACGACGTGATGCGCGACGCGCTCGCCGACCTGCTCCAGGGCGAGGCCCAGTACGCGGCGGTGGTCGACGCCGAGGGACGGATCGACGGCGTGCTCTCGGTCGAGATCATCTCCGAGTTCCTCGGCTCCCCGCGGGCGAAGGAAGAGGAGCACGGCGCGGTGGAGCGTCCCCATGAGTGACCCGGCCCTGATCGCCGCGGCGGGCGAAGTCGGCGGCGACTTCTTCAAAGAACGCAGCTCCGACACCCTCCCCTGCCAGGCAACCGACGCGCTCTTCTGCTGGGACTGGGCGCGAGAAAACATCGACCGCTACGGGACGCCGACCGTCCAGCACGTCGAACTGGTCGTGATCTCGGTCCTGCTCGGCTTCGCGGTCGCCTTCGCGCTGTCGCTGCTGGCCCACCGTCGCCGCTGGCTGCAGCCGCCGCTGCTGGCCGCGACCGGCGTCCTCTACACGATCCCCAGCATCGCCTTCTTCTTCCTGCTGCTGCCGGTCACCGGCCGCGGCCGCGACACCGCGATCATCGCCCTCAGCGCCTACACGCTGCAGATCATCTACCGCAACACGGTGGTGGGGCTGGCCAACGTGCCGGGCTCGGTCAAGGAGGCGGCCCGCGGCATGGGCCTGACCGACCGTCAGATCCTCTGGAAGGTGGAGGTGCCGCTGGCCCGGCCGGAGATCTTCGCCGGCCTGCAGATCGCCACCGTCAGCACCGTGGCTATCGCGACGCTGGCGGTGTTCGCCGGGGGCGGCGGCCTCGGCACGCCGATCAAGGCCGGCATCGACTTCAAGACCAACATCATCATCGCCGGCGGCATCGCGATCCTGATGGCGATGGCCTTCGGCCTGGCCCTGATCGTGGCGCAGCGGCTGCTGACCCCCTGGAGGAAGGTGGAAGCGACGTGATCGGCTCCCTCCTCTTCGCACCGGTCTCGGCCTCGATCGGAGGCGCGATCGAATTCATCTTCACCCCGCAGGACTCGAGCGTGACCGGGGGCAAACAGGTCGGGGGCCTCGACCAGGTGATCGAACTGACGCTGAACCAGCTCGAGCTGACGGTGCTGGCGCTGGGGCTCTCCCTCTTGATCGCGCTTCCGCTCGGCCTCTATCTGGGACATCGCGGCACCGGCGAGCTGTTCGCCGTCGTGCTCGGCAACGTCGGGCGGGCGATTCCCGAGCTGGCGCTGATCGCCTTCATGGCGACGGCGATCGGGGTCGGGGTCCTCAACCTGACGATCGCACTCGCGGTCCTCGGCATCCCGCCGATCCTCGCCAACACCTTCGTCGGCATCCACCAGGTGGACCGGGCGACGGTCGACGCCGCCCGGGGCATGGGCATGACCGAGTTCGAGATCCTCCGCAAGGTGGAGGTCCCGCTGGCCGTCCCGACCCTTTTCGCGGGGGTCCGCGGGGCCACGATCGCGATCGTGGCGACGGCGACGATCGCGCCGCTGGCAGGCGTCGAGAGCCTCGGGGACTTCATCCTCGGCGAAAACATCTACGGCTCCGACGGCGTGCTCGCGGGGGCGATCGTCGTCGCTCTGCTCGCCCTGACGCTCGAGTTCGGGTTCGCGGCGCTGCAGCGCCGGCTCACCTCGCCGGGCCTGAAGCTGAGGACGGCTTGATTTGACCACCAACCAAGGAGGAAGCAAGTGAGGACCAAGAAGACCCGGCTGCGGGCAGGGCTGGCGCTGTTGCTCGCCCTGGCCCTGACCCTCGGCGTCGCCGCCTGCGGCAGCGATGACGACGACTCGGGCGAAGCCGGGGGCGACGGCAACGGCTCGATCGTCTCCAACCCCGACAACGGCAAAGTCACCCTGACGATCGGCTCGAAGAACTTCCCCGAACAGGAAATCCTCGGGGAGATCTACGCGCAGGCGCTCGAAGCCGCAGGCTATACGGTGAAAACCGACCTCAACCTCGGCTCCGAAACGGTCGCTCTGAAAGCGCTCAAATCCGGTCAGATCTCCGGCTACCCGGAGTACGCCAGCACGGCGCTCACCTCCTTCTTCGGCCTCGAACCGGAGGAAGTCCCCTCCGACGCCGAAGCCGCCTACGAAAAAGCAAAAGCCGAATTCGAAAAAGACGGCCTCACGGCTTTCCAGCCGACGCCTTTCGCCAGCGCCAACGCGGTCGGGCTGCTGCAGTCGACGGCGCAGAAATACGTCCTGCAGAACATCTCCGACCTCGAGGGGGTCTCCGAAGAACTGACCCTCTACGGCTCACCCGAGTGCCGCCAGCGGATCGACTGCCTGGCCGGGCTCGAAGAACTGTACGGGCTCAAATTCAAGTCGTTCAAACCGGTCGACATCGGCCTCCGCTACACGGTGCTGGACAAAGGCCAGGCCGACCTATCGATCCTCTTCACCACCGACCCGCAGCTGTCGGCGGAGAAAGACAAATACGTGATCCTCAATGACGACAAAGAAGTGTTCCCGGCGGGGAACGTGATTTTCGTGACCGAGAAAGAGACCGCCGAAGAAGCGGGGTCCGATTTCGAACAGACGATTGTCGCGGTGCAGAACGGACTGACGCTGCCGGTCATGCAGGAGCTCGACGCCCGGGTCGAACTCGAAAAACAGACGCCGAAGGAAGCCGCAGCGGCCTACCTGAAATCGGCCGGCTACACCGGCTGAGCAGCCCGCCGACGGGCCGCCCGCGCAAACGAGACGTGGGCGGCCCAGGCGGCCGAAAGGCCGGTCACTCCGGCGAGCAGGAGCGCCACCCGGGGGTCGTAGGTTTCGGCAAGCCAACCGGTGAGGGGGCCGCCGATCGGGGTCGAGCCGAGGAAGACGACCGAGTAGAGCGCCATCACCCGCCCCCGCATCTCCGGCGAGACGGCGAGCTGCAGCGTCGAGTTGACCGTCGCCGCGAAGGTGACGGCTGCGGCGCCGAGCAGGGCCAGCATCACCAGCTCCAGGGCCAGCACCGGCATCGAGGCCGCGAGCAGGCCGAGCACGCCGAAGGCGAGCGCGCCGCCGGCGATCAGGCGCGGGCCGGTGCGGCCGTGGGCGCCGTTGACGAGGGCGCCGGCGATCGAGCCGACCGCCATCGCCGAGACCATCGCCGCGTAGGTCGTGGCGCCGCCGTCGAAGCTGAACCTGGCCAGCAGCGGCAACACGACCTGGAAGTTGAAGCCGAGCGTCCCGACCAGGGCCATCAGCGCCAGCGGCACCGCCAGCTCCGGGGTGCGGGCGACGTAGCGCAGGGCGGCGCGGATCGCCCCCGGGGCGCGCGGCGCCACCGGCTCGGTGTGCAGGCCCCGCGGGTCCATCCCCGAGAGGGCGACGATCATCGCGACGAAGGTGAGCGCGTTGAGGGCGAAGCAGGGCACGACGCCGAAGACGGCGATGAGGACGCCGGCCAGGGCCGGTCCGACGATCCGCGCCATCTGCACGATCACGCTGTTGAGGCTGACCGCGTTGACGACCCGGTTCGGCCCGACCATCTCGTAGACGAAGCTCTGGCGGGCCGGGTTGTCCACCGCGTTGACCGCCCCCATCGCGAACACCGCCAGGTAGACCATCCAGGGCGTGACGACGCCGGTCGCGCTGACCGCGAAGAGGCCGACGGCGGGGACCGCCATCAGCATCTGGGTCGCGATCAGCAGCCGCCGTTTCGGGATGCGGTCGGCGAGCAGGCCGCCCCAGGCGCCGATCAGCAGCATCGGCAGGAACTGCAGGGCGGTGGTGAGGCCGACGGCGACGCCGCTGTCGGTCAGGGTGAGGATCAGCCAGAGCGCCGCCACCGTCTGCATCCAGGTCCCCGAGAGGGAGATCAGCTGGCCGGCGAAGTAGCGCCGGTAGTTCGGGACCTCGAGCGAGTTGAAGGAGCGGCGGAGCGCGGCGCTCACGAAGCGCGGCGCCGGGCCGGCGCCCCTTCACTCTCCAGCATGCCCTCGAGGATCTCCGCCGCCCGCTCCAGCGTCGCCACGTCGGCGGCCGGCATCTCCCGCATCCGCTTCGCGAGGAAGGCGTTCTTGCGCCCGCGCAGGCGGCGCAGGCGCTCGCGGCCGGCAGCGTTGACGCTGACCAGGGAGCTGCGCCCGTCGGCCGGGTCGGGGGTGCGCTCGACCATGCCCTCGCGTTCGAGACATCGGAGCGTGCGGGTGGCGGTGGGACGCCGCACCCGCTCCAGCTCCGCCAGCTCGCTCGGCGTCAGCGGCCCGTGCCGCTCGATCGTCGCCAGCGCCGCGGTCGAGGTCGGGGTCAGTCCGGTCGCCTCGGTCGCCGCCTCCTGCCGCAAACGGCGCGCCGTGCGCACGATGCCGAGCCGCAGCTGCGCGGCGAGATCGGTGAGCGAGGTGTCCTTTATGGCTTCGGGAGACATTGATTAGCGTTGATAATTAGTTTAGCAAACTAGTTACGCGAGCACGACTGAAGGCCCGCCCTCCGAGGAGAGCGGGCGGGCAGAACCGAGGTGCGCCCGAGGCTCAGGCAGCGAAGCGCGCTGCGGAGCGGGCCCGGGCCTTCGCCGCCTCGACCTCGCGGTCCTTCGGCGGCGCCGCGGTGACCAGCCGGTCGAGCAGCGTCGCGGTCACCTCGGCGACCGCCTCGACGGCCTCGTCGAACGCCTCCCGGTTGGCCTGGGAGGGCTTGGTCGAGCCGCTGATCTTGCGAACGTACTGCAGCGCCGAGGCGTGGATCTCATCCCCGGTCGCGGGCGGCTCGAAGTTGTGGAGGGTGCGGATGTTCCTGCACATGGGTGCCTCCTACTAGTAGCGGTAGTGCTCCGGCTTGTACGGGCCCTCGGCGGGGATGCCGAGGTAGGCGGCCTGGTCCTCGGTCAGCTCGGTCAGCTTCACCCCGAGCGCGTCGAGGTGAAGGCGCGCGACCTTCTCGTCGAGGTGCTTGGGCAGCACCGTGACCTCCTTGGCGGAGAAGCCGTCGGGCTGGCCGAAGAGCTCGATCTGGGCGATCACCTGGTTGGTGAACGAGTTCGACATCACGAAGCTCGGGTGCCCGGTCGCGTTGCCGAGGTTGAGCAGCCGACCTTCGGAGAGGACGATGATCGAGTGGCCGTCGGGGAAGCGCCACTCGTCGACCTGCGGCTTGATCTCGACCCGCTCGGCGTCACTGCCTTCCAGAGCCGCCATCTCGATCTCGTTGTCGAAGTGGCCGATGTTGCCGACGATCGCGTTGTGCTTCATCCGCCGCATGTGGTCGACGGTGATGATGTCCTTGTTGCCGGTGGCGGTGACGAAGATGTCGGCGCTGTCGACGACTTCGTCGAGCGTCCTCACCTCGTAGCCCTCCATCGCCGCCTGCAGGGCGCAGATCGGGTCGATCTCGGTGACGACGACCCGGGCGCCCTGGCCACGCAGCGAGGAGGCGCAGCCCTTGCCGACGTCGCCGTAGCCGCAGATCACCGCGACCTTGCCGCCGATCATCACGTCGGTGCCGCGATTGATCCCGTCGACCAGCGAGTGGCGGCAGCCGTAGAGGTTGTCGAACTTCGACTTGGTGACCGAGTCGTTGACGTTGATCGCCGGGAACAGCAGGTCGCCGGTCTCGGCCAGCTGGTAGAGCCGGTGCACGCCGGTCGTCGTCTCCTCGGTGACGCCCTTGATCCCGGACGCCACCTTGGTCCAGCGCTGCGGGTCGGCCTCGAGGCCCTTCTGCAGCGTCTCCAGCACGATCCGGAACTCCTCCGAGTCGGCGCTCGCCGGGTCGGGCACGGCGCCGGCCTTCTCGAACTCGACCCCCTTGTGGACGAGCAGCGTCGCGTCGCCGCCGTCGTCGAGGATCATGTTCGGCCCCTCGCCGTCGGGCCAGAGCAGCGCCTGCTCGGTGCACCACCAGTACTCCTCCAGCGTCTCGCCTTTCCAGGCGTAGACGGGGATGCCGGCCGCGGCGATCGCCGCGGCGGCGTGGTCCTGGGTCGAGAAGATGTTGCAGCTCGCCCAGCGCACCTCGGCCCCGAGCGCGACCAGGGTCTCGATCAGCACCGCGGTCTGGATCGTCATGTGCAGCGACCCGGTGATGCGCGCGCCTTTGAGCGGCTGCTCCGCGGCGAACTCCTCGCGGGTCTGCATCAGGCCGGGCATCTCGACCTCGGCAAGGCCGATCTCCTTGCGCCCGAAGTCGGCCAGACCGATGTCGGCGACCTTGTAGTCCTGCGTGGCGGTGCTGACGCTCATTGCGAAAAGTCTCCTGAGTTAGTTGCTGGGCCCGTCCCATGGTACGCGAAGGGGGTCGGTGCGCTGGCGTCGAATCAGTCGCGGTGAGCTCCAGCCGCGAGAAACCCGTCCACTACCCGCCGGGGATGGACGCCCGCAGCATGCGGGTGGCGGAACGGCTGAAAACGCCGATGCTGATCGCGGCGGCGCTGACGCTGCCGACGGTGGCGATCACCGAGTCGAAACCGGGCGGCCTCCTGGAGGACGTGGCGATCGCCCTCAACTGGATCACCTGGACCGCCTTCCTCGTCGAGCTGGTCGTGATGCTCGCGGTGGTCCCCGAACGGCGCCGCTGGCTCCGCCACCACCCCCTGGACCTCGTCATCGTCCTCTTCACGCCGCCGGTGCTGCCGGCCGGGTTGCAGAGCCTGCGGGTGCTGCGCCTGCTCCGGCTCCTGCGCCTGCTGCGACTGGCCCAGCTCTCGCGCGAGGTGTTCTCGCTCGAGGGCGTGCGCTACGCCGCCCTGCTGGCGGCGCTGACCGCGGTCGGCGGCGCCGCCCTCTTCGACGCCTTCGAGCCGCGCCAGAACCTCGACTTTTGGGACGACCTCTACTGGGCGATCACGACGATGACCACGCTCGGCTCCAGTATCGACCCGACCACGACCGGCGGCGAGATCGTCTCCGTCGTCGTCCTCCTAACCGGGATCGGCTTCGTCGCCCTCCTCACCGGCTCCTTCGCCCAGCGCTTCCTCGCCCCCGAAATAGCCGAGCTCGAGCAGGAGCTCGAGGCGGAGGAGCTGACCGCCGAGGAGCTGGCGCTGCGCGAGCTGCGCAACGTCCAGCAGCAGCTGCAGGCGCTCGAGGTCGCGGTCGAGCGCATGGCCGCCGCCCAGCGCTCCCCGGACTAGCGTTCGTCCTTTCGGCGGAATACCGCCGGAAAGGACGAACGCTGCAGTCAGTCGTCGCGCTCCTCCGCGATCTTCGCCTCCAGCTCCTGCAT
The DNA here is from genome assembly GCA_036280745.1 of Solirubrobacterales bacterium. Classification (GTDB taxonomy): domain Bacteria; phylum Actinomycetota; class Thermoleophilia; order Solirubrobacterales; family 70-9; genus VAYN01. Next base: position 40,746 of record DASUQC010000029.1, read on the forward strand.
CACTTCGGGGTCGCGCAGCGTCGTCACGTCGCCCAGCGCCCGGCCCTCGGCGATGTCGCGCAGGAGGCGGCGCATGATCTTGCCGGAGCGGGTCTTCGGCAGGTCCCCGGCCCAGACGATCCGTTTCGGGCGGGCGAATTTGCCGATTCGCTCGGCGACGGTGGCGCGGATGCCCTCGACCAGCTCCTCGCTCTCCTCGACGTCCCCGCGCAGGGTGACGAAGGCGCAGATCGCCTGGCCGGTGTCCTCGTCGGACTGGCCGATCACCGCCGCCTCGGCGACGTCAGGGTGGGCGACGATCGCCGACTCGACCTCGGCGGTCGAGAGCCGGTGGCCGGAGACGTTGACGACGTCGTCGATGCGGCCGATCACCCAGAAGTAGCCGTCGGCGTCGATGCGGGCGGCGTCGCCGACCAGGTAGCGCTCGCGGCCGAACTTCGAGAAGTAGGTCTCGACGAATCGCTCGTCTTCCCTGTAGAGGCCGCGCAGCATCGAGGGCCAGGGGCGTTCGAGCATCAGCAGGCCCTGCCCTTCGGCGACCGGCTCCCCCTCGCGCTCGTCGACGACCGCGGCCTCGACCCCCGGGAACGGCTGCGTCGCCGAGCCCGGCTTGGTCGCCGTGATCCCCGGCAGCGGCGAGATCATGATCGCGCCGGTCTCCGTCTGCCACCAGGTGTCCACCACGGGACAGCGGCCGCCGCCGATCACCCGGTGGTACCAGAGCCACGCCTTCGGGTTGATCGGCTCCCCCACCGAGCCCAGCAGGCGCAGCGAGGAAAGATCGTGTTCGGCGGGGATCTCCGCCCCCCACTTGATGAAGGTGCGGATCGCCGTCGGCGCCATATAGAGGATCGTCGCCTTGTAGCGGGCGGCCAGCTCCCACCAGATGCCCCTGTGCGGGTAGTCGGGCGCCCCCTCCCACATCACGCTGGTCGCTCCGTTGGCGAGCGGCCCGTAGACGATGTAGGAGTGGCCGGTGACCCAGCCGACGTCGGCGGCGCACCAGTAGACGTCCTCCTCCGGCTTCAGGTCGAAGACGTAGCGGTGGGTCGCGGCGACCCCGGTCAGGTAGCCGCCGGTGGTGTGCAGGATCCCCTTCGGCTTCGCGGTCGAGCCCGAGGTGTAGAGGATGAAGAGCGGATGCTCGGCCTCCATCGGCTCCGCCGGGCACTCCGGGTCGGCCGCCGCCATCGCCTCGTCGTAGAAGACGTCGCGGCCCTCGGTCATCGGGCACTCGACGCCGGTGTGGCGGACGACGACGATCGTCTCCAGCGCCCGGTGACCGCCCATGTGCTCGTCGACCGTGGTCTTGATCGGCGCCGTCCTGCCTTTGCGACGGGCGCCGTCGACGGTGACCAGCGCCTTCGCTTCGGAGAAGTCCATCCGCTCGGCGACCGCCTCGGCCGAGAAGCCGCCGAAGACGACGTTGTGGGGAGCGCCGATGCGGGCGCAGGCGAGCATCGCGACGACGACCTCGGGGATCATCGGCAGGTAGATCCCGACCACGTCGCCCTTCTCGACGCCGAGGTCCTTGAGCGCGTTGGCGAAGCGCTGGACGTCGCGGTGCAGCTCGGCGTAGGTGACGTCGCGCTCCTCCCCCTCCTCACCGCGCCAGTGGTAGGCGACGCGCTCGCCGTTGCCGGCCGCGACGTGGCGGTCGAGGCAGTTGGCGGAGGCGTTCAGCCGCCCGTCCTCGAACCACCTGTAGAAGGGCGGGTCGGAGGCGTCGAGGCCCCGGCTCGGCTCGACGTCCCAGTCGAGCAGCTCCTTCGCCTGCCCGCTCCACCACCCCTCCGGGTCGGCCGCCGCCTCCTCGTAGACCTGCGGGTCGCTCCAGAGCGCGCGCTCGCGGAACTCGGCCGGCGGCTCGAACCGCTCGACCCCGAGCAGCTCCTCCAGTTCCCGCTCAAGACTCATGCCCCCAAACCTACCCGAGGGGCACTGGGCGTCAATAACCCGGCGGGTGCCTGGCGATGAAGCCTTCGGTGCTGCTCGCCGGCGAGGAGTGCCAGCGCGGGCCGGCGCCGCCGGAGGTGTCGAAGGCGAGGCCGGCGATCATCACCCAGGCGTGGCCGGCGTTGGCGTAGACGGTGACCCACTTGCCGGGGCCGGGTTCGCCCCAGGTCGAGAGCCCGGTCGAGTCGAGCGGGCTGTCGAGCCAGCCGCCCGCGTTCAGGGCGTAGCTGACCGCGCCGGAGCAGTCGTAGCCGGAGGATTCGAAGGAGCCGTGGCCGCCGCCCCAGATGTAGGGCGTGTCGGCGATCGAGTTGGCTGCCGAGATCGCCGCCTGGACCGCGTCGGGCGCGGAGGCGGGCGCGCTGGCCTGGCTTTCGTTGATGAAGCCGGCGGTCTGGCCGGGCGTCAGCGGCGCCGGCACTTCGACCGGGACCGAGCCGCCTTCGGAGGCGATCTGGTTGGCGATCGAGGCGAGGTTGCTGTTCAGCGCCTCTGCGCGTCCTTCCAGCGCTTCCAGCGCTTCCCGCCGCTCCGCCTGTGCCGCCTTCAGCTCGCCGAAGCGGGCCTCCGCCTCGTCCCTGGCTTCCTTCGCTTCCTGCTCGGCCGCGGCGATCTCGTCGCGCGCCCGCTTGACCTTGGCGCGGTTGCCGGCCAGCTTGGCGACCGCGTCGGCGACCTGGTCGCGCAGCACCTTGACCCGGTCGACGACCGCGTCGTCGTAACTCTGGATCTGGTTCAGGTATTCGGTCCGCGCCTCCATCTCCGACCAGTCCTGCGAGTCGAGGATCGCGTTGACGAAATCGGGCGAGCCGGCTTCGTAGATCGCGACGAGGCGGTCGCTGAGGACGCTGAGCGCGCGGTGCAGCCGCTCCCGGACTTCCTCCAGGTGCTCCTTTTCCCGCTCGAGCGCCGCGGTCGCCCGCTCCAGCTCCGCCTGCTGGGCGACCAGCTCGGCTTCGAGCGCCTGCTGCTCCTGGCGCAGCGCCGAGACTTCGCCGATCATCGAGTCGATCGCGGCGTTCTGCTCGGCGATCGTTTCGGCCAGGGCGCTCTGGTCCTCCTGGACGGCGTCGAGCTTGTTCTGGGTCCGCTCCAGCTTCTCCTGCGGGCTGACCACGGCCGGGGCGCTCGCCACCGAGACCGCGAAGGCGCAGACCGCGGCCAGCAGCAGGGCCGCGAACAGCAGCCCGCGGCGCTGCGACGCGCTCGCGTGGGTGTCGGAGAAGAAGGCCCGCATCGATTCGTGCCGGCCCGAGGAACGGCACGAACAGAGCAGGCTAGAGGAGCGGCCTCATGGCGCCGGAGACCCGCCTATGAGGTGCAATTTCCCTTGCAAATAGCGCCCTTTGCAGGAGCCGGGGCGCTCGCCCCGACTCCTGCCGGCGCGCGCGGCTAGGCCAGCAGCTTGGCCTTCGCCTGCTCGAACTCCTCGGCCGAGAGAGCGCCCTTCTCCTTCAGCTCGTTGAGCTTGTGCAGCTCGTCGGCGGGACTGCCGGCGTGGGCCTGCTGGCGGACGTAGTCGTCGAAATGCTGTTTCGCCTCCGCCTGGGCTTTGATCGTCCGGTCGCGCATGCCGGAGCCGCGGGCGATCAGGTAGATCAGCGCGGTCAGGAACGGGATGAAGACCAGGAACAGGACCCAGGCGGCCTTCGCCCAGCCCGAGAGCTCGTGGTCGCGGAAAAGGTCGGAGAGAATCGTGATCAGGATCCAGATCCAGATCACGAAGAAGAACACCTCGAGCGCGATGAGGAGGAGTTCTCCGAAGCCGATGTCAGCAATGGGCAGGGACAAGGCACTTCCTTTCGTCATGGGACGGTCCGCAACTTTTAAGTTGCACAGGTCATCCTAAGCGCTGGCAGTAGAGCGCGATGGCGACCGAGGTCGCGAGGTTGAGGCTGGAGACGCCGGCCCGCATCGGGATCGCGACGCGGGCGTCGGCCCGCTCCAGCAGCTCGCTCCCGAGCCCGTGTCGCTCCGTCCCGAAGGCGAGCACGGCGCGGTCGGGGAGGCGGGCGGCGCTCATCTCCTCCCCCTCGGGGTCGATCGCCAGCAGCGGCCGGTCGCTCGGCGGCAGCGACGCGACCGCGGCCACCGGCAGCGCGAAGTGCAGCCCGGCGGCGCCGCGCACGGCGTCGGGGTACCAGGGGTCGTTCTCGCCGGTCGTGAGGACCGCGGCGGCCCCCGCGCCGGCGGCGACGCGGATACAGGCGCCGATGTTGCCCATGTTCTTCGGCTGCTCGAGCAGGACGACCGGCGCCGGGCCCGGGTCGGCGAGCACGGCGGCGACGTCGACCGGAGGGCGGCAGGCGATCGCCACCACGCCGGTCCGCGGCACCAGCGGCGTCAGGCCGGCGAGCACGTCGGGTTCGACCCGTTCGACGCGGTCGCCGAGCTGTCCGGCCAGGTCCGGGGCGAGCTCGCGCGCCAGCTCGTCCAGCCGCTCCGGCTCGACCGCGACCGCCTCGACCAGCTCGGCGCCGAAGCGCAGCGCGTGCTTGAGGGCGTGGAAGCCCTCGACCACGGTCAGCTCGGGGTCGCGCCGCGCTTTGCGGAAGCGCACCGTGCGGTCATGGTCGCCCATCGCCGCATCATGACCGGACCCGCCTAGGTCCGCGGCGAGGTCAAGACCTGGTCGCGGCCGGCGGCCTTCGCCCGGTAGAGAGCGCTGTCGGCGCGGCCGACCAGGTCCTCGGCGCTCTCGACGTAGTCCCAGCAGGCGACCCCGGCCGAGGCGGTCTGCCCGCCTGGCGTCGCCGCCCGCAGGCGCTCGACGATCTCGGCCGCCTGCTCAACCGAGGTGTCGGGGAGGACGATGAGGAACTCCTCGCCGCCGAAGCGGACGATCGTGTCCGCGCCGCGCAGCTCCGAGTCCCAGGCGATCGCGCAGCGCCGCAGCATCTCGTCGCCTGCGAGGTGCCCGTGTGTGTCGTTGTAGGCCTTGAAGTGGTCGAGGTCGACGATCGCCAGGCAGAGGTCCGACTCGGCGCGGCGGGCGCGGGCCATCTCGCGCGGCAGCTGCTCGTCGAGGGCGCGCCGGTTGGGCAGCCCGGTCAACGAGTCGCTGCGGGCCAGCGCCTCGACCTCGACCAGCAGGTTCTCGCGTTCGGACTCGACCCGCTTCAGCTCGGTGACGTCGGTCGCGCGCCCGTAGAGCAGCTGCTCGTCCGGGGCGAGCACCGAGCTCCACCGCAGCCAGTGCCAGCTGCCGTCCTTGGCGCGGTAGCGGTTCTCGAAGCCGACCGTCTCGACCCCCTCGAACAGCTTCATCGCCTCTGCTTCGGTGCGCTTGCGGTCCTCGGGGTGGACGAGGTCGATGAAGGGGATCGAGCTCATCTCCTCCTGCGTGTAGCCGAGCCGTTCCCAGGCCGCGTTGACCTCGATGAAGTAGCCGTCGAGGTTGGAGGTGCAGAGCATGTCGTGGGAGAGGTCGAAGAAGCGCCGGGCGCGCTGGTCGGCACGGGCGCGGCGGGCGACGATCGCACTGGTCAGCGTCATCACCACGGTCAGCGAGATCGCCGTGAAGAGCCAGCGGGTCAGCGGCGAGTACCCGGCCGTGCTCTCGGTCGCCGCGAGGGTGACCGCGTAGGCGAGGAGGATCCAGAGCAGGTAGGCGACCGCGACCCGGCGCGGGAAGAAGTAGGCGGCGACCAGGGTGACCCAGACGTTGATCGCCCCGTACTGGCCGGCGACGACGCCGCTCTCGTAGGTCAGCAGCCCGGAGAGGACGGCGGCGGCTGCGAGCGCGACGTGGATGACGACCAGGGGGACGCGCCGGGCGAGGGTCCAGAGGGCGAGGCCGGCCAGCGCCATGCCGGCGGCAAGCGCGATCAGCACCGGCGTGTTGGCCCCGCTCGGGTGAGGCAGGGAGAGCGAGAGGGCGACGAGGCCGGCCCCCGTCAGCAGCAGGGCGCCGGTCGCGCGCGCCTCCGAGCGCCCGGGCCTCCGCAGCTGCTCATCCTTTTTCGGTAGCGGTGGCATCCGCCCTCAGCATCGGCCACCGCTCGCGGACCTTTAGGAAACCACGAAATTTCTAGGCGCGGGGATTGCGCACGACCTCGAACTGGCTCATCAGGCCGTGGTCCTCGTGGTCGAACATGTGGCAGTGGATCACGAACTTGCCGGGGTGGTCGGAGAAGTGCCCGGCGACCAGGATCCGTTCCCCCGGCATCACGAAGAACGTCTCCTTGAGACAGTCTTCCCAGGGCGGCGGCGGCCTGCCGTCGCGGCTCAGCAGGTACCAGTCGTTGTGGTGGATGTGCATGACGTGCGCGACCTTGGTCCGGTTGTGGAACTCCCAGACCTCGGTCGTCCCGAGCACCGGGAAGGCGTCGGCGCGCGCGGGGTTGAAGGTCTTTCCGTTGATCGTCCAGGTCGTTTTGAAGAAGCCGCCGATCGCGATCTCCCAGCGCTGGTCGGGCTCGCGGTCGCGGCGCTTCTTCGCCCGCTCCGCCCAGGCCGGCAGCGGCCGCAGCCGGCGCGGGACCCGGGTCCGGTCGGCGACGCGGCCGGGGGCGACGCGGAACTGCATCAGGGCGCCGGCGTAGGCGCGCGAGCCGTCGGGGGCGGGGCCGCCGTGCGGGCCGCTGCGCAGCTCGACCGCCTCCCCCCCGCTGCCGGCGAAATCGACGATCACCTCGACCCGCTCGGCCGGGCCGATGAGGATTTCGCGGCGCCGCACCGGCCTCGGCATCAGGCCGCTGTCGCTGCCGATCTGGACCATCGGGGCGCCGTTGGAGAGCTTCAGGTTGTAGGAGCGGAACTGGGAGACGTTGAGGATCCGCAGCCGGTAGCGACAGGCGCGGACCTCGTGGTGGGGCATGAAGACGCCGTTGACGAGGATCGCCTGGCCGGCGATGCCGTCAGCCGGCGGCTGCAGCCCGCCCTCGAAAGGGTCGGTGAGCTGGTTGTCGCGATCGAAGCTGCGGTCGGCGATCATCAACGGGATGTCGCGCTCGCCGCGGGGCAGAGGCAGGGATTCCTCGAAGTCGTCGTCGACGATCCACATCCCGGCCAGCCCCCGCCAGGCGTGCGGAGCGGTGCGGTCGAGGCGGTGGTCGTGGTACCACTGGAAGGCGGCGCGTTCGGGCCGGCCGTCCTCGCGCAGGTCGTAGACGTAGGTCTTGCGACCGCCGGGCGGGATCAGCAGGTCGTTGCCGGACTCCCGGGCCGAGAGGCCGAAGGGAATGCGGCAGAAGTAGGAGATCGGCTGGCGCCTGGTGAGGCCGCCGGGCTGGCCGTCGAAACGGCTGGCGTTGTGGCCGCCGTGCAGGTGGACCGAGAGCTCGCCGACCTTCGCGGGCAGCTCATGCGTGAAGGTGACCCTGGTCCGGCGGCCGGCGCGGCGCCGTACGGTCGGCCCGGGGAAAGTGCCGCCGTAGGTCCAGAGCCTGGTCTTCGGACCGCGCAGGATCTGGGCCTCGGCGGCGCGGATCGGGATCCGGATGTGGTCCTCGGTCAGCTCGCGCGGGATCCGCAGCGGCGACGCGAAGGGCGTGGCGGCCAGCGCCTCCGGGACCTCGGCGCCGAAGGGCAGGGGGCCGCCGTCGCCCTGCAGCGGCAGCAGGTACGCGAGCGCGCCGCCGCCGAGGGCGCCGAGGAAGGCTCGGCGCCCCAGGCGAGGCGTGGATGTCGATCCCCCAGACGTGCCGCTAGCTGACGGGCGGCGTCAGCACCGTGCTCTTGGCCTGCATCCAGGGGTGGACGGCGCAGACGTAGTAGATCACCGGCGTCGTCGTCGGGTCGGCGGTCACCGTCTTGGTGATCGACGTCCCCGCTTTGGTTTCGCCGCTGAACCAGGAGTCGCCCTTCTTCGAGTTGTTGCCGAGCGTGCTCCAGCCTTCCGGCCCCGCGTCAACCGGGTTGACCGTGATCCGTTCCGTTTTCGGGTTGAACCCGTGCCATTTGGCGATCGACATGCAGATGTGTTTCGGCGTGAAGCAGTTTTTGCGCGCGTTCGGAGTCTTCGGCAGCACGTTCTTGGTCACCAGGGAGAAGGTGTGCGGACCGACTTTTTTCGGGTTCGTCTCGCTGAGGAAGGTCAGTTCCTGGCCGACGAAGACCGTCTGCGGGGCGACGAACTTCAGCTTGCCTTTGACTTCTTTGGCGTAGACCGTGTTCGCGTCGGTGGGCGCGGTGGCGGCTCCGGCGAGCCCTGGCCCGAGCGGGACGAGTACGAGCGCTGCGGCCGCCGCAACGGCGACGAAATGCTTTCTCAAGAGAGTCCTTTCTGCGCACCGGATCCCCATCCGCGTGCACAAGATTCGTGGAGGCTTGGCAGAGTAGCCTTTTGAGCGGTCAATGGCCAACAAGTTTCTTCACACCTGCTACCGGATCGGCGAGATCGAGCGCTCGGTCGCCTTCTACGCCAAGCTCGGCTTCGAGGAGGTGCGGCGGATGCCGATCGGCGACGAGGCGATCAACGTCTTCATGGCCCTGCCCGGCGAAGACCCGGTACTGGAGCTGACCTACAACCACGGCGTCACCGAGTACGAGCAGGGGACCGGCTACAACCACATCGCCCTCCTCGTCGACGACCTCGACGCCACCCTCGAGCGCCTCGCGAGCGAAGGCGTCGAGCCCGAAAAGCCCCCCTACCGCCCGGGCGGCCGCACCGAGGGCCACCGCATCTGCTTCGTCCGCGACCCCGACGGCTACCGGATCGAGCTGATCGGGGCGTAACTACCCCGGGCTGATGCCGCCGCCGGAGGGGGCCGGGGTGCTCGGGGTGGGCGCCGGTTCCGCTTCCGGGGTGCTTTCGGGCTCGGCGGCCTCTTCCTCGCCGCCCTCGTCTCCCCCGTCGCCTTTCTCCTCCGACTCTTCTTCGCTGTCGGAGGTTTCTTCTTCGCCTTCGTAGCTTTCGTATTCGGAGTAGCCCGAGGAGGTGTGTTCGCTGTCGAGGCCGGAGAGTTCGGGCATGCCCTCGGGGACTTCGAATTCCTCGCATTCGCCTTCCTGGGCGGCTTCCATGTAGGACTGCCAGATCGGCCCGGCGGTGGTGCCGCCGTAGCCGGTGTATTCGCGGGTGGTCGGGTGGCCGACCCAGACCGCGGTCGAGAAACGCGGCGTGTAGCCGACGAACCAGGCGTCGGACTCTTCCTCGGAGGTGCCGGTCTTGCCGGCCGAGGTGCAGGCGGTCGAGGTGTAGCCGGCGCCGGTGCCCGAGGTGATCACGCCCTCGAGGATCCGCGTCACTTCGTAGGCCTCGCCGGGGGTGAGGACGCGGTCGCCGTCGTCGGTGCCCGCTTCGTCGACCTCGCCGTTGGGGAACTCGACCCTGCTGATCGCGGTCGGCTCGTGGTGGACGCCGCCGTTGGCGAGGGTCGCGTAGGCGCTCGCCATTTCGAGCGGGGTGACGCCGACCCCGAGGCCGCCGATCCCCTCCGCCGGGACCGATTCGAGCGGCGCCGTGATCCCCATTTCTTCCGCCGTCTCGGTGACGTTCTCCGGGCCGACGTCGAGGTCGAGCTGGGCGTAGACGACGTTGACCGAGTGCCAGGTGGCGCTGGCCAGGTCCATCGTGCCGCCGCCGTCGCCCTCGGCGTTGTTGACGGTCCAGGTGCCGCCGCCCGGCAGGTCGAGCGTCTTCGGCGAGCTGCCGTCGTAGTAGGTCGAGTCGGGGTCGATCCCCTGCTTGATCGCCGTGGTCAGCACGAAGGTCTTGAACGAGGAGCCGGGCTGGCGTTCCGCCTGCCAGGCGTAGTTGAACTGCGATTCGTCGGCGTAGCCTTCGGTCGAGGCGAGGGCGACGATCTCGCCGGTGTCCGGGTCGACCGAGGCGAGGCCGGACGCCGGGCCGCCTTCCGGGTAGCAGACCCCGCACGCCGCGACCGCTTCTTCGGCCTTCGCCTGCAGGTCGGGGTCGATCGTCGTGTAGGCCTTGAGGCCGCCTTTGCGGACGGTGTTGGTGCCGTAGCGGTCGATCAGCTGCTGCTGGACGAGATCGAAGAGGAAGGGGTCGCGGATGTCCTGGTACTTGCTGCCGGCTTCGAGGCCGAGGCCCCGCTCGATCGCCTCGGCGTATTCCTCGCTGGTGATGTAGCCCTGGTCCTCCATCGCCTTGAGGACGTCGTTGCGGCGGTTGAGCGCCGCCTTCGGGTCGAGGAGGGGGTTGTATTCGGAAGGCGCCTGAGGCAGGCCGGCGATCAGCGCCGACTCGGTAAGGGTGAGGTCATTGGCCGGCTTGCTGAAGTAGGTCTGGGCGGCCGCCTCGGCGCCGACCGCGGTCTGGCCTTCGACCGTCCCGTACGGCGCCGTGTTGAGGTAAGAGTTGAGGATCCACTCCTTGCTGTGCTTCTCCTCGAGTTCGAAGGCGAGCCGCGTTTCCCGCAGCTTTCGGCTCAGCGTGTCCTCGGGGTTCTGGATGTAGAGGTTGCGGACCAGCTGCTGGGTGATCGTCGAGGCGCCCTGCACGATCGCGCCGGCCTGGATGTCCTTCCAGGCGGCGCGCACGATGCCCTCGGGGTCGATCGCACCGTGCTCGTAAAAGTTCTTGTCCTCGATCGCGACCGTCGCCTCTTTCAGCGAGAGGGGCAGCGCCCGCCCGCGCACCGGCTGGCGCACGCTGTCGGAGCGGATGAACCCGATCAGGCTGCCGTCGGCGGCGTAGATCGCCGAGGAGCGGCCCTTCGAGACCGGCTGCAGGCTCGAGAGCGGCGGGCCGGAGTTGTATTCGCTGAGGGCCCAGGAGGCGCCGACCCCGGCGGCCACGGCGAGCATCGAGCCGACGACCACGAGCGGGATCGCGAACCTATGCCAGCGGGAAACCGGCGGCTTGCGCCGCAGCCTGCGAGTACGGGTCGCCATCGGGCCAGCGATTGTAGAGAGACGGGGGTGCCGGCCCGAAAGGCGCGGGGTACTCGCAATCCCCCTTGCCGAGCGGATAGGCTCGCGCCCGTCCTTTGTCCAAAGCGGTGTTGAGGGAGTGGGAAGGAGAGCTGTGAAACTCGTGATCGGGATAGTCCGGCCCGAGAAGGCGAACGATGTCCTCGAGGCCCTGTACCGGGCCGAGGTCCGCGGCTTCTCGCTGAGCCGGGTCCAGGGCCACGGCGGCGAGCTCGACCGGGTCGAGACCTACCGCGGGACCACGGTCCAGATGGGCCTCTCGGAGAAGGTCAGGTTCGAGGTCGCGGTCTCCGACTCCTACGTGCAGGCCACGGTCGACGCGCTCTGCGAGGGCGCCCGCACCGGCGACGTCGGCGACGGCAAGATCTTCGTGCTGCCGCTCGAGCAGGCGGTCCGCATCCGCACCAGCGAGACCGACCAGTCGGCCGTGACCCCGGTGGTGAAATAAATGTTCGCCGCGATCGACACCGGGGACACCGCCTGGATGCTGGCGGCGACGGCGCTCGTCCTGCTGATGACGCCTGCGCTCGGCCTCTTCTACGCCGGGCTCGTCCGCTCCAAGAACACCCTCAACACCTTCATGATGTGCGTCGCCGCGATCGCGATCGCCGGCGTCACCTGGGCCCTGGTCGGGTACTCGCTCGCCTTCGACGGCGAAGGCGCGCTGATCGGCGGGCTCGGGCACTTCGCGCTCAGCGGCGTCGGCTTCGAGCCGCGTGGCGAAGGGACGATCCCCCACCTGCTGTTCATGGCCTTCCAGGGGACCTTCTGCATCATCACCGTGGCGCTGATCTCCGGCGCCGTGGTCGAGCGCATGCGCTTCGGCGCCTTCATGGTCTTCGCCGCCCTCTGGTCGGTGCTGGTCTACGCCGTGCTCGCCCACTGGGCCTTCGGCGGCGGCTGGCTGGCCGAGCAGGGCACCCTCGACTTCGCCGGCGGCGTCCCGGTCGAGATGGCCTCCGGCTTCTCGGCGCTGGCCGCGGCGCTGGTCGTCGGGGCGCGCAAGGACTACGGGCGGCAGGCGCTGCTCCCCCACAACGCGATGTACGTGCTGCTCGGCGCCGGCCTGCTCTGGTTCGGCTGGTTCGGGTTCAACGGCGGCAGCGGCCTCGGCGTCGGCCAGAACAGCATCCTCGCCTTCGTCAACACCCTGCTGACCCCGGCCTGCGCGTTGATCACCTGGTTCGTGCTCGACCTGATCCGCGGCCGCAAGGTGACCGCGATCGGCGCCGCCACCGCGATCATCGTCGGCTGCGTGCTGATCACCCCGGCCGGCGGCTTCATCAGCCCGGGCTGGGCGATGGTGCTCGGCTTCCTCGGGGCGCTGCCCTGCTACGCGATGATCATGTGGCGGCCGCGCACCCGGGTCGACGAGACGCTCGACGTGCTCGCCGCCCACGGCCTCGCCGGCTTCACCGGCATCCTCTTCATCGGCCTGGTCGCCCAGGCCAGCTGGAACGGAGGGCTCGGCGACGGCCTCTTCTACGGCAACGCCGACCTCTGGTGGTCGCAGGTCGTGGCGGCGATCGCCACCCCCGCCTACGCGTTCATCGCGACCTTCATCCTGCTCAAGGTCGTCGGCTTCGTGATGCCGCTGCGGGCCAGCGAGCGCGACGAGGCGATCGGCATGGACGTCGTCCAGCACGGCGAGGAGGCCTACGTCACCGGCGAGGGCGCGATCCTCGTCCTGCCGGACGACGGCGGCCGCACCAGCGTGCCGGTGGCCGACCCGGGGTAGCCCCAGCCCGATGACGGACTACGTCCAGGTCCTGACCACGGCCGGCTCAGAGGAGGAGGCCGAGCGGATCTGCGACGCGCTCGTGGAGGACCGGCTCGCCGCCTGCGTGCAGGTGGCGGGGCCGGTCCGCAGCACCTACCGCTGGCGGGGGAAGGTCGAGCGGGAGCACGAGTGGCAGTGCCTGGCGAAGACCGAGATGCGCCTCTACGACGAGGTCGAGGCGGCGATCCGCCGCGTCCACTCCTACGAGGAGCCGGAGATCCTCGCGATTCCGGTCCTCGCCGGCAGCCGCGGCTACCTCGACTGGATCAGCTCCAGCTGCCGCTCCAGATAGGCCGTGTCGACCTCGTTGCCGGGGATGGCGAGAGCGCGGGCGAAGGCTTCGGCCGCCTCCGCGTCGCGGCCAAGTCGGTGCAGGAGGTCGCCGCGGGCCGAGTGCAGCGGCCGGTAGCCCTCCAGGCCCTCGATCGCGTCGATCAGTTCCAGGCCGCGCTGCGGGCTCTCGCCCATCGCGACGGCGGCGGCCCGGTTGAGCTCGACGACCGGACCCGGCGCCGCCCGTTCGAGCCATTCGTAGAGGCGGACGATCCGCGCCCAGTCGGTCTCCTCGGGCTGCGCGGCCTGCGCGTGGGCGGCCGCGATGCGGGCCTGGACCGTGTACGGACCGGCCGGCCCGGCAGCGGCGGCCTGCTCGGAGAGCGCCAATCCCTCGGCGATCAGCTCGCGGTCCCAGAGGCCGCGGTCCTGCTCTTCCAGCGGCACCGCCCTCCCCTCCGCGTCGACCCGGGCCGGGCGCCGCGAGTCGTTCAGCAGCATCAGCGCCAGCAGCCCCTGCGCCTCCGGCTCGTCGGGCAGGAGGCCGGCGAGGACGCGGGTGAGGCGGATCGCCTCCGAGCTCAGCTCGACCCGCACCAGATCGGGAGAGGTCGAGCCGCGGTAGCCCTCGTTGAAGACGAGGTAGAGGGTCGCGAGCACGCCCGGGAGGCGTCCCGGCATCTGCTCCCGATCGGGCACCTCGTAGGGGATCCCGGCCCCGTGGATCTTCTTCTTGGCGCGCACGAGGCGCTGCGCCATCGTGGCCTCGGCGACGAGGAAGGCGGCGGCTATCTCCGCGGTGGTGAGGCCACCGAGGCTGCGCAGGGTCAGCGCCACCCGCGCCTCCGGCGCCAGCGCCGGGTGGCAGCAGGTGAAGATCAGCCGCAGCCGGTCGTCCTCGATCTCATCGCTCGCCACCCGGTCGGCGGGCGAGAGCTGCGGCGGGCGCAGCGCTTCCAGCCCTTCCAGCTGCTCGGTCTTCTCGCGCAGGCTGCGGGCGCGGCGGAGGCGGTCGATCGCCCGGTTGCGGGCGACCTGGGTGATCCAGGCACCCGGGTTGGAGGGGACCCCGTCGCGGGGCCAGCGCTCCAGTGCGACCACGAACGCCTCCTGCACCGCCTCTTCGGCGATGTCGAAGTCGCCGAGCACCCGGATCAGCGACGCGACCGCCCGCCCCGACTCCTGCCGGAACGTGCGGTCGACGACGCTTTCCGGTCCCGCGGCCTCCATGCCCGGCCCGGAGCCCGCCTACTTCTTCTCCCGGGCGCGCCTGACCAGCTCCTCGCCGGAGATCTCCTCTTCCTCGCTGCTCTCCTCGACCAGCGGCCGCACCTCGATCGCGGCTTCCTGCAGCGGCGCCTTCTTCGCCCAGGCCAGGGCCTCGTCGAGGTTGGCGCACTCGATGATCCAGAAGCCCATCAGCTGCTCCTTGGTCTCGGCGAAGGGGCCGTCGGTGACGGTCGGCTCTCCCTCGCCGGCCGGGAAGTGGACGACCGTCGCGGTGGCGCGCTCGCGCAGGCCGTGCCCGTCGACCATCGCCCCGGCGTCTTTCAGTTCCTGGTTGTAGCGCCCCATCTCGTCGATGGTCGCCTGCATCTCCTCCGGCGAGACGTCCTCCCAGTTCGGCTCCTCGCCCTGCAACATGAAGATGTACTGCATGGTGTTCCTCCTTCGTTCGGGGCGGTTCGGATCACCGCCGTTCACCCTAACGACGAACGGGAATCGCCCAGATCGACAGCGGCGCGGAAAATTCTTGGATCCGGCTCCCGGAGCGGGACTAGGCGCGCAGCTTGTAGCCCTGGGAGAAGAGCCGCAGGTTGACCGCGAAGAGGACCGCGGTGGCCGCCGTGAGGGCCAGCAGCGAGAGCGCGACGCTGACTTCGGTGAAGCCGACGAAGCCGTAGCGGACCAGATTGATCATGTAGTAGATCGGGTTGAAGTGGGTCAGCGTCTCGTACGGCTCGGGCAGGAGTTCGGCCGAGTAGAAGACGCCGCCGAGGAAGATCAGCGGCGTCAGGATGAAGGTCTGGGCGAAGGCGACGTCGTCGAACTGCTCGGCGCGGACGCCGATCAGGACGCCGAGCTGCGAGAAGAAGAAGCCGACCAGGAACAGCGACGGGACCAGCACGAGGATGTGGTCGACGGGCAGGTCGACCAGGAACGAGGCGGCGACGAAGGTGAGCAGGGCGACGATCAGCCCGCGCATGAAGCCGCCGAGCGAGAAGGCGAGCAGCAGCTCGAGCGGCGAGGCGGGCGAGGAGAGCTGGTCCTGGATCGCCCCCTGGAACTTCTGCTGGAGGATCGAGGAGGAGTTGTTGGTGAAGGCGTTGATCGACCAGGCCATCATGATCAGGCCGGGGATGACGAAGACGACGTAGTCGATCCCGTGCAGTTCGCCGACCCGCGAGCCGAGCGCGGCGCCGAAGACCGAGATGTAGAGGAAGGTTTCCAGCAGCGGCGCGCCCAGCGTCTGTTTCTTGATCTTCATGAAGCGGTTGACCTCGCGGCGCCAGAGCGTCGCGAAGCGGATCTGGGCGGTGCTCACGGAGCCACCTCGAGCTCGGCATGGGAGCGCGACAGCTCCTTGCGACCGACCAGCGCCAGGTAGGCGTCCTCGAGGCTGGAGACGCCGAAGCGCGCGGCCACCTCGGCGCTCGTGCCGCCGGCGACGATCTGGCCCTCGGCGATAAAGGCGATCCGGTCGCAGAGCTGCTCGGCCTCCTCCAGGTAATGGGTGGTGAGCAGGATCGTCGTCCCCTCCTGGTTGATTTTCTGGACGTAGTGCCAGAGCTCGAGCCGCAGCTCGACGTCGACGCCGGCGGTCGGCTCGTCGAGGATCAGGAGGCGCGGCTTGTGCATCATCGCCCGGGCCAGGATCAGCCGCCGTTTCATCCCGCCCGAGAGGGTGCGGGTGCGTTCGTCGCGCTTCTCGGTCAGCGAGAAGGTCTCCAGCAGCTCGTCGGTGCGCTCGCGGCGCTCGCGCTTCGGCATCCCGAAGTAGCCGGCGTGGTAGTCGAGCGTCTCGGCCACGGTGAGGAACCAGTCGAGGTTCGGCTCCTGCGGCGCCAGCCCGACCGCCTGACGCGCTTCGGCGTAGTCGTCGATCGCGTCGTTGCCGAAGATCTCGATAGATCCCGCGGTCGGCTGGGCGAGGCCGGTGGTGCAGTGGATCAGGGTCGACTTGCCCGCCCCGTTCGGGCCGAGGAGCCCGAACAGCTCCCCGGGCTCGATGTCGAGCGAGACGCCGCGCAGCGCCTCGACCCCGGTCGGGTAGCGCTTCGCCAGGTTCTCGATGTGCAGGGCGGACTGGGACACGGGCGCGCTCAAACCTAGTGGACTGCACTCGCCGGCTCGGGCACACCGATATAAGTGCCCGGTGGCCGCGCCCCTGCTCGCCGTCGACACGCCCTCGATGCTGTTCCGTGCGTTCTACGCGCTGCCGGACTCGATCGTGGGCCCGGACGGCAAACCGGTCAACGCGCTGCTGGGCACGGCGAACCTGATCCTCAAAGAGGTCGAAGTCCACCGCCCGCGGGCCGTCGTGCTCTGCTTCGGACCGGACGCGGCGAGCTACCGGACCGAGCTCTACCCCAGCTACCACGCCGAGCGCGAGGCGGCGATGCCCGACGACCTGGCGCCCCAGTTCGTCGCCTCGAAGCCGTTTTTCGAGGCCTTCGGGTGGACGGTGGCGACCAGCGACGACCTCGAGGCCGACGACCTGCTCGGCACCTACGCGCAGCGCGAGGCCGCAGCGGGCGGCCACGCCCTGCTCCTGACCGGCGACCGCGACATGTACCAGTGCGCCGGGGACGGGGTCACGGTGCTCTACGTGCGCACCGGCGGCAAAGGAGCTGAAGAGATCGGGCCCGAGGGCGTGCGCGAGCGCTACGGAATCGGCCCCGAGCTCGTCCCCGACTTCATCGCCCTGCGCGGCGACCCCTCCGACGGCCTGCCCGGCGCCAAGGGCGTCGGCCCGAAAACGGCGGCGGAACTGCTGCGCGAGCACGGCTCGCTGGAGGCGATACTCGACGGCGCGATCCGCGAGCGGCGGCCGAAACTGCGAGCCGCCCTGATCGAGGGGCGCGAGGAACTGCTCGCCTTCAAGGACATCGCGACGCTGCGCGACGCTGGGGTCGAACCGCCCGCCGACGCGCCGACCGACTGGGGGGGCGCCGCCGCGGCCGCCCGCGGGCTCGGGATGAACCGCCTAGCCGACCGGCTCCTGCAGAGCGCGACCTAGTCCCCAGGCGGAGACGACCGCCCAGACGCCCTCCAGGAGGAGGAAGCCCCACTGGTGCTCGACGTAGGCGAGCACGGCGAGGATCAGCGACCCGGCCAGGTTGAGCGCCAGGTAGACGCGCGAGTCCGGCCGCATCCGCTCGAACTGGACCGCGGCGAAGGCGGCGAGGATCAGCAGCGCGCCGCAGACCTGGATCAGCTGGTCCATCGCTTGAGGCTGGCACAAAGCAGGTACCTTGGCCGCGTGCCCTCGCTCCAGATCCCCTGGCGCGGCCCCGGCGACGACCGCCCGGATCTGCCACTCCCCCCCAACCCGATGCCGCTGCGCCGCGACGGGCAGCTGCGCAAGCGCTGGCGCTACATCGGCGTCTTCACGCCGGAGCTGATGCTCTGCGCGGCCCGGGCCGAGGTCGGCCCGCTGGGGCAGTCGTTCTGGGTGATGTGGGACCGCGAGGGCCGCCGCCACGACGCCCGCACGATGCTGCGTCCCGGCAGCCGCGAGGTGACGATGGACGGCCCCCACCTGGAGATCGAGTCGCCGGACCTGCGGGCCAGCCTGCGGCTCGGCAGCTGCCTGCCGATCGAGACGATCTGCCCCAGCGGCTCCGGCTGGGGCTGGACCCGCAAGCGGGCGGGCGTCCCGGTCGAGGGGACGGTGGAAGTGCCGGGCCGGCGCTGGCAGGTCTCGGGGCGCGGCGTCGACGACGAGTCGGCCGGCTACCACCGGCGGCACACGAGCTGGCGCTGGTCGGCCGGTGTCGGCCGCGCCGGGGACGGCCGCCGCCTCGCCTGGAACCTGGTCGAGGGCGTCAACGACCCGGCCGAGCGCAGCGAGCGGGCGATCTGGGTCGACGGCGAGCCGCAGGAGCCCGCCCCGGTCCGCTTCCGCGGCATGGACGGCATCGACCTCGCCGGCGAGGACCACCTCGACTTCGCCTCCGAGTCGGCCCACTCCCGCGACGAGAACTTCATCGCGATCCGCTCCCGCTACCGGCACCGCTTCGGCACCTTCTCCGGCTCGCTCGCCGGCCTCCCCCTCGCCGAGGGCCTCGGCGTGATGGAGGAGCACGACGCGGTCTGGTGAGCGCATCCGACTTTGACCACCCCAGGGTGGGGTCAAAGTCGGATGCGCTCAGGCCCGGTGCTCCGGGTTGGGGAAGTCGAAGCGGCATCCGGCATCCCAGGCGGGGCGCTGGTTGCCGTGGGCGGGGATGCCGCCGGCGTCCTTGAGCATGCGCGCCAGGTGCAGCATGTTCCAGGCGGCGAAGGTGGTGTTGCGGTTGGTGAAGTCGTTCTCCGGGCCGCCTGAGCCCTCGTCGAGGTAGGACGGACCGGGGCCCGCCTCGCCGATCCAGCCGGCGTCGGCCTGCGGTGGGATCGCGTAGCCGAGGTGCTGCAGGGAGTAGAGGACGTTCATCGCGCAGTGCTTGACGCCGTCCTCGTTGCCGGTCACCAGGCAACCGCCGACGCGGCCGTAGTAGGCGTACTGACCGCGGTCGTTGAGCAGGTGCGAGTTGCCGTAGAGGCGCTCGATCACCTGAGTCGCGACCGAGGACTTCTCCCCCAGCCAGATCGACATCCCGAGCACAAGGATGTCGGCCGCCATCACCCGCTCGAAGATCGCCGGCCACTCGTCGCGATCCCAGCCGTGCTCGGTCATGTCCGGCCAGACGCCGGTGGCGATCTCGTGGTCGACGGCGCGGATGCACTCGACCTCGACCCCGTTGCGGCGCATGATCTCCATCGAGACATCCATCAGTCCCTGCGTGTTGGAAATCTCGGGGCTCCGCTTCAGCGTGCAGTTGACGAACAGCGCCTTCAGGTCCGAGTAGTCGGTCGTGCTGCTCTCGCAGAGCTCGGCCTGCATCGGGGTCAGCTCGGTCATCTCGTCTCCTTGGTCGTTGGGCCGGCAGCCGCCGCGAAGGTCGCCGCGATCAACCCGCGGGTCTCCGCCGGATCGATCACGTCGTCGAGCTCGAAGAGGGCGGCCGCGTTGAGCGCCCGCGCGTTCTCCTCGGCGGCGGCGGTGAGGTCGCGGACGCGCTGCTCGCGCTCGCCCTCGTCGGCGATCGCCTCCAGCTCCTTGCGCAGCGCCAGCCGCACCGCTCCCTCGAGGCCCATCGGCCCGAGGTGGGCACCGGGCCAGGCGAGGGTGAGCAGCGGCTCGTGCAGGCTGCCGCCGGTCATCGCCTGCGCGCCGAGCCCGTAGCCGCGGCGCAGGACCACCGCGACCAGCGGCGCCCGCAGCGCCGCGCCGGCGACCAGCATCCGCGAGGCGCGGCGGACCAGCCCGGTCGCCTCCGCCTCCGGGCCGACCATGAAGCCGGGGGTGTCGACCAAGGAGAGGACCGGGAGGCCGAAGCAGTCGCAGAGCCGCAGCAGGTCGGCCGCCTTGTCGGAGGCCTCGCTGGTGATCGCGCCGGCGACGTGGCGGCTGTCGTTGGCGATGAAGCCGAACGGCCGGCCCTCGATCCGGCCCAGCCCGGCCACCATCTCCGGCGCGAAGCGCTCGCGCAGGTAGGTGACCGAGCCCTCGTCGGCGAGCGTCTCCACCACCGGTCGCGGGTCGTAGGCGCGCCGCGCCCGCTCCGGGATCGCCTCGCGCAGCCGCGCCTGGTCGGGTTCGGGGCCGGGCGGGATCGGGCCCTGGAAGTAGGCGAGCAGCCGCTTCGTCGCCGCCGTCGCCTCGGCCTCGTCGGCGGCGACGAAGTCGACCACGCCGTTGCCGGCCTGCATCGCGATCGGCCCGATCTCGTCGGGCTCGACCCGCCCCAGGCCGCCCCCCTCGATCATCGCCGGCCCACCCATCCCCAGCGAGACGTCCTCGGTGGCGACGATCAGGTCGGAGCAACCGGCGATCACCGCGTTGCCGGCGAAGCAACGGCCGGCGACGACGGCGATCCGCGGCACCACGCCGGCCAGCTTCGCCCAGAGCGCGAAGGCGCGCGTGTCGAGCGCCGAGACGACCGGATAGTCGGTGTCGCCGGGCCGCCCTCCCCCGCCCTCCGCGTAGAACACGGTGGGCAGCCGCATCCGCTCGATCAGCTCGAAGAGGCGGTCCTTCTTGCGGTGGCCCAGCGCTCCCTGGGTCCCGGCCAGGACCGTGTAGTCGTAGGAGAGGACGGCGCAGACGGCGCGCTCGGCCCCGAACAGCTCGCCGTTGATGCGGGCGGTGCCGGCGAGCATCCCGTCAGCGGGGGTGCGGGCGATCAGGTCATCGAGCTCCCGTCGCCCCCGCTGGGCGGCGATCGCGTAGCGGCCGTACTCGACGAAGGAGCCGGGGTCGACGAGGTCGGCGACGTTCTCGCGGGCCGTCCTCCCGCCCGCAGCGTGCCGGCGCTCCACCGCGTCCGGGCGGGCCGCGTCCTCGGTCAGCGCCCGGCGCGCCAGCAGCTCCGCGAGGTCGTCGCGGCCCTCCCCCTCGTTCATGGGCGCAACATAGTCCGTCGCGCCCCGGCTGTGAGCGGCGTTACTGCTCTACGACTTCCACGGTCCCGCGCATGTCGGGATGGATCTCGCAGAAGTACGGGAAGGTGCCGGCGTCCTTGAAGGTCTCCGAGCCGATCCTGCCCTGCTCGATCGTGCCGGTGTCGAAGCTGCCGTCGTCGGCGGTGGCGGTGTGCGGGGCCGCGTCCTCGTTCTGCCAGATCACCTTGCCGCCGGTCTGGACCACGACCGGGTCGGGCTGGTAGGTGAATTCGACGATTTTCACTTTTTCGGCCTTGGCCGCCTCCCCGCTCGGGGCAGGGCTGCTGCCGCCTTCTTCGGTCGTCGCCCCGGCTTCGGTGGTGGTCTCCGTGGTGGTGGCGGAGCCCGAGGTGTCGTCGTCGCTGTCGCCGCAGGCGGCGAAGGCGATCGACATCGCGAGCAGGGCGGCGGCGAGCACTGCTTTCAGTCTCATGCCGACGGCTTACCCGTGCCCGCGAATCCGAATCACCCGCGGTTAGGCTTCCGCCGGTGTCCGCCACCGGATCCAGCCGACCGTGATCGGGCGCCTCGCCGCAGCGGTGACCGGGCCGCGCGGGCGGCTGGTCACGATCGCGGCCTGGCTCCTGCTCGGGGCGGCCGGGCTCCTCGCCCACGGCCGCATCGGCGACGTCACCTCCCCCGGCGAGAGCAGCTTCCTGCCGAAGGACGCCGAATCGACCCGCGCCCTCGACGCGCTCGGCGACAGCGCCGGCGGCAGCGGCGAAGAGGTCCCGGCCGTGATCGTCTTCGAGCGCGCCGGCGGCCTGACCGGAGCCGACCTCGACGCGATCGGGCACATCGGCAAGGGGCTGGGGAAGCTCGAACTGGCCGGGGCGACGCCGATCGTCGACCCCTTCTCGGCCGAAGCGCGGAAGCCGCTCGGCGACGTGGCCAGGATCGCCCACGGCGTCGGGCCGATCTCCCGCGACGGCGAAGCGGCGCTGGTCGTGCTCGCGATCGACGCCGACGAACGCGGCGCCATCGTCAACGGCGTCCACAAGATCCGCCGCTACCTCGCCGAACACGACCGCCCCGGTCTCGCCGCCTACGTCACCGGCCCCGCCGGGATCGCGGCCGACCTCGACCGGGTCGCGGACGAAGCCGGGCAGACGCTGCTGATCGCGACCCTCGCCCTCGTGCTCGTCCTGCTCCTCGTCGTCTACCGCGCCCCGGTGCTCGCGGTGCTTCCCCTGCTCACGGTCGGGACCGCCTACCTGGTCGCGATCGGGATCGCCTACCTCCTGATCGAGGCGGGCTGGATCCTCGTCAACGTCGAGGGCACCTTCCTCCTCCTCGTGCTGATCTTCGGCGCCGGGACCGACTACTCGCTGCTGCTCGTGCACCGCTACCGGGAGGAGCTCGACGCGGGACGGCCGCCGCCGCTCGCCCTGCCCGCCGCGCTGCGCGAGTGCGCCCCCGCCCTGGCCGCCTCGGCGGGGACGGTGATCGCGGCGATGCTGGTCCTGCTCGTCGCCGACCTGCAGTCGACCCACTGGCTGGGACCGATCCTCGCACTCGGGATCGCGGTCATGCTCGCCGCCGCCCTCACCCTCCTCCCCGCCCTGCTCTCCCTGCTCGACGGGCGCGCCTTCTGGCGGCCCTTCCGAACTTCGGGTGGCCAGGACAGCCCGGAGTTCGGAGTCGCGAAGGCCGACGGGCGCTGGGAGCGGGTCGCCGGCCTCGTCCGGCGCCGCTCCGGCCGGATCATTGTCGGCGTCTCCGCCCTGCTCGCCGTGCTGGCCTGCGGCAACCTCGTCCACCACGGCACGATCGGGTTCGGCCAGGGTGAGACCAGGGAGACGAACTCCAGCCGCGGGACCGAAGCGCTGGAAGCGCACTTCCCGGCCGGGCTCGGGGCGCCGCTGACCGCGGTGGTCGCAACCGAGCGGCTCGAGCAGACGACGGCGGCGCTGGAAGAGCTGCGGCCGGTGCAGCTCGCCCTGCCGGTGCCGCCGACCGGCGATCTCGACAGGGCGGTGATCCTCCTCGTCCTCGACGGCGACCCCTACTCGAGCGCCGCCGCCGGCACCGTCGACGACGTCCGCGAACGCCTGCACAGGGTCGATCCCGGCGGCCTGCTCGGCGGCCTCCCGGCCGAGAACTTCGACATCGAGCAGACCAACGACCGCGACACCAAGCTGATCGTGCCCCTGGTCCTGCTCGTCGTCGGCTTCATCCTCGCCGCGGTCCTGCGCGCCCTGCTGGCGCCGCTCTACCTGATGGTCACGGTCGTCGCCTCGTTCGCCGCGACGCTCGGGCTCGTCACCTTCGCCTTCGCCGCGCTCGGCGGCGAGGGCATCGCCTTCGACCTCGTCCTGCTCGCCTTCATCTTCCTCGTCGCCCTCGGCGTCGACTACAACATCTTCCTGATGACCCGGGCGCGCGAGGAGGCGGCCGCCCGAGGCACCCGCGAGGGCGTCCTGGTCGCGCTCGTCAACACCGGCGGCGTCGTCACCGGCGCCGGCCTGATCCTCGCCGGCACCTTCGCCACCCTCACCCTGCTGCCGCTCGAGCAGCTGATCCAGATCGGCGCCACGGTCGCGATCGGCGTCCTCCTCGACACCTTCGTCGTCCGCGCCCTGCTGATCCCGGCGATCACCTACCGGCTCGGCGAGCGCGCCTGGTGGCCTAGTACCCGGACCCGGTCTTGACCTGCCTGCGCTCCGAGGGGTGGGCGCCACCCTTCTCGGCGAGGACGGCGCAGGCCTGTTCGATGTCGTCGGCGAGGCGGTCGACCTGCTCGCGGCTCAGCGTCTCCTTGACCAGCGCCCGCAGCACCTTCTCGTGCTCGGCGTTCGGCGGCAGCGTGTAGGCCGGCAGCATCCAGCCGCGCTCGGCCGAGAGCTGCCAGGAGAGGTCGAACTCGTCGTAGTTCTTGTCGCCGGCGAGCCGGAAGGCGACCAGCGGCAGCTGCTCCTCGTCGGCGCCGATCAGCTCGAAGTCGCCGGTCGCTTCGAGCCGGTCGGCGAGGGCGCGGGCGTTCCTCTCCATCGCCTCGATCACGTACGTGTAGCCCCGGTGCCCGAGGCGGACGAAGTTGTAGTACTGGGCCAGCACCATCGAGGAGCCGGTGGAGAAGTTGAGCGTGAAGGTCGCGTCTTTCTTGCCCAGGTAGTTCTCGTAGAAGACGAGATCCTCGGCCAGGTCTGACTCCTCGCGGAAGACGAGCCAGCCGATCCCCGGGTAGACGAGCCCGAACTTGTGGCCGGAGACGTTGATCGAGCGCACCTGCTCGAGCCGGAAGTCCCACTTCGAGTCGGGGTAGAGGAAGGGCCAGACGAAGCCGCCGCTGGCGGCGTCGACGTGCAGCGGCACGTCGAGTTCGCGCTCGCCCTTGAGCCCCAGCAGCAGGTCGTTGATCCCGACGATGTCGTCGGCGTGGCCGGTGAAGGTGGTGCCGAGCACGGCGGCGACCCCGATCGTGTTCTCGTCGATCAGCGGCTCCACGTCGTCGGGCCCGATCGTGTACTTCCCTTCCTGCAGGGGCACGACCCGCGGCTCGACGTCGAAGTAGCGGCAGAACTTTTCCCAGACCACGTGCACGTCGCCCCCGAACACCAGGTTCGGCTTGTCGACAGGCAGCGAGGCGGCTTCGCGGCGCTGCTTCCATTTCCACTTCAGCGAGAGGGCGCCGAGCATGATCGCCTCCGAGGAGCCCTGGGTGCGGGCGCCGGTGGTCTCCCCCGGCGCGTGGTAGAGATCGGCGAGCATGCGGATGCAGCGCTGCTCGATCTCGGCCGAGATCGGGTACTCGGCGTGGTCGATGAAGTTGCGGTGCAGGTTCTCGGAGACGATCCGCTTCGCCTCCGGCTCCATCCAGGTGGTGACGAAGGTCGCCAGGTTGCGCCAGGGGTCTCCCTCCAGCACCAGTTCCTCGTCGACCAGGCGCATCGCGTCGAGTGCCGGCATCCCTTCCTTGGGGAAGTCGCGGGCGGGCGCGTCCTCGATCAGGAAGCGATTTCCGAAGAGCTCCGCGGCATGCTCGTCCTGGGGCCGGCTCACGCCCTCAGCCTAAGGGGCGGCGCGGTAATCTGCGGGCAGGTTGCATCGGGGTTCTTTTCCAACGACGAAAGGGCTGACGTGGGCGAGGGCGAGCAGAACGAGTTGGGGCCGATCGACTACATCCTGGTCGAGTGGCCGGGCAGGCAGCCGACGGGCGAGGCGGTCCCGCACCTGATCGACCTGGTCGAGCGTGGGGTGATCCGGATCCTCGACCTGGCGTTCATCGCCAAGGGGGAGGACGGGAGCGTCGCCGGCCTGGAGATCGCCGACCTCGGCGATGTCGTCGCCGAGTACGCCGTCTTCGAGGGCGCCTCTTCGGACCTGCTGTCCGAGGACGACGTCGCCGCAGCCGGGGACGCCCTGGAGCCCGGCACCTCGGCCGCGCTGCTCGTCTACGAGAATCGTTGGGCCGCGCCCTTTGCCGCCGCCGTGCGCCGGTCCGGGGGCCAGCTCGTCGCTTCCGGTCGCATCCCCGTCCAAGACGTCCTCGCCGCGCTCGATGCGGCCGAGGCGTCCGCCTGAGAGGAGAAGCACAGATGCCAGGACTACTTCGAGGTGTGGCGCGGACCGCGGTCATCGCCGGCACCGCCACCAGTGTCAGCAATCGCGTCTCCCGCCGCCAGGGCGAACGCTGGGCGGCGCAGGAAGCCGAGCAGGCGCCCCAGCCGGCCGCCGCGCCACCTCCGGCGCCTCAGGCAGGCGGTGGTGAGGACTCGGTGATCGACCAGCTCAAGCAGCTCGGCGAGCTGAAAGCACAGGGCATCCTCACGGAGGAGGAGTTCGCCGTCCAGAAGGCCAAGCTGCTGGGCTGAACTGGCGCGCGCCAGCTAGCGCGCGCCCGGTTCCTGCTCGGCGACCGTCAGCTCAGCGGTCGGATTGGCCTCGAGGCGCTCGTCGGGGATCGGCTCGCCGCTGCGAACCGAGAGCCCGTAGGTACCGTCGGCGAGGCGACCCTCGGCGCGCTCGACGGCAGCGAGGCGGTCGCGCAGATCCTGGGCGCGGCCGGCGTCGAGCTCGTCCTGGTAGAGGCCCTCGGAATCGCGGTCGCCCGGTTCGCGGCGCTCGTCGCCCTCCTCCGGGCCCTCGCGCTCGAGCGCTGCCATCTCGCGCTCGATTCGCTCTCGCTCCGTAGCCAGCAGCTCGCCTGCTCGCTTCTCGTCCATGCGGACACCGTATCGCCGCCGAACGATTCGACGTGCCCCGGCACGCACAAGGCTTCAGACACCCACCCGCTATCCTGTTCTTAGACTAACTACAGAAAGTGGACTTAGCGATGTCCTATCTCCTGATCCCGCTCGACGACGCGATCGTCTTCCCCACCGTGACCGCCACCCTGCCGATCGACGTCGGCGAGGAGGAGCGCGTGTTCCTGCTCTCGCGCAGCGACGGCGAGTTCGCCCGCACCGGCGTCGTCGCCGAGGTGATCGAGCGCGGCCGCTCGCGCCGCGGCGCCCCCGTCGCGACCGTGCTCGGCCTGCACCGCGGCCTCGCCGGCGCCGCCGTCGCCGACGAGGGGGACGCCGAGCAGCTGCGGATCGAGGTGCAGGAGTTCCACGACGGCCACCCCGAGGACGAGGCGACGCGCGAGCTGGCGCGCGAGTACCGCGCCGTGGTCGAGGAGATCCTCGAGCTGCGCGGCGACGACGGCCGCATCGCCGCCTTCCTGCGCTCGGTCGAGGAGCCCGGCGCGCTGGCCGACACCACCGGCTTCAGCCCCGACGTCCCGCTGGAGCAGAAGCTGCGCCTGCTCGACACCGTCGACGTCACCCAGCGGCTGCAGCTCGCGGTCGAGCTGCAGCGCGAGCGCCTGGCCGAGCTGCAGGTGCGCAGCAAGATCCGCGAGGACGTCGAGTCGGGCGCCCAGCAGCAGCAGCGCGAGTACTTCCTGCGCAAGCAGATGGAGTCGATCCGCAAGGAGCTGGGCGAGGACGAGGCCGACCTGATCGGCGAGTACGAGCGCAAGATCGCCGAGGCGGGGATGCCGGAGGCGGTCGCCGAGCAGGCCGAGAAGGAGCTGCGCCGGCTCGAGCGCCAGGGCGAGCAGTCGCCCGAGTCCTCGATGATCCGCAGCTACCTCGACTGGCTGATCGCGGTGCCCTGGTCACAGCGCTCCGAGGAGCGGCTCGACCCGGCCCACACGCGCGAGGTGCTCGACGCCGACCACGCCGGCCTCGAGGACGTGAAGCGCCGGATCACCGAGTTCATCGCCGTCCGCAAGCTGCGCGAGACCCGCGGCAAGGACGAGGACGACGCGCGCGCCAACGGCGCCATCCTCACCCTGGTCGGCCCGCCCGGCACCGGCAAGACCTCGATCGGCGAGTCGATCGCCCGCGCCCTCGGGCGCGAGTTCGTCCGCATCAGCCTCGGCGGCGTCCATGACGAGGCCGAGGTCCGCGGCCACCGCCGCACCTACATCGGCGCGATGCCGGGCCGGATCGTCCGCGCCCTGCGCGACGCGAAGACGATGAACCCGGTGATCCTGCTCGACGAGGTCGACAAGGTCGGCGCCGACTGGCGCGGCGACCCCTCGGCGGCGCTGCTGGAGGTGCTGGACCCGGCGCAGAACCACTCCTTCCGCGACCACTACCTCGACGTCGAGGTCGACCTCTCCCAGGTCGTCTTCATCGCCACCGCCAACCTCGCCGACCCGATCCCGGGGCCGCTGCGCGACCGCATGGAGATCATCGCCTTCGACGGCTACACGACCGCCGAGAAGCAGGCGATCGCCCGCGGCTACCTGCTGCCGCGGCAGCTGACCCGCAACGGGCTCGAGCCGGAGGAGGTCGAGCTCTCCGACACGGTGCTGCGCGCGGTGATCGACGAGTACACGCGCGAGGCCGGCGTGCGCCAGCTCGAGCGCGAGCTCGGCAAGCTGCTGCGCGGGGCGGCGACGCGGATCGCCGCCGGCGAGGCCGAGCTGCCGATCGTGCTCGACGCCGACGCGGTCCACGACTCGCTCGGGCGCCAGCGCTTCTTCCAGGAGTCGGTCGAGCGCACCGCGATCCCCGGCGTCTCGACCGGGCTGGCGGTGACCGGGACCGGCGGCGACGTGCTGTTCATCGAGGCGACCGCGATGGAGGGCGACAAGGGCCTGGTCCTGACCGGCCAGCTCGGCGACGTGATGAAGGAGTCGGCGCGGATCGCCCTCTCCTACGTGCGCTCGCACGCGCGGGAGCTCGACATCGACCCCGCCCGTTTCGACCGCGAGTTCCACCTGCATGTGCCCGCCGGGGCGATCCCCAAGGACGGCCCCAGCGCCGGCACCGCGATGACCACGGCGCTGGTCTCGCTGCTGAGCGGGCGGCCGGTCAAGCACACGGTCGGGATGACCGGCGAGGTGACCCTGCAGGGCCGGGTGCTGCCGATCGGCGGCCTCAAGCAGAAGGTGCTTGCCGCGCACGCGGCCGGCCTGACCGAGGTGATCCTCCCCGAGCGCAACCGCGGCGACCTCGCCGAGGTCCCCGACGAGGTGGCCGAGGAGATGACCTTCCACCCGGTGATGAGCATCGAGGAGGTCATCGAGCGGGCGCTGGAGCCGGCCGGGAAGGGCGCCGATGTCGCCGCGATGTCGTAGCTGCGCGCCGGTCCCGAGCGAGCTGCGCGCGGCGGCGGGGCTGCTGGAGCGCCGCTGGACGATGGCGACGATCTACGCCTGCTCCAGCGGCGCCTCGCGCTTCAACGAGTTCCGCCAGTCGCTGCCCGGCGTCTCCCCGACGACGCTCTCGGAGCGGCTGGAGCAGCTCGAGCAGGCGGGCATCCTCGAGCGCCGGCTCGTCGCCGGCCGTCCCCCCCACACCGAGTACGCGCTGACCGGACGCGGGCAGCGCCTAGCCCTGGCCGTGGCCGGGCTGCTCGACCACCGCTGAGGCAGAGGCCTCCTCGATCTCGCGCAGGCGGAAGTAGAGGATCGCGGCGACGAGACCGGGAACGGGCGCTGCGAAAGCCCCCACCAGAGCGAAGAAGACGACCCGGATCAGAATCCCGTACCCGATGAGCAGTTCGGCGAGCAGGAGCGAGGCGACGGCGGGCACGGCGACGACCAGGAGGCCGAGGAGCACCGCCCCGAAGACAGGCCATGCGTTGCCCCCGACCAGATCCTGAGACCGCCCGAAGGCCTTGAGCGGGCCGGTCCGCTCGGTCACGATCGCCGGCGCGATCACCGCCCAGAAGGTGACCGCGATCAGGCCCGGGATGACGAGGAGGAGGAACCCGAGGCCGGTGCCGACCGCGGCGAGCAGGCTCGCCGCGACCAGGGACAGGAGGACCGGCCTCACCGAGCCGAGCATGCCGCCGGCCGAGGACTCGCGCCGACCCTCCCGCCGGTCCCGAACCACCTGCACCACCATGCCCTGGTAGACGATCGTGGCCGCCATCCCGAGCAGGCCGGCGAGGATCGCGGTGACGATGTAGGCGTAGGCGAGCTCTTCGACGATCCCGACCGCGAGGAAGAGCCAGAAAGCGACCGGGAGCAGGACTCCCGCCCGCTCCCGGTAAATCGCGAACGTCTCGCGAAGGACGCTCCCGACTTCGATCTGGGGCGTCAAACGGCTGGGGCCGGCGGCGGCGCTGCCTCGCCCATGCTGGTCTCGCCCTTCATCGCCCGCAGGCGGAAGTAGAGGACCGAGGCGACCAGGGCGCCGATCGGCGCCGTGACCGTGTAGGCGATGACGCCGAAGACGATGCGGAGGGCCGGGCCGTCGGCGATCGCGTTGCCGATCGCCATGAACGCGAAGCTGGCGATCGCGACGATCAGGAAGGTGACCAGGATGACCCCGAACACCTGCCAGGCGTGGCCGCGGACGAGGTCGCGCGAGCGGCCCAGCGACTCGAAGACCCGGGCGCGCTCGACCACGATCACCGGCGCGATCACGGCCCAGATCGTGAGCAGGAACAACCCGGGGATGAGGAAGAGGAGGAGCCCGACCCCGATGCAGATGCCGGCGAAGAGGCCGACCCCGATCAGCGGCCCGATG
The DNA here is from genome assembly GCA_036280745.1 of Solirubrobacterales bacterium. GTDB lineage: Bacteria > Actinomycetota > Thermoleophilia > Solirubrobacterales > 70-9 > VAYN01. The sequence continues at coordinate 70,278 of DASUQC010000029.1, forward strand.
AACGGGACCGCGGAGTTGAGGAGGTCGCCCGCCGTGGAGTCGCGCCGCCCGTCCTGGACATCGCTGACCAGCTCCACGACCATCCCCTGGTAGAGGGTGCCGGCCGTGATGCTGACCGCGAACGCGATCGCGAGCATCAGCAGGCTGCCGCCCACGAGTCCGTTGACCACCGCCACCACGAGGTAGAGCAGGAAGGCCACCGGCAGCAGCACGCCCGCGTTGTCGCGATAGGTGGAGAAGACCTCGCCGAGTACGTCGCCCACTTCGATATTCCGGTTCATGGCCGCCTGGTTCGACCTTCGGCGCCCCGAACCTGCTCGCGGCTGAAGCTTTGTACGTGCCAGAGCACGTACAAGCGTTCAGCGAGTTACGCCATACCTGACGTGGACCACCTCGGGCGTGTGCACGACCTGCTCCTGCACCAGCCCGAGGTCGGCGCCGACGTTCTCGAACAGCCGCTCCCCGCCCCCGAGCAGGACCGGGGCGACGTTGAGCTGGACCTCGTCCACAAGGCCCGCGGCCAGGTACTGCTGCGCCACGTTCGCGCCGCCGGCGAGCTTCACGTCCTGACCGCCCGCCGCCTCGCGCGCCTGCTCCAGCACCGCCTCGATCCCCGCGGTGACGAAGTGGAAGGTGGTGCCGCCCTGCATCGGCTGCGGCTCGCGCTCGTGGTGGGTGAGGACGAAGACCGGCACGTGGAAGGGAGGGTCGTCGCCCCACCACCCGTTCCAGGGCCCCTCGCCCCACGGGCCCGGCCCGCCGCCGAACATCTTGCGCCCCATGATCACGGCGCCGACGTTCTCCATCGCCCGCTCGGCGACCTCGGTGCTGGCGTTGACCTCGCCGCCCTCGCGCCCGTGGTGCTCGCGCCACGCCGCCAGCTTGACCGTCCACTCGTGCAGCTGCTCGCCCCCTTCGCCGAGCGGTTCCTCCTCGCTCTGGTTGGGCCCGGCGGCGTACCCGTCGACCGAGACGGAGATCTCAAACCTCAGCTTCGACATCCCGCTTCACTGTAGCTGCGGCCTGCGCTCCGCGCACGTGTTCGACCGCGGTCCAGATCGCCGCCGCGACCGGGACCGCGAGCAGCGCGCCCAGCAGCCCGGCGACCACGGTGCCGGCGGTGAGGATGAGCAGGATCGCGACCGGGTGCAGGCTGATCGCGCGGCCGACGATGTTCGGGTAGAGGAGGTCCCCCTCGATCTGCTGGATCGCGACGATCGCCGCCACGACCAGGCCGGCGGCCAGCGGCCCCTCGGTGATCAGCGCCACCAGGGCGGCGATGGCGCCGGCCACCATCGCCCCGACCAGGGGGATGAAGGCACCGAGGAAGACGACGACCATCAGCGGGATCACGAGCGGGATCCCGATCACCGCCAGCGCGATCCCGATCAGCACCGCGTCGACGACGGCGATCAGGGCGACCCCGCGCATGTAGCCGGAGCTCGACTTCCAGACTTCGCGACCGGCGCCGTCGACCAGCTCGCGGTGGCGCTCCGGCGCGATCGCGACGATCCAGGCCCACATCCGGCGGCCGTCGTGGACGAAGAAGAAGACGAGCACGATCAGGAGCAGCAGGCCCGCGAGCAGCTCCACCAGCAGGGTGGCGCCGCTCAGCACCCCCTGGCCGATGTCTCCGGCATGCGCGCGCAGCGAGTCCAGCCCTTCTGCGACGGCTTCATCGATTTCACGGCGTTCGAGGTCGAGCGGGCCCTGGACCAGCCAGCGCACGACCTCCTCCACCCCCTCGTCGACCGTGGTCTCGAGCTGGTCGAACTGGTCGACGAAGAGCGGCACGATCAGCCAGATCACCCCGGCGAGCGCGGCGGTGGCAGCCAGCATCACCAGGAAGGTGGCAAGCGCGCTGGGGACGCCGCGGCGGCGCAGCAGTTCGACCGGGGGGACGAGGAAGGTCGCGAGCAGCAGCGCCAGCAGCACCGGCACGACGACGACCCGGAGCCGGGCCAGGAGCCAGAGCCCGAACACGATCGCGAGCCCGATCAGGATCAGGTTCACGGCGACCCGGGTCGCCGGCCACAGCGCTTCTCTCACGATCGTGCCCCGATCCGCATCGGCCTACCCAGAGTACGGGGAACTCACGCCTCGCAAGGGGCGATACTGGGCGGGTGATCGCCAACTGCGCCGTCTACGAGGGGGGCCACCGGCGCGACGGGGAGCTCTCGCTGGAGCAGGCGGGCGGTGCCGCGCGCGAGCAGGGCGCCTTCGTCTGGCTCGGGCTGGTCCAGCCGAGCGCGGCGGAGCTGGAGACGATCGCGCGCGAGTTCGACCTGCACGAGCTCGCGGTCGAGGACGCGGTCAAGGCCCACCAGCGGCCCAAGGTCGAGGCCTACGACGAGACCCTGTTCGTGGTCGTCAAGACCGCCCGCTACGTCGATCCCGAGGAGGTGATCCAGATCGGCGAGCTGCTGCTCTTCGTCAACCCCGGCTTCGTCATCACCGTCCGCCACGGCCACGGCGACCTCGCCCCGGTGCGCGAGCGGATCGAGCGCCGGCCCGACCTGCTCCAGCATGGCCCCGGCATGGTCCTCTACGCGATCCTCGACCACGTCGTCGACGGCTACGAGGCGGCGGCCGAAGGTATCGAGGTCGACATCCAGGAAGTCGAGCGCCAGGTCTTCTCCGAGGACCGCAACAACCCGGCCGAGCGGATCTACAAGCTGGAGCGGGAGCTGGTCGACTTCCAGGCGGCGGTAACCCCGCTCGCCGCCTCGGTCGACGAGGTCCTGCGCGGCCACTTCGAGGTCGTCGCCGAGGATCTGCTCGAGTACTTCCGCGACGTCCACGACCACCTGCGCCGCGCCGCAGGGCGCATCCATGGCTTCCGCGAGCTGCTCGGCAACGCCCTGCAGGCGAACCTGACCCAGGTCTCGGTGCGCCAGAACGAAGACATGCGCAAGATCTCCGCCTGGGTCGCGATCCTCGCGGTGCCGACGATGATCGCCGGCGTCTACGGGATGAACTTCCGCCACATGCCCGAGCTCGACTGGGAGTTCGGCTACCCCACCGTGCTCGTCGTCATCGCCGTCGCCTGCCTGCTGCTCCACCGGCGCTTCAAGCGCGCCGGCTGGCTGTAGGCACCTCGACGGCCCCGTTAGTCCGCGGAGCGGGGCGCCTCGGGGCTGCCCACCGGCATCTCGGGCGCCCCCTTGCGCCAGAGGCGGTAGGCGCAGCGCAGGCGCTTGATGCGGCCTTTGACAGAGGCGACGTCGGCCCTCATCTCCTCCGCCCAGCGCTCCCGCTCGGCGTCGCTCAACTCGTCCGGAAGGCGCCGGACTGCGCCGTTGACGAACCAGCGGCTCAGCGACGGTCGCCCGATCGAGAAACGCGGACCGAGCCTGACCGGGCCGGCGGCAAACTCGATGATCCGCGCCCGCGTCCGGCGGCGCCGGATGCGGGTGAGCAAGCGGTCGACCGGCATTCCCCTTCTCGAGCGCCTCTCCGAAGCCGCCGCGGCGACAAAGCCCACCACCGCTCCCAGAACCGTCAGGACCAACTCGACGCTCATGCAAGCCTCTCCCGCGCGCTCCCTCTCGCCAGCCGCTTTCGCCTGACCCGGCCGGCCACCCTGGCGATCTCTTCCAGCTCCGGCAGGGCGGCGCGTTCGCCGTGGCCGGTGAGCCGGTAGAGGCGCCGGCGCGGGCGCGGAACATCGCTCTGGCCCTGTCCCTGCTCCTCCCACTTGCTCTCCAGCCAACCCGCCTTCTCGAGCCGGGCGAGCATCGGGTAGATCGTCCCCGAGGCGATCTTCGCCTCGTCGGAGAGGCCGAGGCCGTAGTGCCAGGCCATCGGGTCCTCCAGCATCACGCCGAGGATGCGCAGGGTCTCGGAGCTCATGCGAGGACTCGAGCTCATCGGCCCTCACCTCCCCGCTCCCCCGCAGGCCGCCGGCGGTCCATGTCGCGGGCCAGGCTGCGCTGGACTGCTTCGCGCCACTCGCGGTGGTGCTGATTCGGGCGAGGCTCGGCCAGCTCCTCGAGCGACTTGCCGGCTTCGCGCCTCGCGACGGCGGCGAGATCGGCGATGGAGAGCTCGGCGAGGCTCCGCTCGATGGCTTGACGCCCCGATCGGGCACCCGCCGACTCGGCCTGCGAGGGAACGCCGGCCGTCGTCTCCGCCGCTGAAAGCTGCGCCAGCGCCAACTCCGCCGCCAGCTTCCTCCCGCCCTTGATGCGAAGGCGCAGCGCAAAGACCAGGCCCGCCAGGCGACGGTCCCTGAAGGTCGCGAAGTCGCCTTCGATCTCTTCGGCCCAGCGGACCCTGTCTCCTCGCGGCACCGCGTCCGGAAAGCCGCCGATGGTCCCGCGCACCAGCCATGCACCGACGTGCGGCGCCGAGGCCCATGCCTCCATGGCGAGGACGGTGCCGATCGCCGTCCCGACGACGAGAAGGAATATTTCGATCACAAGCTCACCCGAAGCTCTCTCTCTTGGATTCCTGCATTGCAGGATACCGTCGCCTCGCGGCCTGTCAAGGCGGGCGCTCGCCTAAGCTACGAACGGTGAACTGCCCCAAGTGCGAAGCCGAGATGCGCAGCTACGAGCGCAACGGCGTCACCGTCGACCAGTGCAGCGGCTGCCGGGGGATCTTCCTCGACCGCGGTGAGCTCGAGCGGCTGGTCGACGCCGAGGGCTCCTACTACGAGAGCGACTCCGCCCCGCCCCGCGAGGAGCGGCACGGAGGCGGCGAGCAGAAGCCGAAGAAGTCGAAAAAACGCAGCTTCCTCGAGAACATCCTCGAGATGGGCGGCGAGTAGCCGCTGCCCGGCCAGGTCATGCCGGGCGACAGTCAGACGACGACCCTGCTGATCGGCGGCGAGAGCGTCGCGGGCACGGGCGAGGCGCTCGCGGTCGAGAACCCGTACACGACCGAGTCCATCGTCGAGGTTGCCGCGGCCTCGCCCGAGCAGATCGACGCGGCGGTGGCCGCCGCCCGCGAGGCCTGGCCCGGCTGGGCGCGGATGCCCGCCGGCGAGCGCTGCGAGCTGCTGCACGAGGTGGCGCGGCGCCTGCGCGCCGAGGCCGAGGAGCTGGCGCGGACGATGACCGCCGAGGGCGGCAAGCCGCTGATCGAGAACCGCGACGAGCTCGAGTGGACCGCCGCCGCCTTCGACTACTACGCCGAGATCGGCCGCGACCACGCGGGCCGGGTGATCCCGCCGATCGAGGCGACGCAGCTGGCGATGGTCGTCAAGGACCCGCTCGGCGTGGTCGGCTGCATCGTCCCCTGGAACTACCCGCTGCTGCTGCTCGCCTGGAAGGTGGCGCCGGCCCTCGCCGCCGGTAACTGCGTCGTCTGCAAGCCCTCGGAGCTGACCCCGCTCTCGACCCTGATGCTGGCGCCCGCCTTCGCGCACCTGCCGGCCGGCGTCGTCAACCTGGTGGCCGGCGCCGGCGAGGTCGGCGCCGCGATCGCCTCCCACCCCGGGGTCGACTGCGTCGCCTTCACCGGCTCGGTCGCGACCGGCAAGAAGGTCGCCGAGGCATGCGTGCCGCGGATGGCGCGGATGAACCTGGAGATGGGCGGCAAGGACGCCTTCATCGTCTGCGCCGACGTCGCCGCCGAGATCGAGGTCGCCGCCCGCGGCGGCGCCTGGGCCGCCTTCCTCAACGCCGGCCAGGTCTGCACCTCGGCCGAGCGCTTCTACGTCGAGGAGAGCGTCTTCGACGATTACGTGGCGGCCTTCGTCGAGCACACCCGCGGCCTCGTGCTCGGCGACCCGTTCGAGGTCGCGACCGACATCGGCCCGATGGTCTCCGACCCGCAGCGGGCCAAGGTCGTCGCCCAGCTGGAGGCGGCGAGCGCCGCCGGCGCCGAGGTCCTCACCGGCGGCGACCGCGGCGGGCAGGAGCGCGGCCACTTCCTCTCCCCCGCTGTCGTCACCGGCGCCGCCGCCGACAGCGCCCTGCTGCGCGAGGAGACCTTCGGCCCGGTGGCGCCGCTCGTCCGCGTCTCATCGCTGGACGAAGCGATCGCGGAGGCGAACAGCACCGAGTTCGGCCTCGGCGCCAACGTCTACACCGCGAACCTGGAGAACGCGGTCCGCTGCATGCGCGAGCTGCGCGCCGGCACGGTCTGGATCAACGACCCCCTCACCGACAACGACGCCGGCCCCTTCGGCGGCTTCAAGCAGTCCGGCCTCGGCCGCGAGCTCGGCCGCGAGGGCCTCGAGGCCTTCCAGGAGACCAAGCACGTCCACATGGAGTCGAAGATCGAGCGCAAGGAATGGTGGTACCCCTACCGGGAGTACGGGGCGGAGTAGGCCGCCGGTGCGCTGGCTCGTCGACGGGATGAACGTGATCGGCTCCCGCCCCGATGCCTGGTGGCGGGACCGGCACGGGGCGATGGTGCGGCTGGTCGACCTGCTCGAGCGCTTCGCCGCGGAGACGGGCGAGGACGTGACCGTCGTCTACGAGCGGCCGCCCTCGCCGCCGATCCCCTCGCCGGTGGTCGAGGTCGCGCACGCGCCGCGGCCGGAGCGCAACGCCGCCGACAAAGAGATCGTCCGCCGCCTGCGCGCGGACCCCGACCCCGCCGGGGTCCGCGTCGTCACCTCCGATCGCGAGCTCGCCGACCTGGCGCGGGCCGCCGGTTCGACCGTGGAACCGGCGGCGCCGTTCCGGGAGCGGCTCGAGGGGCTCAGCCGGTGACCCCTTTCACCACCGGGTAGTACCCGTTCGCGTGGCCCGTCGTCTTCGGGTGGTAGCTCTCCCCCACCGGGTTGGAGAGGCCGTTGATCCACTCCGTCGAGGAGCCGCCGCCTCCGTCGCAGACCGCGTGCCCGACGAACGGTGGGATCACGTCGCGGAAGAGGAAGTTCGCCCCCGCCCGCGTCGCCGCCGCGCTCATCTGGGCCCTCAGCATGTCCGCCGTCTGGTTGAGCCGCGTCATCTCGCTGCCGCTGAACCAGGTGAGGGCGTTGCAGTCCGTGCCGTTGAAGAGGCGCGGGTAGTCGAGCACGATCACTTTCGCGCTCGGCGCTTTCGATTTGATCGTGTTGTTGACCAGGTCGAGCCGGCCCGGCAACGTGTTCTGGATGTAGGACTGCGCGTTGTTGATCGCACCGTCGCAGTTGGAGATCCAGGACGGCTGCGCGCAGGTCGTGATCACGCTGGAGAAACCGGCGTCGTTGCCGCCGATCGTGTAGGTGACCCAGTTGGTGTCCGCGGTCAGGCTCGCCGACTGGGTGTTGATGACGTCACCCGTTTTCGCCCCGGAGCAGGCCGCGTGCACGAACGTCCAGGTCGGGTGGGCGTTGCGCAGCAGGTAGGGGTATGAGGTGACCGACCGCTGGCAGCCGGAGTCGTAGTAGGTGCGGGTGCCCGTGCCCGACGAGTACGAGTCTCCGAGCGCGACGTACTTGACCGCCGCAGCCGGCGCGGCGAAGGCCGCGAAGATCGCGGCCACGCAGAGGACGGCGAAAATTCGGTTCCATTTCATTTGGCTCTCCTCCCAAAGAGTCGACCGGGCGCTGACCCGGTGGTTGGTGCCGCGAGGCTAAGCACTCACCCAGCCATAGTCAAAATATTCAGGACTTACTGATCGCCAATCTGCGCGCGCGCCTAATAGGGATTGGCGAGCGCTATTACTAGCGGCACCCGCCTCCCCAACCCCACGGAGCGGCGATCGCCAGCCTCCACTCCCCCTCGGCCCGGCGCAGGACCAGCGTCGGGTGCAGCCTCTGCTCGATCTTCCGGCCGCCGGCCCCGTTCCCCGAACGGACCCGCCAGCGCTCGTTGGCGACGATCACCTCCCCCTCCCCGACCACGTTGCTGAGCTCGACCTCGATCTCGGTCCGCCGCGCGACCAGCTGCGCCAGCAGCGGCCGGACCCGCTCGCGACCGTGGACCGCGGTCGCGTCCGGGCTGACCAGGCAGCCGTCCCTGGCGAAACAGGCGGCGGCCGCGTCGACGTCGCCGCGGCTCAGCGCCCGCGCCAGGGGGGCGCCGCTGCGGGCTACCCCCTCGGCGTGCACGGCAGGACGTGGGTGATCTCGATCTTGGTGCCGTCGGCGAAGCGGGCGACCCCGGCCGCGTAGTAGCGCCCGGTCGGGCAGCTGGCGGTCAGGTAGCTCTGCCGCTGTCCCCTGTGGGTGAACCTGCGGTCGATCGAGATCCTGAACTCGGTCACCGACCCGGCGCCGCCGGCGATTCGCGGGATCTGCGCGTCGACGTGGATCCCGTAGTGGCCGCGATCGATCCGGGTCATCTTCACGGGGACGACCACGGCGGTCGGGGCGGGCACGTTGACGTAGGTGTGGATCAGAAGCAGCGTGGTCCTGCCCTCGACGCCGCCGTTGAAGAGGGCGATCGGGCCGGTGGCCGCGAACGGCGCCTGTTCGGGAAAGGCCACCGTCACCTCCCCCTCCCCGGAGCCGACGATCGCGTCCGCGCAGGCTCTCTTCGCGGCCGCGGTGGAGCGCGCCGTGAGCTGGCTTCTCCTGCAGACGGGCAGGCCCTCGGCGTTGACCTGGATCGTCCGGTCGAACTCGGGGGTCACGCGTTCGAGCGCCGGCGGATGGCTGCCGTCGCTGGTCCAGATCCGGGCCTTGATCCTCGCCCCGATCGGCACCTGCCTGTGCCGCGGCAGCTTCGTCGGCGAGATCGCGCCGTTGTCCCTGAGGACCAGGTTCCCGACCCGGAAGGTCTTCGGCTCGGCCAGCGCGCTCGCCGCCACGATCGCCGCGAGCACGAGCCCGGCGGTCACGGTGCGGATCAGGTGCTTCATGCCTCCCCCTTTTGCCTCGGTCAGCGGGTTCGGGTCGATCCTCTCCCGCCGCGGGGGTCGGCCTCCTCCCCAATGTGGGGTTCCGCCCGGCCGGGATTCAGCAATCCGGGAAGGCGCGCAGGGCGATCTCCAGCTCCGTCGCGAAGCCCCCGAGGGGGCGGCCGAAGATCTCCTCGACTGCGCGGATGCGGTTGGTGACCGTGCGGCGGTCGACGCCGAGCGCGGCGGCGGTCGAGGAGACGTTGCGCTCGGCGGCGAAGTAGGCGCGCAGGGTCTCGCGGGCCGCCGCGCCCCCGTCCCGCGCCTCTTCGAGTGGCTCCAGGTAGAGCTGGTGCAGCGAGCTGGAGAGCAGGTCGTCGCGGAGGATCGACGCCGGCAGGGCGACCTCCGCGTAGCGCAGGGCGCGCTCCCCCCGGCGCTCGGCGATCGGCAGCGCCGCCTTCGCCTGGCGGTGGCTGAAGCGCCAGCCCGCCAGCCCCTCCCCGGGCTCGCCGACGGTGACGATCACCCGCTCGGGCGCGAGCTCGCCGAGCGCCTGCAACGTCGGCTCGGCCGCGAGCGGACGCCCACCGCCGAGCCAGCAGGCCCAGGTCGGCTCCTCCTCCCGGCAGACGGCGAGCAGGCGCCGGTCGACCCTGCCGGCCAGGGCGCGCATCGCCTCCAGCGCCCCCTCCCCCTTCGCCATCAGGGCGAGGTGGTGGGCGTCGAGGTCGTAGCCGAGCTCGGAGCCGTCGACCAGCTCGCCGGCGAGCAGCCGCTTGACGCTCTCGCGCCGCCGCTCCGCGGAGCTGCTCGGCCAGCTCTGCGCCTCCCGCCCGTGCTCCTCGCTGACCGCCTCGAGCAGGCGGTCGTACAGCGTCGCCTGCCGGCGCAAGAGCTGGCGCAGGTCGGCGCTCGAGACCTCGGCGCGCTCCGCCTCCTCGGCCAGGAAGTCGCCGAAGAGTGCGTTGCCGGCGAGGTAGCGGCGCAGCACGGTGTCGAGCGAGACCCCCTCGCGCGCGTCGAGGCGGGCCTGCGCGAGCAGGATCGGCGGGATCGCGGGGGCGCGGCGCTCGCCGGCCGCGAGCCCGGCGAGCCGGTGGTCGAGCGCGGCGGCGAGGGCCGCGTTCAGCCCCTGCAGGTAGGCGGGGTCGGCGACCTCGGAGGGATCGGAGATCGAGTAGACGCGCGTCGCGACGGCCCGCTGCAGCTCCGGCAGCCGCTCCTGCAGGCGAGCCGCGAGGACGGAGCTGGCCTCATCCGCTGCGCCGCGCTTGCCCACGCGCCCACCCTAGCGGCAGCGTCCCGGTCAGCCCGGGGTGTCGATCCAGCGCACGATCAACCCGTCGCGGACCTCGTGGTAGGCGGGAGGCGCCGGCGGCGGGTCGCCGGACAGGCGGGCGACCACCTGCTCGGGGCCGTGCAGGTGCTCCTCCACCGCCGTCGTCCAGTGGACGTCGGGGTCGAGCAGGCTCCGCAGGCGGGCCCAGTCGCGGCGCTCGATCGTGGAGAGTACGTTGCCGACGGCTGGGACCTGCTCAGCCACGGGCGCGGTCGGCTCCGAGGTGCTTCGAGCGGATCCATTTCCAGCCGGCCCGCGGCAACAAGCCCAGAGAGAGGATCGCCGCCTGGATACTGACCGCAAGGCTCGCGAGCACCGCCCAGAGCAGTGCGGCCTCGGGGCTCTCGAAGGGATCCTCTTCCCAGGGCGTCCCGAAGGCGTCCCCCCCGGACCACGGCGGGTCGTAACCGGTCGCGTAGAGCCAGGCCATGACGGCGGTGGGCACCAGCGCCGGCAGCACGGCCCACCAGCGGTTGACGAGGAAGACGCCGAGGACAGGGAGCACGAGCAGGGCGAGCTTGAGCGCGCTGCTCTGCCAGATCTCAACCGGGATGCCGAGCAGGGCTACTTCCCTCGCATCGGCGTAGGTCTGAACGCCGAAGGCCAGCGCAGTCGCCGCGGTGATCGCGATCCGGACACGGTTGCTGATCGGCCGGCTACGCATTCCCGCACCAGCCGCAGCGCGGGGTACCGACGCGGCGGTCCTTGTGGCAGCTGGAGCAGCTGGCGATCGCCGCCCGCCCGCAGCCCTCGCAGTGGGGCTTGTCGCGGAGCGGGAACCCGCAGAAGGAGCACTCGCCGCGCCGGACCCGCCGGGCCGGGACCCGCTTCGCGAGGAAGCGCTGCAGGGCCACGAAGGCGAGCAGGGTCAGCACCACCCCGACGACCGAGATCGCCAGCGGCCCGACCTCGTCGAAGGCGAGGTAGCTGTCGGTGTAATCCCCCGCCATCACGACGGCGAGGATCGCGGTGGCGCCGATCCAGGCGAGCGCGGCGGGGAGGTAGCGCGAGTTGCGCGAGCGCAGGCGGCTCAGCAGCTGGTAGGCGCCGGCGAGCATCAGGGCCAGCAGGACCAGGCGCAGGCCGAAGACGATGCGGTCGTGCCGGACGCGATCGTCCTCCGCCTGCCGGGCGACGGCCTGCCGTTCCTCGGCCAGCCGCTCCTTCGCCTCCAGCGCCGCGGGACGCGTCCGCCGCTCGAGCGCAGCCGCCGCGGCGAGCTCCCGCGAGGCGGCGGCGAGCTCGGTCTGGGCGGCTTCGTATTCCACGCGCAGCTCGGCGGAAGGTTCGCCGGCGTCGAGCCCCGTGCGGTAGGCCTCGCGGCTGAGCTCCAGCTCGCGCACGGCGGCCCGGCGGTCGTTGCGAGCCGCTCGCACCGCGCGCTGCGCCCGTCCGTGACTCTGCAGAGCCGCGAATTCCCCGGAGCCGATCAGCTGCCGGTCCGCCACGTAGGCGGGCGAGTCCGGCGCCGCGACCTCGTCGAGCTTGACGTAGCCCCAGATGGCGCCGATCGAGATGAAGACCGCGAGCACGAGGGCCAGCACCTTCTCGGTGGCGCTCGTCTCGATCTCCCCGTCTGCGGTCCTGCTGCCCGCCGGCCGCGGCCGGCTCTTGCTCTCGCTCATGGTGTCTCTCCTTTTCTGCCGCCCGGGGGCGGGTTCGTCCTGGGGCGAAGCTCGATCACCAGCTCGCTGTCGAGGGCCGCGGCGATCCGCGCCAGGGTGTCGATCCGGGGCGGCCTGGCCCCCCGCTCCACCCGGGCGATCGCGGACTGCGTGGTCCCGCAGAGCTCGGCCAGCTCGCGCTGGGACAGCCCCCAGGCTTTGCGCCGCTCGGCGACGCGCTCCGCGATCAGGCCGAACAGCTCCCGGTCGTCGGGGTCGGCCGCGCCGCGGACCGCCTCGCGCAGGGACGCGAGGCGCTCGTCGAGCCGACCGGAGGGCCTGGGGTCGCGCTTCGTCATAGCAAGATTGCTATGTATAGCAGGCTTGCTATCACTGATCCGCCGGTCCCCCGGTCAAGCGGTCAAACTACCGGCGGAATGAGAGACGATCGACGGCTCGCCGTCCTGCTCGCGATGGCGATGTTCGTGTTCGTGATCGACACGTCGCTGATGAACGTCTCGATCTCCGCGGTCGTGCGCGACCTCGACACGACCGTGAGCGGGGTGCAGTCGGCGGTGGCGATCGAGGCGCTGGTCTCCGCCGCTTTCATCCTCATCGGCAGCAAGCTCGGCGACCTCTTCGGCCGCCGGCGGGCCTATGTGGTCGGCCTGCTGCTCTACGTCTCGGGCGCCCTGGCGATGGTCTTCGCCCAGAGCCTCGTCCCGGTGATCGTCTTCTGGGCGGTGGTCGGCGGGCTCGGCGCCTCGCTCTACATGCCGGCGATGCAGTCCCTGATCCACGGCAACTTCGAGGGGACCGCGCAGGCGCGGGCCTACGCGATGGTCGGCGCCTCGGCCGCGATCGGCGCCGCGATCGGGCCGCTGCTCGGCGGCTTCCTCACGACCTACCTGTCCTGGCGTGTGGGCTTCATGCTCGAGGCGGTCGTGATTGCCGTCGTCCTGCTCGGCAGCCGCCGTCTCCTGCGCGATGTCCCCTACACCGGCGACCGCGGAGTCGACCCGGTCGGCTCGGTCCTCTCGGTGCTCGGCATGGGCGGCCTCGTGCTCGGCGTGCTCGCCTGGCAGGAGGGCGCCGAGTCGGTGGGCGCGCTGCTGGTCGTGGGCATCGCCGCGATGGGGACGCTGGCCTGGTGGCTGCTGCGCCGCAAGCGCGAGGGCAAGCCGGCGCTGCTCGACCCGCACCTGTTCGAGCTGAAGCTGTTCAGCTTCGGGATCGCGCAGGGGGTCCTCCAGCAGATCGCCCTCGGCGGGCTGCTGATCGCCCTGCCGATCTACCTGCAGATGGTGCTCGGCTACAACGCGATGGAGGCGGGCCTCTCCCTCGCGCCGCTCTCTCTGACGATGTTCGCGGTGGCGCTGATCGCCGGGAAAAGGGCCGGCAGGCGGCGCCCGAGCAGCCTGATCCGGGCCGGGTTCGGGCTGCTGCTGGTGGCGCTGGTCCTGCTGATCCCGATCATCCCGGGCACGGACACCGGCTGGAGCCTCGCCGCCCCGCTCGTGCTCGCCGGGGCCGGGCTCGGCCTCCTCGTCTCCCAGCTCAACAACTACACCCTCGCCTCGATCTCCGAAGAGCAGGTCGGGGAAGCGGCGGGCGTCAACTCCTCGACCGGGTCCTTCGGCCTCTCGCTCGGCCTGGCGTTCGCCGGCGCGGTGATGCTGTCGGCGCTCTCGATCGCCTTCACCCACCAGTCGGAGGCGAGCGACGTGCTGACCCCGCCGGAGCAGCAGCGGGTCGCCACCGCGCTGGAGGACGACGCGCAGGTGATGAGCGACGTCCAGCTCGAAGAACTGCTCGCCGGCCAGCCCGAGGACGTGCGCGAGGAGATCGTCAGCATCAACACCGACGCCAGGCCACTCGCCCTGCAGGTGGCGTTGCTGATCCCGCTCCTCGCCGCCCTGATCGGGCTCCTTCTCTCCTTCCGCATGATGCGGCTGCCCGACCCGGCGGCCGGTGGCGCGGGCGGGAACGCCGCGCCGGGCTGACCCGGCGCCCCTACCGGGGCCCGTCGGTGTGCACGAACAGCACCGGGCCGGCGAGCCGGCCTGCGTCGCGCAGCGCCAGCAGGCCGGCCATCGCCTTCGCGGTGTAGACGGGGTCGAGCGCCAGGCCCTCGCCGGCGGCAAGCTCGGCGGCCCGTGCGGCGGCCTCGGTGCGGTGGCCGTAGCCGGCGCCGATCTGCTCGCGGGTGAGGTCGAGCATGTCGGGCCCCAGCCGGAGATTGCCGAGGGTCGCCCCGCGGCGCTCCAGCAGCCTGGCGGTGCGCCGCGCCAGCCGGGCGAAGACCGGCGGGTCGAGCCGCAGCTGGTCGTTGACCACGACCCCGGCGACGCGGGCGCGCAGCCCGGCGAGCTGGAAGCCGAGCGCGAGGCCGGCCGCGGTGCCACCGGTCCCGACCGGGACGACGACGTGGGCCGGCTCGGGCAGCGCGCCGGCCTCGACCTGGGCGGCGAGCTCCAGCGCCGCCTCGACGTAGCCGAGCGCCCCCACCGGGGAGGAGCCGCCGGCCGGGAGGACGTACGGCGGTCGGCCGCCGCGCGCGTTGCGGGCGAGCAGCCACGGCAGCATCGCCACCGTCCGCGCCTTCGTGTGGGTGCGGTGGATGCGCGCCCCCGAGGCTTCGAGCCGGGCGAGCTGCGCGGTCACGTGCTCGTCGACCGGCTGGTCGACGAGGGCGAGCGCGGTCTCGATCCCGTGCTCGCGGGCGTAGAGGGCGGTCGCGAGCCCCCAGTTGGTGCCGAGCCCGCCGAAGGTGAGGATCGAGCGGCGGCCTCGGCGCCTGGCGTCGGGGATCAGCCACTCGAGCTTGCGCACCTTGTTGCCGCCCCAGCCACCGGCGCCGAAGGCGCCGTCTTCCTTCACCCAGACGCCGAGGCCGGGCAGCTCGCGCACGGGCGTCGGGCGCGCGGAGAGGTCGATGTGCGGGAGGGTCTCGGCCAGGGCCGGGAAGCGCCGGTGCAGTCGCGGGGTCAAAGCAGACTCATTCCTCCTCCGAGCTGAACCGCCTGCGCGCGGCCTGCCGGAAGAGCCAGGCCGAGCCGAGGAAGAGCGCCATGAACATCCCGGTCAGGCCGAGGATCTCGAAGACCGAGCTGATCGCGGCTTCGTGCTTGCCGGCGGCGAGGGCGACGGCGCCGACCAGCGCCTGGGCGAGCGCCATCGCGACCAGCGCCCGGGCCATTCCCAGAGCGCGCGGTGCTCCCCGCGGGCGCGTGCGGGCGATGACGGCGCCGGCGATGCCGACCGCGAAGACGCCGAAGAACATCAGGTCGGCCGGGTCGCCCTCGACGCCGATGATGCCGACGGCGCCCATCAGCCAGAAGATGAAGAGGACCGACCCGATCGCGACGGCGGTGGCGAGCCGGTAGACGGTGGACGCGGCGGCGGCCCCGCCGCGCCAGGAGACGTCCGCGGCGAAACCGCGGACCATGCGGGACAGGACGCTCAGGGCGATGCCCCGGTCGCCCGCTCCCCGCGCCCGTTCCGCCGCGATCTGGTCATGGAGGTCGGCCTCGATCTCGGCGATGCGGCGCCGGGCTAGGGAGGACGGCAGGCCGCGCGTGTAGAGCCGCGCCCAGGCGGCCACCAGCTGGGCGGTGCGCTCCGGCCTCATGCCGGCTCCGGCGCGACTCGAGGGGACCGGCGGGCAGCCCCGCCGGCGCCCTCCGCAACGGCCCGCTCGGCCACCCGGGCCCCCTCCCCGGTGAGCTCGTACAGCCGCCGGCGCGGACGCCCCTCGGCCGCGGACGCGTCCTCCCAGCGCGAGGCGAGCAGGCCGAGCTGCTCGAGCCGGCCCAGAGCCTTGTAGAGGGTCCCGTGGGCGGTCAGGGACCGCGACCGGCTCTGCTCCCGCATCTCCCGGGCGAGCCCGAACCCGTGGAAGGTCCCCTCCTTGGCAGCGGACATCGACAGCGCCGTCACGAGGATCTCGGTCTCGAGCGGCAGCAGGGTCCCGGGCTTGCGGCGCGGCATCGCGGTGGAGAATAGGAAGATATCTTCCCGATGTCAACGGCCGGCCGGACCGGGATCGCCGAGATTGGGTGTCATCGGCCGTCGATAGCTTGCGGCCTTCCGCAAACGAGGCAAGGGGAGAATCCGTGCACAAGGTACTTCTGGCGATGGTGATGGCGATCGCGTTGGTGGCGCTGGCCGGTTGTGGCGGCAGCGACGACGACGGTGGCGAAGAGGCCCTGACCAAGGTCGAGTTCATCGAGCAGGGCGACGCGATCTGCACGAAGGCCGAAGACCAGGCCGAAACCGAAGCGGAAGAATTTGCCGAGGAAAACGGCTTCAACCTCGAAAAAGCGACCGACGAGGAGCTCGAAGAAGCGGTGGCCGAGGTCCTGGTCCCCGCTCTCGGCCAGCAGGCCGAGGAAATCGACGCGCTCGCCGCCCCGGAGGGTGACGAGGAGACGGTCGAAGAAATCGTCGTCGCCCTCGAAGACGGGACCGCCGACGTCGAAGACGACCCCTCTGTCGTGTTCGAAGGCTCGCCGCTGAAAGAGGCGAGCCAGCTGGCCAAGGCCTACGGGTTCAAGGTCTGCGGCGAGGAATAGCGGTCAGGAGCGCCCCGCACCGGCGGGGCGCCCCCCTCAGCCGCCGACGTAATCCGCCAGGTGCTCCCCGGTGAGGGTCGAGCGGGCGGCGACGAGGTCAGCTGGGCTTCCCTCGAAGACGACCCGGCCGCCGTCGTGGCCGGCGCCGGGGCCGAGGTCGATGATCCAGTCGGCATGCGCCATCACCGCCTGGTGGTGCTCGATCACGATCACCGACTTGCCGGCGTCGACCAGGCGGTCGAGCAGGCCGAGCAGCTGCTCGACGTCGGCGAGGTGGAGGCCGGTGGTGGGCTCGTCGAGGATGTAGACGTCGCCCTTGCCGGCCATCTGAGTGGCGAGCTTCAGCCGCTGCCGCTCGCCGCCTGACAGCGTGGTCAGCGGCTGGCCGATGCCGAGGTAGCCGAGGCCGACGTCGGCGAGCCGGTCGAGGACCCTGTGCGCGGCCGGTATCTGCGCCTCGCCGTCGCCGAAGAAGCGCTCGGCCTCGGCCACCGACATCGCCAGCACCTCGCTGATGTCCACCCCGGCGAACTTGTACTCGAGCACCTCCGCCTGGAACCGCTTCCCCTCGCACTCCTCGCAGGGGGTGGCGACGCCGGCCATCATCGCCAGGTCGGTGTAGATGACCCCGGCGCCGTTGCAGTTGGGGCAGGCGCCGTCGGAGTTGGCGCTGAACAGCCCCGGTTTGACCCCGTTGGCCTTCGCGAACGCTTTGCGGACCGGGTCGAGCAGCTTCGTGTAGGTCGCCGGGTTGCTGCGGCGCGAGCCGCGAATCGCGGCCTGGTCGACCGTCACCACACCCTCGCGCCCGGAGACCGAGCCGCCGATCAGCGAGCTCTTGCCCGAGCCCGCGACCCCGGTGATGACGACCAGCACTCCGAGCGGGACGTCGACGTCGACGCCCTGCAGGTTGTTGGTGGTGGCGCCGCGCACCTGCAGCGCCTGCGAGGAAGTGCGCACCTCGGGCTTCAGCGCGGCACGGTCGTCGAGGTGCCGCCCGGTCAGCGTCTTGCCGGCGCGCAGCTCAGCGACAGTGCCCTCGAACACCACCTCCCCGCCCTCGGCGCCGGCGCGCGGGCCGAGGTCGACGACGTGGTCGGCGATCGCGATCGCCTCCGGCTTGTGCTCTACCACCAGCACCGTGTTGCCCTTGTCGCGCAGCCGCAGCAGCAGGTCGTTCATGCGCTGGATGTCGTGCGGGTGCAGCCCGATCGTCGGCTCGTCGAAGACGTAGGTGACGTCGGTCAGCGAGGAGCCGAGCTGGCGGACCATCTTCACGCGCTGCGCCTCGCCGCCCGACAGCGTTCCCGACGCCCGCTCCAGCGAGAGGTAGCCCAGCCCGATCTCCACGAACGAGTCGAGGGTCTCCCCCAGCACCTCGAGCAGCGGCGCCACCGAGGGCTCGTCGAGGCCGCGGACCCACTCGGCCAAGTCGCTGATCTGCATCGCGCAGGCGTCGGCGATGTTGACCCTGCCGATCTTCGACGACCGGGCCGCCTCGCTGAGCCGGGTGCCGTCGCACTCGGGGCAGGTGGTGAAGGTCACCGCCCGGTCGACGAAGGCCCGGATGTGCGGCTGCATCGCCTCCGGGTCCTTGGCGAGGAACGATTTCCGGATCGTCGGGATCAGGCCCGCGTAGGTGAGGTTGATGTCGTCGACCTTGATCTTGGTCGGCTCTTTGTGGAGCAGGGCATCGCGTTCTTTCTTGGTGAACTTCTTGATCGGCTTGTCCGGGTCGAAGAAGCCGCAGCCCCGGAAGATGCGGCCGTACCAGCCGTCCATGCTGTAGCCGGGGACCGTCAGCGCGCCCTCGTTGAGGGACTTGTCCTCGTCGTACAGCGCGGTGAGGTCGAAGTCGGTGACCGCACCGCGGCCCTCGCAGTTGGGGCACATGCCGCCGGTGCGACTGAAGGTCACCCGCTCGGACTTCCCGTCCCCCTTCTTCAGCATCCCGGCCGCCTCGACCGAGGCGACGTTGAAGGAGAACGCCTGGGGCGAGCCGATCTGCGGCTTCCCGAGCCGGCTGAAGAGGATGCGTAGCATCGCGTTGGCGTCGGTGACGGTGCCGACCGTGGAGCGGGCGTCGGCGCCGATCCGCTCCTGGTCGACCAGGATCGCGGTGGTCAGCCCCTCGAGCACGTCGACGTCGGGCCGCGCCAGCGACGGCATGAAGCCCTGCACGAAGGCGCTGTAGGTCTCGTTGATCAGCCGCTGCGACTCGGCGGCGATGGTGCCGAAGACGAGCGAGCTCTTGCCCGAGCCCGAGACCCCGGTGAACACAGTCAGCCGCCGCTTCGGGATCTCGACGCTGATGTCCTTGAGGTTGTTGACCCGCGCGCCGTGGACGCGGATCCCGTCGTGGCTGTCGGCGGTGTGGGTCTTCGTCACGACGCGAGGCCGAGCACGTCGCGGTAGAAGGCCGCCGCCTGCTCGGGGTCATGGACGATCCCGAAGCGCTGGGAGAGTGAGAGGTTCATGCCCGCAAATCTAGGGAGTCGGCGAGCCGGCCATCTCCTCCACCAGCCCGTCAGGTCGCCGCACGCTGCCCATTGCAGGCGCGCCAGGTGCGCAGGACCGGCAGCAGGGCCCACGGGAGCGGCCCGCCGGCGCGGGCGATCCGCCGCGTCGCGTCCCGCATCGCCGGCTTCCGGGCGCTGTCCTTGCTGAGGTAGAGCGCGATCATGCAGGCGATCAGCACGCCGTGGCGCTCGCCGTCGGGCAGGGCAAGCAGGCTCTCCCCGGCCCGCTCGATGCTCGCGCAGAGCCGGGACACGCCCTCGTCGCTGCCGGCGTAGTGGCCGAAGTAGCTGTGGTGACCGCTGGCCGCGTCATCCGCCTGGTCGGCATAGCTGTCGAGCATCGTCAGCGAGAGCGCGCACCACGGAAAGTAGGCGTCCCGGACCGCGTCCGAGCGCTCGCGCGTGACCCCCGGTTCGGCGGCGAGCGCGAGCTGGGCGTGGGTTGTGATCCAGCCGCTCGCGGCGGCGGCCAGCTCGTACCAGCGCAGACCCGGCTCCTCGGGGAAGTTCTCTTCGGCCCAGCGGCGCAGCTCGGCGTCGCGGCGGTCCGGGTCGGTCAGGTGGTTGGCGGCGAGCACCGTCGCGTGCCCCGCGTCGCGTTCGAGCCGAGGGCGGACCGCGTCGATCGAGGGCAGGCGCCCGCTCTCGGCGCGGACCGTCTCGACCAGCGCCCGCAGGTAACCGCCGTCCTCGCTCCACGGCTGGTCGCGGTAATGGTCGGACAGCGGCCGCTCCGGCGCGACCGCGTCGGCGAAGGCGAGGTAGAGCTGGGGCTTGCCGCCGCCGTCGAGCGCGGCCGCTCGCTCGCTGACGTTGTCGAGGAAGTCTTGGAGCGTCTGGTAGGCCACCAGCGCCCGCAGCAGGCCAGGATCGCGGCGTCGCGGAAGGGTCCAGAAGAAAGCCGCCCCGTCGAGTTGACCGCGCTTGTGCGCCAACCCATGCAGGGCGTCAGCACGCAGGCGCGGATCGGGGATCTCCTCCGCGCGGCGCCGCCACCGTCGCACCTCGAGGGAGACGGCACGCAGGCCGGTGCCCAGCTCGCGCACGACGGCGCGCCCCACGGCGCTGACCTGCCTGCGGGTGAGAGCGAGCGGAGGCGCCATTACACAAAAAGTATTGCGTGCTCACTCGAGCCCGACCCCCGGGTCGATT
Organism: Solirubrobacterales bacterium; assembly: GCA_036280745.1. GTDB lineage: Bacteria > Actinomycetota > Thermoleophilia > Solirubrobacterales > 70-9 > VAYN01. The sequence continues at coordinate 90,190 of DASUQC010000029.1, forward strand.
CGCGCCGCGCGGTGGCCCACCGCGGCGACGATCGCCACGACCGCGGCGGCGACCCCCAGGCAGGCGAGCAGCGCGCTCGCCCAGGCCGGCTCGTAGAGGACGGGGAAGCCGGTGACGTCGGTCAGCGCCCGCGCGAGCAGGCGCTGACCGAGGAGGCCGAAGGCGGCGCCGACCGCGCAACCCGCGCCGACGAGCAGGCCGGCCTGGAGGACCAGCGAGCGCCAGAGCTCGCCGCTGCCGTAGCCCTCCACCTTGATCGAGGCCAGGAACGGCCGCCGCTGCCAGATCAGGCCGGCCATCGCCGCGGCCATCGCGATCATCGCGCAGACGAGCACCAGCACCGAGATCTGAACCAGGCGGACCATCCCCTCGCGGCTGGCGGCGCGCTGGTCGCCCTCGCGCTCCGCGGCAGTCTGGACGTCGAGCCCCGAGCGCGGGCCGAGCGCCTCGCGCAGCGCGCGGGCCGCCGCCGCGGGAGACGTGCCGGGCGCCGGCGTTGCGATCAGCCCGCTGGTCGCGTCCGAGCCCCAGGCCCGGGCGTAGTCGCTCGCGTTGAGGACGATCGCGCCCGCCGGCCAGCTGAGATTCGTCGTCACCGCCGCCACGCGCAGCCCGATCGGGACAGGGGTGGGAAGGCGCACGCGATCGCCGGGCCCGGCCCCGAGCTCGGCGGCGACATCGGCCGAGATCGCCGTCCAGCCGCCCTGGCGGACCCGGCGCAGCGCCCTGCGCTCATCGCCGGCGATCACCTGCCCGCGCGGGAACGGGTGCCGGCTGGACGCGGGCGGGCCGAGGACCCAGACGCGCCGGTCGCCGATGTCGAGGAAGCTGCCGCGGTAGGCGTCGAGGCGTTCGATCCCGGACGGCAGGGGGACATCCGGGGAGTCGAACGGGACCGTCGCGAGCAGGTTCGCCTCCCCCGGAGCGACCGCCCAGACGGGGCCGATCGCGACCAGCTCCCGGATCGTGCTGTCCATCCCGCGCTGCAGGTCGGCGCGGGCTCCCTGCAGGGCGACGCTGGCGAAGACGGCGATCGCGCCCGTCGCTGCCACGGCGACGCCGCGGACCCGGGTGTTGCGGGCGCGGAGGTCCGCGCTGGCGATGAACGGGACGACGCCGCGCCGCCGGCGCGCGGCCAGGTCGAGCGCGGCGAGCAGCAGGCGCAGCAGCCCGGGGAGCAGAAGCAGCATCGCCGCGGTCAGCAGGCCGAGCCCGGCGAGGGCGACGCCGGCCGAGCCGGAGCCGGCGAGGGCGATGGCGATGCCCGCCGCAAGGACGACCAGGCCGGCGACAGGCAGTGGATCGACACGCCGGCCCCCGGCCGGACGGCCGCTCGCGGGACCGCGACCGGCGCGGACCGCACCCACGGTCGGGCCGAGCACAGCCGCGCAGCTCGCCAGGATCCCTCCCCCCAACGCGATCGCCACGCTGGCCGGCGTCACGATCCGTTCGGCCCCGAACGGGAAGGCCAGCTCGAGGAAGCCGGGGGTGGCGGTGAAGAGATGGCGCGAGACCTGATCGCCGGCGAGGACGCCGAGCACCGAGGCCGTCACGCCCAGCGCGAGCGCGTCGAACAGCATCACCCTGACCGCCGTCGCGGCGCCGTAGCCCTCCGAGACCAGTTCGGCGACGGCAAGCCGCCGCGCCGGCACGGTCAGCAGCACCGCGCTGAAGGCAAAGAGGAAGCCGACGAGCGCGCTGAGGACGGAGAAGATCGACGTCGCCTGGTTCGAGGCCTGGGCCGCCTGGCGGAACAGAGCGACCTCGGCGTCCGCCGGACGCAGATCGAGCCGCTGCCCGGCAAACCGGCTCAGGCTGCGTTCAGCGACCGCATCGCGGCCGCGCTCCGGCCGGACGAGGACCCGGGTCACCTGGCCCCGCTGCCCGCTCAACCTCTGTGCGTAGGGCAGCGAGGCGATCGCGACCGGGCTGGCGATCAGAGAGCCGATCTGCCGCTCCGGCAGGCGCGCGGCCAGTCGCGCCCGGGTTCTGATGCCGTCGGCGTCGACCGCGAGCGGCCCGCCCACCTCGACCCCCAGCGAGCGCGCCAGCGGCGCCGCCAGCAACAGCTCCCCGCGCCGCAGGAGCCGGCCGGCCGCCGCGGCCGCCGCGAGCGCGCCGCTCACCCGCCTCGCGTCGGGCGTCGCGCCGAGCAGCAGCACCGACCGGTGACCCGCTGGCCCCTCCATCTCGGTGCGCACCTCCAGCACACCGGTCGCCGCGGCCACGCCCGGCAGGCGCCGGACATCCCGCGGGGTCGCCGCCCCGATCGTCGCCCCGCGTGCCGTCAGCTGGAAGCGGGCGGCGCCGACGATGCCCTCGGTCGTGCGTTCGAACGACCGGCTCAGGCTGCTGCCGGCGACCAGCGCCGCGAACAGCAGCGCGACGCCGACTGCGATCCCGAGCACAGCCAGCAGCTCCTGGCCGCGCCGGGCGCGCAGGCGGACCCACCAGAGCGCCGCGACGTTGGCGAGCTTCACGCCTGGGCTGAGTCGGCCGCGTGAGCGCGGATCTGCCCGTCGTGCAGCTCGTAGGCACGGTCGGCGTAACCCGCGGCGAGCGGGTCGTGCGTGACCAGGACCGTCGCCACGTGCTGCTCGCGGCCGAGCCGGCGCAGGAGGTCGAGCACGTCGCGGCTGCGGCGGCTGTCGAGGTTGCCGGTCGGCTCGTCGGCGAGGACCACGGATGGCTCGATCGCCAGCGCCCGCGCGATCATCACCCGCTGGCGCTCACCGCCGGACAGCTCGTGACCGCGGTGGCGCAGGCGCTCCCCGAGGCCCAGCTCGCGGAGCCGGCCCTCGACCCGGGCGCGCGCCTCGCGCAGCCGGTACCGGCGCAGCAGCTTGAAAGCCGCGTTGTCGATCGCCGTCGCGCCGGGCAGCAGCTCGGGCGACTGGCGGATGAAGCCGACCTGTTCGAGCCGGTAGTCGGCGGCCTCGCGATCGCTCAGCCGCGTCACGTCGCGACCGCCGACGATCACGGCTCCGGCGTCGGGACGCAGGAGCGCGGCGATGATCTTCAGCAGCGTGGTCTTGCCGGAGCCACTCGGCCCATAGAGCGCGACCAGCTCGCCGGGGGCGACGGCCAGCGAGACCCCGTCGACGGCCCGAACCACCTCGCCGCCCGGGGCGTGGAAAAGCTTGACTACTCCGTCTACCTTGAGCACGAGTGCGAGCGTAGCCGACCCCATCCAACGGGTAGGGATGCCCGCGTGAGGTTCCACTGACCGAAGGAGAATCGAGATGGGCAAGCTGATCGCGACCACGCAGGCCACCCTCGACGGCGTCGTCGACCCGGTCGGCGAGTGGGTTGAGGCCGACGGAGACCACGGCGACCACTCGTTCGAGCGCCAGGCGGGCTCAGGCGGGCTGGTCTTGGGCCGCAAGACCTACGAGGGGCTGGCGGGCTACTGGCCGAGCCAGTCCGGCAAGTGGGCGGACATGGTCAACCCGATGCCCAAGTACGTCGGGTCCAGCACCCTCTCCGGCGAGCTCGAGTGGAACGCGACCCTGCTCGAAGGGGACCTGGAGAGCTCGGTCCCGAAGCTGAAGGACGAGGTCGACGGCGACCTCTTCATGCACGGCAGCGGCGAGTTCGCCTACGCCCTCGCCGAGAGGGGCCTGATCGACGAGTACGAGGTCTACGTCAACCCGCTCGTCTGGGGCGAGGGGAACGTCCACGTGCTCGGGGACCGGGGGACCATCCGCATGCGGCTCGGGGACGTGAAGCGGTTCGACTCCGGAGTGGTCCTCCTCACCTACCACCCCGCGTCTTGACCGCGGCCGGGGCGATGACCCCGGCCTCCGCCGCGGGCGCCGCGTAGGCGGCGGCAAGGGTCGCGACCGTCTCGTGGGCGTTGAGCCCGCTCGGGTTGGGGACGACCCAGAGCGCGGCGCCGGACCAGTGGGCCGCGCTGTCGAGCGTCTCCTGCTGCCGCCCCAGCGCCGCGCCGCGCTCGCCGAAGGCGTGGCGATAGGCGGAGATGCCGGCGATCGCGACGACCCTGGGCCGGTGCTCGGCGACGAACCGCAGCAGCCGCTCGCCCCCCTCGCGCAGCTCCTCCGGCGAGAGCTCGGAGGCGCGCGCGGTCGCCCGCCGCACCAGGTTGGTGATCCCGACGCCCCGCGCCACCAGATGGGCCCGGTCGGCATCGGTCATGCCGGCGACCCGGTCGACCTCGTAGTCGGTGATCCCAGCCGCGGCCAGCGCCGGGTAGAAGCGGTTGGTGGGATGCGCGAAGTGGGTCCCGACCGCAGCCGTCCAGAGGCCGGGGTTGATCCCGACGAACAGCAGCCGCAGCCCCGGGCCGACGAGATCGTCGACCTCGCAGCCGCGAAACCCCTCCAGCTCCGCCCGCGTGAAGCTCATGCCGCGATCCTGCCGGAGCGGCGCCGCCCTCGTCGAGCGACTGGGGCCCGCTCAAACGCCGAGCAGGAAGCTGAGCCCGAGCATCAGGGCGGCACCGGCGAGGATCCCCGCGCCGGGACCGATGCGGCTGCGGCCGGCAAAGGCCTGCGGCAGCATCTCCACCACGATCAGCGCCAGCATCGCGCCGGCGGCGAAGGCGAAGGACAGCGGGAGCAGGCCGGTGACCTCCTCCACAGCGAGATAGGCGACGAGGGCTCCCAGCGGCTGCGGCGCGCTGGTCGCCACCGCAGCCCAGAACTGTCGCCGGCGCCCGAACCCCGCCTCCGCCATCGGGATCGCCACGCTGGTTCCCTCGGGGACGTTCTGGATCGCGATCGCGACGATCACGAACAGGCTCAACCCCTCCCGGTCCGAGGCGAAGGCGGTACCGATCGCCAGTCCCTCCGGCAAGCTGTGGACGAAGAGGACGAGGAAGACGAGGGCCGAGGTGCGAGCCCCGGGGCCGGTGCGACCCATGAAGCCGGCGTCAGGCCTGAACCGCCAGCGTGCGAGGGCGAGAAAGGCGACGCCGATCGCGAGGCCCGCGACCACCTCTGCAGTCGAGCCTTCCTCGCCCGCTGGGATCAGCAGACCGGCGACGGCGGCCACTCCCATCACCCCGGCGGCGAAACCGAGCAGGGTGGGCGCCAGGGCAGCGGCGCGCGCGCCGAGCAGGAACACCGGCACCGCCCCCAGGCCGGTGGCCAGCGCGGTGCCGCAGGCGGTCAGGAGGAGAATCGCTGCCTCGGGCATAGGATGAACCTAACTTCGCCACCGGCACCGAAGCCATGGATGTATTGACAGTCATCAGCCTCCGCCGCCCTCGATGAGCTCACGACCTGACTGGGCTGAGGCCCGCGAGGACTAGATGGCGAACGCACTCTTCGTCTGCCTCCACAACGCCGGCCGCTCGCAGATGAGCCAGGCGCTGTTCGCGCGGGCGGCGGCCGGCCGCCACGAGGGCCGCTCGGCGGGCACCACCCCCGGCGAGCGGGTCCACCCCGAGGTCGTGGAGGCGATGGACGAGGTGGGGATCGACCTGGCCGACCGCAGGCCCAGGCTCCTCGCCGCCGAGGACGCCGAATGGGCCGACGTGGTGGTGACGATGGGCTGCGGTGACGAGTGCCCCTACGTGCCCGGCGTCCGCTACGTCGACTGGGACCTGCCCGACCCGAAGGGCCAGCCGCTCGAGAAGGTGCGGGCCACCCGCGACGAGATCGAGCGGCGGGTGACGGCACTGGTCGAAGAACTCGACCGCGGCTGACGGGAAGCTCCCCCTGATGACGCGGGAGCGCTGGATAACCCTGCTGGTCGTCTCGGCGGCGACGGCGATGCTGCTGCTCGACGTGACGGTGGTGAACGTCGCGCTGCCGGCGATCCGCGCCGACCTCGACGCCAGCTTCGGCGAGATGCAGTGGGTGATCGACGCCTACGCGCTGACGCTGGCGGCGCTGCTGCTGACCGCAGGCTCGCTGGCGGACCGCTACGGGCGCCGGCTGTTGTTCGCGATCGGGATCGTCGTCTTCACGCTCGGCTCGCTGGCGTGCGGCGTCGCGCCCAGCGCGCTCGTCCTCAGCCTCAGCCGCGCGTTCCAGGGGATCGGCGGGGCGATCATGTTCGCCACCGGCCTGGCGCTGATCGCCGACGCCTTCCAGGGCCCCGACCGTGGCGTCGCCTTCGGCGTCTTCGGCGCCACCACGGGCATCGCCGTAGCCGTCGGGCCGGTGCTGGGCGGCGCGCTCACGAGCGGGCTGTCGTGGCGCTTCATCTTCCTGGTCAACGTCCCGGTGGGCCTCGCGACGCTGACGGTGACGCTGCGCGCCGTGCGCGAGTCGCGCGACGCGCACGCGCGGCCGGTCGACATCCTGGGGCTGTCGACGTTCAGCGTCGGCCTGGCCGCGCTCGTGTTCGGGCTGATCCGCTCCAGCGAGGACGGCTGGGGCTCCGGCACCGTGATCGCCTCGCTCGCGCTGTCGGCGGCCCTGCTGGTCGCGTTCGTCGCCGCGGAGGCGCTCCAGCGCGCGCCGATGTTCGACCTCACGCTGTTCCGCAAGCCGACGTTCGTCGGCGGCCTGATCGCCGCGTTCGCGATCTCCGCGTCGCTGTTCAGCACGTTCCCCTACCTGGTGATCTACCTGCAGACCGGGCTCGGGCTGTCGGCGATCGAGGTCGGCGTGCGTTTCCTCGTGCTCTCAGTCCCGATCTTCATCACCGCCGCGATCGCCGGGCGGCTGACCGACCGCGTCCCGGCCGGCCTGCTGATCGGCCCCGGCTTCGCGCTCGTCGGCATCTCGCTGTTGCTGATGCGCGGGCTCGAGCCGGGGATGAGCTGGACGCACCTGATCCCCGGCTTCATCGTGGCCGGGATCGGCGCGGGCCTGATCAATA
>DASUQC010000030.1:0-127154 GCA_036280745.1 Solirubrobacterales bacterium
ATCCGGATGCGGATGCTCGGCGCCGAGGTGCGGCCGGTCGACTCCGGCATCGGCACCCTCAAGGACGCCCTCAACGAGGCGATCCGCGACTGGGTGACGAACGTGGGGGAGACCCACTACGTCATCGGGACCGCGGCCGGCCCCGCGCCCTACCCGGCCCTGGTCCGGGATCTGCAGCGGGTGATCGGCGAGGAGGCGCGCGAGCAGGCGCTGGAGGTCGAGGGCGCCCTGCCGTCGCGGGTGATCGCCTGCGTCGGCGGCGGCTCGAACGCGATCGGCATCTTCACCCCCTTCGTCGGAGACGCCGAGGTGGAGCTGGTCGGGGTCGAGGCCGCCGGCGAGGGCCTCGACAGCGGCCGTCACGGCGCCTCGCTCGGCGCCGGCGGCACCGGAGTCCTGCACGGCTCGCTCTCCTCCGTGATCGCCGACGAGGAGGGGCAGATCCTCGAGGCGCACTCGGTCTCGGCGGGGCTGGACTACCCGGGAGTCGGGCCGGAGCACGCCTACCTGCGGGACACGGGCCGGGCCAGCTACGTCGCGGTCACCGACCGGGAAGCCCTCGACGCCTTCGGCGAGCTGGCGCGGCTGGAGGGGATCATCCCCGCCCTCGAGTCATCCCACGCGATCGCCTGGCTGCTGGAACACCCGGGTGCGGCGGGCTTCGACGTGCTCTGCCTGTCCGGCCGCGGCGACAAGGACCTCGCGGAGGTCGTGGAGCGCACGGGTGGCTGAGCGGATCGCCGCGGCCTTCGCGGCTGCCAAGGGGGAGGGTCGGGCGGCGCTTATGCCCTACATGATGGCCGGGTACCCCGACCGCGAGGCTTCGCTTGCGGTTGCCGAGGCCTACGTGGACTCCGGGGCGGACCTGATCGAGCTCGGGGTCCCCTTTTCCGATCCCCTGGCCGACGGGCCGACGATTCATGCCGCGGCCACGGCGGCCCTGGAGGCGGGGGCGACCTTCGCGACCGCCCTCGAGGTCTGCCGCGCGGTGGGGGACCGGGTCCCGGTGGTGCTGATGGTCTACTCGAACATGGTGCTCGCCCACGGTGGGGCCGGGGAGTTCGCCCGGCTCGCGGTCGCGGCCGGGGCGGCGGGGGCGATCGTGCCCGATCTGCCGCTGGGGGAGGCCGAGGAGGTGCGCGAGGAGCTTGGCGCCGCCGGTCTCGCGCTGGTGCCGCTGGTGGCGCCGACCACGCCGGCGGAGCGGCGGGAGCGGATCTGCGCGGCCGCCCAGGGCTTCATCTACGTCGTCTCCACGGTCGGGACGACGGGGGAGCGGGCGCAGGTCCCCGCCGCGCTGGCAGAGCTGGTGGCGGCGACCAAGGACGATGCCGAGGTCCCGGTCGCGGTCGGCTTCGGCATCGCCACCCCCGAGCAGGTCGCCGAGGTGGGGCGGATCGCCGACGGGGTGATCGTCGGCAGCCGCCTGGTCCGCGCCGCCGGGGAGGGGGACTCGCCGGCGGCGTCCGCCGACGCCGTCGCCGCGTTTCTCAGCGAGGCGCGCGTCGCCCTCGCCCGATAGGCTCCCGGCCGCAATGGGAATGGTCGTAACCCTCTTCCTGGCGATCGCCGCGACGGCGATCTCCTACGCCTTCGGGCAGGGCGGTCCGGTCGCCGGCATGGTCTTCTTCACCGTGCTGCTGATCGGCGCAGGGCTCCGTGTGCTGCAGCCGCGGTAGCCGGCGCATCTCGGCGTCCTCGGTCGCTCGCGTGCAGAGCACGCCACGCTCCCTGCGTCCACCGACCTGCTTGGCTACCGCGACTGCAGGGGCCGCTGTCTAAAGTGGGCCGATGCGGATCGGAGTGCTTACCGGCGGCGGCGACTGTCCCGGCCTCAACGCGGTGATCCGGGCGATCGTCCGCAAGGGGGTGGGCGAGTACGGCCACGAGTTCGTCGGCTACCGCGACGGCTGGCGCGGGCCGCTGGAGGGGGACAGCCGCCCACTCGGGGTGCCGGAGGTGCGCGGGATCCTGCCCCGCGGGGGGACGATTCTCGGCTCCTCCCGGACCAACCCCTTCGCCGAGGACGGAGGGGCGGAGCGGGTCGCCGCCGGCATGGAGGCGGCCGGGGTCGACGGCCTGATCGCGATCGGGGGCGAGGACACCCTGGGTGCGGCTTCCCGCCTGCACGACGAGGCGGGCATCAAGGTGATCGGGGTGCCGAAGACGATCGACAACGACCTCAGTGCGACGGACTACACCTTCGGTTTCGACACCGCGGTCAACATCGCGATGGAGGCGATCGACCGCCTGCACACGACCGCCGACAGCCACCACCGGGTCCTGATCGTCGAGGTGATGGGACGCCACGCGGGCTGGATCGCCTTCCACGCCGGCGTCGCCGGCGGTGCCAACGTGATCCTCATCCCCGAGCAGCCCTTCGACGTCGAGCGGGTCTGCGAGCTGGTCGGCCGCCGCTTCGAGAGCCGCTTCGCGCCGATCGTCGTCGTCGCCGAGGGGGCGCAGCCGGTGGGCGGGATCCCGAGCCAGGAAAGCGGGGCCCTCGACGCCTTCGGGCACGTGCGCCTCGGCGGGATCGGCCACTGGCTCGAGGGCGAGATCGAGCGTCGCACCGGCAAAGAGGCGCGGGCGACCGTGCTCGGCCACGTCCAGCGCGGCGGCACCCCGACCGCCTTCGACCGGGTGCTGGCGACCCGCTTCGGCCTGCACGCGATCGACGCCGCCGACGCCGGGGAGTGGGGCACGATGACCGCCCTGCGGGGGACCGAGATCCGGCTCGTCCAGCTGAGCGAGGCGACGGCTGAGCTGAAGACGGTGCCGCCGGGGCTGTACGCCGAGGCCGAGGTCTTCTTCGGCTGATGCGCACCTGGCCCGGCCTCCTGGCGGCTCTCGCCTGCGCCTCGCTGGCTCTGGGGGGCTGCGGGGACGACGGTGCCGCCGAGAACGCCGTGGTCAGCGTCTACGTCTCCGCCTACCTCTGCGACAGCGCCAAGCGGGAGCTGGCGAAGGAGGGCGCCCGGGTCGGCAAGCTGCGGGTCCGGGTCCGCTGCCTTCCGAGCGCCGAACGGGGCGGCCGCCTCGACCTCGCCGCGCTCGGCGCCGGGGCGCGGAAGGTGACGGAGGACTCGACCGCGGTCGCCTACGCGGAAAACGCCGGGGCGGCGAACCGCTTCGTGCCGCCGATCGTCGAAAGCGCCGGGATCGCGATCACCTACACGAGCGCCGGCGAGCTGGCGATCTCGCGGGTGCTGCACGCGATGAGAAGGGCCGAAGGCTCGGGCGACCCCCCGCGGGAAGCGGTGGCCGAGGAGATGGACGGTCTCTTCGACGACAATGGCTAGCCGCTGCTAGAGCAGGTCGCGCACCGCCTCGACCAGCTCGGGATGCTGGAACTGGAACCCGAGCTCCAGCGCTCGCTTCGGGAACGCCCGCTGGCCGCCCCGGAGCACCTTGCCGAACTCGCGGCCGAATTTGAGGTCGAGGACGAAACCCGGCACCGGCGTCACCGCCGGCCGTCCCAGCGCCCGCCCGAGCACCTTCGAGAAGTGGCGGTTGGTGGCGGGGCCGGGTGCGGTCGCGTTGACCGCGCCGCTCACCTCGTCGTTGTCCAGCGCCCACAGCAGCAGGCCGACCTCGTCGTCGCGGTGGATCCAGGAGAGGTACTGGCCGCCGCCGGCGATCGGCCCCCCGACGCCGAGCTTGAACGGCGTCAACAGCTCGGCCAGCAGCCCGCCCTTGGAGTCGAGCACCTGACCGGTCCGGGTCAAGACCAGGCGCACGTCGTCGCCCTCCACCTCGCGCGCCGCCTGCTCCCAGGCCTGCACCACCTCGGCGTCGAAGCTCGACCCCGGCCCGGTCGACTCGTCGACGACGGCATCGCCACGGTCGCCGTAGTAGCCGACCGCCGACTGGTTGACCAAGACCCGCGGCCGCTGCTCGAGGCCGGCGAAGGCGCCGATCAGGTTGTGGGTGGCGGTGCGGCGGCTCTCCATGATCCGCCGCTTCGCCTCCTCGGTCCAGCGCTGGTTGATCTTCTCGCCGACCAGGTTGACGACGCCCTCGACCCCCGCGAAGGCCGCGGCGGGCGGGCGTTCGAGCGTCGGCTCCCAGGGGTGCCACTCGACCCCAGGCTTGGCGAGGCTGGCCCTGGCCGGGTCGCGGGTGAGGCCGACGACGGCGTCGTCGCGGTCCAGCAGCGCGTCACACAGGGCCGAGCCGATCAGGCCCGTGGCTCCGGTGACGAGCACCTTCACGGTGCCGGCGCCCCGTCCCTCATCCGTCGCCGTCCACGGTGGCGAAGGTCCCGGTCTCCTCGTTGAGGCGCGCGATCCCGTCGCGGCGCGCCTCCTCGACCACGGCCTCGGCCACCTTCGGCGCCACTTCGCGGTTGAAGACGCTGGGGATGATGTAGTCCTCGGCGAGGTCCTCCTCGGAGACCGCCATCGCGATCCCCTTCGCCGCCGCGAGCTTCATCGCCTCGGTGATGCTGGGCGCTCCGGCGTCGAGGGCGCCGCGGAAGATGCCCGGGAAGGCGAGCACGTTGTTGATCTGGTTCGGGTAGTCGGAGCGCCCCGTGGCCATGATCCGCACGTAGGGGGCGGCGTCCTCGGGCATCACCTCGGGAGTCGGGTTGGCCATCGCGAAGACGACCGCGTCGTCGTTCATCTTCGCCAGCGACTCGGCTTGGATGATCCCCGGGCCGGAGAGGCCGATGAAGATGTCCATGCCCTCGATCGCGTCGTCGGGCTGGCCGCTCACCTTGTCGGGGTTCGTCTGCTCGGCGTACCAGCGCTTCGCCTCGTTCATCTCGCCGGACTCGTAGTCCTCGCGCTCGGTCGAGACGGCCCCCTTGCGGTCGCAGCCGACGATGTGGCTGACCCCTGCTTCCTGCATCATCTTCGTCACCGCTACCCCGGCGGCGCCGAGGCCAACCACCAGCACCCGCAGTTGCTCGATCGGCTTGCCGGTGATCTTCAGCGCGTTGAACAGCGCCGCCATCGTCACCACCGCGGTGCCGTGCTGGTCGTCGTGGAAGACCGGGATGTCGATGCTCTCCTTCAGCCGGTCCTCGATCTCGAAGCAGCGCGGGGCGGAGATGTCCTCGAGGTTGATGCCGCCGAAGGTCGGCGCCATCAGCTCGACCGCCTTGACGATCTCGTCGGCGTCCTGGGTGTCGAGGCAGATCGGGAAGGCGTCGACCCCGGCGAACTCTTTGAACAGCATGCACTTGCCCTCCATCACCGGCATCGCCGCCTCGGGGCCGATGTTGCCGAGCCCGAGCACGGCGCTGCCGTCGGAGACCACCGCCACCGTGTTCTTCTTGATCGTGTACTCGAAGGCCTTGGCGCGGTCGTGGTGGATGTCCATGCAGACGCGGGCGACCCCCGGCGTGTAGGCCATCGAGAGGTCGTCCCGGGTCTTCACCGGGTACTTGTTGTGCATGTCGATCTTGCCGCCGCGGTGCATCTGCATCGTGCGGTCGACGTAGTCGAGCACGCGGGCGCCGCGGGTCGACCCGATCGCCCGCAGGATCCGCTCCCAGTGGTCGCGGTCGGTGGCGTCGATCGTGAACTCGCGCACCCGCTTGCCCTCGGGGCCGGCGCCGGGCACGAGGTCGACGCCCTGCAGCTGGCCGCCCGCCTCGGCGATCGACGCGGTCAGCTTGCCCAGCGGCTCCTGCCGCGCGTCGAGCTCGACGCGGATGGTGACGCTGTACTGGGCGCTGACGGCCATGGCGGCTATCGAATCAGATTCGGGGAGCCGGCCCCGATCCGCGCCTGCGTGCAGGGGAGAGTTTCCGCGTGAGGCGACTTAACGTCCCCATGGGACGGGAACTCGCCTCACTGGACCGAGATGTGGGAGAGATCGCCGCTCGCCAGCACGGCGTCATCACGACCCGCCAGCTCGTCGCAGCCGGAATCGGGACGAGCGGGATCGCGAAGAGGGTCGGCAGGGGTTCCCTGCACCGCATTCACCGTGGTGTCTACGCGGTCGGGCACCGGGCGCCGTCGCGCGAGCGAGAGTGGATGGCGGCGGTGCTCGCCTGTGGCGAGGGGGCGGCGCTGAGCCACCGCAGCGCGGCGGCGCATTGGGGGCTCCTGCCTGCTGCGCACGGCCCGGTCGACGTCGCGGTGCCGAGCCAGGTGGGTCGATCGCGCAGGGCGGGTATCCGGGTACACCGTCCTCGGGCACTGGGCCGGGAGCTCGTCGTCCTCCGCAACAAGATCCCGGTGACGACGCCAGCCCGGACCCTCGCTGACCTGCAGGGGGACGTGCCGCAATGGCTCTGGCGCAAGGCCGTTCGGCAGGCGGAGTTCAAGAAGCTGGCGCTGGGGCCGGGGTTCGAGAGCGACGGGACGCGCAGCGACCTCGAGCGGGACTTCCTGCGGCTCTGCCGCCGCATCGGCGTGCCCGCTCCTGAGGTGAACGTCAGGGTCGGCGGCTGGACCGTGGACTTCCTCTGGCGCCGGCAGCGGGTCGCGGTCGAGACCGACTTCTACGACTACCACCGCGGCAGGGTCGCCTTCCAGGACGACCACCGCCGCGACCTCGCCCTGCGGGGCCACGGCCTCGACGTGCGCCGCTACAGCGAAGAACAGCTGAACGAGCGGCCGGGGGAGGTCGCGGCGGACCTGCGCGCCGCGCTCGCGGCTGGGTCGGAAGTTTGAATATCCGGTACCGCTTTCAGCGACCGTGAAGGCGCCTGGGCTACCCTGCGGCGCTCTATGAGCCCTCGGGGACCCAACCGCGCGATGACGCTCACCACCATCGCACTCGTCCTGTGCGCCGCCTCGCTCGCCCTGCTCCCGGCCGGCGCCTTGGCCGCAGGTCCCGAGAGCGCCGCCGCCATGTACTCCCCCGGTGACGTCTACGCGATCGACCTGACGCTGCCGCAGGCCTCGATGGAAGCGCTCGAGAACGAACCGGAAAGCGACGAGTACGTGGAAGGGCAGTTCGCGATCGCCGCCACCGACGGGACCCCGGGCGGGACCGGCGCCTTCACGGCGCCGCAGAAAGTCGAAGTCCGGCTCAAGGGCGGCAACGGCTCCTTCCGGTTCATGGATGAAAAGGCCGCCTTCAAACTCAAATTCCCGAAAACCGAACTCTTCCGCGGCCTGCGCCGGATGACCCTCAACAACATGGTCCAGGACCCCTCGATGGTCCACGAGACGATGACCTACGAGCTCTTCCGCGCCCTCGAGCTGCCCGCCTCGCGCACCGGCTACGCCTTCCTCCGCATCAACGGCGTCCCCTACGGGGTCTACCTCAACCTCGAGACGCTCGACAACGTCTCGCTGCCCCAGTGGTTCGCCTCGACGCAGCACCTCTACGAGGCCGACGCCCCCGGCACCGACGTCACCGCCGACGACACCGAAAAATTCGAGATCGACGAAGGCGACGAGGAGGACATCTCCGACCTCGAAGCGCTGATCGCCGCCGCCAACGACACCGTCGGCGACTGGTCGGACGGGATGGCCGCCGTCGCCGATCTGACCGAGATGGCCCGGATGTGGGCGGTTGAGCGCTACACCGGTCACTGGGATGGCTACGCCGGCCGCGAAGCGCCCTTCCGGCCCAACAACTACTACCTGCACAGCCTCGACTCCGGGGTCTTCGAGATGGTGCCCTGGGGGGCGGACCAGACCTGGGAGGTGCCGCTCGAATTCGACGAGCCGGCGGGCGGGGTGCTCTTCAACAACTGCGTCGCCGACGCTTCCTGCGCGGCCCTCTACGAAGCCGGTCTGGCCGAGGTCGAGTCGGGGGTCCCCGCCCTAGAGCTCGACACGAGGGCGATCTGCACCGCCGAGATGCTGGCCCCGTGGCAGGCGCTCGAAGAGCCCGAGCGCCGCGAACACGACGCCGAGGAAATCGCCGAGGGAGTGGACGACGCGCGGACCTTCGTCTCCCTGCGACCTGGCGAGCTGGCCGCTTTCCTCGGCACCGAGGCACCCGACGTCCCCGGCGGCACCGATCCCTGCCCGGAAGAAGAAAAAGAAGAGGAAGGACAGCCGCAGAGACCCACGGACCGGCCGGCGGACAACCCGCCGCTGGTCGGCCCACCCGTGCCACCCGAAACTCTCCGCGTCGGCGCGATATCGGCGGAGGGTCGCTGGCTCAAGGCGCGCGTGAGCGCCCCCGCCTCGGGTCGCCTGAGGATCGTCGCTAAGACCTTGGGACGAAGGGGCTCGACCGTGTGCAGCGGGCGCAGGGAAGTCGGTGTCCCAGGGGGCACCCGGCTCTCCTGCCGCCTCTCCGGCGCCGTGCTGAAAACGCTGGAGAACCGGTCCCTCAGGCTTGGCGTCGAAGTCACGTTCCGGGGGGCGGGGCCTGCGGTTGAGCCTGTCGCTCGCTCGGTCACCCTCCCGCGCCGCTAGAGCTTCCGCTCCGCGCCGACGCCCTTCGTAGAGTGGGCGCATGAGCGCCGACGCACCCGAGCTCTTCCTGATCGACGGCAACTCGCTCGCCTACCGGGCCTTCTTCGCCCTGCCCGAGTCGATCGGGACCAGCGATGGGCGGCCGACCAACGCGATCTACGGGCTCGCCTCGATGCTGGTGAAAATCATCGACGAGCACCACCCCGCCGGGGTCGTCGTCGCCTGGGACGCTGGCATGTCCGGCCGCGAGGTCACCTACGACCTCTACAAGGCCCAGCGCAAACCGCGCCCCGACCTGCTGCGCGAGCAGTGGCCGCACCTGATGCCGCTGGTCGAGGCCTTCGGCTACACCAACGTCAAGGTCGAGGGCTACGAGGCCGACGACGTGATCGCCTCGATCGTCAAGCAGGCGCGCGAGCAGGGGATCGAGGTGATGGTCGTGACCGGCGACCGCGACGCCTACCAGCTGGTCGACGAGGGCGTGCGGGTGATGAGCACCTCGCGCGGGATCACCGAGACCAAGGTCTACGACCGCGCCGCGGTCGAGGAGCGCTACGGCGTCCCGCCGGAGCTGATCACCGACCTGATGGGGTTGCGGGGCGACACCTCCGACAACATCCCCGGCGTCCCCGGGATCGGCGAGAAGACCGCGACCCAGCTGCTGCAGGAGTTCGGCTCCCTGGAGAACGTGCTCGCCAACGTCGACAAGGTCTCGGGCGCCAAACGCAAGCAGAACCTGGTCGAGCACGCCGACGACGCCCGCCTCTCCAAGCAGCTGGCGACCCTCCAGTACGAGATCGAGACCGGGGTCGACCTGGCCGAGGCGATGGCCGGCGAGCCCGACCGCGGTGTCCTGCGCGACTTCATGCGCGAGTTCGAGCTGCGGGCGGTGATGGAGCGGCTGGAAGAGGCGCTGCCGGAGGGCGAGGCGGTCCCTGGCCGCAGCGTCGAGCAGGAGCTCGAGATCGAGGTGGAGGAGGGGGCCCCGGCCGACCTCGGCGACGGCCCGGCGGCGCTGGCGATCGCCGGCGAACGCTGGGCGGCGGCCGAAGGCGAGCGGACCCTCGCCGGTACCTCGACCCAGGACGAGCTGGCGGTGGCTCTGGAGGGCCGCGGCATCCTCGCCCACGACGCCAAGTCGCTCGGCGGCGGCCGCCACGGCCTGCTCGCCGCCGCCGCCCGCGAGGGCGTCGAGCTGCGGCTCGACCACGACACGATGATCGCCGCCTACCTGCTGGAGCCGCAGCGCCGCACCTACGAGCTGACCGAGCTCGCGGCGGACGCCGGGATCGGCCTCGCCGCCGGCGCCGCGGCCAAGGCCGAGGGGGAGGACGACGGGCAGCTGGCGCTCGGCGAGGAGGTCGAGGCGGGGCTCGACCCCGCTGAGGAGGCCCGCCTCGTCGCCGCCCTCGCCGACGTGCAGCGGCCGCGGATCGAGCAGCTGGGGCTGGAGAAGCTGCTGCGCGAGGTCGAGCTGCCCTTGGTCCACGTGCTGGCGGCGATGGAGCGCGAGGGCCTGAAGCTGGACGCCGAGCGACTGGCCGAGGTCGGGGCCGGCTTCGGCGAGCGCATCGCCACGCTGGAGAAGGAGATCTTCGAGCTGGCCGAGAAGGAGTTCACGATCGGCTCGCCCCAGCAGGTCGGGCAGGTCCTCTTCGAGGAGCTCGGGCTGACCCGCAAGCGCCGCGGCAAAACCGGCTTCTCGACCGACGCCCGCGTGCTCGCCCAGATCCGCGACGAGCACCCGATCGTCGAGAAGATCGAGTCCTGGCGCGAGCTGACCAAGCTCAAGAACACCTACCTCGACTCGCTGCCGGACCTGATCGACCCCGAGACCGGCCGCGTCCACACCACCTTCAACCAGGCGGCGACGACCACCGGCCGCCTCTCCAGCACCAACCCGAACCTGCAGAACATCCCGATCCGCACCGAGATCGGCCGCCCGGTCCGCGCCTGCTTCGTCGCCGCCGAGGGCCACCGGCTGCTCTCCGCCGACTACAGCCAGGTCGAGTTGCGCGTCCTCGCCCACGTCGCCGACGAGAAGGTGCTGAAGGACGTCTTCCACGCCGGCGAAGACGTCCACGCCGCGACCGCCGCCGAGGTCTTCGAGATCGGCCGCGACGAGGTCGACGTCGGCCAGCGCTCGAAGGCGAAGATGGTCAACTTCGGGATCGTCTACGGGCTGACCGGGTTCGGCCTCGCCGATCGCCTCAACATCCCCCGCAAGGAGGGCGAGGAATTCGTCGCCCGCTACCTGGAGCGCTTCCCCGCCGTCCGCGCCTTCCGCGAGCAGGTGATCGAGCGGGCGCAGGAGGAGGGCTACGTCACGACCCTGATGGGCCGGCGTCGCCAGATCCCCGAGCTGCGCTCCGGCAACCCGAACACGCGCCGCCTCGGCGAGCGGCTCGCGGTCAACACGGTGATCCAGGGCACCGCCGCCGACATCATCAAGGTGGCGATGGTCAACTGCCAGCGGGCGCTGCGCGAGGCCGGGGGGGAGACCCGCCTCGTCCTGCAGATCCACGACGAGCTGCTGTTTGAGGGGCCGCCGGAGGAGATGGAGGCGGCGACCGCGCTGGTGGAGCGCGAGA
Source organism: Solirubrobacterales bacterium (assembly GCA_036280745.1). Taxonomy (GTDB): domain Bacteria; phylum Actinomycetota; class Thermoleophilia; order Solirubrobacterales; family 70-9; genus VAYN01. The sequence goes on from DASUQC010000030.1 coordinate 10,928, forward strand.
TGTGCGCCGCCTACCCGCTCGACCCGCCGCTCGAGGTAGACGTCGGGATCGGCCCCGACTGGCTCACCGCCAAGTAGGCCGGCTCAGTCGCCGTCGCCGCCCGAGCCGCCGTCGTCGGAGTCGTCGTCCGGGGGGCTGGAGCCGCTGCCGCTCGAGTCGAGCTCGTCGAGCTCGTCATCGTCGATCTCCGGGGGCGAGCTCAGCGTCGACGGCCCGCTGCCCGAGCCCGGACCGCTGCTCCCCGAGCCGCTGTGGGAGTCGTCGTCATCCCCGTCGTCGCCCGACCCGGACCCCGAGCTGCCGCTGCCGGAGCGGTCTTCGGGATCGTCGTCGCGGTCGTCGGGCCCCGAGCGCCCGCTGCTTCCGGAGGAGTCGTCGTCACCGCTGCGGCCCCGTCCCCGGCCCCTGCCTCGGCCGGCGGAGTCGTCGTCGGCCTCCTCGGCGCCGTCGCCGCGACCGGAGCGGTCCTCCTCGGGCTCGTCGCGGTCCCCGTCGCCCGTCCCGGGGCCCCCGTGCCCGCTGCCGTCGTCACCGTCTGCGCTCGTCCCCGGCCCGGAGCCGCCGGACCCGTCGCCCGACCCGGCGGACTCGGTGCCGCCCGGGACCTGGGGCGCCGCCGCCGCGGCGGCCGGGTCGGCGCCGTTGCCGTCGCGCTCCTGCTTGATCGCCACTCCGGCCCCGACCGAGCCGGCGACCAGCGCCGTCGCCACCCCGGCCTTCAGCGCCCCGCCGGCGCCGAGGCCGCCGAGCGCCGCGCCACCACCACCGCCCGCCGTGGCGACGCCGGCCGCTGCGGCCGCGCCACCCGCTCCGGCGGCCGCCGCCTCCGCCCCGTGGTCGAACAGCGTCCGCAGCAGCGGCAGCGGCACCAGCAGCCCGAGGGAGCTGCGCAGCGCCGCCCGCGCCCGGTAGATCGCCTGCCGCGCCGCGCCGCCGCTGACCCCCAGCGCCGCCGCGATCTCCTCGTGGCTCAGCCCTTCCAGCTCGCGCATCACGATCGCCGCCCGCTGCGGCTCGGGCAGGGCCCGCAGCCGCTCCATCAGGTCGGCCAGCTCCTCCCGCCGCTCGGCCTCGACCGCGGCGCTCGGCCGGCCGGCGACCGCCTCGCCCAGCTCCTCGGCGGCGGGCGGCGCGTCGCGCAGGTCGTTGAGCGCGGTGTTGCGGACGATCCGGTAGAGCCAGGGCCGCAGCTCGATCTCGGCCTCGGTCCCGCGCAGCGCCAGCAGCGCCTTCGAGAAGGCGTCCTGGGTGACGTCCTCGGAGCGGTTGCCGACGATCGCCGCCGCGAAGCGGTCGAGCGGCTTGCGGTAGCGGCGGACGATCTCCTCGAAAGCCCCCTCGTAGCCCTCCCGCACCAGCTTCACCAGCCGTCGGTCGGGCTGCGCGCGCAGCGCCGGCCCGAGGAGGGTCCGGGAGGCGAGCGGTTCGGCGGAAGGTGGAGGCATCGGTCTGCGGTACTGATATGACAGCAAGACGGTTCGATCGCCTCGCCCTGCCGATGCAACCCGCCACCCGACCGAAGATCACGCACAGCAGCGCCGCCAGCCATGGATAGGGGCCTGGCGGTCGTCCTCACCGCGGTGGCCGGCGGCCTGATCGCCATGCAGGCGCCGATCAACGCCGAACTGGGGAAGGCGACCGGGGGCCTGGCGGCGGCGTTGGTCTCGTTCCTGGTGGGGACGCTCGCGCTCACCGCGATCGTCGTCCTCAGCGGTAAGGCCGGCGGTCTCGGCTCGACCTTCGAGGTTCCCTGGTACTACCTGGTCGGCGGCTTGCTCGGGGCGCTCTACGTGACCAACGCGCTGCTCGCCGTCTCGGCGATCGGCGCCGGCGGGGTCGCCGCGCTCACCGTCGCCGGCCAGCTCACCGCCTCGGTCGCGATCGACCGGTTCGGCCTATTCGGCCTTGACGAGGTCCCGCTCACCCCCGAGCGCCTGCTCGGGGTCGCCCTGCTGCTGGTCGGGACGGTCTTGGTCGGTCGCTGAGGGCAGGTACTCCGGCGGCGCGATCCGCAGGTAGTGAGTGAACGACCAGTTGACGAAGCGCTTTGAGCCCATCAGCCGGATCGCCGGCCCGAGCACGCGGGGCGGGATCCGCGGGATCAGCTTCTGCACCCGCAGCATCCAGCGGAACTTCCACTCGTGCGAGTCGTTGAACTCGGCGTAGGTCGCGGCCGCCTGCTCGCGGCTCTGGCGGCCCTCGACGACGCCGCGCAGCTCCCGCCCCAGCGCCACCCCGAAGTAGAGCGCGGTCCTGATCCCCTCGGCGGTCAGCGGCAGGCAGTGGCCGGCCGAGTCGCCGGCGAAGAAGACGCCGCCCTCGGTCGCCGGGCGCAGCTTGTGCGGGATCCAGTTGCCCTGGTAGCGGACCCGGTCGCGGCCGAGGTCCTCGGCCAGCAGCTCGGTCGTCTCGCGCACGTGGAAGCGCGGGTCGAAGGAGCCGACGCCGATCCGCGTCTCCTCGCCGGCCGGGAAGGACCAGCCGTAGCCGGCCGGCACGTAGCGGCGGTCGATCCAGACCGCGAGGTCCTCGCTGCCCCCGTCCGGGTGCACCTCGAGGCCGCGCGAGAGCGGTGCGTCGGGCGGCTGGTAGCCGTCGCCGGAGGCGAGCATCCGCCGCCAGCCGAGCGCGTCGACGACGAGGGGGGCGCTGATCGTGCCGCGGTCGGTGTCGATCGCGATCTCTGGCATCTCCATAGTCGAGTTGCTCTCGCTGTCCGAGAGCAACTCGACATCCGCCGCCCGCCCGTTCACCTTCGCGGTCTCGAAGGTGGCGTCGCAGTCGCGCCAGAGCAGCTGGCAGAGCTCGCGGTAGTCGAAGGTCGAGAAGGTCCAGGGGATCCGGTAGCGGGACTCGCCGCCGTGGGGGGTGTGGATGACCAGGGTGTCGAAGCGCTGGCGCTCGCACTCCATCAATCCCAGCCGCCGCAGCCACTCGGTCGGGATCCCGCAGGCGGACGTCTGGCGCTCGCCGATCTCGTAGCGATCGACGATCAGCACGTCGGCGCCGGACCCGGCCAGCTCGCGGGCGACAGCCAGCCCGGCGAAGCTGGCGCCGCAGATCAGCACGTCGTGCGATCCGTCGAGCGGCGTACGTTCGTCGCCGCGCTTGGTGGCTCGGACCGGCATCGAGCCCGATTCTGCCATCATTCGCGCCCGTGTCGGCGACCGAGACCGTGACCCCTGCGCCCAGCGCCACGCCCGTCGAGGGTTCGAACGGCTTGCTGCTGCAGATTGACGGCAAGATCGTCCCCAATTACGCGGCGACGATGGTCTCCTTCGACGAGGGCGACGTCGTCAAGGGCAAGGTCGTCCGCATCGACAAGGACGAGGTCCTGGTCGACATCGGCTACAAGGCCGAGGGGGTCATTCCCTCCAACGAGCTTTCGATCCGCAAGTCGGTCGATCCGCACGAAGAGGTCGAGCTGGGCGAGGAGATCGACGCGCTGGTCCTCACCAAGGAGGACGCCGAGGGTCGCCTGATCCTCTCCAAGAAGCGGGCCCGCTTCGAGAAGGCCTGGCGCCGCATCGAGATCGCCGCCGACTCGGGCGAACCGGTCGAAGGCAGCGTCATCGAGGTCGTCAAGGGCGGCCTCATCCTCGACCTCGGGGTGCGCGGCTTCCTGCCCGCCTCGCTGGTCGACATCCGCCGCGTCCACAACCTCGACGAGTTCATGGGCCAGACGCTCGAGTGCAAAGTGATCGAGCTCAACCGCAGCCGAAACAACGTGGTGCTCTCACGGCGCGCCGTGCTCGAGGAGGAGCGCAAGGAGGTCCGCGAGCAGATCCTCGGCCGCCTCGAGCCCGGCCAGGTGGTCGAAGGCAAGATCTCCAACATCGTCGACTTCGGCGCCTTCGTCGACCTCGACGGGATCGACGGCCTGATCCACATCTCCGAGCTCTCCTGGAGCCACGTCAACCATCCCTCCGAAGTCGTCGCGATCGGCGACACGGTGCGGATCAAAGTGCTCGACATCGACCGCGACCGCCAGCGCATCTCGCTCGGCCTCAAGCAGACGCAGGAGGACCCGTGGCAGCGGGTGATCAGCACGCATCGCCCCGGCGACGTGCTCCAGGGCGCGGTGACCAAGGTCGTCGCCTTCGGCGCCTTTGTCGAAATCCTCCCCGGCGTCGAGGGCCTGGTCCACATCTCCGAGCTCGCCGACCACCACGTCGAGAACCCGAGCGAAGTGGTCGAGCCCGGCACCGATTTGAACGTGAAGATCCTCGAGATCGACGAAGAGCGCCGGCGGCTCTCGCTCAGCATCAAGCGTGTAGAGGGGCAGAACATGCCGATGCAGGGGCTCGGCGAGCAGCTGCAAGAGGCGGCTGACGCCGAGGGCTCAGAGGCCGCGCCCGAGGAGGGATCGGCCGAGCCGGCTGCCGAGGGGGAGCCCGCGGCCGAGGTCCCCGCAACGGAGGAGCCTGCGGCTGAGGTCGCACAGGACGAGCCCGCAGCGGAGGAGTCCCCGGCGGACGAGTCTCCGGCGGAGGAGCCTGCCGCTGAGGAGGCCCCCACTGCCGAGGAGGCTTCCGAGTCTGCGGACCCCGCTCCGGTCGCCGAGGAGAACGGGACCACCGAGGAAGAGGCGCCTGGCGAGGCGCACGAGGGGGAATCGGTCGAGGAGCGGCCGGACTCTCCCGACGACGTCGACGAGGCGTCGGGCGAAGACGCGCAGACGGGCGAGTCCGAGCAGAGCTGAGCGGGCGCCCGGGGTGCCGCTCACGATCGGCCTCACCGGCGGCATCGCGGCTGGGAAGTCCGAGGCGCTGGCCGCTTTCGCGCGACTCGGGGCGGCGACGCTCTCCAGCGACGCGGTCGTCCACGAGCTGCTCGACTCCGAACCGCTGGTCGGCCGCCTGGTCGAGCGCTGGGGCGCGGAGATCGCGCCCGGCGGGACCGTCGACCGCACCCGCATCGGCGAGATCGTCTTCGCCGACCCCGACCAGCTGACCTGGCTCGAGCAGCAGATCCACCCGCTGGTCGGCGAGCGCATCGGCGGCTGGCTGGCCGGGTTACCGGAGGGCACCGAGGTCGCGGTGATCGAGGTGCCGCTGCTGTTCGAGTCCGGGATGGAGATGGCCTTCGACACCACCGTCGCGATCGTGACCGAGGACGAGCTGCGCCGCGAGCGTGCTGCCGCGCGGGGCCACGCCCTGGTCGGCGAGCGCGAGGCGCGCCAGCTCGCCCAGGAGGAGAAGGCGGCGCGGGCCGAGCACGTCGTCGAGAACCACGGCTCGGTCGAGGACCTCGAGCGGGCGCTGTCCGAGTTGGTCGCGAGGCTGCAGCGGTGAGGGCGAGGCAGGTACGGAGAAGGCGCCGGGTCGCGATGGCGGTGGTCGCGGTGATCGCCGGCCTGACGGTGGGCGCGCTGGTCGCCGGCGGGGCCTTCGACAAGGCGATCAAGGAGCTGACCCTGCCCCTGCGCCACGAGGACATCATCCGCCAGCAGTCCGCCGAAAAGGGCGTCGACGCGTCCCTGATCGCGGCGGTCATCTACTCGGAGTCGAAGTTCTCCGACCAGACGTCCAGCGCCGGGGCGCGGGGCCTGATGCAGATCACCCCGGAAGCGGCGAACGAAATCGAGCGCCTCAGCGGCGGCACCTCGTTCCGGATCGACGACCTCTCCGACCCCGAAATCAACATCCGCTACGGGACCTTCCTCCTGCGCGAACTGCTGGAGCGGTTCGAGGGCGACGAGGCGGCCGCGCTCGCCGCCTACAACGCCGGGCCCTCGCACGCCGAAGAGTGGGGGGGCAGCGACCTCACCGTGGAGGAGATCCCCTTCCCGGAAACGCGTGCCTACGTCGAAGAGGTGCTCGACAAACGCCACGCCTACCGCGACGAGTACGGACGGGAGCTGGGCTACGGTGGCTGACGCAGCCCCCCGGCCGCGCGCCGCCGCCCTCGCCCTCGCGGTCGGCCTGGTCCTGGCCGACTCCTCGATCGTCGTCCTGGCGTTGCCGGACATCTACCGCGACCTCGAGACCAGCGTCGCCGGCGTCACCTGGGTGCTCGTCTCGTTCAACCTGGTGATGGCGCTGGCGGCGGTGCCGGCGGCGCTGCTGGCGCGCCGGGTCGGGCCCGGCCGCACGGCGGCGGTCGGCCTCGCCGTCTTCGCCGGCGCCGGCCTTGCCTGCGGCGTCGCCCAGGACCTCTCGACCCTGATCCTCGCCCGCTGCGTACAGGGGCTGGGCGGTGCGGCCGCCGTCACCGCGGCGCTGGAGCTGCTGCCGGCGACGGTCGGCTCGGAGCGCCGCGCGACCGAGATCTGGGCCGCCGCCGGGGTGACCGGGGCGGCGCTCGGGCCGGCGGCCGGAGGCATCCTCACCGAGCTGGTCTCCTGGCAGTCGATCTTCCTGATCCAGGTGCCGGTCGCGCTTGCCGCCGCGGTGCCGATCCTCGCCGTCGCCAAGCACGAGGCGGCGACCGGGATCCTCCAGACCGAGCTGCGCCGCACCGGCCGGCCGCACTTCCTCGCCAACCTGGCGCTGGCGATGGTCTCGGCCTCGATCGCCGCCGCGCTCTTCCTCCTCGTCCTGCTGCTGATCGAGGGCTGGCGCCTGACCCCGATCGGGGCCGCGCTGGTCGTCACCGTGATGCCGCTGGCCGCCGTCCTCGGCAGCCGCATCGGCCCGCTCGTGCCCAGCGCCAAGGCGCGCGCCGCGGCCGGGGCGATCTTCGTCTCCGGCGGCCTCGCCGGTCTTGCCTACCTGCCGAAGGCGGAGGTCGCGCTGACCGTGCCGCCGCAGGTCCTGATCGGGATCGGGCTCTCGCTGGTGCTCTCGGCGCTGACCGAGACGGCGCTCAGCGGCCGTGCCCCGCAGGCGATCCACGGCGGCTGGACGATCTCCGCCCGCCACGCCGGCGTCGTCATCGGCCTACTGGCGCTGACCCCGATCTTCACCGCCGACATCGCCGAGCAGCGCCGCGACGCGATCGACGCCGGCACCGCCGTGATCCTCGACTCCCGGGTCAACCCGCTGGCGAAGATCGAGCTGGCCCAGCGGCTCGGCGACCAGCTCGAAGGCGAGGAGGGCAAAGTCCCGGTGATCGACCCGGCCTTCGAGCCGCTGCCCGAGGACCCCGAGGAGCGGGCCGAAGTAGTCGGCCTGCGCGAAGAACTCCAGGACCAGCTCGACCGCGGCGCCACCCACGCCTTCAGCCCCTCCTTCCTGCTCGGCGCCCTGCTCGGGCTGCTGGCCCTGCTCCCGATCGGCCTCTCGCGGCGGGTGGACCTGTGAACCCGGCGCTGCGGGCGCAGCTGCTGGTCGGCACGGCGATCGTCTCGGCCGTGGCCCTGGTCGGGATCTACCTGGCGGCGGGCGGGTCCTCCTACGAGCCGGCGCAGGTCCGGGACCCCTGCCAGCAGCGGCCCTGGTCCAACCCCCAGGGTCTCGGCGAGCTCGCGAACCAGTTCTCCAGCTCGGCCCTCGACGGCGCCGCCTGCCAGCTCGGCGTCTCGCGCGAGGAGCTGGCGCAGGCGCTGGCGACGCCGGAAGGGCGCGAGCGCTTCACCGAGCGCTACGGGATCGACGAGGAGGAGCTGGCCCGCGCGGTCCGCGCCGGACTCCTGCGCGCGATCGAGGACGCCGAAGAGGCGGGGGCGCTGAGCCCGCTGATCGCCGGCCCGCTGCGCTCGACGGTGCAGCAGATCCCGCTCGACCAGGCGATCGACCTGATCAACAACGCGCGCACGATCTTCGGCGGCGTGCAGGGGTTCCTCGGGCCGGCAGAAGACTTCCTCGAAGAACTGCTGCCCTGAAGGCCGGCGGGGCTGAGGCGGCGCTAGTCCGAGCGCGTCGCGCGCCAGACCCAGACCATCGCCAGCGGCTGCAGCGGCAGCCGCGCCCACAGCGCCCAGCGCGGGACCTTGTCTAGGTCCAGCCCCCGGATCTGCTCGGGGTTGACCGCCATGTGGACGTTGGCCGGGAAGACCGAGATCAGCAGCCCGAGCAGCCACCAGCGGCCGAGGCGCCGGGTGGCGGGGTGGAGGACCATCGCCGCGCCGGCGATCTCGGCGACGCCGCTGACTGCGACCGCCTCCCGCTTGCGCGCCTCGAGTGCCGTCGGCACGATCGCCTCGAAGGCGCGCCTGGCGACGAAGTGCATCGTCCCCATGAAGGTGAAAAAGGCGGCGAGAGCGGCGCGCGAGCGGTTCACGGCGTGGAGTCTTCCAGTTCGCGGGAGCGGGGCGAGTTTCCGTCGTATAGCGACGGTAACGCGCCCCGCTATCGTCACTCGCCGTGCCCGAGTTCAAGCTCAACCCCGCCTACACGCCGACCGCCGACCAGCCGCAGGCGATCGCCGGGCTCGCCGAGGGCCTGGAAAGCGGCGAACGGTTCCAGACGCTGCTCGGCGCCACCGGCACCGGCAAGACCTTCACGATGGCCGGGACGATCGCGGCGGTGCAGCGGCCGACCCTGGTGATCGCCCACAACAAGACCCTGGCGGCCCAGCTCTGCAACGAGTTCCGCGAGTTCTTCCCCGAGAACGTGGTCGAGTACTTCGTCTCCTACTACGACTACTACCAGCCGGAGGCCTACGTCCCCGCCCAGGATCTCTACATCGAGAAGGACTCCTCGATCAACGACGAGATCGACCGCCTGCGCCACGCGGCGACGGCGGCGCTGTTCGCTCGCCGCGACGTGATCATCGTCGCCTCGGTCTCCTGCATCTACGGGATCGGCTCGCCCCAGGTCTACAACGAAAAAATGCAGCTGTTCAAGGTCGGGGAGGAGATCGACCGCGATGAGGTGCTGCGCAAGCTGGTGAAGATGCAATACCAGCGCAACGACCAGGTGCTGGGGCGCGGCGCCTTCCGGGTGCGCGGCGAGGTGCTGGAGATCATGCCCTCCTACGCCGAGTCGGCCTACCGGATCGCCCTCTTCGGCGACGAGATCGAGGGGATCCAGCACTTCGACCCGCTGACCGGCGAGGTGCTCGACACGATCGACCACGTCTCGGTCTGGCCGGCCTCCCACTACGTGACCAGGGACGAGACGCTGGAGCGCGCGGTCGAGGAGATCCGCACCGAACTGAACGCCCGCACCGCCGAGCTCGAGGAGGAAGGCAAGCAGCTGGAGGCGCACCGGCTGCGCCAGCGCACCGCCTACGACCTCGAGATGCTGAAGGAGGTCGGCTTCACCTCGGGGATCGAGAACTACTCGCGGATCCTCGATGGCCGCCCACCCGGCAGCCCCCCGCACACGCTGATCGACTACTTCCCCGACGACTTCGTCGTCATGGTCGACGAGTCCCACCAGACGATCCCCCAGATCGGGGGCATGTACGAGGGCGACCGATCGCGGAAGACGACCCTGGTCGATTACGGCTTCCGCCTGCCCTCGGCGATCGACAACCGGCCGCTCAAGTTCGACGAGTTCCTCGAACGCGTCAAGCAGCTGGTCATGGTCTCGGCGACCCCGGGGCCGTTCGAGAAGGCCGAGTCGACCCGCACCGTCGAGCAGATCGTGCGCCCGACCGGGATCGTCGACCCCGAGATCGAGCTGCGCGAGACCAGGAACCAGATCGACGACCTGATGAACGAGGTGCGGAAGGTCGCCGCCGAGGGCGACCGCACCCTGGTCACGACCCTGACCAAGAAGATGGCCGAGGACCTGACCGCCTACCTGCTCGAGTACGGGATCAAGGTCCGCTACCTGCACTCGGAGATCGACACCCTGGAACGGATCCAGATCGTCCGCGACCTGCGGCTCGGCGAGTACGACGTGCTGGTTGGCGTCAACTTGCTGCGCGAGGGGCTCGACCTGCCCGAGGTCTCCCTGGTCGCGATCCTCGACGCCGACAAGGAGGGCTTCCTGCGCGGCGAGACCAGCCTCGTGCAGACGATCGGCCGCGCCGCCCGCAACGTCAAGGGGCGGGTGCTGATGTACGCCGACAAGGAGACCGACGCGATGCGGGCGGCGATGAGCGAGACCGACCGCCGCCGGGCGATCCAGCTCGCCTACAACGAGGAGCACGGGATCACCCCGGCGACGGTGCGCAAAGGGATCTCCGAGATGGCCGAGTTCCTGGCGATGGAGGACCGGGCGCCCGCCAAGCGCCGCCGCAAGCGCAGCAGCGATTTCGAGAGCCCGGAGGAGCTCGAGCGCACGATCGTCGCGCTCGAGGAGGAGATGCTGGCCGCCGCCGACGACCTCCGCTTCGAGGAGGCGGGCCGGATCCGCGACGAGCTCAAGGAGCTGCGCCGCGACCTGGATGGGATGACCGCGGACGCTTAGCGGCTACCGCGGCCATCCATCCGCTCAGGCCAGCAGCTTCGCCGCCTTGGCGCTGTCGCCGTAGAACTCGCCGCGCACGGTCTTGCCGCTCCCGTCGTACTTCAACAGGTGCACGAACGGGGCCTCGAAGCTGCCCCGGTCGTTGGCGGCACGCTGGGTGCCGCGGACGACCACGTACTCGCCGGCGTCGATGAACTCCTCCGGCTCGACGCTGAACGAGGTCCAGTAGTCGGGGATCTGGGCGAAGTTCCCCAGGATCGCGTCGCGTCCCTCGACCGTCCCTCCGAGCGGCAGCTCGTCGGAGGTGACCCAGACGGCGTCCTCCGCGAAATCTTCCCTCAGGGCGTCCAGGTCGCCGCGTCCGAATGCGTCGTAGGCGGCCCGGGCAGTGTCAACGTTCGACATGACTCCTCCTCTGTTGGCCCTGCCACCTGACAACGTAGCTCGCTTCCACCGGGGAGGCAAGGGCAGGCTGGCGTGCCTGACTAGGCTTCTTGCCATGGCGCTCGACGTCACCGAAGCGACCTTCGACCGCGACGTCGTCGAGCTCTCGCGGCGGACCCCGGTCGTGGTCGACTTCTGGGCCGAGTGGTGCGGCCCCTGCAAGGCCCTCAGCCCGGCCCTGGAGGCGGCCGAGGCGAAGCGGGGCGGGCGGGTGCTGCTGGCCAAGGTCGACGTCGACTCGAACCAGGCCCTGGCCGGTCGCTACGGGGTGCAGGGGATACCCGCGGTCAAGGCGTTCCGCGACGGCGGGGTCGTCGACGAGTTCACCGGTGCCGTGCCGCCGGCCCAGGTCGAGGCCTTCTTCGAGGCGCTGCTGCCCTCGAAGGCGGACGAGCTGCTGGAGAAAGGCGACGAGCTCTCGCTGCGCGAGGCCGCCGAACTGGAGCCGCGGCGCGCCGACATCGCCGTTCGCCTCGGGCGGGCGCGGCTCGAGCGCGGGGCGGAGGCGGAGGCGCTGGAAGCGGTGGCAGGGCACGAGAGCGACTTCGCCGCCGCCGGCCTCGCCGCGCGGGTGCGGCTCGCGCAGGGCGGCGTCGGGGCCGACGCCTTCGAGGCGCTCGATCGCGGCGATCGCGACGCGGCGCTCGAGGCGCTGCTGGCCGAGCTCGGGAAGGCCGGGGACGGCACCCGCGAGGAGCTGCGCCGGGCGATCGTCGGCGTCCTCAGCGAGCTCGACCCGGGCGACCCGGCGGCGCGCGGCTACCGGCGCCGGCTCGCCGCCGCGCTCTAGAGCCGTCCCCGGAGGCCGTCTAAGGTCGGGACCGTGGACCAGGAGAGGCGAGAGACGCGGACCCCCGACGGACGGCGTCTGGTGTTCCACGTGGCGGGGCCCGAAAGGGCCCCGCTTCTCGTCTTCCACACGGGCACCCCAGGCCACCCGCACATCTACTCGGGGATGATCGAAGCGTGTGCGGCGCGGAGCCTGCGGATCGCTTGCCCGGCACGCCCGGGCTACGCCGGTTCCGGTCGGTTGAAGGGGCGGACTTATGCGGACAACCCGATCGACACCAAGGTCGTGGCGGACAAGCTGGACGCCGAAATGTTCTACGTCCTCGGACACTCCGGGGGTGGGGGTCCGGCGCTTGCGGATGCGGCGCTGATCCCCGGCCGGGTGCGCTCTGTGGCTGTCAGCGCCACGCTCGCGCCCCGGCTCCTGATGGGGAGGCGCTGGAAGCGGGGTCTCAAAAAGGCAAACGGCGATGAGATTCAGGCGATGGAAGCGGGTGGATCCGCACTGAAGAGACACCTCAAGGCGCGAGCCGACGAAATGGCCAAAGTTAGAACTGCGAAGCAAATAACGGACAACTCCGATTTCCGTCGGTTTTATGCCCGGGTCGATCGGAAGTGCTTCACTAGCGAGTACCTTGCTTTCCTGCTGAAGATCTACTCCTTGATCGGAAATGATCACGTCGATGGTTGGATGGACGACGACCTCTGCTTCTTCGGCGACTGGGGGTTCGACCTCTCTCGGGTCGCAGCTCCGGTGACGATCTGGCAGGGCCGGAAGGACAAGATCATTCCCGTCGCACACGCCAGGTGGCTCAAGCGCAACGTGCCAGGGGCACAACTTCGTCTTCATCGGAGTGACGGCCACGTCTCGCTCCTCAACAACCACTTCGGTGAGATGCTCGACGACCTGATCACCCGCGGTTCCTAGCGGCGCGCGCCCAGGTCCCGTCGCCGCTGCGCCAGCAGTCGCCGCAGCCGCTCGGCCACCGCGCCAGGATCCCGTTCGATCCGCCGCGCGGTCAGCCGGATCGAGTCAATGCCGGCCAGCTTCAGGTCCTCCTGCCGCAGCGGATCGCGCTCGAAGGCCGCTCGCGTCCGGTGTGTGTCCCAGCCGTCGACTTCGACCACAAAGCGCTCCGCCTCCCAGTACGCGTCGATCTCGAGTCCCGCGACGAACGTGTTCAGGGCCGGCCGCGGCAGGCCCGCCTTCTTGACCAGGTCGAGGAACAGCAGCTCCGCCCGCGAGCGGCTGAAGGCCGGGTCGCGGTAGATCGCCAGCGCCTCACGCAGACGCCGCGTCCCCCGCTCGCCGTGCCGTTGCCGCAGGAGCGCGTCGACGGAGACCAGGTCGAGAACACCGATGCGCTCGGCGCGCTCGATCGCCTGCTGCAACCGTCTCGGCCGCTCGGTCGCAGCGAGGTCCAGAAGAGTGCGCGGAAGCGAGGTCACCGGTATCCGCGCCATCCGTCCCCACTCTTCAGGCTGTAGTGGCTTTGCGCGGTGAACGTCGATACCGACGCGCTGGTGAACGCCGCGAGGAACGGTGACCGCGACCTCGACTGGAAAGCGAGGAAGCATTCCCCATAGCCAGGCAGCGGAAGCGTGGCTCAGCACGGTTCCTGTCCCGCAGGCCAGGATTGCCGCCATACAACGGGCATGGGGCGATAGATCGGCGTGCCCCGTTGCGTAGACGCCGCGATGCACCCGGTGGATGCGGTCGGCACCGACCATCCGGTCGATAGCTCCCTTTGAGAACCCAAGCCGGCGCAACTGGCGAAACGAGACGACGCCGTGCTGCGCTCGCGCAAGCTCGGCAAGTGGTCCGTGAGGGCGCATTTCTCCCCGCATACCGGGGATAAGTGCACCGCGACCTTCGATTCTCCCCCGGGGAACATCTGTTCGCCTGGGTAGACTCGTTGCGAGTGGCCGCTTCGGACCGAATCGTCATCTCCGGCGCGCGCGAGCACAACCTCAAGGACGTCGACCTCGAGCTGCCGCGCGACGCGCTGATCGTCATCACCGGGCTCTCCGGCTCCGGCAAGTCGAGCCTTGCCTTCGACACCATCTACGCCGAGGGACAGCGGCGCTACGTCGAGTCGCTCTCGGCCTATGCGCGCCAGTTCCTCGGCCTGATGGAGAAGCCCGACGTCGACTCGATCGAGGGGCTCTCGCCGGCGATCTCGATCGACCAGAAGACGACCTCGCGCAACCCGCGCTCGACGGTCGGCACGGTGACCGAGATCTACGACTACCTGCGCCTGCTCTGGGCCCGGATCGGGGTGCCGCACTGCCCCGAGTGCGGCGAGGAGATCACCGGCCAGACCCAGGAGCAGATCGTCGACCGGCTGATGACCCTCGCCGAGGGGACCAAGTTCATGGTGATGGCGCCGGTCGTGCGCGGGCGCAAAGGCGAGTACGGGAAGTTGCTGGAGCAGATGCGCCTCGAGGGCTACTCGCGGGTCAAGGTGAACGGGGAGCTGCGCCGCCTCGACGAGGAGATCGTCCTCGACAAGAAGTTCAAACACGACATCTCGGTCGTGGTCGACCGGCTGGTGATGAAGACGGACCTGCGCCGGCGGCTCTCGGAGTCGGTCGAGGCGGCCGGGGGGCTCGCCGCCGGCCTGATCGAAGTCGAGATCGCCGAGGGCGAGGGGGCGGGAGAGACGCTGCTCTTCTCCGAGCAGTTCGCCTGCCTCAACTGCGGTACTTCGATCCCCGAGCTGGAGCCGCGGATCTTCTCCTTCAACTCGCCGCACGGGGCCTGCGAGCGCTGCCACGGGCTCGGCTTCCAGCGGGTGATCGACCCCGAGCTGGTCGTCCCCGACCCGACGCTTTCGCTCGCGGAGGGCGCCCTGCAGCCCTGGAACCGCGGCATCAGCGCCTACTGGAGGCGGCTGATCGCCGCCGTCGCCGAGGAGTACGGGGTCGACACCGACCTCCCGTGGTCGAAGCTGAAGAAGTCCGACAAGGAGATCTTCCTCTACGGCACCGGCGAGGACCGCCACCAGGTCACCTACACCAACCGCTTCGGCCGCCGCCGCTCCTACAAGGTGCGCTTCGAGGGCATCGTCAACAACCTGCAGCGGCGCTACGAGGAGACCGACTCCGAGACCAACCGCGAGCGGATCGAGAGCTACATGGCCGAGCAGCCGTGCCCCCAGTGCGACGGCGCGCGGCTGCGCCCCGAGAGCCTCGCGGTCAAGGTCGGCGGCCTCAGCATCGCCGAGTACAGCGCGCTCTCGGCGCGGGCGGCGGCGCAGTGGATCGACGAGCTGGAGATGACCGAGACCGAGCGGGCGATCGCCCGCCTGATCGTGCGCGAGATCTCAGAACGGCTCGCCTTCCTCGAGAACGTCGGCATCGGCTACCTCTCGCTGGCCCGCTCGGCCCGCTCGCTCTCCGGCGGCGAGGCGCAGCGGATCCGGCTCGCGACCCAGATCGGCTCGCACCTGGTCGGGGTCATGTACGTGCTCGACGAGCCCTCGATCGGCCTCCACCAGCGCGACAACGAGAAGCTGATCGCGACCCTGGACCGGCTGCGCGACCTCGGCAACACGGTGATCGTGGTCGAGCACGACGAGGGGACGATGAAGGCGGCCGACCACCTCGTCGACCTCGGTCCCGGGGCCGGCGAACACGGCGGCCACGTGATCGCCGCCGGCACCCCGAAGGAGGTCGCCGGGAACCCCGCCTCGCTGACCGGCCAGTACCTCGCCGGCAAGCGCCGGATCGAGGTGCCGCAGGAGCGGCGGGAGCCGACCGGGACCCTGGTCGTCCGCGGTGCCCGCGAACACAACCTCAAGGACGTCGACGTGATGGTCCCGCTCGGCGTCTTCTGCTGCGTCACCGGGGTCTCCGGCTCCGGCAAGTCGACCCTGGTCAACGAGACCCTGCACCACGCGGTCGCCAACCGGCTGCACCAGGCGAAGCTGCGTCCCGGCGCCCACGACGGCATCGACGGGCTCAGCCAGATCGACAAGATCATCAACATCGACCAGTCGCCGATCGGCCGCACGCCGCGCTCCAACCCGGCCACCTACACCGGCGTCTTCGACCACATCCGCCAGCTCTTCACCCAGACCCAGGAGGCGCGGGCGCGCGGCTACAAGCCGGGCCGCTTCAGCTTCAACGTCAAGGGCGGCCGCTGCGAGGTCTGCAAGGGCGACGGCCAGATCAAGATCGAGATGCACTTCCTGCCCGACGTCTACGTCCCCTGCGAGCAGTGCCACGGCAAGCGCTACAACCGCGAGACGCTGGAGGTCCGCTTCAAGGGCAAGAGCATCGCCGACGTGCTGGAGATGTCGGTCGAGGAGGCGGTCGACTTCTTCGAGAACGTGCCGAAGATCGCCCGCCGCCTGCGCACCCTGCACGACGTCGGGCTCGACTACATCCGCCTCGGCCAGCCGGCGACGACGCTCTCCGGCGGCGAGGCGCAGCGGATCAAGCTCGCCACCGAGCTCTCCAAAGTCGCCACCGGCGACACCCTCTACATCCTCGACGAGCCGACCACCGGCCTGCACTTCGCCGACGTCCAACGGCTGCTCGAGGTGCTGGGGCGCCTGGTCGACGCCGGCAACACCGTGGTCGTGATCGAGCACAACCTCGACGTGATCAAGACCGCCGACTGGCTCGTCGACCTCGGCCCCGAGGGGGGCGAAGAGGGGGGAGAGGTGGTCGCCACCGGCACCCCGGAGGAGGTCGCCGCGGTGAAGGGCTCCTACACCGGCCGCTTCCTCTCCGAGCTCGTCGTAGCGGCGAAGCCGAAGCGCGGCCGACGCCGCGAGCCGATCGCCGCCTGAGCCCTTTCCCGCTCGGTGCATGAAATCCCCGCCCGGGGGTAATGGCACTGCGGAACAGGCAGGAGACCGGAGGAGAACCATGTCCAGTTCTGGAATTCCCAAGCGGCTCGCACTGATCGCGGTGGCCGTGCTTGCGCTCGTCCTGGCGGTGGCCGGTTGCGGTAGCAGCGACGACGGCGGCGGTGGCCCGAAGATCGCCCTGCTGTTGCCCGAAAACGAGACGCCCCGCTACGAGTCGGCGGACCGTCCCTACTTCGAAGAAAAGGTCGAAGAGATCTGTGAGGACTGTGAAGTCCTCTACAGCAACGCCGGCGGCGACGCCTCGAAACAGCAGAGCCAGGCCGAAGCGGCGCTGACCCAGGGTGCCGAAGTGCTCGTGCTCGACCCGATGGACGCCAAATCGGCGGCGGCCATGGTCGAAAAAGCGAAAGCCCAGAACGTCCCGGTCCTCAGCTACGACCGCCTGATCGAAAACGCCGAAGTCGACTGGTACGTCTCCTTCGACAACGAAAAAGTCGGCGAACTCCAGGCCGAAACGCTGGCGAAAAAACTGAAAGAAGACGGCAGCGCCAGCGGGCCGATCGTGATGATCAACGGCGATCCCGCCGACAGCAACGCGGCGCTGTTCAAAGCCGGCGCCCACAAAGGGTTCGACACCGCCGGGATCGACGTCGCGAAAGAGTACGACACCCCCGGCTGGTCGGCGGAAAACGCCCAGAACGAGATGCAGCAGGCGATCACCGCGCTCGGGAAAACCGGGTTCAACGGCGTCTACGCCGCCAACGACGACACCGGCGGCGGCGCGATCGCGGCGATGAAATCGGCCGGCATCGACCCGGCCGAAAAACCGGTCACCGGACAGGACGCCACGGTCGCCGGGGTGCAGCGCATCCTCGCCGGCCAGCAGTACATGACCGTCTACAAGGCGATCAAACCGGAGGCGGAGATCAGCGCCGAAATCGCGATCGCCCTCGCCGAAGGCAAAGAACCGAAAGCCGAAATGACCGACGAGCTCGACAACGGCAAAACCAAAGTGCCCTCGACGCTGCTCGAACCGGTGGCGGTGACCAAAGACAACGTCAAAGACACCGTGATCAAAGACGAATTCATCTCCCCGGGAGAACTCTGTACCGGCCCCTACGCGGCGGCCTGCAAAGAAGCGGGAATCTCCGGCTGAGATGGCCACCGCAGCTCCCCTCCTCGAGCTGAAGGGAGTCAGCAAGCGATTCGGCCCCGTCCAGGCGTTGGACCGGGTCGACTTCGCCGTCCGTGCCGGCGAGGTGATCGGCCTGGTCGGCGACAACGGCGCCGGCAAGTCGACCCTGGTGAAGACGATCGCCGGGATCCACGCAGCCGACGGCGGGGCGATCAGCTTCGAGGGCCGGGAAGCCTCGATCTCCAAGCCCCAGGACGCGACCGAACTGGGGATCGCCACCGTCTACCAGGACCTGGCGCTCTGCGACAACCTCGACGTCGTCGCCAACCTCTTCCTCGGCCGCGAGGAGGTCTCGCCCGGGCCGGGCCAGGTATCGCGCCAGCTCGACGAGGCGCGGATGGAGCACCAGACCGGGGAGCTGCTCTCGAACCTGGCGGTGACGATCCCCAGCCTGCGCAGCGAGGTCGGCACCCTCTCCGGCGGCCAGCGCCAGCAGGTGGCGGTCGCCCGCTCGCTGCTCGGCGAGCCGCGGGTGGTCCTGCTCGACGAGCCGACCGCGGCGCTCGGGGTCGCCCAGACGGCCCAGGTCCTGCAGCTGATCCGTCGGCTGCGCGAGCGCGAGCTCGGCGTCGTCGTGATCAGCCACAACCTGGTCGACGTCTTCGAGGTGGCGGACCGGATCGTCGTCCTGCGGCTCGGCCGCAACGCCGGCGAGTTCGACGCCGAAGCGACGACCGAGGAGCACGTCGTCTCGGCGATCACCGGGGTCGGCGCCGAGGGCGAGCGGAAAAACGGTGAGAACGGGGAGGAGAGGCGATGAGCGCCACCGCCACCGCCGGGGCGGAGACGCAGGGCAGCGACCGCCGCGAGACCCTGCGGCGCATCCTCCAGGGCGATCTCGCCTCGCTGCGCGTGGTGATCGGCCTGGCGCTGATCTGGGTGATCTTCCAGTCCCAGAACGACCGCTTCCTCTCGGCCGAGAACCTGACCAACCTGATGCTGCAGATCACCGGCATCGCCCTGATCTCGATCGGCATCGTCTACGTCCTGCTGCTCGGCGAGATCGACCTCTCGGTCGGTGCGGTGAGCGGACTCGCCGCCGCCGTGATGGCCGTGCTCAACGTCAAGCACGGCTGGAACCCCTACCTGGCGATCGCCGCTGCGATCGCGGTCGGGCTCGCGATCGGCCTCCTGCAGGGCTTCCTCTTCAGCCGCTTCGGCGTCCCCTCCTTCGTCGTCACCCTGGCCGGTCTGCTCGCCTGGCAGGGAGCGCTCTTACAGGTGCTCGGCTCGACCGGCTCGATCAACATCACCGACCCGAAGATCACCGGCCTCGCCAACACCTTCTACGACGGCGCGACCGCCTGGATCCTCGCCGCGCTGGTGATCGCCGCCTTCGGCGCGACCCTCTTCCTCGGCCACCGGCGGCGCGTCGCTGCGGGGCTCGAAGCCGAGAGCCCGACCGGGATGCTGGTCCGCTTCGTCCTCGTCGCCGCGGTGACGATCGTCGCCGTCGCGGTGCTCAACTCGGACCGCGGGATCCCGCTGGCGCTGCTGATCCTGCTCGCCTTCGTCGTCGGCATGGAGTACGTCGCGCGGCGGACCGCCTTCGGGCGCCACGTCTTCGCCGTCGGCGGCAACGCCGAGGCGGCGCGCCGCGCCGGGATCGGCGTCAACCGCGTGCGCACCGTCGTCTTCGGGATCGCCGGCGCGATGGCGGCGATCGGCGGCATCATGATCGCCTCACGGCTGCTCGCGGTGAACCAGGGCTCGGGCGGCAGCGAACTGCTGCTGCTGGCGATCGCGGGGCCGGTGATCGCCGGCACCAGCCTCTTCGGCGGCCGCGGCTCGGTCTGGACGGCCCTGCTCGGCGCCCTCGTGATCGGCTCGATCTCCAACGGCATGGACCTGCTCGCGCTCTCCTCGGCGGTCAAGTTCATGGTCACCGGCGGCGTCCTCCTGCTGGCGGTGATCGTCGACGCCGTGGCGCGGCAGCAGCGCCAGGCGAGCGGCCGGGTCTGAGTCGAACCGAGCTTTTGGGTCTTACTGCGACCCGAAAGCGCAGTTCGTCACCTGGAGAGCAGCAGCGAGGCGCCGATCGCGCCGCCGAGGTCGCCGAGCGAGGCGACGCGCACGACTGGGGGGCGCTCGTCGACGAAGAGGTGCTTGCGCATCTCGTGCATCAGCGGCTCCATGTAGCGCTCACCGAAGCGGATCCCGAGGCCGCCGCCGATGATCACCGCCTCCGGGTCGATCAGGTTGACGGCGGAGGCGACGCCGGTCCCCAGCGCCTCGATCGCCCGGTCGATCAGCTTCTCCGCCATCTGGTCGCCGTGGTCCAGCGCCCGCTCCCAGATGCCGCTGGTCAGCCGCGGTTTCTCGTGTTTCTCCATCAGCTTGAACAGGTCCGTGTGCCTTCCCTCCTCATGCTCGCGGCGCGCCTCGGCTTCCATCGCCGAGCGCCCGGCGTAGGCCTCGAGACAGCCCTTGCGACCGCAGGGGCACTTGGCACCGCCGCGCTTCACGACCACGTGCCCGATCTCCCCGGCGGCGCCGCGACCCAGCCAGGGCTTGCCGTCGAGGACGAGGCCGCCGCCGACGCCGGTCCCCCAGAAGACGCCGAGCAGGCTCTGGAACTCGCGCGCGGCGCCGAGGTGGAACTCGGCTTCGGTCGCGACCTGGACGTCGTTGCCGACCCGTACCTCGGCCCCCAGGGACTCCCGCAACGCTTCCGCGAGCGGGAAGCTGCCTTCCCAGCCCGGCAGGTTCTTGGCGGAGGAGACGACGCCCGTCTTCTCGTCGGCGTCGCCGGGCGAGCCGACCCCGATGCCCTGCAGCGCCGAAGTCTCGACGCCGGCCTGCTCGGCGGCCTCCCGCATCGCCGCGGCCATCGCGTCTGCCACGTCCTGCGGCCCGCCGCTGGTCGGCGTCGGCCGCCGCGCCTCGCCGCTGACCCCGCCGTCGAGGTCGACGACAGCCGCCTGGATCTTCGTCCCACCGAGGTCTATCCCGCCGCGCAGCTTCGCCACGCCGCGCAGTCTACGCCCGGTGCGTTCGTCCTTTCCTGCGGTATTCCGCGGAAAGGACGAATGCCGGTGGCGTAACGTGGCGCGCAATGGGCGAGGGCGGACAGCGTGGGTGGCGGATCTGGTGGGCGAAGCGGCGCTGGTACGAGCGCAACCGACGGCTCTCACGGCGCTGGCGGCTCAACCGCCACGCCGCCCGCGGCGGCTTCTTCATCCGCTATCCGGTCGAGGGCGAGCTGCTGGAGGCGCTTGACGAGGGCCGGTTGACGATCGGGGAGGGGACGCTGCTGGAGCCCGGCTGCTGGCTGACCCTGGCGCCCGAGGCGCGGATCGAGATCGGGGCCGGCTGCTTCCTCAACCGCGGCACGATGATCGCCGCCCACGAGCGGGTCACGATCGGCGACCACACGATGTTCGCCAACGGCTGCTTCGTCGGCGACGCCGACCACCGCTTCGACGACCCCGACGTCCCGATCACCCACCAGGGGTTCACCTCCAAGGGCCCGGTCGAGATCGGCGCCAACTGCTGGTTCGGGGTCAACTGCGCTGTGACCAGCGGCGTCACGATCGGCGAGCGCTGCGTGGTCGGCTCCAACTCGGTCGTCAACCGGGACCTGCCGCCGCGGACGATCGCCGCCGGCGCCCCGGCCAAGCCGATCCGCGAGATCGAGTTCGGCTAGGAGGGCTCCTCCCCGCGGGGGCCCGGCGACCTGTCGTCGTCGATGCTGCCTTTGAGCTCCCGGATGCCCTTGCCAAGCGACCTGCCCAGCTCCGGCACCTTTTTCGGCCCGAAGACGACGAGGGCGATGATCAGGACGATTGCTATCTCCAGCGGTCCGATGCTGGGAACCATGGTTCTCCGATCGTCAGGGGTGACGGGGCCGGTCTTCGCGACCGGCCCCGTCGGGGGTGGCTATTTGAGGAAGCCCGTCGCTTCGACGGCCTTCAGGACCTGGGCCGCGGTCCTCGGCTTGTCGAAGGGACCGCTGGGGGAGATGTTTGCCGGGGTCGGCTTCAGCAGCAGCCCGGCGACCGAGGCGTGGCGGGCCTCGACCGACCAGATCGAGAGCGCTGCCGCGATATAGGCGGGGCTGCTGATGTTCAGCGCCTGGCCCGCGTAGGCGCCGACGCCGGTGTTCTCCAGCGCGACCGCGGTCTTGACGAACGAGTCGTGGTCGGAGGTGGTGTTGCCGAAGTCGACTTTCGGGGCAGCCACGGCCTTGCTCCCGAGCGCCTTCTTGAGGAAGGCGACATGGGCGTTCTCGTCGGCGGTCGTCTGCTTCAGGAACGCCTGCTCAGCGGCGCTGGTGAGGAACGATCTCCGCCTGTTGTTGGCGGTTGCCTCGTTGTAGAAGGCCGCCTCCAGGTACTCGAGGGTGAGGGCGTAGTTGAGGATGCCGATGTCGCCTTTGCCGAATTTCGCGGGCGGCCGGCCTTTGCCCTTGGCGGCCATCGCCCCGGCGGGAGTGAGGGCGGTGAGCAGGGCCCCGCCGCCGACCACGGCGCCGCCGGCGAGGCCGGCCTTCTTGAGGAAGTCGAGCCGGGTGTCGCCGCTCTCCAGTGCCTCGCCGGCCTCGTGGGCCTGTTCGCGGATCGCGCCGTCGACGTCGACCTGCTCGAGGTTCAAGTCTGAGCTCATTGGGTTGCTGCCTTTCGTCCAGGGTGGTCGCTTCTCCCCGTTGCTGCGATCCGCGCCGTCCCCCGGATCACTTCGGCCCCTCGTCTTAATTTCTGCCTGCGGCGCGTGCGGAAGGGGTACAATTCTGCGCGCAGGCCGTGACCCCTGAAGGGCATGGACCGGATGAACTCGAACCTCGGCACCGCCAATCCCCCTGTGACCGATGGCGCCCGCGTCGTGCGCGCCAAGGCCGTGCTGCGCGCGGAGCTCGGTGAGCGCCGCCGCCAGGGGCAGGCGATCGGCCTGGTGCCGACGATGGGCTACCTGCACGAGGGGCACCTCTCGTTGCTGCGCGCCGCCCGCGCCGAGTGCGACGTGGTCGTGATGAGCCTCTTCGTCAATCCGACCCAGTTCGGCCCCGGCGAGGACCTCGACCGTTATCCGCGCGACGAGGAGCGCGACCTGGAGCTGGCCTCGGAGTGCGGAGTCGACTTCGTCTACGCCCCCTCGGTCGCCGAGGTCTACCCGGAAGGGTTCGCCACCTCGGTCGAGGTCGGCGGCCACCTCACCGGCGTCCTCGACGGCGACCCCGCCCGCCGCGGCGCCGGCCACTTCCGCGGCGTCACCACGGTCGTCGCCAAGCTCCTCAACAGCGTCGGGCCCGATGTCGCCTACTTCGGACAGAAGGACGCCCAGCAGGCGGCGGTGGTCCGGCGCATGGTCCGCGACCTCGACATCCCGGTCCGGATCGAGGTGCTGCCGACCGTGCGCGAGGCCGACGGGCTGGCGATGAGCTCGCGCAACGCCTACCTCGATGGCGAGGCCCGCGAGCGCGCCGCCGCCCTCTCGCGCGCCCTGCGCGCCGCCGAGCGCGCCGCCCGCGAGCAGTCCCTGCAGGCCGGCCTCGACGCGGCCCGCGGCGAGCTGGCGGCCGCCGGCATCGAGCCGGAGTACCTGGAGGCCCGCGACGCCGAGCTGCTCGAGCCGGTCGCCGAGCTGGGCGGCCGCCCGGTGCTGGTCGCGCTCGCCGCCCGGGTCGGCGGCGCCCGCCTCATCGACAACGTCTTGATCGACCCCCGAACCCCGAATCCCCCCGCCTGAAGGAGGGCCCATGCAGAGACAGATGCTGAAGTCGAAGATCCACCGGGCCACGGTCACCGACTGCGACGTCGACTACATCGGCAGCATCACGATCGACACCGAGCTGATGGCCCAGGCCGACCTGATCACCAACGAGCAGGTCCACGTCTGGGACATCGACAACGGCGCCCGCTTCGTCACCTACGTGATCGACGGCGAGCCGGGCTCGCGGACGATGCAGGTCAACGGCGCCGCCGCCCACCTCACCGCCCCCGGCCACAAGATCATCGTCGCCTCCTTCGGCGCCTACGACGAGAGCGACCTCGAGCGCTACTCGCCGGTCGTCGTCCACGTCGACGACGCCAACGAGCCGGTCGCCGTCGACAGCCACCCGGAGGTGCTGCTCTCATGAGCTCCGGCGGCCGCTCCCACACCGCTCCGCCCGAACCGGGCCGGCGCCCGGTCAACCTGCCGCACCTGGCCGAGATGATGGCCAACGGCGAACCGATCGTGATGGTCACCGCCTACGACTACCCCTCGGCGACCGTGGCCGAGGAGGCCGGGGTGGACCTCGTCCTGGTCGGCGACTCGGCCGCCAACGTCGTGCTCGGGTACCCGGGCACCGAGATGGTCTCGATGGAGGAGATGATCGTCCTCGGCAAAGCCGTGCGCCGCGGCCTGAAGACGCCGCTGATGATCGGTGACATGCCGATGGGCAGCTACGAGTCGAGCGACGAGCTGGCGATCCGCAGCGCCCAGCGCCTGGTCAAGGAGACCGGCTGCCAGGTGGTGAAGCTGGAGGCGGGCGGGATCTCGGTCGAGCGCGCGGCGGCGATCGTTCGCGCCGGCATCCCGGTGATGGGCCACGTCGGCCTCACCCCGCAGACGGCGACCGCTCTCGGCGGCTACAAAGCCCAGGGCCGGACCGCCAAGGACGCGATCAAGGTCTACGAGGACGCGCTGGCGCTGCAGAAGGCCGGCTGCTTCGCGATCGTGATCGAGGCCGTTCCCGCCGCGATCACCGACGCGATCGTCGCCAAGCTGGAGATCCCGACGATCGGGATCGGCGCCGGCCCCTCGACCTCGGGCCAGGTGCTCGTCTTCCACGACCTGCTCGGCATCACCACCGGGCACATGGCGAAGTTCGTCAAGCGCTACGCCGACGTCCACCAGCAGATGGTCGAGGCGGTCGGCCGCTACGGCAAAGAGGTCCGCACCCGTCACTTCCCCGAACCCGACCACGTCTACAGCGTCGAGCCGTCCGAGCTCTCCGAGTTCCGCAGCTACCTCGACCAGGGGAGCCTGGCGTCCCAGAAGACCTGGGACTGGGAGCCGCTGCCCTGAGCCCGGGCCAGCGCCAGTTCGAGCGCGGTCGGCTGGGACCCGACCGGCGGGGCGGGCTTGGCCGGGCGCGGGATCGGGGCCCCGGCCCGGCGCAGGCAGGGGCTCGACAGGAGCTCGGCCAGCCGAACCCGGCAGAGCGCCGCCGAGAACCCCGGGCCGGTCAAGGGCACCACGCCCGCGCCCAGTGAGCGGAAGGCGAGCGAACCCGACCAGCTGGCCGGGGCGCCGCGCTCCTTGCGGTAGTCGGCGGTGCCGCTGAACGGGGGCGGCACGGTGACCGTCGCCGTCACCGGCGACTTCCCGGGGCGGCTGGCGATCACCGACCCCTCGTCGAGGAGCGAGAGCGCGGTGCGCGTGACCGCCATCCCTTCCCTGCGTTCGAGGAGCTTGCCGTTGGCGAGGAAGAACCCGCCCGGAGATTCCCCCGGCAGCCCGAGATCGAGGCCGATCGCTTCGAAGGAGACCCTGCGGTCCCCGGAGGCGTCGGCCGCGTAGAAGATCGAGAGCTCGAAATCGGCGAGAGCACTCGGCAGGTCGCCTTGTTCGAGCCCGAGGTCGAACGGAGAGCGCTCGCAGACCCGGGTGTAGAAGCGCCTCACGTCGCCCCGCGCCCGGCGGGCGTCGATGCGCTCGAGCCCGCGCTCGTCCCTGAACCGGATCGAACCGCTGAACGTGCCGATTTCCCGGACCGGCTTGGGGCCGAAGCACTCCCCGATCAGGCCGGCGTCGGCCAGGTCCTTCCGCAGCCTCCGCGGCAGCAGGCTCGGGAAGGGGCGCGGCTCGCCGTCGAACCGGACCGAGACATGGCCGAGATCGCCGAACCGCGCCTCGATGCCTCGCTTCGTGACCCGCCCGGTCGTCCGGTACGCCGCGGTCGTGCCGCCGCGGCGGACGGTCAGGGTCACGCGCCGGTGCCCTTCGGTCTCGATCGTCGCCTCGTACCCGGCGCTCGCGCCGGGATGGACCGCCAGCCGCAGCGATCGCTCCTGAACCTCGTACCCAGGCCTGGCCTCGGCCGGCGCCGCGAGCGTCGCGGGCACGGCGAGTGCCACCAGCGTCCCCAGCAGCCGCACCCTCATGCGGGCAGACTATTCAAAGCGTGGTCCGCCATGTGCCCGAACTACGATAGGCCGAGCGATGCCGATCTACGAGTTCGAGTGCGAGGAGTGCGGGGTTCGCTTCGAGGAGCTGGTGGCCGCCGGGGACGAGGAGATGGCCTGCCCCGAGTGCGGTGCCGCCCATGCCCGCCGGCTGCTCTCCAACGTCTCGCCGCCGGGGCGCCAGCCGCGCGGCGCCCGCGTCCGCTCCGGCGAATCGCAGCGGCGGGAGCGGGAGGCGGCACGCCAGGACCGGATCGCCGACGCGCGCAAGAAGCGGGCGGCGGGGGAGACGGTGGCCTCGCCGAGGAAGGGGAAGGAATGACGGCGACGGCCGAGCAGCGGCGCGAGCAGCTGGTCGCCCTCTACAAAGAGGTCTCGCAGTGCACCAAGTGCCCCCTGCACGAG
Source organism: Solirubrobacterales bacterium (assembly GCA_036280745.1). Taxonomy (GTDB): domain Bacteria; phylum Actinomycetota; class Thermoleophilia; order Solirubrobacterales; family 70-9; genus VAYN01. Next base: position 36,933 of record DASUQC010000030.1, read on the forward strand.
ACCCGTGCCAAGACCGTGTTCGGGGCGGGCAACGCCGACGCCGGCCTGATGTTCGTCGGCGAGGCGCCGGGCGCCGAAGAGGACCGCCAGGGCCTGCCGTTCGTCGGCCGCGCCGGTCAGCTGCTCAACCAGCTGCTGGAAGAGATCGGCCTCTCGCGCGAGGACGTCTTCATCGCCAACGTGCTGAAGTCGCGCCCGCCCCGCAACCGCGACCCGCAGCCGGATGAGATCGCCGCCTGCGAGCCCTACCTCTGGGAGCAGGTGCGGCTGATCGAGCCGAAGGTCGTCTGCACCCTCGGCAACTTCGCCACCAAGCTGCTCAGCGGCAGCCCGACCGGGATCACCAAGGTGCGGGGCACGCCCCAGGTGCGGGAGCTGGGCAGCCGCACGGTCTTCCTGCTGCCGCTGCTCCACCCGGCGGCGGCGCTGCGCACGCCGGCGATGAAGGAGACGCTGCGCGGCGACTTCGCGACGATCCCCGGCCTGCTCGCCGGCCCGGCCCCCGAGCCGGCGCCGAGCGCCGAGGAGATCGCCGAGGCCGAAGCCAGGCCGGAGGCTCCGCCGCCCCCGATCGATCAGCTCGACATGTTCGGGTCTTGAGGTGGAGCGAGTCGAGAGCAGCTCCGCGGCCGCGACCGAGGCGCTCGGCGCCCGCGTCGCCGAGCGCTTGGCGCCCGGCGACGTCGTCGTCGTCAGCGGCGAGGTCGGGGCCGGCAAGACGACCTTGATCCGCGGCGCCTGCCGGGCGCTCGGGGTCGAGGGCCCGGTCACCTCGCCCACCTTCACGATCGGCCAGCGCTACGGCGGCGGCCGGCTGCCGGTCTCCCACCTCGACCTCTACCGGCTCGAGAGCCTCGACGGTGAGGACCCCGCACTGCTCGACGACTACCTGGGGACCGACGGCGTTGCCTTCGTCGAGTGGCCGACGGTCGGCACCGGGCGGCTCGGCCGGCCCGCCCTCGAGATCCGCCTCGCCCACGCGGGGGGCGAGCGCCGCACGATCGAGATCGAGTGGTGACCCGGGCCGGCCCGGGGATTCCGCAGCAAATCGGCGCAGGTGGTGTTGGGGGGACAGCGAACCCAGCTTGTAGCATCGGTACGAACCTCGACCCAGGAAGGGATGGACGCCAGATGAAGGGACTGAAAGCGCTCGCGGCGGCACTGGTAGTCAGCGGGCTGCTGATCAGCATGGTGCCGGCCACCGCCTCCGCGGCGGCCTACAAGCACTACGTCGGCTGCGGCATCTCCCGCAACGCGACTCCCTCGCACGTCTGTCCCAAAGGCAGCAAGAAGGGCGCCTTCTTCAAAAGCCTCAAAGGGGACGTCAACTACAGCGTCTGCGTCAAGTTCCCGAGCGGCAAAAACCTCTGCGCCCAGGCCCAGGAAGCCAAACAGGGGACGCTCTACGTGAACAAGATCACCTCGACGATCCCCGGCAAGCACCGCGTCACCTGGTTCGTCGAAGGCAAACGGGTCGGCGCCTTCGCCTTCAGGGTGAAGGCCTAGAAGCGACGGCGCCCTGGTCGTCGTCGGCTTCGACACCGCAACCGCTGATACCGCCGCCTGCGCCTGGCGCGACGGCGAGGTTCTGAGCGAGTCCCTCCTGGGGCCCTCCGGCGACGGGGGTCCCCGGCACGCGACCGCGCTGCTGGAGGAGGTCGAGCGCAGCGCCGCCGCTGCCGGTGGCTGGGCCGAGGTCGGCCTGCTCGGCGTCGGGCTCGGCCCGGGCTCGTTCACCGGCCTGCGGATCGCGATCGCCACCGCGCGGGGACTGGGCACGGCCCTGGGGCTGCCGGTGGCGGGCGTTTGCACGCTCGACGCGCTCGGGCTCGGGATGGCGGAGGCGGGAACCGGCGGGGAGCGGCTCGCCGTCCTCGACGCCCGCCGCGGCGAGGTCTTCGCAGCGCTCTACGCCGAGTCGGGCGAGCGGCTGTGGGAGCCGCTGGTCTGCAGGCCCGGGGAGCTGGAGGAGCGGGTGGCTGCCCTGCCTGCGCCGCCGCCGGCCGCCGGTTCGGGGGCGGTACGATTTCGGGACGAGTTGGCTCGGCACGGCGTCCGGATAGCGGACGATGCCGACCCCGTCCACCGGGTGGCCGCGCGGCACGTCTGTGCTCTCGCGGCGGCGGCGGGCGACGGGGGCCCGCTCGCCCCGATCTACCTCAGACCTCCCGACGCGGAGCGGTGGCGTGAGCGAGATTCTTTCCAGAGAGACGAGTGATCTGACCCAAGAGGTGAGGGTCCGCAGGCTTGCCTACAGCGACCTGCCCGCGGTGATCGCGATCGAGCGCCGCTCCTTCCCGACCCCGTGGTCGCTGGCGATGTTCGTGCTCGAGCTCTCCAAGCCCTCGGGCATCTGCCTCGCGGCCAGCACCGAGGACGAGCTGCTCGGCTACGTGATCTGCTCCCGCTACGACCAGGTCTGGCACCTGATGAACGTCGCCGTCGCCCCCGAGCAGCGGCGCGCCGGCGTCGCCGGCCGCCTCTTGCGGCGGCTCTTCGAGGAGGCCGGCGGCGAGCTGCCGTTCACGCTCGAGGTGCGCGTCTCCAACCACGAGGCGATCGGGATGTACGAGCGCTACGGCTTCCGTTCGGCCGGCGTCCGCCCTCGCTATTACCACGACAACGGCGAGGACGCGCTGATCATGTGGTTGGACTGAAGTGGCTGGACTGAGGCGCCGGTGCTCCTAGCGATCGAGACCTCCTGTGACGACACCTGCGCGGCTGTCCTCGACGGCGCGCGGATCGTCTCCAACCTGATCTCCTCGCAGGCCGCCGCCCACGCCGACTTCGGCGGCGTTGTGCCCGAGGTCGCCTCGCGCCACCACCTCGAACTGACGGCGCCGGTGGCGAGCGCGGCGCTGGAGGCGGCCGGGGCCTCGCTCGGCGACATCGAGGCGGTCGCCGTCACCGCCGGCCCGGGGCTGATCGGGGCGCTGCTGGTCGGCGTCAGCACCGCCAAGGCGATCGCCGCGGCGCGCCGCCTGCCGCTGATCCCGGTCGACCACCTGCAGGGCCACGTCGCCGCCAACTTCCTCGAGCCGGAGCCGCTGGAGCCGCCCTTCCTCTGCCTCGTCGCCAGCGGCGGCCACACGCTGCTGGCCGGGGTGCGCGACCACAGCGGCTACGAGCTGCTCGGCCAGACCCTCGACGACGCCGCCGGCGAGGCCTTCGACAAGTCGGCGCGCCTGCTCGGGCTCGGGTACCCCGGCGGGCCGGCCCTGCAGAAGCTGGCCGCCGACGGCGATCCCGAGGCCTTCGGGATGCCGGTCGCGATGGCCCGCGACCCCGGCCTCGACTTCAGCTTCAGCGGGCTCAAGACCGCGCTCGTGTACCGCTGCCGCGAACTCGGCCCCGAGGGGGTCGCCGCGCGCCGCGCCGACCTCGCCGCCTCCTTCCAGGCCGCCGTGGTCCGGCAGCTCACCTCGAAACTGAAGCGGGCGCTGAAGAAGGGCGACTGGGAGGCCGTGGCCCTCGGCGGCGGCGTCGCCGCCAACGGCCCGCTGCGCGCCGCCGTGACCGACCTCTGCGAGGAGCGCGGTGTCCGCCTGAAGCTGGTCCCGGGCGAGCTCTGCACCGACAACGCCGCGATGATCGGCTCCGCCGCCCGCTTCGCCCCCCGGATCGAGTACCCGGACTACCTCGGCTATGACGCCTTCGCCACCGGCGAGGCCCCCGCGGCAGCCGCGTGACCGACGTCGTCGTCTACTCGCGGCCGGGCTGCCACCTCTGCGAGGAGGCGCTGGAGAAGCTGATCGCGCTGCACGGCGAGGGCTACCGCTTCAACCTCACCGAGATCGACATCGAGAGCGACGACCTGCTGCTGCGCCGCCACCTCGAGCGAATCCCCGTGGTCGAGATCGGCGGCGCGGTCGCCTCCGAGCTGGTGCTGGACGAGGCGGCGGTTCGGGCCAGGCTCGATACTGTGGGGGCGTGGTCGAGGTGATCGAAGAGTTCGAGGTGCCGGAGGGCTTCCCGGTCGAAGGCGAACGCCTTTCGCTCGGCGTCGCCGCCCGCCTCTCCCGCTACCTGCAGGTGCTGACCCAGGCGCGCAAGATGGGCCGCGACACGATCTCCTCGCAGGAGCTCTCGGAGTACACGCACATCAACCCGACCCAGATCCGCCGCGACCTCTCGGGCTTCGGCAAGTTCGGCAAGCGCGGCGTCGGCTACAACGTCGACTCGCTGGTCGCGGAGATCCGCAAGATCCTCCGCACCTCGGGCCAGCACAACATCGCCCTCTTCGGCGCCGGCAACCTCGGCCAGGCGATCGCCAGCTCGGCGATCTTCGCCGACCACGGCTTCCAGGTCGTCGCCGTCTTCGACAGCGACCCGAGCGTGGTCGGGACGCAGATCGGCGAGCTGCAGGTCCGCGACCTCGGCGACCTGCCCGAGGTCGTGGCCGCGGAGGAGATCGTCGTCGGCGTGCTCGCGGTGCCCGCCGGCGCCGCCCAGGAGGTCGCCGACCGCCTCGTCAAGGCCGGCGTCAAGATCATCTTCAACTACTCCGAGCAGCTGCTGCAGGTGCCGCCGGAGGTGACGGTGCACACGTCGAGCCCCGCGGTCGACCTGCTCTACGCGCTCTACTTCTACCTGGCCTAGGCGCTTTGTCCCTCGATCTCGACCTCGTCCGCGAGCGGTTCGAGTCCTCGCAGGACTTCACGATCGGGCTCGAGGAGGAGTTCGCGATCCTCGACCCGGCGACCCTGGAGCTGGCCCACCGCTTCGAGGACGTCTACGCCGCCTGCCAGGAGGACGAGCTGCTGGCCGAGTCGGCGGCCGGCGAGCTGATCGCCTCCGAGGTCGAGATCCGCTCCGGCCGCTCGGAGACCTTCGCCGAGGCGGTCGAGCGGCAGACCGAGCGCCGCCGCCGCCTCTTCGAGCTGGTCGGCGGGATGGGGCTGGCGCTGGGGGCGATGGGCACGCACCCGTGGGCGAGCTACCTCGACCAGCGGATCATCGACACCCCGCACTACAACCGGCTGCGCGAGGAACTGGGCTGGGTCGCGCAGCGCAACAACACCTGGAGCCTGCACGTGCACATGGGCGTGCGCGGCGCCGACCGGGCGATCGCCGTCTGCGACTGGATGCGGGAGCTGCTGCCGCTGCTGCTCGCGGTCTCGGCCAACTCGCCCTTCCTCGATCGCCGCGACACCGGGCTGCACACCGTCCGCACCGAGATCTTCACCCGCACCTTCCCCCGCTGCGGCGTGCCCTCGCCGTTCCGCGACTGGCGCAGCTACGCCGATTTCGTCACCACCCTGGAGCGGGCGGGCTCGATCGTCGAGTCGACCCAGCTCTGGTGGAGCGTGCGCCCGCACCACAGCTTCGGCACCGTCGAGGTGCGGATCTGCGACGCCCAGACCCGCGGCGAGGAGTCCTTCGCGCTGGCCGGCCTGATCGCCGCCTGCATGGCGCAGGCGGCGCTGGACTACGACGAGCACGGCTACGAAGGCGCCGGCGCGCCGCTCGCCGACCGCGAGATCGAGGAGAACCTCTGGCGCGCGATCCGCTACGGGCTCGACGGCAAGCTGGTCGACTTCCGGCGTGGCGGCGAGCAGGTGGAGGCGCGGGCAGCGCTCGACTCGGTCCTGGCCTGGGCCGAGCCGGCCCGCTCCCAGCTCGGGATCGAGCTGGCGCTGCCGCAGCGGAACGGCGCCCAGCGGGCGCGCGAGGCACTTGCGGCGGGCGCCTCGATCGAGGACGTCTACCGCGACGCGGTGGCCGAGACCCAGCGCACCTACGCGGGCGCGGGGGAGACCGCTAAACCGGCTTAATCCGGGTCTAGAGGCGGCGTCGCCGCCTTCGTCTATAGACTCCCGCGCCGCCAAAACCACCGGAGGATCGAACTTGACCGAATTTCTGACCGATTACGGCGTGGTCGTCGCGCTTGTCTGTGCTGGCGCCGCCGTCGTCTACGGACTCATCGTCACCCAGCGCCTGCTTGCCAAGTCCCCTGGCAACGAGCGGATGCAGGAAATCTCAGGGGCCGTGCAGGAGGGCGCGCAGGCCTACCTGAACCGCCAGTACACGATCATCGCCGCGGTAGCGGTACCGCTCGCGGTCGTGCTGCTGGTGCTTCAGAACTGGGAGACCGCGGTCGGCTTCGTGATCGGCGCCGTGCTCTCGGGCGCCACCGGCTTCATCGGGATGAACGTGTCCGTGCGCGCCAACGCCCGCGTCGCCGAGGCGGCCCGCGGCGGCGTGCCGCCGGCGCTCGACGTCGCCTTCAAGGGCGGCTCGGTCACCGGCCTCCTGGTCGTCGGCCTGGCCCTGCTCGGGGTCGCCGGCTACTACGGGTTCCTGATCGCCACCGGCACCCATGACAAGGAGGCGGTCGACGCGCTGATCGGCCTCGGGTTCGGCGGCTCGCTGATCTCCGTCTTCGCCCGGCTCGGCGGCGGCATCTTCACCAAGGCCGCCGACGTCGGCGCCGACCTGGTCGGCAAGGTCGAGGCGGGGATCCCCGAGGACGACCCGCGCAACCCGGCCGTGATCGCCGACAACGTCGGCGACAACGTCGGCGACTGCGCCGGCATGGCGGCCGACCTCTTCGAGACCTACGCGGTCACCTCGGTCGCGGTGATGCTGCTCGGCGTCCTCACCTTCACCGGCGCCGGCGGCGACTACCTGCGCGAGGTCGCGATCTTCCCGCTGGTGCTCGGCGGCGTCGCCATCCTCGCCTCGATCGTCGGCGCGCTCACCGTGCGCACGAAAACGAACAAAGTCGAGGGCGCGCTGTACGTCGGGATGATCGTCTCCGGCCTGCTCTCGATCGCGGCCTTCTACCCGATCACCGACTGGATGATGTCCGACGCGCTCGCCTTCGGCCTCGAGGCCGGGGCGGACCCGTTCAGCGTCACCGACCTCTGGCTCTGCGCCGTGATCGGGATCGCCGTCACCGCGCTGCTGTTCGTGATCACCGACTACTACACCTCGACCCGGTTCCGGCCGGTGAAGACGATCGCCGCGGCCTCGGAGACCGGGCACGCGACGAACATCATCCAGGGGCTCGCCCAGGGCTTCCAGTCCACGGCGGCCCCGGCGCTGGTGATCGCGATCGCGATCCTCGTCGCCAACGACCTGGCCGGCATCTACGGCATCGGCATCGCCGTGATGGCCCAGCTCTCGCTCTGCGGCTTGATCGTCGCGCTCGACGCCTTCGGCCCGATCACCGACAACGCCGGCGGCATCGCCGAGATGGCGGAGCTGCCCGAGGAGGTCCGCAACGTCACCGACCCGCTCGACGCGGTCGGCAACACGACCAAGGCGGTCACCAAGGGTTACGCGATCGGGTCCGCCGCGCTGGCGGCGCTGGTCCTGTTCGCGGCGTTCAAGAGCGAGCTCAAAGACGAGGCCCCGACCGGGTTCGACCTCGACGGCCTCTTCAACCTGACCAGCCCAGACGTGCTGATCGGGCTGATCATCGGCGGCATGATGGTCTACCTGTTCTCGGCCCTCGCGATCGAGGCGGTGGGACGCGCCGGCGGCCAGGTGGTCGAGCAGGTGCGGAAACAGTTCCGCGAGCACCCCGGGATCATGGACGGGACCGAAAAACCCGACTACGGGCAGACGGTCAGCATCGTCACCCTGGCGGCGCAGAAAGAGATGATCCTGCCCTCGCTGATCCCGATCATCGTCCCCGTGATCGTCGGCGTGCTCAGCGTCGACGCGCTCGGCGGCCTGCTGATCGGCGTCATCGTCGTCGGCCTCTTCGCCGCGATCTCGATGACGGCCGGCGGCGGCGCCTGGGACAACGCGAAGAAGCTGATCGAGGACGGCGAGCACGGGGGCAAGGGCTCCGAGGCCCACGCCGCCTCGGTGACCGGCGACACGGTCGGCGATCCCTACAAGGACACGGCCGGGCCGGCGATCAACCCGATGATCAAGGTGGCGAACATCGTCGCCATCCTGATCATCCCGATCGTTCACTTCTAGGCGGTGGCGAGGGGAGGGGCCTGTGTGCCCCTCCCGCTTCGCTGGGATTTTCGCCGCTGAGGTTGCGTCTCTCGCTTAGAGCTCCCGGCGAAAATCAGGACGCCGCTTGCGGGAGGGGCACACAGCCCCCTCCACTTGCCGCATCGAACGGAAACTCAAGTGTTTATAGGATGGTGATGATGATTCGGCGGGGGTCTTTGGCGGCTTTGGCCGTGGCGATGGGGTGTTTGGTGCTCGGGGTCACCGGGGCGGTTGCGGCGCCGCCGGCCAATGACGACTTCGTGGACCGTGAGATCCTGAGTGGGCCGTTGCCGATCGAGGTGGAGCGGTCCAACGTCGAAGCTTCGCGGGAGGACGGGGAGCCCTGGTTGATGACCGGCAAGGGCCGGACGCTCTGGTACGAGTGGGAAGCCGAAGAGACCGGGTTCGTCACCGTCGGGACCTGTGAGAGCGGGTTCCCGACTCAGGTCGGGGTTTACACCGGGACCGCGGTGAACGCGCTCGCCCTGGTCGCCGACAGCTCCATGAGCGGTCCCGGCTGCCCCACTCCGTACAGCGGCAGGCAGGCGACGTTCAGGGCCGAGGCCGGCTCCGTCTACGAGATCGTCGCCGACGGCGACGGCTTCTACTTCCCACCATCGCCGCCGCCGAGCGGGGAAGGGCTCATTCCTCTCCAGGTCGAAGCGACCCCGCCTCCAGCCAACGACGATTTCGGGGACGCCTCCGTCCTCTCCGGGCGGATCGAAGAAGAACCAGGCGAACCGCCGTGGTACTTCGGCTCCGCGACCGGCTACAACTGGGGCGCGAGCAAGGAGCTGGGCGAGCCCGAGCACGCGGGCGATCCCGGCGGCTCGTCCGTCTGGTACAGGTGGACCGCTCCGGTCACCGGGACCGCCAGGCTCAGCGCCCAGGGCAACTGGTTCGAAACGCTGATCGCCGTCTACGAAGGCGACGCGCTCGGCGGGCTGACCCCCGTCGCCTCCGGTGACTTCCTCGGGACGGGCGACTTCCCGGTCACCGCCGGCAGGACCTACCGGATCGCGGTCGACGGGAAACGCGACCCCGGCAGCGGCGAGGCGAGCACCGCGCAGTTCTGGCTCTACGCCTTCATCGAGGATCTGCAGCTGCCCGCAGCGGACCGGGGCTCGCCGCCGCCGGGGCCGCCGGCCGACACGACTACGCCGCAGACCCGAGTCTCCAAGCTCTACCTGATGCGCAAACCACCGGTGTTCTTCGCCCTCAGGCTCCGCTCCAGCGAGCCAGGGAGCACCTTTCGCTGCCGGTTCGATCGCCGCCCCTTCAGGCCGTGCGGGCGTACGCAGGGCGTGCGCGGCCTCGGCCCCGGTCGGCACCGGTTCGAAGCCTTCGCAGTCGACACCGCCGGCAACGCGGATCCGACTCCCGCGGTGGTGCGGTTCGGCGAGCCGAAACTGAAGCCGAAAGAGACGCCGGCAAAAGGAAAACGCTGAGCACGGCCGGTAGCGTTGCGGCAATGCGCGGGCTGACCTATCCGCTGCGGCGCTGGCCGCGGCTCTCGAAGGCGGCGCTTGGCGGCGCCGCGGCGCTGGCGCTGTTCGTGCTCGGGTCGAATGCATATGTGCTGCTGGAGGGGTCGGGGCGGTCGACGGAGACCGTCGCCGAGGTGCGGCCGGCCGAGGTCGCGATCGTCCCCGGAGCGCTGGTCGAGCCGGACGGGGACATGAGCGCGATGCTCGCCGACCGGGTGCGGCAGGCGGCGGCGCTGTGGCACGCCGGCAAGGTCGAGAAGGTGCTGGTCTCCGGCGACCACGGCGCCTGGGCCTACGACGAGCCGGGGACGATGCGCAGGGCGCTCGTGGCCGCGGGCGTGCGGCCCGAAGACGTCTTCGAGGACCATGCCGGTTTCGAGACCTGGGCGACGATGGTGCGGGCGCGCAGCATCTTCGGCGTCCGCGACGCCGTCGTCGTCACCCAGGGCTTCCACATGCCCCGCGCTCTGTTCCTGGCGGAGGCGGCGGGGATCGACGCCACCGGCCTCACCGCCGATCTGCACGAGTGGGGCTTCCAGGGCCGCAAGAGCACCGTGCGCGAGGTGCTCTCGCGGGTCAAGTCGGTCGTCGACGTCACCCTCGACACGCCGGCGATGGCCGGCCCGAGGATCCCGATCTCGCAGGCCGACGGCCGCGAAAGCTGGGGCCCTTCGCCCCCGCCGGGCACCCCGCCGGCCGGCGCCCCGGGTCTCTGAGCCTTCAGGTCGTCGTTCCTCGGCCATATGCCGATAAGCGACGACCTGAGGGTCAGCCGCAGCGCGCCAGGGCGTTGAGGTAGAAGCGCTGGTAGGCGGGCCAGTGCCGCTCCAGTAGTCGCCCTTGTGGCCGCCCGGCCAGGAGTGGGCACTGAGCTCGGCGCTCCCCGCCCGCAGCGCGTCGACGAAGCCTTCGTTGTAGACGCGGAACGGGTCGGCGCGGCCGTAGTCGTTCCAGACCCTGGTCTCGCCGAACGCGTTCGGGTCCGCCTGGACCGCCCCGACCACGTCGTTGCGCTCGAAGTCGGCGGCGCTGTCGAAGGCGCCGGGCGCCGTTTCGCCGCCGTCGAACCAGAGCGCGGCCGAGTGGCCGCCGGCCGCGCAGAAGCGACCGGGGTGTTGCAGCGCCAGGTTGTAGGCGCCGAAGCCGCCCATCGAGATGCCGCCGATCGCCACCCGCTCGGGGTCGATCCCGAAGCGGCGCACGACCCGCGGAATCGCTTCCTGCATCACGTAGGTCGCCCAGCGCCCGCCGCGGCGGTTGTGCCAGTAGCTGTGGTCGCCGCCGTCGGGGAAGGCGACGACCATGCCGCGCCGCTTCCCCAGCTTTGGCAGGCCTCCGAAGACGGCGTCGTTGAAGGTCTCCTCCGAGCCGCCGCGGCCGTGCAGGAAGACGAGCAGCGAGCGCTCCCCCCGCGGCCCGGTCCGCGGCGGCACGATCACGTTGACCCCGAGCTCCTCTCCGACCGCCTCGCTGCGCAGGTTCAGGTGGACGAGCCCGGCCCCGTGCCGGTCGGTGGGCGCGAAGACGGTCGCGGCCAGGGCCAGGTAGGCGAGGGCGGCCAGCGCGGCGGCGAGGATCGCGATGGCCGTGCGCCGGCGCCGCCTGATCTGCCGCTGCGTCGGCCGTTCCGGAGCGCTCACGCCCGCCACCGTAGCGCTAGGGTCGCGCGGTGACCGAGGATTTCGTCAACGTCGCCGACTTCGAACGGGCCGCCTCCGAGAAGCTCGACGCCGGGGTGCTGGGGTACTTCGCGGGCGGGGCGGGGGACGAGCTGACGCTGCGGGAGAACGGCGAGGCGTGGCGGCGCTGGCGCCTGCGGCCGCGGGTGCTCCGCGGCGGCGGCGAGCCGAGCACGGAGATCGAGCTGCTGGGCGCGCCGCTGGCGATGCCGGTCCTGGTCGCGCCGGTCGCCTACCAGCGGCTGGTCGACCCCGAGGGCGAGGTCGGGATGGCCCGGGCGGCGGCCGAGCTCGGCACCGCGATCTGCCTCTCGACCCTGGCCACGACCCGGCCGAGCGAGCTGGCCGCCGCGGCTCCCGCCGGGCGGCGCTGGTTCCAGCTCTACTGCTTCCGCGACGAGGCGGTCACGCGGGCGATGATCGACGAGGCGGTCGGCTCCGGCTTCGAGGCGATCGTCGTCACCGTCGACGCCCCGCCGGCCGGGAACCGCGAGCGCGACCGCCGCACCGGGTTCGCGGTCCCCGCCGGGCTGGGCGTCCCGAGCGTCGCCGCCGCGATGGGCGTCGACCGCACGGTGACGATCGAGGAGACCTTCCGGCTGATGGAGCCGGCGCTGAGCTGGTCCGATCTCGAGGACCTGGCCTCTGATTGCAGCCTGCCGGTCCTGGTCAAGGGCCTCCTCACCCCGGAGGACGCGGAGCTCGCCGTCGCCCACGGGGCCGCCGGTGTCGTCGTCTCCAACCACGGCGGCCGCCAGCTCGACCGCTCGCTCGCCAGCGGCGACGCCCTGCCCGAGGTCGTCGACGCGGTCGGCGGGCGCGCCGCGGTCCTGGTCGACGGCGGCATCCGCCGCGGCGTCGACGTCGCGATCGCGCTGGCGCTCGGGGCGGACGCGGTGCTGGTCGGCCGTGCGCCCCTCTGGGGACTTGCCGCGGGCGGCGCCGCCGGGGCGCAGCGGGTGCTGGAGCTGCTCCGCGACGAGCTCGAGCTGACCCTCGCTCTCTGCGGCTGCGGATCGCCCGCCGACCTCGGTCGCGCCCACCTGCGGAGAGCACCGGCTGCGTCCGTATATTCGGCCGAATGACCAGCTCCGGCAGGGCCTAGTTGGCCCAGCGCATCCCCAGAGACGAGTCGCTGAGCCGTGTCCACGGCGTCGGCGCCCTGTTCTCGGCCGCCTACGGCAACGTCGGCTCCTCGATCTACTACGCGCTCGGAGTCACCGCCGCCTTCGCGCTCGGCCTCACCCCGGTCGCCTTCGTCATCTCCGGCCTGATCTTCGCCGCCACCGCCGCCACCTACGCCGAGGCCACCGTCATGTACCCGGAGGCCGGCGGCTCCTCGAGCTTCGCCCGCCACGCCTTCAACGAGCTGGTCAGCTTCGTCGCCGCCTGGGGGCAGATGCTCAACTACACGATCACGGTCGCGATCTCGGCCTTCTTCGTGCCCCACTACCTGGCCGTCTTCTGGCCCTGGCTCGGGGACAGCCCCGGGGACATCATCGGCGGCGCCGTCCTCATCGTCGCCCTCGCCCTGCTCAACATCCGCGGCACCGAAGAGTCGGCGAAGCTCAACCTCGTCCTCGCGGTCGCCGACCTCGCGACCCAGGTCGTCCTGGTCGGGATCGGGCTGGTCCTGGTCTTCAGCCCCGAGGTCCTGGTCGACAACGTCCAGCTCGGCGTCGCCCCGACCTGGAGCGACTTCGCGCTCGGGATCGCGGTCGGGATGATCGCCTACACCGGGATCGAGACGATCTCGAACATGGCCGAGGAGGCGAAAGACGCGGCGCGGACGATCCCCCGCAGCGTCGGCCTCACGGTCGTCGCCGTGCTCGGCCTCTATCTGCTGATCCCGATCGTCGCCCTCTCGGCGATGCCGGTCACCCAGGACGTCGCCGGCAGCTTCACCACCGAGCTCGGCACGACCTTCGCCGACGACCCGATCCTCGGCATCGTCGAGAACCTCGGCCTCTCCCATCTCCCGACCGAGATCCTCCGCTACTACGTCGGCATCCTCGCCGCGGTGATCCTGCTGATCGCGACCAACGCCGGCCTGATCGGCGTCTCCCGCCTCACCTACTCGATGGGGCAGCACCGGCAGCTGCCCGAGGGCCTGCGCCAGGTCCACCCGCGCTACCGCACCCCGTACATCGCGATCCTCGTCTTCGCCACGATCGCGATCGTCACCCTGCTGCCGGGCCAGACCGACTTCCTGGCGACGATGTACTCGTTCGGCGCGATGCTCTCCTTCACGATCGCCCACGTCGCGGTGATCCAGCTGCGGCGCGTGCAGAGCGACGCGGAGCGTCCCTGGAAGCCGCCGCTCAACTTCCGCGCCTTCGGCGTCGAGCTGCCGCTCAGCGCCGTGCTCGGGGGCCTCGGCACCTTCGCCGCCTGGCTCGTGGTGATGGCGCTCAACCCGCGCACGCTCTTCGTCGGCCTCGGCTGGATGGCCTTCGGGATCGCCGTCTACGTGCTCTACCGGCGCAACCAGAAGCTGCCGTTGACCGAAACCGTCAAGGTCGTGCTGCCGGAGCCGCTCGGGGTCGAAGAGGTCGAGTACCGCAGCGTGCTGGTCGGGTTCGAGGACGACGAATCGTTCTCGCCGGAGGTGGTCGCGACCGCGGTCAAGCTCGCCTCCAAGCGCCGCCGCGGCATCCACATCCACTCGATGCTGACCGTCCCGACCCACCTGCCGCTGGATGCCAAGATGCCCGAGCCCGAAGCCGAGGCGCAGCGCAAGATCGAGGAGGCGAAGCTGATCGGCGGCCAGCGGGTGACCGGCCACGTCGCCCGGGTCAGGCCCGGCCAGGCCGGCTACTCGCTCGCCGAGGAGGCACGGCTGATCAAGGGGGCGGCGCTGGTCATCGGCCTGCGCTACCGCAACGGCGCGCCGCTCTACGGCAAGACCGTGCAGACGGTCCTCGGCGAGCGGCCCTGCCGGGTGATCGTCGTCTCCGACCCGACCGAAAGCCCGGTCGCCGGTCCCGCGCCGGCCCTGTTCGAGGTGACCAGTTGATCTACCAGCGGGCGGTGCAGGGCTTCTCGCTGGTCTTCGTCGCGATCGGCCTGGTCGTGCTGGCGGTGACGCTGGCCAACGGCGGCGGGCCGGCCTCGGTCGGGGTGCTGATGGGGGCCGCCTTCGTCGCCGTGGGGGCCGGGAGGCTCTGGATCTCCTCCCGGACGCAGCGATGAGCGACCGCGGGCCCTCGCAGGGATCGCCCGAAGCCCAGTCCGACCGCCTCCTCAAGCGCGGCCTCGGGGTGCCGACGCTGTTCGCGGCCGCCTACTCGGCGGTCGGGTTCTCGATCTACTTCGCGCTCGGCGTCGTCGCCGACCGCGGCCTCGGCCTGACGCCGCTGATCTTCCTCGCCGCCGGCCTGCTGTTCGGCCTGACCACGCTCAGCTACGTCGAGGGCGGCGCGATGTTCCGCGAGCGCGGCGGCTCCTCGACCTTCGCCCGCCACGCCTTCAACGAGCTCGTAGCCTTCATCGCCGGCTGGGCGATCCTGATCGACTACCTGATCGTGATCGCCCTGGCGGCGATCTCGGTCCCGCACTACCTCTCGCCGGTCTGGGGCGGCTTCACCCAGCCCGGCTGGGAGATCGGCATCGCTGCGGCGGTGATCGCCGCGGTCTGCGTGCTCAACGTGCTCAACGTCACCGGGCGCGAGCGCCAGCGCTCGCTGGCCGTGCTCGCTCTGGCGGACCTCGGCCTGCAGCTGGCGGTGATCGTCGTCGGCGCCCTCGCCGTCATGCACCCCGACCGCCTCACGGCGGAGCTGAACCTGTTCACCGACCCCAGCTTCCGCGACATCGTCTACGCGGCGGTCGTCGCGATGCTCGCCTACGCCGGGATCGAGGCGGCCTCGGACCTGGCCCCCGACATCGACGTCAGCCGCCGCGACCTGAAGCGGATCGCCTCCCTGGGGGGGATCGCGGTGCCGCTCGTCTACGCCGGCATGGCGGCGATCGCGCTGATGGCGGTGCCGGTCGTCGCCGGCCCCAACGGCCCCGAGACCGCGCTCGGCAACCAGTTCGTCGAGGACCCGGTGCTGGGGGTGGTCTCCTCCTACAGCCCGGGCTGGGTCGCCGACACGATGCGCTGGATGGTGGCGCTGGTCGCCGCGCCGGTGCTGTTCTGGGCGGCCAGCATCTCGATGCTCGGCGTCTCCCGCCACACCTACATCCTCGCGATCAACCGCCAGATCCCCAGCTGGCTGGGCAAGCTGGAGAAGCGACGGGCGACCCCGTACGTGGCGATCGCGATCTGCGGCCTGATCTCCCTCGGGCTGGTGATCCTCACCAACAGCAACGTCAAGCTGCTGGCCGGCATCTACGCCTTCGGGGCGACCCTGGCGATCACGATCGCCCATGTCTCGATCATCCGCCTGCGGGTCACCAAGCCGGAGCGGCGGCGGCCGTTTCGGGTCCCGCTCGGGGTTCCCTGGCGCGGCGCCGAGCTGCCGCTGCCGGCGATCGTCGCGGCGCTGGTCAGCGGCCTCGCCTTCCTCAGCGTCCTCGCCTACCACTCGACGGCGCGCTGGGTCGGGCTCGGCTGGATGGCCTTCGGCCTCACCTTCTACGTCGTCTACCGCAAGGTCTTCGAGGGGACGAAGCTGACCCAGCGCGTCTCCGTCACCGAGCGGGCGCTGACCAAGCAGGTGCGGGAGGTCGAGTTCCGCAACATCCTCGTGCCGGTCTTCGGGACCGTGCTCGACGACGACATCGTCGCCACCGCCGGCCGCCTCGCCGCCGCCGAGCGGGAGGAGTCCGGCGACGGCGAGGGCGACCCCCGCCTCGACGTCGTCTACGTGATCGAAGTGCCGCTGACCCTGCCGCTGGACGCGCCGCTGCCGCCCGAGCGTGAGGCGGAGGCGCGGCGGGCGCTGGAGCGCGCCCGCGAGGTCGGCGAGGAGTACGGGGGGGTCGGCGTCACCACCGAGGTGATCCGCGCCCGCAAGGTCGGCGCCGGGATCCTCGAGGCGGCGCGCCGCAGCGGCGCCGAGGCGATCGTGATCGGCGGCGAGCCGCCGACCAAGATCCGCGGCGGGGCGACGATCGGCGGGATCGGCGCCGCCAGGCCGGCCGAGATCGGCGCCGCCACCGAGTACGTGCTGAAGAAAGCCCCGTGCCGGGTGCTGCTGACCGCGCCGCCTGCGGACTAGTATCCGCCGCATGTTCATCTTGATCGTCGGCTGCGGCCGCGTCGGGTCCTCTGTCGCCCGGGCCATGTTGCGGGAGGGGCACGAAGTGTCCTGCCTCGACGAGGACCCGGAGTCGCACGCTCGGCTCGAGGTCGGCCTGGAGCGCAGCTGGGAGGATCTCGGGGGCCAGTTCACGGTCGGCGCCGGGCTCGAGACCGAGGCGCTGGTCGCCGCCGGGATCGAGAAAGCGGACGCCTTCATCGCCTCCACCGACGGCGACAACACCAACATCGTCATCGCCCAGATTGCCCAGAAGCGCTACGAGGTGCCGACCGTGATCGCGCGGGTGCTCGACCCGTTGCGGGCCGAGTGGTACCAGCGCCAGGGCCTGCGCACGGTCTGCCCGACCAGCGTCGCGATCGACATGCTGGAGAACGCGGTGCGCGAGACCGACGTCGGCGACAAGCCCCCCGGCGGGGCGGCAGAGGCCGCGTAGGGGGACTGGGCCGGATGTACATCATCGTCATCGGCGCGGGCAAGGTGGGCTGGAACCTGGCCCGCGAGCTGCTCGAGAAGGACCACGAGGTGACCCTTATCGAGAGCGACCGCCGCCGCTACCTGACCGTCGAGCAGGAGCTCGAGCACAACGTCTCCTACGGCGACGCCTCCGAGCTCTGGGTGCTGGAGCGGGCGGGCATCCAGCGCGCCGACATGGTGATCGCGGTCACCGGCGACGACGAGGACAACATCCTGATCTGCCAGGTGGCGAAGCAGAAGTACCTGGTCGAGCGGATCATCGCCCGGGTCAACAACCCGCGCAACCGCCAGCACTTCGACCTGCTCGACGTCAAACCCTCGGTCTCCGCCACCGACCTGATCCTGCGCCTGCTCGAGCACGAGGTGCCGGAGTACGGCCTGGTCCACCTGCTCGACCTGCAGGAGGAGCAGCTGGAGATCATCGAGATGCTGCTAGGCAAGGACTCCGGGGTGACCGGGCGCCGGGTCGGGGATCTGCAGATGCCCGAGGGCAGCCTGCTGATCTCGGTCCTGCGCGCCGGCAAGGGGTTCGTGCCCAGCGCCGACACGGTGCTGGAGGAAGGCGACGAGATTTTGGCGGTGCTGGACCCGGGTAAGGAGGACGACTTGAAGGCGCTCTTCGGGCCCGAAAGCAACGGCGGCAACGGCAGCGGTGGCTGACCGGGAAGTCGATTTCCTCCTCATAGGCGGTGGCCTCGCCTCCGCCAGCTGCGCCTCCGAGCTGCGCAAACGCGGCGCCGAGGGCTCGGTCCTGCTGGTCGGCCGCGAGCCGGAGCCGCCCTACGAACGCCCGCCGGTCTCCAAGGAGTACCTGCGCGGCGAGGCCGAGCGCGCCGACGCCTACGTCAACCCACCCTCCTGGTACGAGGAGAACGGGGTCGAGCTGCTGACCGGGCGCAACGTGATGGCGCTCGACGTCGAGCGCCGCACGGCGAAGGTCCAGGGCGGGGAGGAGGTGGCCTTCGGCCAGGCGCTGATCGCCACCGGGGCGATGGTCAACATCCTCCGCGTCGAGGGCGCCGAGAACGAGGGCATCCACTACCTGCGCGCCTTCGGCAACGCCGACGCGATCCGGACCGAGGCCGCGGGGGCCGAGCGCGTGGTCCTGATCGGCGGCAGCTACATCGGCACCGAGGTCGCCGCCTCGCTGACCGCGAACGGGACGCAGTGCTCGATCGTCGCGATGGAGGACGTTGCGCTCTCGCGCACCTTCGGCGCCGACGCCGGTCGCTGGTTCCAGGAGACGATCGAAGCGAAGGGGGTCGAGTTCCACGGCGGCGAGGAGCTCGAGGCATTCGAGGGCGACGGCCGCGTGCGCGCCGTCGTCACCAAGAGCGGGCTGACGATCGAGTGCGACGCGGTCGTGGTCGGCGCCGGGGTGCGGCCCGACGCGATGCTGGCCCAGCGGGCCGGGATCGAGGTGGGGGACGGCGGCATCGCCTGCGACTCGCAGCTGCGGACCTCGGTCGAGGGCGTCTACGCCGCCGGCGACTGCTGCTCCTACGACAGCGTCGTCCACGGCCGCCGCATCCACGTCGAGCACTGGGACGTGGCGATGCAGCAGGGGATGCACGTCGCCGCCAACATGCTCGGGGACGCCCGCGACTACGACGTCGTGCCCTACTTCTTCAGCGACCTGGCGGACTGGGCGAGCCTCGAGTACGTCGGCCCGGCCCACGAGTGGGACGAGGAGATCTGGCGCGGGGACCGCGAGGGCGGCGAGTTCTCGGTCTGGTACCTGAAGGACGGGCGCGTCGCCGGCGCCCTCAGCGTCGAGCGCTCCGAAGACCTCGCCGAGGCCCGCCGCATGCTCGCGGAGGGCGTCGACGTCTCCGCTGCCCGCGACCGCATCGCCGATCCCGGCAGCGACCTCTCCCAGATCGGCGCCTGAGCGTCACCCGCCCCCCTTGCGGTTATCCTTTTGGGACTCCTTGCGGCCTGGTGTAATGGCAGCACACCTCTCTCTGGAAGAGGCAGTCGGGGTTCGAGTCCCTGGGCCGCAGTTATTTCGATGAGACTCACCAAGATCCTGATCGCCGCGTCGCTCGGCGGGGTCGCGCTCACCGGCTGCGGCGGGGGCGACGACGAGACGACCGAAACGACGGCCACCGCGGAAGCGCCGGCGGCGCTGACCAAAGCCGACCTGATCTCGCAGGGCGACGCGATCTGCGCCGAGGTGAACGCGGCGGTCGGCTCCGTCTCGGCCTCCGAATCCGGCGACGAGACCGAACGGGTGGCCGACCTCTACATCGGGATGGTCGAGAGCCTCGAGAACCTCGGCGCCCCGGCCGAAGAAAGCGGCTACCCGGAGTTCATCGCCGCCGCCAGAGAGCTCTCGAAAGTCGAGGGCGAACTGAAACTGGCGGCCGAACGCGAAGACGAAGCGACGCTCGAAGAAGCTTCGGGGGCGGCGGTCCCGGCGCTGGAAGAGTTCGAAGAGCAGGCTGGTCTTTACGGCTTCGAGGACTGCGGCGAAGAACCGACCGCCCCGACCCCGTCGGGCACCGGCACCGGCGCGCCGGTCGAAGAAGGAGAAGAAGGCGGCGTCGAAGTGCTGCCCGAAGAAGTCGAAGAAGAAATCGTGCCCGAAGAAGTGGCCCCCGAAGAAGTCGCGCCCGAAACGGGTGGGGCGGGTGGCGGGATCGAAGAAGCAGCCCCCGAATCGGGCGGCGGCGAATCCGGCGGTGGAAGCTCGGGGGGCGTAGGGCCCGGGTGAGTCCGGCGCCTGAAGGCTTTTACGTGCTCCGGCACGTACAAAGCTTCAGGCGGCCGAGCTTTCAGACCAGGCGCCGTAGAGCTTCGAGTAGGGGCCGCCCGAGGCGATCAGCTCGTCGTGCGTCCCCTGCTCGGCGATCTTGCCCCCCTCGAGCACGACGATCTTGCCGGCGCGGCGGATCGTCGAGAG
This sequence comes from Solirubrobacterales bacterium, assembly GCA_036280745.1. Taxonomy (GTDB): domain Bacteria; phylum Actinomycetota; class Thermoleophilia; order Solirubrobacterales; family 70-9; genus VAYN01. Next base: position 56,641 of record DASUQC010000030.1, read on the forward strand.
GCGGTGGGCGATCACGATCGCGGTGCGGCCGCGCAGCAGGCGCTCGAGGCCCTTCTCGATCGTCTTCTCGGTCCGCACGTCGACGTTCGAGGTCGCCTCGTCGAGGATCAGGATCCGCGGTTCCGCCAGCAGCGCCCGGGCGAAGGCGACCAGCTGCCGCTGCCCGGCCGAGAGCTGGACACCGCGCTCGCCGACCTCGGTCTCGATCCCCTCCGGCAGCCCGGCGACGAACTCGGTGGCGCCGACCGCCGCGACGGCGGCCTCGATCTCCTCCGCGCTCGCCTCCGGCCGGCCGAAGGCGATGTTCTCGCGGACGCTGCCGGAGAAGAGGAAGCCCTCCTGCGGGACGATCCCGAGCTGGCGCCGCAGCGCCCGCTGCTGCACTCCGCGCAGGTCGTGCCCGTCGACCAGGACCCGGCCCCGCTGCGGGTCGTAGAAGCGCGCGACCAGCTTCGCGAAGGTCGACTTGCCGGCGCCGGTCGCCCCGACCAGCGCCAGCGTCTGCCCGGGCGGGACGTGCAGGTCGACGTCGCGCAGCGCCCAGGCGCCGTCCTCGGGTTCGGCCTCTTCGCCGTAGGAGAACCAGACGCCGTCCAGCTCGATCTCCCCGCGCAGGGTCCCGGGGTCGATCGCGCCGGGTGCGTCGACCATGTCGGGCTCGGTGTCGAGCAGGTCGAAGATCTTGTCGAGCGCCGCCATCCCCTGCTGGTAGGTCGTGTAGAGCTGGGAGAGCTGCTGGATCGGGTCGAAGAAGGTCGCCAGGTAGCCGATGAAGGCGACGACGACGCCGACCTGCATCTCGTTGTCGATCACCTGCGAGCCGCCGTAGAAGATGATCGCCGCGGTCCCGACCGCCGCCAGCATTTCGACCGCCGGGAAGTAGGAGGCGTTGAGGTAGACGGTCCGCATGTTGACCTCGCGGTTGGCCTCGTTGAGCTCGGTCATCTCGCCGCGGTGGCGCGGCTCCTGGCCGAAGCTGCGCACCACCCGCACCCCGCTCAGCGACTCCTGCAGGTAGGCGGTGATCGCCGCGATCCGCTCCCGCGTCGCCCGGTAGGCGCCCTGGGAGACGATCCGGAAGACGACGCTGGCGATCGCCAGCAGGGGGAAGGTGACGAAGGCGATCAGGGCGAGCTGGAGATCGAGGAAGAGCATGATCACGACCACCCCGACCAGGGTCAGCGTGCTCGAGAACATCGTCACCACGCCGCTGGTCACGAGCTGGTTGAGGGCCTCGATGTCGTTGGTCATGCGCGAGATCAGGACGCCGGGGCTGCGCCGGGTGAAGAACCCGATCGACATCGACTGCAGGTGGGCGAAGACGCGCTGGCGCAGGTCCTGCAGCACCCGCGTCCCGACCCAGCCGACCATGTAGGTCTGCAGGTAGGTGGCGGCGGCGTAGAGCACCGCGACGGCGACGAAGGCGACGACGATCAGGTCGAGGGCGGCGACGTCGTCGGCGAGGATGCCGGAGTCGATCGCGCGGCCGGCGAGGTAGGGGGGCGCCAGCCCGGCACCGGTCGCCAGCAGCATCCCGAGGAACATCAGCGCGACGCGGCCGCGGTAGGGCCGCAGCTGCCCGACCAGCCAGCGCACCTTGCGGCCGCGCTGGTCCTCGCCGCGGAGGAGCCGCCACAGCGAGGCGAAGAGCCGGCCGATGTTGCGCGCGTCGTTCACAGCCGCGCCATCTCCCCGCGCTGCTCGAGGTCGCGCTGCAGGAAGACGGAGTCGGCGAGCCCGTGCTCGGCGATCTCGCGGTAGAAGCTGCAGCCCTCCATCAGCTCCTCGTGGGTGCCGCGGTCGACGATGCGACCGCCGTCCATGACGACGATCTCGTCGGCCAGGGAGACGGTCGAGAGCCGGTGGGCGATGATGAAGGTGGTGCGGCCGGCCATCGCCTCGCCGAGGCCGGATTTGATCGCCGCCTCCGTGGTCGCGTCGACCGAGGAGGTGGCGTCGTCGAGGATGAGGACGCGCGGGTCGGCGAGCAGCGCCCGGGCGATCGCCACCCGCTGGCGCTGGCCACCGGAGAGGGTGAGTCCGCGCTCTCCGACCCTCGTCTCGTAGCCGTCGGGCAGGGCGCGGATGAACTCGTCCGCCTGGGCGCGGCGGGCGGCCGCTTCGATCTGCTCACGGGTCGCCCCCGGGTTCGCGTAGGCGATGTTCTCGGCGACGCTGGCGGTGAAGAGGAAGCTGTCGTCGGCGACGAAGGCGATCTCCGAGCGCAGCGAGGGGACGTCGACCTCGCGCACGTCGACGCCGTCGACGCGGACGGTCCCGGCACTGGGGTCGTAGAGGCGGGCGATCAGCGCGACGAGGCTGGTCTTGCCCGACCCCGAGGGACCGACCAGGGCGACCGTCCTGCCCGCCTCGACCTCGAGGTCGACGTCGCTGAGCGCCGCAACCGAGATTGACCCACCCTGGGTGGGGTCAACCTCCGATGCGTCGTCGTCCCGGGCGCTCTCGTAGCGCAGGCTGACCCCCCGCAGCTCGACCCGGCCGCCCCCGGCGGGCAGCGGCGGCGCCCCCGGCGGGCTCTCGATCCGCGGCTCGCGGTCGAGGATCTCGAACAGCCGGTTGCCGGAAGCGATCGCCCGCTGCGCCATGCCCATCGTCACCCCGAGCATCCGCATCGGCCCCGCCAGCATCACCAGGTAGGTGTAGAAGGCGGTGAAGTCGCCGAGGCTGAGGTTGCCGGAGATCACCTGCCGGCCGCCGATCAGCAGCACCAGGGCGATGCCGAGCTGGGGCAGCAGCCCGATCAGCGGCGAGAAGAAGGCCTGCAGCCGGGTCGAGTAGATGCTCTGGTCGAAGACGCGGGTGGTCGCCCGCCCGAAGCGCCGCAACTGGTGCTCCTCGCGGGCGAAGGCCTTGACGATGCGGACGCCGGAGACGTTCTCCTCGGCCTCCGCGGTCAGCTCGGCGATCCGCTGCTGGACCTCCTGCAGGGCCGGGCGCGAGACCCGGTTGTAGCGGGAGGCGACGTAGACGATCAGCGGCGCCGGCGCCAGCGCGATCAGCGCCAGCCAGGGGTCGATCGCGAACATCACGGCGCTGGCGAGGACGATCGTCAGCAGGTTCTGGGTGATGAAGATGAGGCCGTAGCCGAGGAAGAAGCGGATCGACTGCAGGTCGACCGTCGCCCGCGACATCAGCTGACCCGTCTGCTGGCCGTCGAAGAACCCGAGCTCGAGCCGCTGCAGGTGCGCGTAGAAGGTCTCGCGCAGGTCGAACTCGACCGCCAGCGAGACCTTGCCGGCGACGAGGCGGCGGACCACGGTCAGGCCGAGCCGCAGGACCGCGGCTCCGAGGATCGCCAGGGAGAGCGGCAGCAGGTCCGCCTGGTCGCCGCTCTCGATCGCGTTGACGGCGCGGCCGATCAGCCACGGGATCAGCACCGTCATCCCCATCGCCGCCCAGGCGAACGCCAGCGAGCCCCAGAGCTGGGGCCGGTAGGGGCGCAGGAAGCCCATCAGACGCCGATACGTCCGCATCGGAGTCACTATACAAAGTGAAGTATTGGCTTCTGCGCTAGCCGTTCAGTCGCGCCGCGGCCTTGGCGCTCGGAACCTTGCCGTCGTCGCACGGTTTCGGGCCGTGCCCGGGGCGGGCGAGGATCTGGAAATTGGTGACGGCGTGGACCGGGGTGACGGCGCCGCTGTTCTGCGCCAGGTTGACGACCAGCCGGTAGAACCCGGGGGGGAGGTCGCGATAGAAGATCTCGGGCCGCGTCGCCGGCGAGTAGCTGCCGGCGGTCTGGATCTGCTCGGCGAGGACGCCGTTGGGGCCCGCGTAGCGCGGGAAGTCGAAGGAGCGGCCGACCAGGCGGCCTTTGCCGACCGGGCTGTCGATCGCGTCCGACAGCTTCTTCGGGTCGACGCAGTCGGGCACCCGCTTGAGGCTGAAGCGGATGTGGCCCTCGCCGAGCTGGGGGTCGCGGCCGAACTGCCGCGGGGCGAGCTTGAAGTTGGTGACGGTCGCCTTGACGACGACGGCGTGGCTGGTCTGGCGGGCGCCGTTGCGGGGGGAGACGATCTCGATCCGGGGCTGGCCGGGAACCGCTTCCTCGGGCGCGGCCGCGCGCTCCGAGCCGGAGGTCTCGCCGAAGGCGAGGGCGAGCGCCAGCGCGGCCGCCGCCGCCGTCACCGCCATCAGAGTCGCTTTTCTCTGCCGCATCGGAGCGGAAAGATTACGCGCGCCGGGGTTCGGATCGGCCGTCGCACCCGCTGGCTAGTCTTCCCGGCGATGAGCGCCTCGGAATTCGCCTACCGGCTGGGCGCCGCCGCCCGACGCCCGGCCAGCTGGTGGCAGCTGCTCAAGTTCGGGATCGTCGGCGGCTCCGGCTACCTCGTCAACCTCGCCGTCTTCGCCGTCCTCGCCGGCAACCTCGGCGCCCACCACTCGCTTGCCGCGATCGGCGCCTTCTGCGTCGCCGTCACCAACAACTTCCTCTGGAACCGCCACTGGACCTTCGGCCCCGGCGACGGCTCCGCCGGCTTCCAAGCGGCCCGCTTCTTCGCCGTCAGCCTCGGCGCCCTCGGGATCAACCTGGCGGTCCTGGAGCTGCTGGTCACGAGCGGCAGCACCGGCGACCTCACCGCGCAGGCGGTCGCGGTCGCGGTCGCGATGCCGTTCAACTTCCTCGGCAACAAGCTCTGGACCTTCGCCCAGTAGGCCTCACTCCGGGGTGCCGAGCCACTCCAGCAGTTCGGGCAGGCGCTGGCGCAGCTGCGGGTTGGGGGAGGCCAGCTCGGCGCGGGCGAGGTGGATCGCCGCCCCGATCCGTAACGTCGCCAGCACCGACCCGCCGCCGACGTGCTCCTCCAGCAACTCCAGTGTCCCCCAGTCGGTCTGCAACCGCCAGAGCGCCGCACGCGCTCCTTTCGGGTCCTCCTCGGCCATTGCGATCACCGCTTCGACGCCGGCCCTCACCGGCTCGGGGGAGTGGTCCGCCGCCTCCAGCGCCCTTGCCACCGCATCGGGATAGCAGGCATCGGAAACGACGAGCAGGGTTTCTCTACTTTCCGCCACTTTTGACCTCCGTCTTCAGGTCGCCGCTCGTCTCCCCGGGTCGCGGCCATGCGTCCGCCCGGGGCCGCTGCTTATTTGACCCGGCGAGCGTATGAAGGGTTCCGGACGGTTGGGTACGAGGTTGTTTTCCAAACGGGTAATGACGGTCTCCACCGCCGCGGAGGCGCCGGTAAGTAGCCTTGGGCCGAGATGAGCACGCAGAAGCCGAGCTACGACGCAGCGCGCATCGAGGCCGCCCGGCAGGCGGTCTGGGAGGGGCGCGGCGACTACGAGGCACCGCGACCGGCTGCCGGCCAGGAGCGGGTCTACGTGAAGCCGTCGAGCCCGTTCACCTCGGGCAACCTGCACATGGGGCACGTGCGCGACTACTCGATCGGCGACGCCTACGCGCGGTTCCGCCGCGCCCGCGGCGACGCGGTCCTGCTCGGGTTCGGGTTCGACGCCTTCGGCCTGCCGGCGGAGCTGGCCGCGATCGAGCGCCAGGAGCCGCCGGCCGACTGGGTCGCGGAGTGCGGCGAGCGCATGCTCGGGCAGATGCAGCGCCTCGGTTTCTCCTTCGACTACGACCGCGTCTTCTACAGCTCCGACGAGGGCCAGTACCGCTGGTCGCAGTGGCTCTTCCTGACCCTGCTGGAGGCGGGCCTGATCTACCGCGAGGACGCCACCGTCGACTGGTGCGACACCTGCCAGACGACCCTCGCCTCGATCCAGGTCGAGGACGGCCGTTGCTGGCGCTGCCACAACGAGGTGCGGCTGATCCGGCGCCCGACCTGGTTCCTGCGCATCACCCCCTACCTGGAGGAGAACGACCGCAACACGGAGCGGCTCGAGCAGGGCGGCAGCTGGGACGACCTCTCGCTCGCCACCCAGCGCTACATCCTCGGCCGCACCGACGGCGCCGAGCTCGACCTCTCCGGCCCCGGCGGGCGTTCACTGACCGTCTTCAGCCCGCACCCCGGGGCGCTGGCGCGGGCCCGCTTCGTCCTGCTCTCACCCCGCCACCCCGAGGTGGAGGCGTGGGCCGAGTCGCCCGCCGTGCGCGAGGAGCTGGAGCGGATGCGCTCCGGCGGCTGGGAGCGCAGCGCCCGCGACGCCCGCTCGGTCCCGATCGCCGACACCGGCGCCTCGATCGCGGGCCCGGCGGGCGAGGAGCTGCCGGTCTTCGTCTCACCGCTGGTCGACGCCCGCTACGGCCCGACCGCGGCGCTCGGTGTCCCGGCGGTCGACGAGGCCGACCGCGAGCTCGCGCGGCGCATGGACCGCGCCGTCGCCGACGAGGAGGCGGGGGAGGGGGAGGAGGCGCCTGCGGTCGCCGGCGCCCGCGAGGCGAAGCGCTACCGGGCCAACGACTTCTCGATCTCGCGCCAGCGGTCCTGGGGGACGCCGATCCCGGTCGTCCACTGCGAGCGCTGCGGGGCGGTCCCGGTGCCCGAGCAGGACCTGCCCGTCGTCCTGCCGCGGGACATCGCCCCGACCGGCGAGGGCAACCCGCTGGCCGAGCGGCCGGACTTCGTCGACGTCGCCTGCCCCCGCTGCGGGGAGCCCGCCAAACGCGAGACCGACACCCTCGACTGCCACTTCGACGCGCTCTGGCTCTGGGTGCCGGCTGCGGTCCCGCCCGAGGACCGTGCCGAGCAGATGTTCACCCACCCCGACCTGCAGGAGTGGCTGCCCGCCGAGCGCCTCGTCGCCGGCAACGACAGCGGCGGCTTCGTCTTCGACCAGCGCGTCGTCACCAAGGCGCTGCGCGACATCGGCCCCTTCGACTTCATGGCCGCGGGCGAGCCGTTCGCCGGCTGCCTCTTCCACGAGATGGTGATCGCCGACGGGCGCAAGATGAGCAAGCACCTCGGCAACGTCGTCAACCCCGACGAGCTGGTCGCCGCCCACGGCGCCGACACCGTCCGGCTCGCCGTCCTCTACGCCGCCGGCCCGGCCAAGACCCTGAACTGGAGCGACGGCGCTGTCCGCTTCGCCAGCCGCTTCCTGCGCAACCTCTGGACCTACTCGCATGACCGCTTCGCCGCGCTCGACGGGCTCGCCCACGACCCCGAGGCGGCCGCCGACACCGAGCACATGCGCGACCGGCTGCGCAAATGGTGCGAGAACGGGCTGGAGCGGATCACCGACGACGTCGCCACGCTGCAGATGCACAAGGCGATCCGCGACATCACCCGCCTCTTCGAGCGGATCCAGGACTTCGAGAAGCGCGTCGTGCAGCGGCGCGAGCAGCTCGACCGGGCCGACGCCGAGGCGCAGATCGCGGCCCTGGTGCTGCTTGCCCAGGCCCTGGCGCCGTTCGCGCCGCACACGGCGGAGGAGCTGCTGCTCGCCTCGGGCCGCTTCGAGGAGGGCTCCCTGCCGGCCCCTTGGCCGGACTCGGCGGGCATCCCGGTCGCCGGCAGCGCGGCGCCGGCTTCCTGAGCCCCGCATCGAGGGGGCGTCGAGGGTCAGGGGACATCTGCCCGATTAGGCAAAGGCCCTTGATTGTTATACGGCCGTCTGTTATGAATGACCTGCCGGGCGATCACCGGTGAAGGAGGCGGGGTCCTCGCAACGGGAACCGCCTTGGGGTGGCAAAGGAAGGACCTAATCGTGAGCCGGGAACACCGTCGCTCGACGGCTCCCGGGGGCGTCCATACAGTCGACGCCGCCCCGCCTCCCTTCATCACCGGCTCGAGAGGCCCCAGCGCCTCTCGCCGGCGCCCGGCCCTTACTTCTTGACTTTGAAGCGCCGCTTCTTGCCGTCCCAGGCGATCCCGGTGCAGAGGTCGCCCGGGGTGGTGCCGAGGGCGCCCGCAAGCTTGACCAGGGTGGCGAGGCGCGGTTCCCGCCCGGCCCGCTCGAGCAGGGAGATCTCCGTCCGGTGCAGCTCGCAAAGCTCGGCCAGTGCCTCCTGGGAGATTTCGGCCTTGATCCGGGCGCGACGGAGGTTGGCGGCGAATCGTTCTTGCGGCGTCATTGAAGACAGGAACTTTACAGACAGAAAAGTTCGCAATCAAGCAAAAGCCGCCAGTTCCGCTACCTTGCTCTACATAACCAACGGGTTGGTCACAGAATCTTTACGCAGAAAGCATTGAGCGCCAAGAGAGCATGTGTTATACCCGGGCGACAAACGGACGAGCACCAATCTCGGCCAGAGCCCTGCACGGGCGGCCGGAGGCGATGAAGGAGGAGGCATGAGCGACGCGGTCGATCCGCAGCCCAGCGGGCTTGACAGCCCCCGAACCCACTCCTGCGCCACCGAACTCGTCTGCCGTGACTGCGGGTTCCGCACGCCGCTGTCCGACACCGCCTTCAGGTGCCCGTCCTGCGACGCCGGCCTCGACGTCGAGTACGACTACGAGCGGGCCAAGGCGGCGATCGCCCAGCGCGGGCTCGCCGAGCGCCCCTGGAACATCTGGCGCTTCGAGGAGCTGCTGCCGATCGGCGCCCGCGAGGCCGCCGACCGGGTCGCCCAGTTCGCCGGCCAGACGCCGCTGATCCGGGCCGAGCGGCTCGGCGCCGAGCTCGGCCTGCGCAACCTCTACGTCAAGGACGACTCGACCAACCGGCCCTCGCTCTCCTACAAGGACCGGGTGGTCGGCATGGCCGTCGCCCGCGCCCTCGAGCTCGGCGCGGCTGAGATCGGGTGTGTCTCCACCGGCAACGTCGGCACCGCGACCGCCTCGCTCGCCGCCGCCGCCGGGCTCAAGCCCTACGTCTTCTACCCGGCCAACCTGGAGCGGGCCAAGGCCCGCGGCGTGCGCGCCCTCGGCGCCCAGGTCTGCCAGGTCGACGGCAACTACGACGAGGCCAACCGCGCCTGTCGCGAGCTGACCGAAGCGACCGGGATCCCGTTCGCGAACATCAGCCTGCGGCCCTTCTACGCGGAGGGTGCCAAGACCCTCGCCTACGAGCTGGTCGAGGCGCTGGGCTGGCGCTCGCCCGACCACGTGGTGATGCCGGCCGCCGGCGGCACGCTCTCCTCGCGGGTCCACAAGGGCCTGCTCGAGTTCGAGGCGATCGGCCTGGCCGAGACCGCGGCGACGAAGCTCCACGTCGGCCAACCGACCGGCTGCTCGCCGATCGCGACCACGATCGTCGAGGGCGCGGAGGAGATCGTGCCGGTGCAGCCGGAGACCCTGGCCCACTCGCTGGCGATCGGCGCGCCCGGCGACGGCGCGCTCGTGGTCGACGCGGTGCGCAGCCGCGGCGGTTCGGCCGCCGCCGTCCCGGACGGGGAGATCCTCGAGGCGATGGAGCTGCTGGCAACGACCGAGGGCGTGCTGACCGAGCCGGCCGGGGGCACCACCGTGTCGGCGACGGCGAAGCTCGCCCAGCGCGGGGTGATCGCCCCCGACGACGTCGTCGTCATCGTGATCAGCGGCAACGGGCTGAAGACCCTCAACGAGCAGCCGGTCAAACCCTGGCCGGAAGGCGTTCCCTGCAACGCGACCACGATGGAGGAAGTCGTGCTCGAGTTCCGCGAGGGTGGCGTCACCAGCCGCACCTGAGCGGCCGCCGAGCTCTCCTGCTTTGAACGCGATTCCAGAGGTCGACGGCGTCGGCCACCGCACCGTCCGCGCCCGCGGGCTCGATTTCCACGTCGCCGAAGCCGGCTCCGGCGAGGACGTCGTCCTCTGCCTGCACGGCTGGCCCCAGCACTGGTACGAGTGGCGCCACCTGATGCCGGCGCTGGCCGACCGCCACCGCGTGCTGGCCCTCGACCTGCGCGGCTGCGGCTGGTCTGACGCGCCCCGCCGTGGCTACGAGAAGGAGAACATGGCGACCGACGTGCTCGCCGTCCTCGACGAGCTCGGCCTCGAACGGGTGAAGCTGGTCGGCCACGACTGGGGCGGCTGGATCGGCTTCCTGCTCTGCCTGCGGGCGCCGCAGCGCTTCCAGCGCTTCCTTGCCCTCAACATCGTCCCGCCCTGGGTCAACCTCCGCAACACGTTGGGCCACGCCTGGCGCTTCTGGTACCAGGGGATGGTGCTGGCGCCGGGGGTCGGGTACGGCCTGCACCGGCGCGGCGACTTCGTGCCGCGGGTGCTGGTCGGGGGCTCGGAGATCAAGGACGCCTGGACCGAGGAGGCGCTGGTGGCCTTCGGCGACAGCTACGCCGAGCCGGCACGGGCCCGGGCCGGGGTGCAGATGTACCGGGTCTTCAACACGCGCGAGGTGCTGCCGATCGCCCGCGGCCGCTACGCCAAGAGCCGCCTCACCGTCCCCACCTCGCTCGTCTTCGGCGTCGAGGACTTCGTCCTCCGCCCCTCGATGCTGGCCGGCTACCAGCACCACGCCGACGAGATGGCGGTCGAGCTGGTCGAGGGCTGCGGCCACTTCATAGCCGACGAGATGCCGGACCTGGTCGCCGACCGGGCGCGCACCTTCCTCAGGCCCTGATCCGCGCCTCTTCGAGGTCGAGGTCCCGCTCGATCTGGCGCATCGTCGCGTTGCGCAGCCGCTCCTTGCTGAGCAGGTCGAGCAGGATCTCGCGCTCGACGGCGATCAGCTCGCGACGCAGGGCGCCGTAGTCGGCGAGGCGCTGCTCGCGGGCGATCACGTCGGGGTCCTCGCCGCCGAGCACCTGCTGGCACATGCGGAAGCGGGCGCGGTAGAGGTCGCGCAGGCGCTGCAGCTGGGACTCCGAGGCGCGCCCCTCTTCTTCGATCTCTTCGATCCGGTCGAGGGCCGCCTGGGCGGCCTCCATCCGCGCCACCGCCTCTTCGTCGCTCCAGCGCCGCGGCTCCTCCAGGTGCAGCTTGCGGATCACGAAGGGAAGCGTGAGGCCCTGCCCGACCAGGGTGATCAGGATCAGCGCGAAGGTGACGAAGATGATCTGGGGCCGGCCGGAGACGCTCAGCGGGACCGCCAGCGCCGCCGCCAGCGAGACGGCGCCGCGCATCCCGCTCCACCCGACCGCGAAGCGTTCGCCGCGGGTTTCGCCGGCGTCGTCACCCATCGCGAAGACGAAGGCGAGGCGGACCAGGATCGAGGCGGCGGCGATCGCGGCGATCGGCAGCAGCAGCTCGCCGATCCCCGAGGAGGTCTGCCCGAGCGAGTCGACGATCCCCGGCAGCTGCACGCCGAGCAGCACGAAGAGGATCGTCTCGAGGAAGAAGATGAGGACGTTCCAGAAGGCGACGGCGCCGAGCCGGGTGTCGGCGTCGATCGCCCGCGGTGCCTGGTAGCCGCCGTAGAGGCCGGCGACGACGGCGGCGAGGATGCCGGACACGTGCAGCTCCTCGGCACCGATGTAGGCGCCGTAGGCGGTCAGCACGGTGAGCACGACGACGAGGCTGGCGTCGTCCTGGCGTCGGATGACGACGATCGAGAGGGCCCCGACTAGCAGGCCGACCGCGATCCCGCCGAGCGAGATCAGCACGTACTCCAGCGCCGCGTCGCCGAGCGCGAAGGCGCCGCCGGCCGCCACCCCGACGGCGATCCGGAAGAGGACCAGGGCGGTGGCGTCGTTGATCATCGACTCGCCTTCGACCAGGAGCCGGAGCCGCTCGGGGCCGCCGAGCCGGCGGAAGACCGCGATCGCCGCGACCGCGTCGGTGGGCGCCAGGATCGCGCCGAGCACCGCCGCTTCGGCCCAGCCCAGCTCCGGGACCAGGGCGTGGGCGACGACCGCGACGACTCCCGCGGTGACGAAGACGAGGGCGACCGCGAGCAGGCCGAGCGGCCGCAGCACCGTGCGCAGCTCCCGCGGCGAGGTGCGCCAGCCGGCCGAGAAGACCAGGGGCGGGAGGAAGACGAGGAAGATCGTGTCGGGGTCGAGCTCGACCTCGGGCAGTCCCGGCACGAAGGCGATCGCGAGGCCGCCGAGGACGAGCACGATCGGCGCCGGCACGTTGGCGTAGTCGGCCGCGCGGACGAGCAGCGTCGCCGCCAGCATCAGGACCAGGATCGACTCGATGTGCTCCACGGGTAGGCATAACATCCTGCCGAGTGGACGCGACGCTGACACCACCGCTGGAGGAGGCCGACCACCTGCGCGGCGAGCCGGGCCGGCCGCTGGAGCTGGTCATGTTCGGCGACTTCCAGTGCCCGTTCTGCCTCGGGGCGCAGTCGGTGCTGCGCCGGGTGCACGAGCGGCTGGGGGAGAGGCTCGTCTTCGCCTTCCGCCACCTGCCGATCCCCGAGCGCCACCCGCTGGCGCCGATGGCGGCCGAGGCGAGCGAGGCGGCGGCCGCCCAGGGGAAGTTCTGGGAGTACCACGACGCGCTCTTCGCGGTGCAGCCGAAGCTCTCGCGCGAGACCGCGCTGGAGGTTGGGCGGGAACTCGGCCTCGACGCCGAGCGGATGGCGGCCGAGCTCGACGTGGGGACGCACCGGGAGCGGGTCGAGCGCGACCTGCGCTCCGCGGAGCGCAGCGGCGCCACCGGCACGCCCGCCTTCTTCACCAACGGGGCGCGGCTCTACGGGGCCTACGACGCCTCCTCGCTGGTCGAGGCGCTCGAAGGCGGCACCGCAACTAACTGAGATCGGTCCGGTTGATACGGCCGAACCGGTCCAAGAGGAGGGGAGACGCTGTGGCAAGGGTGCGCTTGACGACGATCGCGGCGGCGCTGTGCGGGGCGCTGGGATTGGCGCTGCCCGGGGTGGCCGCGGCCGGGTCGGTCGCGGGGACGGTGACCGCGTCCGGGGGCGGAGGGATCGCGGGCGTCCAGGTGTGCTTCCGCCCCGAACCGGAAGCGTTCGAAACTATCTGCGCCCAGACCGGAGCCGACGGCAGCTACAAAGCGGAGAACCTGCCCGACGCCAACTACGTGATCAGGTTCGACGCCGACCGCGCGAACCTCAAATACGTGAGCGAGTACTACAACGACGCCGTTTCCTATTTCGACCTCGACGTGTTCCATGTCGGCGCCCTGGACAACGTCGGAGGAATGAACGCGGAGCTGGCGGAAGGCGGTGCGATCGCGGGGGTCGTGACCGACGAGGCGACCGACCTGCCGGTCGCCGGCGTTCGCGTCTGCGCAGAGGTCTTCGGCGGGTTCCCGGGACGTTGCGTGGACACCGGTTCAGCGGGCGAGTACCAGGTGAACGGTCTCCCCAGTGACGAATACCGCGTCACGTTCGCAGGCGGAAACCGGGTCAACTACATCCGGGAGGCATACGAGGACGCCGATCCTCGCGGGCCGGGCACCCCCGTCGCCGTCGTCGCCCCGGGGGTCACGGCAGGGATTGACGCCGAGCTGGCTCGGGGTGGCGAGATCCTCGGCCGGGTGACGGAGGGCGGCACCGGGCTGCCGCGGGACCGCGTTTTCGTCTGCGCCAACGAGGTGGACCCGGGCGAAAGCCAAGGCTGCGACCTGACCGACTCCAACGGCGAATACGCGATCCGCAGCCTCCCCGGCGGCACCTACCTCGTTGCCTTCGAAATGGAATACATGCCGTTTGGGCTGATTGCCGGCCAGTGGTGGAAAGGGGCCGCGACGATGGCCGAGGCGACGCCGATCGAGATCGTGCCGCCCGCGACCTTCACCGGGATCGACGGTCAGCTGCCGCCTCGGTTCCGGTCGGACCCGGACCCGATTCAGGTGTCGCTGATCCCGCGGATGAATCCAAAGCCGAAGCCGAGAAAGTGCCGTAAGGGCTTCCACAAGAAGAAGGTCAAAGGGAAGAAGAGGTGCGTGCGCAAGCACAAGCGCCACGGCAAAGGCGGTCGCAAAGGCGGCAAGCGCAGCGTCAGTCGGTGAGCTGCACGACGACCGTCCGCTCGCGCGGCCGGTCGTCGAAGTCGATCAGCACCAGCTGCTGCCAGGTGCCGAGAGCGAGGCGGCCGTCGAGGACCGGCACCGCCTCGGAGGGGCCGAGGATGGTCGCCCGCTGGTGGGCGTGCGAGTTGGAGTCGTGGTTGAGCCGGTTGTGCTCGTAGTCGCCGCTGGTCGGGAGCAGGCGCTCGAGCGCGGCGCGGAGGTCGTGGACGCCGCCGGGCTCGAACTCCATGGTCGAGATCGCGGCCGTCGAGCCGCGGACGAAGGCGAGCGCCTGGCCCGCCTCGATGCCGGCGGAGTCGACGAGGCCCTGGACCTCGCCGGTGATGTCGAGGACGTCGGCGTCGCCGGCGGTGCTGACGGCGAACTGCTCGGAGCGCACGGCCATGCGGCCAACCTAGCGCAGGGCTGCGCTAGGTTCGGCGCGTGAGAGCCCTTGTCCAGCGGGTCACCGAGGCAGCGGTCGACGTCGAGGGAGAGCGGGTTGCCGCGATCGGGCCGGGGCTGCTCGTGCTGCTCGGGGTCGGCGTGGGGGACGGGGAGGAGGAGGCGGACCGCCTCGCCGGCAAGGTCCGCGCCCTGCGCGTCTTCGACGACGCCGAGGGGCGCTCGAACGAGCCGCTCGGCGACCGCGAGGTCCTCTGCGTCAGCCAGTTCACCCTCTACGGCGACGCCCGCAAGGGAAACCGCCCCAGCTACATGCAGGCGGCGCGGCCCGAGGTGGCCGAGCCGCTCTACGAGCGCTTCTGCCAGCGGTTGGGCGCAGAGAAGGGCGTGTTCGGTGCGATGATGGCGGTCTCATTGGTCAACGACGGGCCGGTGACGCTGTTGCTCGAGATCGCACCGCTGCAGCCTTCTTAAAAATACCCATATATTTGTCCAAATAATGGGTATATGCTCAGGTTGTGAGAGTTGCTCTCCTGACCCTGGTCTTCTTCGGTTCCCTGGTCAGCTCCGCGGCGGCTGCGGTCCCGCTCGAGGAGGGCCTGGACGCCGTCAGCTCGACGGTCGGCGAGGTTCCGAAGGTGGTGCCGCCCCCGGACCTCCCCGTTACTAGAGCTTCCGGGTCTGGCGCGGCCTCCCGCTCGGGAAGCTCAGATGCCCAGCCTCCCGGGCCGATCGCGGACTCGGTCGACCACGTCGTCGGTGGGGTCGAGACGGTCGCAGGCCCGGCGAGCCGAACCCTGCCGCGAGCCGAGGCTCCCGTTCCCCCTGCGTCCGGCGAGCGCTCGGGCTCCGTCTCGCAACCCGAGGCGCGGGTCAGCGCCGACTCCATGGCCAGGCCCACCGACCCCGGAGCGCGTTCGCTCCGACCTGCGGTCAGGGCGCCGCTGCGGGAGTTGCTCGCCCACGTCTGGCCGGCGATTGCCCTCGGCCCGATCGGCAGGACTCTGATCGCGCAGCTGGCCGGGCTCGATCAAGGGTCACCGGTTTCGAGAGCGGGAGCTGCAGCTTCGCCCTTCTCGATCTCCTACAGCGCCCGGGCGGGCAGCCCTTCCAGCTTCCCGGCGCCGTCGGCCCCCGACGCCGCGCCTCCAAGCGGCACGCCGTTCTTCTCCCCCCACGGGGGAGGGATGAGCCTGCTGGTCACGCTGATCACGGTGCTGGCGTCCCTGGTCGGGCTCGTGGCGCTGGCCAGGCTCACGGTCGGCGAGGACTTCTTCTCGACGCGATGGCTGCGCTGACTCCGTGTAGGTTCGCCCCATGGCAGCACAGCCTCCGGCCACGATCGACCTGGAAGGCCGGCGGCTGGCCTGGCGCACCCTCGGCGCCGGCCCGCCGCTGCTGCTGATCAACGGCTACGCGGCGACCAGCGAAGACTGGGACCCGACCTTCCTCGGAGGGCTCGCCGAAACGTTCCAGTTGATCTGCCCCGACAACCGCGGCACCGGCGGCTCGGAGCTGGGCGATGCAGAGCTGACGGTTGACGGCATGGCGAGCGACCTGGAGGCCGTGCTCGACACCCTGGAGATCGCCCGCCTCCCGGTGGTCGGCTGGTCGATGGGCGGCTTCGTGGCGCAGCAGCTGGCAACCCGCGCTCCTGAGCGCGTCGCGGCTCTCGCGCTGATCGCCACCGACCCCGGAGCGCCGGACGCGACCGACGCCGACCCCGAGGTCTGGGCCAAGCTCACCGACCACTCCGGCAGCGCCCGCGAGCAGGCGACCCGCCTGATCAACCTGCTCTTCCCGCCGGTCCTGGCAGCGGAAATAGACCGCGACTTCGGCGAGATCGTCGCCGCAGCCCGCGCCAATCTAGGCCCGCAGACCCTACGCGCCCAGGAGGCCGCGATGGACGCCTGGCACCGCGAGCCGCCGCCGAGAGGGGATGCCTCCGGTATCCCAACCCTCGTGATCCACGGCGAGGACGACCAAGTGATCCCTCCGGCCAACGCAGCCGCCTTGGCGACCCGCTGGCCGGGAGCCGAGGTAGAGCTCTTCAACGGATGCGGACACGGCCTGATGGCCCAGGAGCCGCAGCGGCTGGCGAATCTAATCCGCGACGTCTGCGGCTGATCGCCTCCTACACTGGACAGATGCGCCGAGAACCGGGCTGGCTTGGCCTGTTCATCCTCACCGTCGCGGCCGGCGTCGTGGTGACTTACCTCGTGCGCGGAATCGATCAGCTTATCCCGCAGCTACCGGCGATGCTCGATGCCATTGCAGCGACCTTCAACTGGCTCGCGGCCGAGGCGGTTGCGGTGGCATCCGAAATGGTTCGGTTCCTGGACCAACCGTATGCACCAGCCTTCGCCGGACTGGTCGCGATGCTGTTCCTGATGCGGATCGACCCCAGCTCTTTCCCGTGGATTCTCAGCAGGCGAATCCTCAAATGGGCGGCACGGAGAGCGCCGGGGCGGCACCGCGATCGCTACGAGGAGGAGTGGCTGGCCGAGATCGCGGCGCTGAACCCCGACTATCCGCTTAGAGCTCTCCTGGCTTCGTTGGGCGTCGCCGCAACGATGGCCCGCCGTTCGCGTTAGCGAAAGCTATTGTCTGCAGTGATTGCTGGCCTCGGCTCCAATGATGGGCCTTCATTTCGGCGGGATTCTCAGTGGAGAGCTTTAGGGCGCGGGGGCTCTGTTGATTACCTCCACGGGTCTCATCGGCGGTGCTGCCCGATATGCAGCGGTGCTGTCGGAACGGACCGAGCGTGAGATCGAGCGGGCCACGGCGCTCGGGTTCTTCTTCGGTTTCGGACTCGGCGCCCTTGCCCTGGTAATCGATTCTGTGGCGTGATCTAGACTTGGACGCCATGCTACGAATCGCACTCTTCGCCGTCCCAGTCGCTGCCGTGGTTGGGCTGGTTCTCTTCCTCAATGGCGTGAACGCAAGTGCCGGAATAGCAATGGCCACGTTCGGGCTGGTCGCCGTATGCACGGGTACCGCTCTTGGCTACTTTGCCGACCGCCTGCCTGAGGTTCCTCGAATGCGGCGCTCCCATCGGCTCGCCGGTATGCACCACGGTCGCTGAGCGCAGCCGGCCGCCTCGCTGCCAGAGGAGGGATTTGGACCGCGACTGCGGACTCGTGCAGGTGCGGATATGCCGCGAGCTGATCGCCCGCATCGGCGAGCTGACCCGGGCGATCGACGCGCTGCGGGCCGAGATCGCCGTCTTGGTGCGACCGCTGGCTCCCGGCCTGCTCGCCCTCTCGGGCGTCGGCGACCTGATCGCCGCGCGCCTTTTGGTCGAGGTCGGCGGGCCACGGCGCTTTCACTCAGACGCCGCGCTCGCCCGCCATGCCGGCTGCGCCCCGATCGAGGTCTCCTCGGGTCGCTACCGTCGCCACCGGCTCTCGCGCCTGGGCAACCGCAAGCTGAACGCCGCTCTGCACCAGGTCGTCCTGACCCAGGTCCGAGTCCACCCCCCGGCTCGCGCCTATCTGGCGAAGAAGCGGGCCGAGGGCAAGTCCAACAAGGAGGCGTTCCGCTGTCTCAAACGCCACCTGGTGCGAGTCGTGTTCCGGGCGCTGCAGGAGCCCTCGGCTGTTGCTGTTTCCCCTTCTCCTTCTTGATCTATATCCCCAGAAGGCCGTTGCCTCTCAGAGGTGTTCTTGACATAGGAGCGACTAAGTGATCCGGGCTCAGGTGGGGACCTATTTGCGTCGGGCCTGGTCGACCGCTCCGCGGACTTCGGTCGCTGCGGTGTCCAGATGCGTGATCACCGCGTCGGCCAACTCGAACGACAGGGGGATGACCTCGCGGTCGATCAGCTCGGCGTCGTCCGCAGGCGGGGTGGAGCCGTCGAGCTCCTCCTTGGTCGGTCGATGGGCGAGCTTCTCCTTCAGGTATGCCAGCGTGTACTGGCCTTGGTTGTGCACGAGAGCGTTGCGCAGCGCCTGCGCGTGCAGAATCTGATCCCAGCTCGACAGCTTGCTCAGCGCAATTTCCCCGAAGTCCCGATACCGCTTCGCGATCTGGTCGAACCGTCGATCCCAGTTGCGCACGTCCTCCTCGACGAGCTTTGCCAGCGCTGGATACTCGGACAGGTCGTAGTCCAGATAGCTCCTCTTGAGTTCGCGAGCGAGGTAATCCTGAAAAACCGCCCACGCGAAGACGACGGCTGCGACGCGGATCGTCCTGTCGAATTCCGCGAACCCATAGCCCTCCTCAGGGCCGGCCTCGTCGCCGTAAATGTCGATGACGTCATCGTCTTCCCCGTCGCTGGGCCTTTCACTGATCTCCCGCCAACGCCGCTCCCGGTCCTGGTCGATCAGCGGTGGAACGGTCTTGATCAGGCCGCGCAGCTCGGCGAGCTGGACCTTCAGCCCGTCGAACGGATCCGCGTAGACGCGTACCTCCGGATGCACGCTCCATGTTGTACTGCCTGACCCCTACCTCTGGGCCTGCTCCGCCGAATTGGAGGGGGCAATAGCCCCACTCACGGCATTTCCACTCCGTGAACTGCCGCCGCAATTCACCGGGGCGCTCGCCTCGCTCAGAAGACGTCAACGGCATGGCCGCTGCCCACCTCCTTCCGCTTTCTCGCAGAAAGACGGCAAAACAGGGCCGCGTTCGGCACTTCGACCGCGTGGACCCGATGCATCGCACCGCCGCGCTGGACAGCAGAGGCATGGCCGCCGCCGTCGCAAGAGGTTCGCGCTGATGCTCTCTATCGGGAAGATGGGGGCGGGCCAGGAGGGCTACTACCTAGGCAAGGTCGCCGAAGGAGCCGAGGACTACTACGCCGGCGAGGCCGAGGCCGAGGGCTACTGGCTCGGCGACGCCGCCGAGGATCTCGGCCTCTACGGCGAGGTCGGCCCCGAGCAACTGACCGCGATGCTGACCGGCACCAATCCCGCTAGCGGCGAGCCGCTAGGCCTTCGCCACGTCGAGGGCGGTGCCATCCCCGGCTTCGATCTCACCTTCTCAGCGCCGAAGTCGGTCTCGCTGACCTGGGCACTCGGCGGCCCTCCGCTCGGCGCCGAGGTCAAGGAGGCCCACGCCGCCGCCGTCGATGCCGTGCTCGGCTACCTGCAGGAGGTCGCCTGCTGGACCCGGCGCGGTGCCAGAGGCCGAGGGTTCGTCCAAGGCAACGGCCAGAGGCAGTCAGGGAGCGGCTGCAACGCGCACAGCGCCAGTTGAAGCTGAAGCACCGAACCCTTGAGCGGTCGAAGGGTCTCGGGATCAGCCGATGACGCCCCAGGTCAAAGACCAGCAGGGGATCCGTTCATTGAGCGAGCCGCTATTAAGCGCCGATGAAGCGGCGCAGTTACTTCATGTACCCCGCAGCACCCTCTACGAGTTGGTCCGCTCGCGCCGTCTGCCGCACGTGCGAGTAGGTCGAGGACTCAGGTTTACTCGCCACGATTTAGCTGGCTGGGTTGAGGCCAATACCTATCCACCTAGAAGACCCAGGCAAGGCTGACGTGCGTCCGGCTCTCCTCGGATACTCAGGGCATGCAGTCCCTGAGCTTGAAAAACATCAGAACTTGGCGAGGATCCCAAGACCAGGCTTTTGAGGAGCTGTGCTTCCAGCTGCGGGATCCATGCCCCCCCGGTGCTGAGCTCATCAAAACTGGCTCCCCCGACGGAGGGGTGGAGTGGTACGTCAAGCATCGGAATGGCGTCGAATGGGGCTGGCAAGCGAAGTACAGCTTCGACATTGATTCGTTGCTGGGGCTGATGGAGGAATCCCTGAAGACCGTCATCAAGAGGAGGCCAGCATGTCGTCGACTGATCTTTTGCATTCCCTTCGATCTGTCTGACCGACTTGATCCGGGGAAGCGCAAGTCTGCACGCCAGAAGTTTGAGGATCGCAAGCGCAGCTGGCGGACGCGCTTGGAAGGAGCGGATCGAATTCGCATCGAGCTTTGGCAAGAGGGCGATCTGCTGGATCGGCTCAATGGCCACCCGAACCAGCGGGGGATCTCTTGGTTCTTCTGGCGCCAAGAGGTCTTTTCTCCCGAGTGGTGTGCTCAACGGCTTCAAAAGACCATCGACGCCGCTGGAGAGCGTTACACGCCAGAGCTTCACCTCGAGCTCCCGATTGCTTTCGAGCTAGAGGGACTAGCTGCTTCTGAGGAGTTTTGGGGCCGATATTCCTCCTACTGCCGGCGGATAGAGAAGCTTGGAAGGCGAGTGTCTCCATCCCGCTGGCAGGGACTCGGGCGGACGCCTGAGTTGCGGAACCTGAGACGGTCCATCCAGAGATGGGAACAGACCTCCGGTTCACTCCCGGTGCCTCCAGAGCGCCTAAACAGAGCGGCCCTGTCGGTTAGCACTAGAGAGGTCACCCAGGCAACGGTCGCAGCCTTTCCTCAAAAGGGAAGTCCGGAAGAAGACCAACGGGCGAAAGAACAAAAGGGCAGCCTCCGCTACCAGCTCGGATTGCTCGAAGATGCGCTTCTTGAATTTGAGAGATTCCTAGACAGTCCAGCTGCTCAGGCAGCAGAGCAAGGAGCTCTGCTGGTAACGGGGGATGCAGGCCAAGGGAAGACCCACCTATTCTGCGATGCCGGTAGCAGGGCGATCAAGGGCGGACGTCCGGCCGCTGTGTTCCTCGGAGGTCAGCTCTCCGGCAGGGATGTTTTGGCCGCTCTCGCTGGGAGGCTTGGGCTTTCAGACATCGGAGCTGAGGCGTTAGTAGGCGCAATGCAAGCGGCTGGCGAAGCGTCAGGGGCACCGTTCCTGGTTCTCATCGATGCCCTTAACGAGTCTGCCGAACCAGAGGGATGGCAGGAAGAGCTTCCGGCATTATTGGCGGAGTTGCGGGGGAACCCGTGGGTGGCAGTCGCGTTCTCCGTGAGGTCTTCATTCCTTCCTGCCGTGCTACCTGCCGGAGGTCTTCCCGACACCGCTGCAATTGAGCATCCCGGCTTCCGTGGAAAGGAGTTGGAGGCTACTGAGCGGTTCTTCGACCACTTCGGCCTTGCTCAACCTCGGGTGCCCCTCCTCACTCCTGAGTTCAGCAACCCGCTTTTCCTCAAGCTGTATTGCGAAGGTCTGAAAGGTGCTGGGTTGCAGGTACCTCCCGATGGTGAGGCCCACATCAGCGAGGTATTCGGCCGCTACCTCACCTGGAAGGAAGAGCGGATCGTCAAGCACCTCAAGCTAGACCCAGCGCTGAAACCTGTGGCAGAGGCAGTAGAGCGCTTCAGCCGCGAAATGGTCGTGGCTGGTCGAGAGCAAGTCCCCTATCTGGTTGCTAGCGAAATGATGGCGGAGGTGGCCCCTAGCAAGACCGATTGGCCACACACGTTATTCGGCCAACTGCTGAGCGAGGGCATCTTGACGGCCGAGATGGCATGGGACATGGAGGCTGATGACTATCGGCAGGTGGTCCGATTTACCTATCAGCGGTTTGCGGATCATCAGGCTGTTCGCGTCATGCTCGATTCTTTCGCCTCGGTGAAGGACCTGGAAGCGGCCGTTGGGCCGAGGAAAGCACTCCGTCGGCAGCTTTATGCGGCCCCCGTCGGATGGATTGAAGCGCTTTCGATTCAGGTTCCTGAGCGTTTTGGCGTGGAGCTGTACGACCTGACCGAATGGCGACACCCTGCACGCCGGATGCGTAGTTGGGACCGCGCTCTCGTTAGCAGTATTGCCGCGCGCGACCCTATGGCAATCACGCAGAGAACCCGAGACCTTCTGCAGCGAGCCCAAAAAAGGTCGCATGATCTCCGCGAGCAAGTTCTTGACGCCTTGCTCGCAGTAGCGCCTCATCCAAGCCACCCCCTTAACGCTCAGTACCTTCACTCCCGGCTTTTCGCTCTTTCCCTTCCGCATCGGGATGTGGCGTGGAGCATGCCGACGTACTTTGTTCTGGGTCGCGGCGGTCCCTTGGAGCGCTTGCTTCGTTGGGCCGCAAGAGGGCCCCACACTCAAGTGCCGGATGACGTTGTCTATCTTGCCGCGATGACCACCGCTTGGGTGTTCACCTCTCCCAATCGGCAGGTCAGAGACTATGCGACGAAGGCTTTGGTGCAGCTATTAGCGGGGCGGCTGCACATTGTCGCGGAGCTTCTCCAGGCCTTTCGGGGAGCAAACGATCCGTACGTCGTTGAACGGATCGCAGTGGTCGCCCATGGTTGCATCTTGTGTGGCGGACCCTCTGCCCCTGAGTCAGCCAGGGAAATCGCATTGGTGGCTCGCCAATTCATTCAGGAGGAGAAGACTCCAAGCCTTATTACCCGCGATGCTGTGAGAGGGATCTTTGAGTGGTGCTTTAGGCAGGGGCTAATTGAGGAGGAGGATTATGCTGCGGTGAAACCTCCTTACGGAAGTGCGCCCCCGTCGAAACCGCGCACGAAGAAACAACTAGAACGGGCGTATGGACGCAACCGCAAAGACCGCCAAGGCAACTACATTCCATCAAAGTATTCGTCCCTCTTTTATTCCCTCTTCGATCTCGGAGATTTTGGCCGATATGTGGTCGGCACTAAGGTTGACGACTTCTCGCAGTACCCGCTTAATCGCCCTATACCCAAACCTCGGATCAGGAGGAACAAGGCACTTGAGCAGCGGCGGTGGCGCGGACTGGATGAGCTTCTATCTGATGATCAAAAAGCGGCTCTCGCTGATGCTGACTCCGCGTTCGATCTGCTCGATGAGTTGGAGCCCGAGCAGTTCCACGCTCTTCGCGCCGCTCTTGATCCACAACCTCCTCCCGATCCCAAAATCAAATTTTCTCCTGATTGGGCCAACCGCTGGATCTTCGAGCGAGTCTTGGAGTTGGGATGGGATCCAGAGCTTTTTGATAGCTGGGAGAGAACGTATGTCCGCGGATTCGGTCGGGAGGGGCACAAGCCAGAGCGCTTTGGCAAGAAGTATCAGTGGATTGCGCTGAGGGAGTTACTTGCTCGCATCGCGGATAACTTCCACATGGCCGATGCCTACAGAGAGAAGAGGCCCACCTACGAAGGTCCATGGCAGTTCTTTGGGAGAGATATCGACCCGACTCTTCCGCCAGCATCTCTGTCGACTGGTCCATATGAGGAGGCTAAGTTTGGAGATACCTTCCCTCCCGATTCTCTTGATAGCTGGTGGGTCCCCCCGGGTCCGACGTTCTTAGCGGACGATCCGCCGGTCCCTGATGACTGGGCCAGTGATACGTCTGACATCCCCTCAACTCGATCCTTGGTGGAGCGGATTGATGGGGAGGGAGAGCGCTGGATCACGTTTCACGCTTATTTCAATTGGGATGAGGAGACGGACGATGAGGGCGATATTCGGTCTCCGCGACGTCGCGACCTCTGGAGCCATATCAAGAGTTGGCTCGTTCCTCGCGAGCATGAGAGAGCCCTCGCTGAATTCCTTCGTACGAGATCCCTAATGGACCGATGGATGCCCGAAGGTATGCAATTGACCGATGCGGCGTACTTGGCGGAGATGCCTTGGGCAACCTCCACGCGTGAGTACCCAGATGACTGGCGTCAGGTGGAACCGCGGTTAGAAGACCCGCCAGTGGGCCTGTTGGTATATCCAGCTTGGGCCGACTATCACTGGGAGGGGGTGGTATGGGACTGCTCGATAGATGAAAGCGTGTTTGCGAGGGTTCCAGCTCCTGAACTTTTTGATGTCGGCCATCTCAGCTGGAAGCCCACTACTCGAGAGTGGCTAGACCCCGCAGGCCAGCTTGTGGCGCAATTCCGAGAGAGCCATGGTGAGCGTCATAGTGCCTTAGTCGTGAAGGAGCAGTGGCTCGCAGCTCAGCTTGAGGCCGGCGGTTGGTCGCTGGTCGTTGGTCGCTTAGGGGAGAAGCAGCTATTCACGAGCGGCTTTCATTCGGACCTCATCGCCTCGTGGACCGTCATCAACGGAGTGGCTTCCTTCGATGGCAAGAGATGGCGGTTCCGGGATCCGGTCTATGAAGAGCGGCTTCCGGCTCGCGAGATGGGATGAGGATTCAGTGAGACCGTGAGCGCCGACGACAACGTCGCAGAGGGCTCCCCGCATCCCAGCAATTCCGCGGACCAGCTGGCTGCCGAGGCGGCCATCCTGGCTGCCCTCGAACTGGCTCTCGGCGTCACCCTTGAACAGGGTACTCGCATCGCTTTAGGCGATTCACACGTTTACCCCGACGGCGTGACCGCTGATCGGTCCGTGTTCGTCGAGGTCTTCGCCCGTATCGGCACCTTGCGCGGAGGGCAGCGGCACAAGGTCTCGACTGACGCGTTGAAGTTGCTGGCTATCCGCGATGTCTTTCCCGGCGCCCGCCTGATCCTGGCTTTTGCCGACGGACAGGCCGCTGCGTCGGTTTCAGGCTGGAAGGCTGACGCGCTGCGATCAAATGACATCGAGATTCACACGGTCGACTTGACCGCAGCGGAACGAGCCACGCTCAAAGCGGCGCAGGCCCGCCAGCGGCGGTAGGGCAAGCAATCGCTACCTCGGATTCGTGCCATCGTTGGTGAGATGAGAAAGATCCCCGATGAGATTGCGATCGCGGTCAGCGACTGGATCGACAAGAACGTGCCGACCCCGGACGGTCCACCCGTCGTTAACGCGACGGTCAAGCTGGAGGCGGTGGATTCACACCTGATCGGCACCATGCCTGACGGTTCAGATGGGCCAACGAGCGGGACGCGGACTCATGTCATCCGCATCAAGTTCTTCGCGCACCCCGACACCGACGCGGCCGCAATCGACCAGTTGCTGGGTGGCTTGCGCTTGGCGGCTGCCGAAGAACCCCAGATCGCTGGCCTGAATGGCGGTCGTTTCTTCCTTGACGGCGATGAGAAGGTCGAGGCCGAAACTCAGCACGAAGATTCGGACCACAACGGCCAGATCATCACCGTCACCGGGCGGGTTGTTGTTTCTGAGGGCTAGGACGTGGCTTGGAGTGGCTTGTCGCAGCTATCGGCGGGCCGCCGCGATCTCGGGTCTCAGGAAACCGCCTGCATAGAGCCCAAAGGCGATCCGTTCGGGACACATTTGGGACATTTTCAGACTTGGGCCATTGTCTGGGCGGCGAATTTCCAGACGCCAAGCGATGCCGGAGGAGGGACTCGAACCCCCGACACGCGGATTATGATTCCGCTGCTCTAACCAGCTGAGCTACTCCGGCGGGGACGGGGATGGTAGCGGCCGGTGGTTGCAGGGGAAACGGGGCATCGTGGCTCCTCGGGAGCTAGGGTTGCGGGCGTGAGCACGGAGGAGCTGGACAGGGCGGTTCGAACCGTGATCCGGGAGTGCATGGGCGTGTCTCCGGGCGAGGAGGTGCTGATCGTCTGCAACCCGGTGACCGAAGAGATCGGGGCGCTGATGCGGATCGAGGCGCAGGGCGACGGCGCCAGCGCGACGCTCGCCGTGATGTCGGAGCGCGAATCGGCCGCGGCCGAGCCACCCGACGTGGTCGCGGCCGCGATGCGGGAGGCCGACGTGGTGCTGGCGCCGACGATCCAGTCGATCTCCCACACCGAGGCGCGCCGCAAGGCGACCGAGGCGGGCGTGCGCATCGGCAGCCTGCCCGGCGTGACCGAGGACATGCTGGGCCGCCTCATGCTCAGCGACCTGACCGAGGTGCGCCGGCGCGGCTGGGCGCTCAGCGGCGTCCTCAACGGGGCCAAGGAGGCGCGCATCACCTGCCGCCACGGCAGCGACCTGCGGCTCGGCCTCGAGGACCGGCTCTCGATCGTCGACGCCGGCGAACTCGGCAACCGCGGCGCCTTCGGGAACCTGCCCTGCGGCGAGGCCTTCGTCGCCCCGGTCGAGGGGACGGCGGAGGGCACGCTCGTGGTCGACGGCTCGATCGCCGGGATCGGCCTGCTCGACACCCCGGTCTCGCTGACCGTCCGCGAGGGCCACCTGACCGACACCACCGGCGGCGAGGGCGCCGAGCTGATGGGCCTGCTCAGCGCCCACGGCCCCGACGGCACCAACGTCGCCGAGCTAGGCATCGGCACCAACGAAGAGGCGCTGCTGACGGGCAACATCCTCGAGGACGAGAAGATCCTCGGCACCTGCCACGTCGCCTTCGGCGCCTCGGCCGCGATCGGCGGCACCGTCCAGGTCCCGGTCCACCTCGACTGCGTGGTGCTCGAACCGACGGTCGAAGTCGACGGCGAGACCGTCGTCCGCGGCGGCGACCTGCTGGTCTGACCGGGCCGACGCCGATGCCGCCCCTGCTTGCCGTCCCCAACGTCTCGGAGGGTGGCGACGTGGAGCGGATCGCCGCTCTGCAGGCGGCCTTCGGCCGCGGCGTCACCCTGCTCGACTGCCATACCGACGCCGACCACGACCGCACCGTCTTCACCCTCGCCGGCGAACCCGGGCCGCTGACCGACGCGCTCGCCGCCGGTGCCGAGGAGGCGCTGGAGAAGATCGACATGGCCTCCTACCGGGGCGCCCACCCGGCGATCGGCGCGCTCGACGTCTGCCCGCTGGTCTGGCTCGACCCCGCCGACCGCGAGCGCGCCCGCAACGAGGCGGTCGCGGTCGCGGAGCAGATCGGCGGCCTCGGCGTGCCGGCCTTCCTCTACGGGGAGCTGGCGCGCGACCCCGGCCGGGCCGAGCGCGCCTACTTCCGCAACGGCGGCCTGGCGGAGCTGTGGCTGCGGATGGAGGCGGGGGAGCTGCGCCCGGACTTCGGCCCCGCGCTGCCGCACCGGCGCGGCGGCGCCACCCTGGTCACTGCCCGCCCGCCGCTCGCCGCCTTCAACGTCGAGCTCGACAGCGGCGACCTCGAGGTCGCCCGCGCGGTGGCGGCAGGCCTGCGCGAGTCCGGCGGCGGGCTGCCGGGCGTGCGGGCGATCGGCCTGCTGCTCTTCAGCGGCCGCGGCCAGGTCTCGACCAACGTCCACGACCCGCTGGCAGTGCCGCTCGGGACCGTGGTCGAGCGGGTGCGCGAGCTGGCGGCGCCGCTCGGCGCCCGGCCGCTGGAGGCGGAGCTGGTCGGGCTCGTCCCGGCCGCCGCGGTCGCCGCGTACCCCGCCGACGTGCCGATGCGCGGCTTCGACCCCGACCGGCACCTGATCGAGCGACGGCTGGCTGCCGCGACCGACTAGATTCAGGGCATGGCCCAGACGAAGAAAAAGCGCCGTCGCAAGCGTCGCGGCACGCAGGGCGGGCGCATCGACAGCAGTCCACGCCGCGGACGTCCCCAGAACCGCGCCGAGGCAAAAGCCCGCGCCAGCGCCAAGCGCAAACCCGCGCAGCGCGGTGACCTGCCGCCGACCTGGCGCAGCTCGATCACCCGCGGCCTCATCGCCGCCGTGATCTTCGCGGTGCTGCTGATCCTCATCTTCGGCCGCCCGCTCGGCGCCGCCCTCGCGCTCGGGGCCTTCATGCTCGCCTTCTACATCCCGGCCGGCTACTTCATCGACATGGCGCTGTGGCGACGGCGCGAGCGGGCCCGGATCCGCGCCCGGGAAGAGTAGGCGGGGCAACGTGAGCCTCGACGTCGAGATGCTCACGGTCGGTGCGATCGCCGAGAACTGCTTCCTGGTGCGGCGCCAGGGCTCCGACCGGATCCTCGTCGTCGACCCCGGCGAGGAGGCGGAGCGGATCCTCGCCGCGGCGAAGGAGATGGGCGAGGTCGAGGCGATCCTGCTCACCCACTGCCACTTCGACCACATCGGCGCGGTGGCGCCGGTGGCGGCGGCGACCGGGGCGCCGGTCTACTGCCCGCAGATCGAGGTGCCGCTGCTCGCCGACATCATGGCCTTCGTCCCCTGGGAGGGCTTCGGCCCCTACGAGAGCTACGACGCCGACGAGACCGTGGCCGGCGGGGAGACGCTGGAGCTGGCCGGGATGGAGCTCGACGTCATCTTCACCCCCGGCCACAGCCCCGGCCACGTCACCTACTCGGTGCGGGGCGAGGACGCGATCTTCTCCGGCGACGTGCTCTTCCAGGGCTCGGTCGGCCGGGTCGACCTGCCCGGCGGCGACGGGCCGACGCTGATGCAGTCGATCCGCACCCTGCTCGACTCCCACCCCGATGAGACCGTCGTCCATCCCGGCCACATGGGAATCACGACCCTGGGGGCGGAGCGGGCGAGCAACCCGTTCCTCGCCTCGCTCGTCCGCTAGGCGCGCGCCGCGCGCTCCGTTTAAGGTCGCCGGGACCATGGCCGCCAAGTACCAGGCACCGCGGGGGACCTTCGACGTGCTGCCCGAGCAGGCGCGGGGCCGGGCGCGGATCGAAGGCGCCGCCGCCGCGATCTTCGCCCGCGCCGGCTACGAGCCGATCGCGACGCCGGCCTTCGAGGACACCGAGCTGTTCGAACGCGGGGTCGGCAAGTCGACCGACATCGTCCGCAAGGAGATGTTCACCTTCGAGGACAAGGGCGGGCGCAGCCTCACCCTGCGGCCCGAGGGCACGGCGCCGATCTGCCGCGCCTACGTCGAGCACGGCATGCACAAACTGGCGCAGCCGGTGAAGCTCTCCTACCTCGGCCCGTTCTTCCGCCACGAGCGCCCCCAGGCCGGCCGCTACCGCCAGTTCCACCAGCTCGGGGCCGAGTGCATCGGCACCGACTCGCCGCTGGCCGACGCCGAGGCGATCATGCTGCTCTCCGACCTGCTCGGCGAGCTCGGGGTGCCCGGGGTCGAGCTGCGGCTCGGCAGCCTCGGCTCGCTCGACGCGCGGCGCGCCTACCTGGAGCAGCTGAAGGCGCACCTGCACGCCCACGAGGCGGAGCTCTCCAGGGACGTGCGCGAGCGGATCGACGTCAACCCGCTGCGCGCCTTCGACGCCGACGACGAGGGGACGCAGGCGGTGATGGCGAGCGCGCCGACGATCGTCGGGGCGCTGGAGGGCGAGGACGCCGAGCACTTCGCCGCGGTGCGGGGCCTGCTCGACTCCGCCGGGATCGCCTACGAGGTCGACCCGACCCTGGTCCGCGGCCTCGACTACTACACGCGCACGATCTTCTCCTTCGTCTGCGACGAGCTCGGCGCCCAGTCCGAGGTCGGCGGCGGCGGCCGCTACGACGGCCTCGTCGAGCAGCTCGGCGGCCCCGCGACGCCGGCGGTCGGGTGGGCGGCGGGGATCGAGCGGATCCTGCTGGCGCTGGGCGAAGAGGAGGAGTCCCCGGGCCGCGACGCCTTCGTCGCGATCGCCGACGAGGGCCAGCGGCAGCGGGCGATGGTGCTCGCCACCGAGCTGCGCCACGCGGGTCTCTCGGCCGAGGTCGACCTCGCCGGTCGCGGCCTCAAGGGACAGCTCAAACACGCCAACCGGATCGGCGCCCGCCGCGTCCTCATCCTCGAGGCCGACGGCACCGCCCAGCTGCGCGACATGGACAGCGGCGAGCAGCGGGCGGTCGATCCCGGCAACCTTGTCGACGAGATGACCGGAGGAGAGTCGTGAGCGAGGAGCAGGGAACCGTGGCGGGAGGGTCCTTCGGGACGGCGCCGTTGCCTGCGAACGGGTACCGCGACACCTGGTGCGGCCAGGTGCTGGGCGACCGGGTCGACTCGGAGACGCGGGTCGCCGGCTGGGTCCACCGCCGCCGCGACCACGGCGGGTTGATCTTCATCGACCTGCGCGACCGCACCGGGATCGTCCAGCTCGTCTTCAACCCCGACACCTCCGGCGAGTCGTTCAAGCTGGCCCACAAGCTGCGCGCCGAGGACGTGCTGAGCGCGGCCGGGACCGTGGTCCGCCGCTCGGCGGAGACGGTCAACCCGGAGCTGCCGACCGGCGAGGTCGAGGTCCAGGTCGGGAGCGCCGAGCTGCTCGCCGACGCGGAGACGCCGCCGTTCCAGATCGAGGGCTTCTCCGGCGAGGTCGGCGAGGACGCCCGCCTCCGCCACCGCTACCTCGACCTGCGCCGCGCCCCGATGCAGGAGGCGCTGGTGCTGCGCCACCGGGTGACCGCGGCGATGCGCGAGTTCCTCGACGCCGAGGGCTTCGTCGACGTCGAGACGCCGGTGCTGACCCGCTCCACGCCGGAGGGCGCGCGCGACTTCCTCGTCCCCAGCCGCCAGCAGCAGGGCTCCTTCTACGCGCTGCCGCAGTCGCCACAGCTGTTCAAGCAGCTGCTGATGATGTCGGGGTTCGAGCGCTACTACCAGGTGGCCCGCTGCTTCCGCGACGAGGCGACGCGGGCCGACCGCCAGGCCGAGTTCACCCAGCTCGACATCGAGATGTCGTTCGTCGACGGCGAGGACATCATCGACCTCAACGAACGCCTGCTGGCGCACGTGTTCGAGCGCGCCGGGGGGCCGCAGGTCGAGCTGCCGATGCAGCGCATGTGTTACGACGAGGCGATGGGCCGGTTCGGCACCGACCGGCCCGACCTCCGCTTCGGTCTTGAGCTGACCGACCTCAGCGACGCCCTGCGCGGGACCGAGTTCAAGGTCTTCCGCTCGGTCCTCGACGGGGGCGGCGCGATCCGCGGCCTCAACGCAGGCCGCCGCGAGCTGCCGCGCTCCGAGCTTGACGGTCTCATCTCCCGCGCCCAGGAGCTGGGCGCCAAGGGTCTGGTCTGGGCCTTCCGCGAGGGGGACGGGTGGCGCTCGCCGACCGCCAAGTTCCTCAGCGAGGCCGAGCTGGCCGACCTCAACCAGCGGCTCGGGGCCGAGGAGGGCGACCTGCTGCTGCTGGTCGCCGACCAGCGCTCCGTCACCGACGCGGTGCTCGGACAGATGCGGATCGATCTGGCGGAGAAGTTCGGCCTGATCGACGAGAACGAGCACAAGCTCGTCTGGATCGTCGACTGGCCGCTGATGGAGTGGAACGGCGACGAGAAGCGCTGGGACCCGCTGCACCACCCGTTCACGGCGCCGAGCGGCGAGTTCGACCCCGAGAACCCCGGCGAGGCGCGCGCTGTCGCCTACGACGTGGTCTGGAACGGCCAGGAGCTGGGCGGCGGCTCGATCCGCATCAACCGCGCCGACGTCCAGGAGGCGGTCTTCGCCGCGCTCGGGATCGACGCCGAGACCGCGGAGGCCCGCTTCGGCTTCCTCCTGGAGGCGCTCCGCTACGGGGCGCCGCCGCACGGCGGCATCGCCTACGGCGTCGACCGCATCGTCCAGCGCCTCAGCGGCGCCGAGACGATCCGCGACGTGATCGCCTTCCCGAAGACGGCCTCCGGCTTCGACCTGCTGACCGGGGCGCCGGCCCCGGTCGAGGAGATCCAGCTGCGGGACCTCGGGATCGCGATCCACCAGCGCAAGCTCGCCGGGCACTGAGATGGGCCTCCGGGACTGGCTACCGCGCAGCTGGCGGCCGACTCCCGGGCCCGGCCAAACGCCGGTCCACGTCGACGACCCGAGCTTCGACAGCTGGGAGGTGGTGCGGGACTTCGGGGACCTCGGCACCGCCCGCGCCTGGCACCAAGCGCTGGCCGAGGCCGGGATCGAGGCCGCCCTCACGGCCGACTGGCCGCTGGACCGCTTCGGCCACGGCGACATCGCCCTGCGCGTGCCGCCCGACCGCTGGAGCGAGGCGGAGATGCATCTCTCCAACCTCGACCAGGACGCCTACTGAGCCGCGGCGGCCGCCAGGCCGCACGGCGATCTCCGGCGTTTACAAGCGCGGCGGCGGTGGTACGGTTGACCCGAGGCTCGAGCCCGTGCGAGAGCCGTCTCACCGTTTGACCCAACACAAACGGCGCGGGAGCCGAAAGTCTTCGGCCCTCTTGGGGGCAGGAGCAGGCACCCACCTTCACTTGAAGGGATCAAAGCCAGAGGCGGCAACGGCGGGCTGGAGCCTCTTTTTCGCTTCGACGGGGGAGAGTTTGGGCCGAACCGAGCCTTTGGGTCGTAGTGCGACCCAAAGGAACAGCTCGACTCGATAGGGACCAGAGGATGGCCCTGCTTGCCGGTCGGCAGCACGGGATCGTGACTCGTCAGCAACTGCTTTCGCTGGGGATGGGACCGAAGGCGGTTAGGGAAAGGGCGAAGAGCGGCATTCTGCGCCCAGTGCACCGCGGCATCTTCGCTTTCGGCGGGTCGAGCTTGTCCATCGATGCTCGAAGGATGGCTGCGGTTCTGGCCTGCGGCCCGGGTGCCGTGCTGAGCCACCGCTCGGCTGCGCGGCTCTGGGGCGTCTTCCCTCACGAGCCCGGCCGCATCGAAGTGAGTCGATCGGCGGCAGGGCGGAGCAAGCACAGGGGGATCCTCTTGCGCCAGGCGCGGCTGCTGGACGATGAAGTCGAGGAGGTCGACGGCATTCCGGTCACCTCTCTCTTCAGGACGATCTTCGACCTGGCGGCGATCGCGCCGCGGCGGCAGGTGGAACGGGCCTTCCACGAGACCGAGGTGCGGCAGTTGACCAGCCGCGTCTCGCTGCCGGAGCTGCTGCTTCGCCACCCCGGCCGGCGCGGGGCGGCCTGCATCCGCGCCCTGCTCGCTCCCAAGGAGCCCGCCGGAATCACCGAGAACGAGTTCGAGGAGCTGTTCGTCGCTTTCCTCGACGCCCACGGCTTGCCGCGGCCGCGGTTCAACGCGACGCTGCCGGTCCGCGGCCGGTTGCTGCGCCCGGACTGCATGTGGCCCGAGCAGCGGCTGATTGCCGAGCTCGACGGGTGGGCGGCCCACGGGACGGACAGCGCTTTCGAGGGGGACCGGCGGCGCGACCGAACCCTGGTCGCGGAGAGATGGCGCTCGATGCGGATCACCTGGCTCCAGCTGCGGGACGAACCGGAGGAGGTCGCGGCCGACCTGCGCGAAGCGCTGGCGGCACCGCTCGGCGCGGGCTCTACCCTTTGAGCAATGGAGCGGGAGCTTTTTGAGCATTACCTCCGCGACGAGAGCCGGCGCGGGGCGCCGGCCGACGGCGCCTTCACCGGCGCGGCCGGCGGGGCGGCGTGCGGCGATCTCTCGCGGATCTCGTTCCTGGTCGAGGACGAGCGAGTCGTCTCCGTCAGCTGCGACGCCGAGGGCTGCGGGGCGACCGAGGCCGCCACTGCGGCCGTTGCCGAGATGATCGACGGCGAGCCGGTGCTCACGGCGGCGGCGATCGACATCGACGCCGTCGACGCGGCGATCGGCGGGCTCACGCCCGCGAAGCGCCACGCGGCCCAGCTTGCGACCGACGCGCTGCATCGCGCCCTCAGCTCGGCCGCAAGCTCGAGCCTGTCCCTTGCAGAGGCGCCTCCCAGGTCCCCGCGCGTCGCCGTCGCCATGTCCGGCGGCGTCGACAGCGCCGTCGCCGCGCTGCTGGAGCGCGAGCGGGGCGCCGACGTCGTCGGGGTCACGGTCAAGCTCTGGGCCGACCCGGAGACCGACGGCGCCAAGGCCTGCTGCTCGCCGGAGGCGGTGCTCGGCGCCCGCGCGCTCGCCCACTCGCTCGGTGTCCCGCACTTCACGCTCGACCTCGAGGAGGAGTTCCGCCGCCGCGTCGTCGGCCGCTTCATCGACGGCTACGCCGCCGGCAGCACGCCGAACCCCTGCGTGCTCTGCAACGGCGAGGTGCGGCTCGCGGCGATGATCGACCTCGCCGACCGGCTCGGCGCCGACCGGCTCGTCACCGGCCACTACGCCCGCATCGTCGAGGACGCCGACGGGCCGCTGCTCGCCGGCGCCGCCGACGAGGCCAAGGACCAGAGCTACATGCTGGCGGCGCTGCCGACCGACCTGCTCGCCCGGCTCTCCTTCCCGCTGACCGAGCTGACGAAGCCGGAGGTGCGGGAGATCGCCGCCCGCTACGGCCTGGCGGTCGCCCGCAAGGCGGAGAGCCAGGACCTCTGCTTCCTCGCCGGCCAGGGCAAGCGCGGCTTCCTGCGCCGCCACGGCGGCCTGCGCGACCGCGACGGCGCCGTGCTCGACCGCGCCGGCCGCACCGTCGGCCGCCACCGCGGCCACCACAACTTCACCGTCGGCCAGCGCCGCGGGATCGGCGTCTCGGCGCCGGAGCCGCTCTACGTGCTCGCCACCGACGCCGCCGCCAACACGGTCACCGTCGGCAGCCGGGAGGACCTGGAGACGCGCACGGTTCAGGTCCGCAACGCCGTCCTGCACCGCGACGGCGCCCGCGTCGACTCGGTCCGCCTCCGCTACCACTCGCGCGCCCTGCCGGCGTCGGTGGGCGACGCGGGGCCCGGCCGCCACGAGGCGCTGGAGATCGAGCTGGGGGAGGAGTTCCTCGGCGCCTCCCCGGGGCAGACCGCCGTCCTCATGGACGGCGAGACGATCGTCGGCCACGGCACCATCGTCGCCGCGCCCTGAGCCCCACAACTTCCCCGCCGACGAATATCTAGGCTCCCTCAGATGAAGGCGCAGGAGATCCGCGACACCTACCTCTCGTTCTTCGAGCAGCGAGGGCACAAGATCGTCCCCTCGGCCTCGCTGGTGCCGTCGGTCCACGATCCCTCGGTCCTGCTCACGACCGCGGGCATGCAGCCCTTCAAGCCCTACTTCCTCGGCCGCGAACAGCCTCCGGCGCCGCGCCTCGCCGACGTGCAGAAGTGCTTCCGCACGACCGACATCGAGGAGGTCGGGAAAACGGCCCGGCACATGACCTTCTTCGAGATGCTCGGCAACTGGAGCTTCGGCGACTACTTCAAGGCGGAGTCGATCCCCTGGGGCTGGGAGCTCTCGACCCAGGGCTTCGGGATGGACCCGGAGCGGATCTGGGTCACCGTGTTCGGCGGCGACGAGGATCTCGGGCTCGGCCCCGACGAGGAGGCGATCGAGATCTGGCGCGCCACCGGGGTGCCCGAGGAGCGGATCGTCCGCCTCGGTCGCAAGGACAACTTCTGGCAGGCCGGCCCGACCGGCCCCTGCGGCCCCTGCTCGGAGCTCTACCTCGACCGCGGCCTCGAGTTCGGCGCCGAGGGCGACCGGCCGGGCGACGACAGCGACCGCTTCCTCGAGTTCTGGAACCACGTCTTCATGAGCTACGACCTCGCCGAGGACGGCAGCCTCACCGAGCTGCCGACGAAGAACATCGACACCGGGATGGGCCTGGACCGGATGGCGGCGGTGCTGCAGGACGTGCCCTCGGTCTTCGAGACCGACCACGTGCGGCCGCTGCTCGACCTCGCCGAGGAGCTCTCCGGCCGCCGCTACGACGAGGGCGGGGCGGTGACCCGGGCGATGCGGATCGTCGCCGATCACTCGCGCGGCGCCGCCTTCCTGATCGCCGACGGCGTCGTCCCCTCGAACGAGGACCGCGGCTACATCCTGCGCCGGATCATGCGGCGGGCGATCCAGCAGGGGCGCACGCTCGGCCTCGAGGCCCCCTGGCTCGGCCGCTTCGCCGAGCGCACGATCGAGCTGATGGGGACCACCTACCCGGAGCTGGAGGCCGAGCGGGAGACGATCGCCCGGTGGGTCGGCGACGAGGAGGAGAGCTTCGGCCGCACCCTGGAGCGCGGCAGCGAGCTGCTCGAGCAGCTGGTGGCGGAGGCGAAGGAGGCCGGGACCTCCTGGATCGACGCCGCCGACGCCTTCAAGCTCCACGACACCTTCGGCTTTCCCTACGACCTGACCAAGGAGCTGCTGGCCGAGCGGGGCCTCGCGGTCGACGACTCGGGGTTCGAGGAGCTGATGGAGGAGCAGCGCCAGCGCGCCCGCACCGGCGCCGCCACCGCCCACGGCTCCGAGAACACGCATGAGCGCGTGGCCGCCTTCGCCGCGGCGGCGCCCGCGACCCGTTTCGTCGGCTACGAGACGCTGCGCACCACCACCGGCCTCGCCGCGGTCGCGAGCGACGACGGCCGCGCCCTGGTCAAGCTCGAGGAGAGCCCCTTCTACGCCGAGGGCGGCGGCCAGGTCGCCGACTCCGGCGTGCTGCGCTGGCGCGAAGGAGAGGCGCGGGTGCTCGACGTCTACCGGGTCGGCGAGGACCAGGCGCTGGAGATCAAGCCGAGCGGCGCCCCGATCGAGGCCGACACGGCGGTCGAGGCCGAGGTCGACCACGAGGCGCGCTACGCGACGATGCGCAACCACACCGCGACCCACCTCCTCCACGCCGCCCTGCGCGAGCGCCTCGGGACCCACGTGCGCCAGGCCGGCTCAGCCGTGCGCCCAGACAAGCTGCGCTTCGACTTCACCCACGGCCAGGCGCTCGGCCCCAAGGAGCTGCGCGAGGTCGAGGACCGGGTCAACGAGTGGGTCAAGGCGAGCCGCCCGGTGCGCTGGCTGAACATGGAGCGGGCGGAGGCGGAGCGGCTCGGCGCGATGGCGCTGTTCGGCGAGAAATACGGCGAGTGGGTGCGCGTGGTCGAGGTCGACGGCGTCTCCCGCGAGCTCTGCGGTGGCACCCACGTCGCCAACACGGCCGAGGTCGGGATCTTCAAGCTCGTCTCCGAGGGCTCCAGCGCCGCCAACGTGCGCAGGGTCGAGGCGATCACCGGACCGGCGGCGATCGACTGGTTCCGCCAGCGCGAGGCGGAGCTGCGCGAGGCCGGCGAGCTGCTCGGCAATCCCCAGGACCCTGTCGCCGCCGCCGGCCGCGCGGCCGAGAAGCTGAAGGAGGCGGGGGCCGGGGCGGAGCAGGCGCAGCGGCAGCTGCTCGGCGAGGAGGCGGAGCGCCTGGTCGCCGCGGCGGAGGAGGTCGGTGGGGTCAAGGTCGTGGTCTCGTCCGCCGAGCTGCCGGGGCAGAAGGAGCTGCTCGACCTCGCCAACCGCGTGCAGTCGAAGCTGGGTGGGGCCTCGGCCCTCGTCCTCGGCGGGGGTGCGGGGGAGAAGGTCGCCCTGGTCTCCCTCGTCTCCGAGCAAGGGGTCGGGCGCGGTCTCTCCGCGGCGGCGCTGGTCCGCGAGGCGGCGGGCGTGGTCGGCGGTGGGGGTGGCGGTCGCGACGACATGGCGCAGGCTGGGGGCCGCGACCCGGCGAAGCTCGACGAGGCGCTGGCCGCCGCCCGCGCCGCGGTCGAGCGGGAGCTCGCCTGAGCCCGTGCGGGTGCTCGCCCTCGACCACGGCACCGCCCGCATCGGGTGCGCGATCTCCGACCCGACCGGCACCCTGGCGACGCCGCTGCCGGTGATCGAACCGCCCGAGGCGAAGCTGGTCGCCGAGATCGTCGCCGAGCACGGCGTCGAGCGGGTCGTGGTCGGATTGCCGCTGCACCTGAGCGGGGAGGAGGGGAGCCAGGCGGCACTGGCCCGCAACTTCGGCGCCGAACTGGAAGCGATGCTCTCGGTCCCCGTGGAGACCTACGACGAGCGCCTGACGACGCGGATGGCCGAGATGAGCCGCCGCGCCGGCGCCAACGCCGCCCCCGACTCGCTGGCGGCGGCGCACCTGCTGGAGGCCTACCTCGCCGGTGCCGCGGCGGTCGAGGAAGCGACCCCGAGGGCGGCGGAGCCCGGCGATGAGTGACGACTGGGCGAGCGGCGACCCCTTCGCCAGCCCCGACGACCCCGCCGCCCGCGAGCGCGAGCAGCGGCGGCGGGAGCGCGAAGAGAAGCGGCGGGAACGGGCCTCGAAAGGGGGCGAAAAGGCAAGGGGTGCGGGCGGAGGGTCTGGGGGTGACTCGTCGGAGCAACAGCGGGGAGGCTCCGTCGAGTCACCCCCAGACCCTCCGAACGAGCGCGCTTCGCGCCCGTTCGAGCGCGAGTTTTGGGATGAGGAGGGGGAGGTGCCGCCGCCGGTCGCCCCGGAGCCCGAGATTGCGCCCGCGCGCAGCAACGGCTCCGGACCTCGCGGGCCGCGCGGGACCGATGGCCTGCTCGACTACCTGCGCCGCCACCCGCTGCGGATCTTCGCCGCGGTCGCGGCGCTGTTCGTGCTCTGGTTCCTCTTCGCCCTCTTCCAGCCCCTGAAGGGGGACGGCTCTGGCGAGGTGGCGGTGGCGATCCCGAAGGGCGCCAGCGTCAGCGAGGTCGGCGACCTGCTCGGCGAGAAGGGCGTGATCGACAGCTCGACCCTGTTCCAGGTCCGCGTCACCCTCGCCGGCAAGCGCTCCGAGCTCTACCCCGGGCGCTACACCCTGGCCGAGGGGATGTCCTACGGCGCCGCGATCGACGCGCTCTCGCAGCCGCCGGTCAAACGCACGATCACGGTGACCGTCCCCGAGGGCCTCAGCCGCGCCCAGGCGGCGCAGCTGGTCGAGGAAATCGGCCTCGCGGGCGACTACACGAAGGAGACCGTCCGCTCTCCCTACCTCAACCCGGCCAGGTACGGGGCCGAGGACGCGGCCAACCTCGAGGGCTTCCTTTTCCCCGACACCTTCGAAATGAAGCCGAACGCGCCGGCCGCCGACCTCGTCCAGCTCCAGCTCGAGGACTTCAAGCGGCGGATCGAGGGCGTCGACATGAGCTACGCCCGCTCGAAGAACCTGACGACCTACGACGTGCTGATCATCGCCTCGCTGATCGAGGACGAGGCGGGCGTCGCGGGCCAGCGCAAGGAGGTCGCCGCGGTCGTCTACAACCGCCTGCGCGAAGGGATCCCGCTCGGGATCGACGCCACGATCCGCTTCGCCACCGGCAACTACACGCAGCCGCTGACCGAATCCGAGCTCGCGGTCGACTCGCCCTACAACACCCGTCTCAACCAGGGCCTGCCGCCGGGACCGATCAACAGCCCCGGGCTCGACGCGATCGAGGCCGCCGCCCACCCGGCCAGGTCCGACTTCCTCTACTACGTGAACGAACCCGGCACCTGCGGCAAGCTCGCCTTCTCCAAGACCCACGCCGAGTTCGAAGCCGACGTCGCCCGCTACAACGCCGCCCGCGATGCGGCGGGCGGCGAAGAGCCGGACGGCTGCTAGCGATGCCGCGGCTGGCGGTCCTCGGCCACCCGGTCGCGCACTCGCGCTCGCCGGCGATGCAGAACGCGGCCCTCGCTGAGCTGGGCCTGGCGGACGAGTGGCACTACGAGGCGATCGAGGTCGCCCCGGAGGTCTTCGAGCAGAAGGTGCGGGCGATGGCCGGCGAGGGCTTCGCCGGCGCCAACGTCACCGTCCCCCACAAGGAGGCGGCGCTGGCCGTCGCCGACGCCCCGAGCGAGGTGGCGAAGGAGATCGGCGCCGC
The DNA here is from genome assembly GCA_036280745.1 of Solirubrobacterales bacterium. Lineage (GTDB taxonomy): Bacteria > Actinomycetota > Thermoleophilia > Solirubrobacterales > 70-9 > VAYN01. The sequence goes on from DASUQC010000030.1 coordinate 95,691, forward strand.
CAACACGCTGGTCTTCGCCGCCGGCGGCGTCGGCGCGCACAACACCGATGCCGACGGGTTCCTGGCGGCCCTCCCGGGCTCTCCCGGCGGCCGGCGCGCGCTGGTGCTCGGCGCCGGTGGTGCCGCCCGCGCCGTGCTCTGGGCGCTGGAGCGGGAGGGGGCCGAGGTCGACGTCTGGAACCGCACCACCGCGCGCGCCGAGCGCCTCTGCAGGCAGCTGGGGGGGACGCCGGTGGCGCGCCCCGACCAGGTCGCCTACGAGCTGATCGTCAACACCAGCGCCGCCGGGCTCGGCGGCGAGGATCCGTTTGAGCACCTGCCGCTGCGGGCCGCCGGCTTCGCGGCCGGGCAGACGGTGGTGGACATGGTCTACGGCAAGGGCCCCAGCCCGCTCCTGCGCGCGGCGACCGAGGCCGGAGCGGCGACCGTCGACGGGATCGAGGTCCTCGTCCAGCAGGGCGCGCTCTCGCTGCAGATCTGGACCGGCCGCGAGGCGCCGGTCGCGGCGATGCGCACCGCCGCCCGCGAGAGTTGATGAGTTGACCCCCGGAAAGCGGGGGTCAACTCATCAACTCTTCACCTATAGCCTTGGCGAGCGATGACGACGTTCCGTTTCACCACCGCGGGGGAGTCGCACGGGCCCGGGCTCGTGGCGATCGTCGAGGGCATGCCGGCCGGGCTCGAGCTCGACCGCGAGGCGCTCGACCGCGACATGGCGCGCCGCCAGCTCGGCCACGGCCGCGGCGGCCGCATGCGGATCGAGACCGACACGGTCGAGGTCCGCTCGGGCGTCCGCCACGGGCGCACCCTCGGCAGCCCGATCGCGCTGCTCGTCGCCAACCGCGACTACGCCAACTGGGAGGAGCGGATGAACCCCTGGCCGGTCGAGGGGTTCGAGGTCGACGAGGTCCACCTGCCGCGGCCCGGCCACGCCGACCTGGTCGGCGCCCAGAAATACGGCCACACCGACATCCGCAACGTGCTGGAGCGGGCCAGCGCCCGCGAGACCGCGGCCCGCGTCGCCGCCGGCACCGTCGCCCGCGGCTTCCTCACCGCGCTCGGGGTCGAGATCCACAGCCACGTGACCCAGATCGCCTCGGTCAGGGCCACCGAGCGGGACGACCTCACCCCGGCCGATTTCGCCGGCGTCGACGACGACCCGGTCCGCTGCCTCGACCCCGAGGCGAGCGAGGCGATGGTCGCGGAGATCAACCGCCTGCGCAAGGCGAACGAGAGCCTCGGCGGCACCTTCGAGGTGCGCGTCTTCGGCCTCGTCCCCGGCCTCGGCTCCCACATCTCCTGGGAAGACCGCCTCGACGGCCGCCTCGCCGGCGCCGTCGCCTCGATCCAGTCGGTCAAGGGCGTCTCGATCGGCGAGGCCTGGGACGTCGCCGGCCGCCCCGGCTCCGAGGCCCACGACGAGATCTTCTGGTCCGAGCAGGACGGCTACTTCCGCGAAAGCAACCACGCGGGCGGTCTCGAGGGCGGGATGACCAACGGCCAGCCGCTCTCGGTGCGGGCGGCGATCAAGCCGATCTCGACCCTGACCAAGCCGCTGCGCTCGGTCGACACCGAGACCAAGCAGCCGGCCCAGGCGCTGCGCGAGCGCACCGACTCGACCGTCGTGCCTGCGGCGGCGGTGGTCGCCGAGGCGATGGTGGCGCTGACCCTCACCCGCTGCTACCGCGAGAAGTTCGGCGGCGACCACATCGACGACGTGCTCGCCGCGGTCAGCGCCTACCGGCAGCGCATCGACTCCAGGGGGTGAGCCGGTGAGGCCGGCGCTGGTCTTCATCGGGTTCATGGGCGCGGGCAAGAGCACCGCGCTCGCCGCCGCCCGCGACGCAGGCCTGGAGGCGACCGAGATCGACGAGCTGATGGAGCGCGAGCTGGGGATGCCGATCGGCGAGGCCTTCGAGCGCGACGGCGAGGAGGCGTTCCGCGCCCGCGAGGCCGAGGTGGTCGGCGCGCTGCTGGAGGGCGCCGACGGCGGCGCGATCGCGCTCGGCGGCGGCAGCGTGCTCTCGGAGCGGGTCCGCGCCGCCCTCGGCCGCCACACCGTCGTCTGGCTCCAGGTCAGCGCCAGGGAGGCTTGGCGGCGGATCAAAGGCAGCGACCGGCCGCTGGCGACGAGCGAGGAGGACGTCGAGCGCCTGCTGGCGGAGCGCGAACCCCTCTACGAGCAGCTGGCGGACGCGATCGTGCCGCTCGGCGACCGCCGCATCGCGCAGCGCGCCCTGCCGGCGCTGCAGGCGCTCGCCGAGCTTCCCGCCGGGACGAAGCTGATCTGGGCCTCGAGCCGGTCCGGCGACTACCCGGTCCTGGTCGGGCCGGGCCTGCTCGACTCGGGCTGGTGGCCGCTGCCGGGGCGGCGCTTCCTGATCTCCGACGCCGACGTCGCCGCCACCTACGGCGAGCGCATCGGCGAGCTCGCCGAGCGGGTCGAGGTCGCGCCCGGCGAGAGCTCGAAGACGCTGGCCGTGGCCGAGGACGCGCTGCGCCGGCTCGCCCGCGCCGGGATGACCCGCGAAGACCACGTGGTCGCGCTCGGCGGCGGCGTCGTCGGCGACCTCGCCGGCCTCTGCGCCCACCTCTACCAGCGCGGGGTGCCGGTGGTGCAGGTGCCGACGACGCTGGTCGCCCAGGTCGACTCCGCCTACGGCGGCAAGACCGGGGTCGATCTGCCCGAGGGCAAGAACTACGCCGGCGCCTACCAGCTGCCGGCCGCCGTGATCGCCGACACCGCGACCCTGACGACCCTGCCGCCGGAGGAGCTCGCCGCCGGCTTCGTCGAGGCGCTGAAGACCGGGCTGCTCGCCGGCGGCCAGCTCTGGGAGCGGGTCCGGTCGATCGAGGCCCTCGACCCCGCTGAGCTCGACGATGTCGTCTTCGCCTGCGCCCGCTACAAGTGCGAGGTGGTCGCCGCCGACGAGCGCGACGGCGGCCTGCGCCACGTCCTCAACCTCGGACACACCGTCGGCCACGCGATCGAGGCGGCGACCGGCTACCGGCGCTACCGCCATGGGGAGGCGATCAGCCTCGGGCTGCTCGCCGCGCTGCGGCTCTCCGAGGCGCCGCAGTTGCGGGCCGAGGTGGAGGCGATCCTCGCCGCTCACGACCTCCCGGTCCGCCTCGACCCGGAGGTGCGGACCGACACCGTGATCGACGCCCTGCGCCGCGACAAGAAGCGCACCGCCGAGGGGGTCGGCTTCGTCCTCCTCTCCGAGCCGGGGCAGCCCCGGGTCGGGCAGATCGTCGACCCGGCCAAGATCCGCGCCGCCGTGGAAGAGTTGTACCCGTGAGCGCCACCCGCAACCGCGTCGCCGTCCTGCACGGCGTCAACTTCGACATCCTCGACCGCCGCGACCCCGCGGTCTACGGCGGGCTCTCGCTGAGCGAGCTGGAGCAGCGGACCGGCGGCTGGGCGCGGGAGCTGGGCCTGGAACCGATCTTCTTCCAGACCAACCACGAGGGCGAGTTCGTCGAGTACCTGCACCGCCTGCCGGACGTCGCCGACTCCGCCCTCCTCAACGCCGGCGCCTGGACGCACTACAGCCGCGCGATCGCCGACGCGCTCGACGTCGCCCGCTTGCCCGCGGTCGAGGTCCACCTCTCCGACGTCGAGAGTCGCGACGACTGGCGCCGCATCTCGGTCTTCGACGGCCTGGTCCTGGCGAAGATCTCCGGCAAGGGCCCGGACGGGTACCGCGAGGCGCTGGAGCGGATCGCGGCAGAGCTCGGCGTCGGACCCTGATGCGCGGTCGCGGCGACCGCCTCGAGCAGCTGCTCGCCGAGCGCGAGCTGGAGCGGATGCTGGTCACCGACCTCACCAACGTCCGCTACCTGACCGGCTTCACCGGCACCAACGGGGCCTGCATCTGCGGCCCCGGCGTCCGCCTCTTCCTCACCGACTTCCGCTACACCGAGCGCGCCGCGGCGGAGGTCGAGGGCTGGGAGGCGGTCACCGTCGCCAACGACTGGCTGGGCGGGATCGCCGAGCGGCTCCAGGGCCGGGTCGGGTTCGAGGACGACAAGATGCCGGTGCGGGCGCTGGAGAAACTGAAGGGCAAACTCGGCGACGCGGCCGAGCCGGTCGCCGCCGGCGGCACGGTCGAGCGCCTGCGCCGGGTCAAGGACGAGGGGGAGCTGGCGGCGATCGAGGCCGCGGCGAAGCTGGCCGACGAGGTCTGGGAGTGGACGCTGGAGCGCGGCCTCGCCGGCCGCAGCGAGCGGGACGTGGCCCGCGCCGCCGAGGCGCGGATCCGCGAGCTCGGCGGCGACCCGTCCTTCCCGGCGATCGTCGCCGCCGGCCCCAACGGCGCCCTGCCGCACGCCGAGCCGGGCGAGCGCGAGATCGGCCGCGGCGAGCTGGTCGTCTTCGACATGGGGGCGCAGCTCGACGGCTACTGCTCCGACGGCACCCGCACCTACGCGACCGGCGAGCCGGGGGAGGAGGCGCGGGAGGTCTACGAGCTGGTGCGGGCGGCGCAGGCGGCGTCGCTCGACGCGATCGCGGCGGGGGCCAGGGGCGAGCAGGTCGACTCGGTCGCCCGCGAGGCGATCGAGGCGGGCGGCCACGGGGAGCACTTCGGCCACGCGCTCGGCCACGGGGTCGGCCTCGAGGTCCACGAGGAGCCGCGCCTGGCCCAGCGCTCGACCGACCTGCTGGAGCCGGGCGAGGTGGTCACGGTCGAGCCCGGCGTCTACCTGCCGGGCAGGCTCGGCGTGAGGATCGAGGACCTGGTCGTCGTCACCGCCGACGGCCACCGCAACCTCAGCGGGCTGCCCAAAGAGCTCCAGTTGGTCGACTGACGCGTTCCGTAGGGAACCCTGAGCAACGCCGTGCAGATTCAAGCGCGGCGCGGCCCGGGTCGATGTCGGGGCATGAGCTCGCCCGCCGAGACGCTCCGTTTGCGCCCTCAGGGCGCGCGCCGGCGCCGCCGCCCGGCGGCCGAGACCCTGGTCTCGATCCACGAGGAGGCGCGGCGCGAGCGGCTGCTCGACATGGAGACGCGGGTGCGGCGCTACCGCACCGCCTGCTTCGCGATCCTCGCCGCCGCGATCGCCCTCGGCGGATCGTCGGAGGTCGGCTGGTGGTGGGTGGTGCCGATGGCCGCCGGCCTCGCCGGCTTCGCGGTCGCCGACCGCTTCATGCGCACCAGCAGCCACCCGGCGCTCTGGGTCGCCGGCGCCTGGGCGGCGCTGCCGGCCCTGCTCGCCGCCGCGGTGCTGCTGACCGGAGGCGCCACCAGCCCGGTGCTGGTCTGGTTCGCGCTGCCGGCCGTGACCCTCGGCTTCCGCTTCGAGCCGCGCGGGATGGTGCTCGGGACCGCCTACGTGCTGATCCTCTTCGCCGCCGTCGCGGTGCTGCCCGACCCCGCCGCCGCGCTGGAGCACCGCCAGACCCTGATCGCCGCCGTGGCGCTGATCCTCAGCACCGTGATCCTCTCCGGCGCCCTGGTCGAGTCCGACCGCGCCCACCGCCGCCGCTCCACGCTCGACCCGCTCACCGGGCTCTTCAATCGCAACGCCCTCGAGCAGCGGCTGGAGGAGCTGGACGGCCAGCCCTGCGACCTCGACGAGGGGCTGTCCCACGCCCTGCTCCTCTGCGACCTCGACAACTTCAAGCGCGTCAACGACCAGCTCGGCCACGCGGCCGGCGACGCCGTCCTCCAGGACGTCGCCTACGCGATGCGGGCCGCGCTGCAGGCGGGCGACACGATCTACCGGGTCGGCGGCGAGGAGATCCTCGTGATCCTGCCCGGGGCCGGTCGCGAGGACGCGATCGAGATCGCCGAGCGCCTCCGCCACACGGTCGCCGAGCGGCGCCCGGTCGGCGTCCCGGTCACCGTCAGCATCGGCGTCGCCGTCTCCGAGCCGGACGCGGTCGACACCGACGACCTCGTCGCCCGCGCCGACGCGGCGCTCTACGCCGCCAAGGCCGGCGGCCGCAACCTGGTCTACGTGGACAGCTGAGCCGCCGTCAGCGGCTGAGGTCGACGTCGGCGGTGAGCCGCGCGGCAAACGCCGCCAGCAGCTCGACCGTCGCCTCGACGTCGCGCAGGTCGACCATCTCGACCGGGGAGTGCATGTAGCGGAGCGGGATCGAGACGACCCCGGTCGGGATCCCGGCGCGCGAGATCTGGAGCACGTCGGCGTCGGTGCTGGTGCCGCGGCCGCTGGCGCTGATCGAGTGCTCGATGCCCTCGGCCTCGGCGGTCTCGACCAGCAGCTCGAAGACCTTGGGGGAGAGGGTGGAGCCGCGACCGATCGCCGGCCCGGAGCCGAGCGGGTGGGTGCCGATCTCCTTCTCGTCGACCCCCGGGGCGTCGGTGGCGTGGGTGACGTCGACGGCGATCGCGATGTCGGGCCGGACCTGGAAGGCGGCGGTGCGGGCGCCGAAGAGGCCGATCTCCTCCTGCACGGCGGCGATCGCGGCGAAGGAGCCCGCCATCTCGCCGCGCTTGTGGGCGCGGCGCAGGCTCTCCAGCGCGACGTAGGCGCCGAGGCGGTTGTCCATCGCCCGCGAGACCAGCCGCTCGCCGGCCAGCGGCGCCGGCTCGGCGGCGATCACCACCGGGTCGCCGACCCGGATCAGCGCTGCCGCCTCGTCGCGGTCGCCGGCGCCGATGTCGATGTGCAGTCCTTTGAGCTCGACCACCTTCTTGCGCTGGTCGGGCTCGAGCAGGTGGATCGGCTTGCGCCCGACCACTCCGAGCACCTCGCCTCCCTTGCCCTGGATCGCGACCCGCTGCCCGACCAGGATCTGCGGGTCCCAGCCGCCCACCGGGGCGAACCAGAGGAATCCCTTCTCGTCGATGTGGGTGATGATGAGGCCGATCTCGTCGATGTGGCCGACCACGGCCAGCAGCGGCGCCGCCTCGCCGACCCGGGCGATCGAGGAGCCGATCCCGTCGACGCTGAGCTCGGCGAAGGAAGCGGCCTCGCGCCAGACCGCCGCGGCCGGGGCCTCGTAGCCGGACGGAGCGCCGGCCCGTAAGAGTTTGTCGAGCAATGCGGGGGTTTCGCTCAAGGGCCGCAGTATGCCGCAAGCCGCCTGCTCGACGCCCCGGTGCCGCCTGTCAGTGGGTGGCCGCTTCGTGCCGAAGCCGGGCCCGTTTCTCGCCGTAGCCGCGGTTCTCGAAGGCGATCAGCGTCCACAGCAGCGCGACGACGATCGCGACGGCGGCCCAGGCCGGGACCGCGGTCGCCACCGGGATCAGGATCAGCAGCACCAGCGCCAGCCCCAGCCGCCGGCGGTTGACCGTGCGGACCTGGCGGTAGCGGAAGGCGACCAGGCCGAGCAGGTAGGTCGCCGTCCCGCCCAGCAGGGCGAAGGCGATCTCGGCGTGCAGGTGTTCGTCGGCGTGGCCGATCGCCGTCTTCATCCCGAGCGCGACGAGCACGATCCCGGCGACGAGGATCAGGTGGATGTAGGAGTAGGAGTCGCGGGCGAGCTCGTTCTGGACGCGGCCCGGCTCGGCCTCGCCGAGCCGCCTGGCCGAGATCAGCGCCACCACGTCGAAGTAGATCCACCACTGAGCCGCCGCCACGGCGATGCCGAGCGCGGCGACGGCGCCGATCCCGAAATCGAGCCCCCCGGCGGCGCCGATCCCGATCGCGACGATCGACTCGCCGAGGGCGATGATCAGGATCAGGCCGTGGCGCTCGGCGAAGTGGCCGGGGACCAGCGTCCAGCCTTCGCTGCCGAAGAAGTAGGGGCCCGCCATGTCGAGGAAGAGGGCCAGCGCCCAGAGCGCGCCCTGGGCCACCCCGTCGAACAGCGACGCGGTGGCCAGCAGGCCGACCGCGACCGCGGTGCTGACCGCGAGCCCCAGCACCGAGTGGCGCAGGGCGTCGTCGTCGGGGCTGGCGAGCATGAAGAGGGCAATGTGGGAGACGCGGAAGGCGCCGTAGGCGAGCGCGAAGACGAGGCCGAGGCTGTCGAACGCCTCCGGCACGCAGAGGGCGACGATCAGCAGCGCCGCCATCGCCGCGAACACCACCAGCCGCACCGCGCCCTCCTCGGGGTCGATCACGCTGGTCAGCCAGGCGTACCCGACCCAGGCCCACCAGAGCACGCCGAGGACGAGCAGGCCCTGCGCCAGGCCCTCCCAGGTCGGGTGGTCCGCCATCAGCGCCGTGCACTGGGTGATCGCGAGGACGAAGACGAGGTCGAAGAACAGCTCCAGCGGCGTCACCCGCTCGCCCTCGCGCCGCGTCGCGGCGAGGCGGGGGGTTCGGGACACACCTGGCATTGCGCCCCATCCTTTCACTCGCCTCCACGGCGGCGGTCGAATACGGTTGCGGTAATGAGCGTGGCGGTGGTTACGGGGGCGTCGACCGGGATCGGCGAGGCGACGGCGAAGCGGCTCGCCCGCGAGCCGGGCATGGAGCTGGTCCTCGTCGCCCGCCGCGAGCAGCTGCTGCGCGACCTGGCGGAGGCGCTTCCCTGCAAGGCCAGCTTCCTCTCGGTCGACCTCACCGACGAGAGCGCCCCCGAGCACGTGCGCGCCCACGTCGAAGCCAACCACGACGGGCTCGACCTCCTGGTCAACAACGCCGGCGCCGCCTGGCGCGGCAGCTTCGCCGACACCGGCCACGCCAACGTGCGCCGCCACATGGACCTCAACTTCGACGCCGTCGTCCGCCTCACCGAGGCGCTGCTGCCGCTGCTGCGCAGCTCGGCCCCGAGCGCGATCGTCAACGTCGCCAGCACCGCCGGCCGCGTCTCCCGCGCCGGCACCGGCGCCTACTCGGCCAGCAAGTTCGCGCTGGTCGGGTGGACCGACTCGCTGTACTCGGAGGAGCGGGCGAACGGGGTCCACGTCGGCATGGTCCTGCCTGGCTTCATCGCCACCGAGGGGTTCCCCGCGACCGAGCTGAAGGAAAAAGCGCTGACCCGGTGGCTGGTCTCCAAGCCGGAGGTGGTCGCCGAGGCGATCTACGCCGCCGGGCCCGGCGGCCGGGCCGAGCGCTACGTGCCCCGCTTCTACGGGATCTTCGCCGCACTGCGGATCCTCGCTCCGGGCCTCATGCGCCGCGTGCTCAGCGGCGGCGCGGCCTCGAGCCTCACCACCAGCACCGCGGGCGACGAGCCATGACCGCGATGGAGATCGTGACGGTGGCGATCTCCCTGCTGGCGCTGCTCGCCCTGATCGGCTTCTTCAAAGCGCGCGAGCGCCAGGCGAGGCGGCGCCTGCAGATGCTCGGTGAGATCGCCCGGGTGGCGGACGGGGGGCGCTCGCTGGAGGAGACCCTGAAGGCGATCACGGCGATCGTCGTGCCCGAGCTGGGCGACTTCTGCATGATCGACGTGATCGAGGACGAGCGCGTCTACCGCGCCGCGGTCGCGGTCGCGGGCCCCAGGGGGGACGAGCTGGAGCAGGGGCTGGCCTCGCGCCCACCGCTGCTGCAGGAGCAGATGGCGAGCGCGGCGACGGCGGGACGGCTGGAGCCGCGCCTGTTCGAGCACCTGACAGACGAGGACCTGCGGGGCTTCGCGGCCGACGACGAGGATTTCGAGTTCCTGCGCAGCGTCAAAGCCCGTTCCGCGGTGGTGGTGGAGCTGCGGGCGCGGGGGAGGCCGACCGGGATGCTCTCGGTCGGCATCCGCCATTCGCGTCGCCGCTTCCGGGCGAAAGACGCGGAGTTCGCCAGCATTCTCGGCGGCAGGGTGGCGCTCGCCCTCGACAACGCCGGCCTCTTCTCCGATCTCGAGCGGGTCGAGCACGAACGCGCCGAGATCGCCGAGACGCTGCAGCGCGGCCTGCTGCCGCCGCCGCTCCCCCACATCCCCGGTTGGGCCGTCGCCGCGATGTACCGGCCGGCCGGGGCCGAGAACGAGATCGGCGGCGACTTCTACGACGCCTTCCGGATCGCCGGCGGCTGGATGGTGGTGATCGGCGACGTCACCGGCCGCGGGGCGAGGGCCGCCTCGGTCACCGCCCACGCCCGCTACACGCTGCGCACCGCCGCCGCCCTCACCGGCGACCCGGTGGTGGCGCTGGAAACCCTCAACCGCGAGCTGCTCGGCCGCAGTGGCGCGACCCTCTGCAGCGTCGCCGCGCTGGCGATCGACGAAGACCCCTCGCGCCCGGTGCGGCTCGCCGTCGCCGGCCACCCGGCGCCCCTGCTGGTCGAAGGCGACGTGGTCACCGAGGCCACCGAATCGGCGCCGGTGCTCGGGGCCTTCGCCGACGCCGCCTGGGGCCTGCAGCACACCGAGGTCCAGCCGGGCCAGCAGCTCGTCGTCGTCACCGACGGCGTCACCGATGCGACCGGGGGCGAGGGGCGCTTCGGGGAGGAGCGCCTCCACGCCGAGCTGGCGGGCGTCTCCAGCCCGGCGATCGCGACGCAGAAGCTGGAGGGGGCGCTGCACGGCTTCACCGCGGGTGCCCTCGACGACGACGCGGCAATCGTCGCCGTCGCCCCCGCGTCGGCGGCGGCCGGCCCCGCGGACGAGGAGGACCAGATCCTGATCGAGCGGCTCTTCGAAGCCTTCAACGAGCGCGACGAAGACGAGATCGTCGCCCTCTGCGACCCGGAGATGGGTTTCTTCCCGGTCGGCACGGCGGAGGCGGTCGGCCGCACCGCCCCCTACGTCGGCCCCGAGGGCCTGCACGACTACCTCGAGGACGTCGAAAAGGTCTGGGAAGAGCTGGTGATCTCCCCGAAGCAGGTCGAGCGCCGCGGCTCCTCGCTCCTGGTCCGCGGCCGCGTCTACGCCCGCAGCCGTGAGCTCGGGATCCGCGACATGCCGATCGCCTGGATCTGGGACCTCGTGGACGGCCGCATCCTCCGCGGCGAAGTCTTCCTCGATCCCGAGCAGGCAGTGCTCCGCCTCGCGGCCTCGGCTTAGGCCGGGAGGGCTGCGAGCGGCGTCAGAGGTGGCGCCGCAGGAAGTCCAGCTCGTCGGCGACGACGGCCTCGAACTCGGGACCGTCGTAGATGTCGAAGTGGTCGACCCCCGGATAGGTGCGGAGCTCGGCCCGCGGGGCGCGGCGGGCGGCGGCGATCGCGGGGCCGGGCCTGGCGACGCGGTCGGCCTCGCCGACGCAGAGCAGCCAGGGGCAGTGCAGCCCGGCGGCGAGGCGGGCGGGCCGGAAGGGAGGCCCCAGCAGCCAGCGTGAGGAGGCCCGGTTGCGCCAGCGCGAGTCCTCGCCGCCCGCGACGACGCGGCGCCAGCCCGCCTCGCCTCCCGGGGCGTTTATGAACGCCGCCTCGTCTGGCTGCCCTACCGCCGGCAGGTGTCTGCCGCGCAGTGCCGCCAGCAGCGTCCGCGCCGTGACCGCCGGCGAGGCGCGGTGCGCCTGGCGGACGATGTCGAGGAACGGGACCTGGCTCACCGCCGCGGCGACGCGCGGGTCGCCGGCCGCGGCGGCGAGGGCGTTGCCGCCGCCCATCGAGGAGCCGAAGGTGGCGAGCCGGCCGGGATCGACGCCCGGCAGCGAGCGGGCGCAGGCGATCGCCGCCCGCCAGTCCTCGAGCTGGCGCCGCGGGGCGAAGAGGTCGGGCTCGCCGCCGCTGTCGCCGAAGCCGCGGTGGTCGAAGAGCAGCGCCGCGATCCCGGCCGCCGCGAAGCGCTCGGCGAACGGCCCCAGCCCGTCCCTCCGCGTTCCCGAGAGCCCGTGCGCCATGACCACGACCGGGCTCGCTGCAGCGCCTCCCGTGGCCGGGTAGAGCCAGGCCGAACAGATGTCGCCGCCTGACTGGAACTCCAGATCCTGTCTCTCCATATCCAACCCAACGGCCGCCGCTGCCGAAACGTGAGATACGCGCCCCGCGCCGCCGCTCTCTAGGATTCGCCGCCGTGATCAGCACCAACCAGTTCAAGAACGGCACCCACATCGAGATCGACGGCAAGATCTGGAAGATCATCGAGTTCCAGCACGTGAAGCCGGGCAAGGGCGGCGCCTTCGTGCGGACCAAGCTGCGCCGGATCGAGGACGGCTCGGTGATCGACAAAACCTTCCGCGCCGGGGAGAAGTTCCGCCCGGTCAGGACCGAATCGAAGAAGATGCAGTTCCTCTACGACTCGGGCGACGCGGCGGTCTTCATGGACAGCCGCGACTACGAGCAGATCGAAATCCCCAGCGAGGTGCTGGGCGAGGCGATGCAGTGGGTGCTGCCCAACGCCGAGGTCGAGATCCTCTTCGTCGACGAGCAGCCGAGCGACGTGCAGCTGCCGAGCGCGATCGACATGAAGGTGACCCAGACCGACCCCGGTCTCAAAGGCGACACCGCCTCCGGCGGCGGCAACAAGCCGGCGACCCTGGAGTCCGGCGTCGTCGTGCAGGTCCCGCTCTTCATCGAGGAGGGCGAAACGGTGCGGGTCGACACCCGCAGCGGCGAGTACGTCTCGCGCGCCTGACCCGACCTGCCCGCTTCCTACGATGGGCGGCGTGACCGCCTACGACCCGGCTCAGTGGAGCGACCTCTTCGTCGCCACCGCCGGCGCCTCGGCGGCGCTGGCCGGGCTCCTCTTCGTCGCGGTCTCGATCAACCTCGACCGCATCCTCGGCGAAGCCGGTCTGCCGGACCGGGCGCTGGAGACGGTGCTGCTCCTGCTCTCGGTGCTGCTGGTCTCCGTGGTCTGCCTGATCCCGGGGCAGAGCAGCGGCGCGCTCGGCACCGAGCTGCTCTTCCTCAGCCTCACGATCGCCCTCGTCATCCTCCGGCTGCCGACCCTCGGCTTCGCCAGTGGCTTCACGCCGCCGCGCACCTGGGTCTGGTCCCGCTGGGGTGTGCGGCTCTTCGGCACGGTGCCGTTCGTGGCCGGCGGGGCGAGCGTCCTGCTCGAGGCCGGGGGCGGCCTCTACTGGGTCGCGGCCGGCGTCGTCTTCGCGCTCGTGGGGGCCGTCGCCAACGCCTGGGTCCTGCTCGTCGAGATCCTGCGCTGACCTCGGGCGGCGGATTCGCGAGAATGGTCGGGATGCGCCGATCCGACCAACGCCGCGACGCCGTCTTCGCCAGCTACCAGCGCGACGTGACCGGGCGCCCGCTCGCGGAGCTGATCGCCGACGCGCGGCCGCTGACCCGCGAGCTGGCCGAGGGCGTCGACGAGGAGCGCGAAGAGCTGGACGAGACGATCGGCGAATTCGCCAAGGGCTGGACGGTCGACCGGATCGCGCCGCTCGACCTCAACGTGATGCGGGTGGCGCTGTACGAGATCGAGCACGAGCAGGTCCCGCACGAGGTTGCGATCGACGAGGCGGTCGAGATCGCCAAGGAGTACTGCGGCGCCGACGCGCCCGGGTTCATCAACGGGATCCTCGGGGCGATCGTGCGCGAGCGGGAGACGGCTCAATGAGCCGCCTGCGCGAGATCGCCGAGCGGCTGCGCCAGATCTCGGCGGAGCTCGGGAGCGAGGAGACCGCCGACGACCGCGCCGCGCAGCTGGCGACCGAGGCGGCCGACCTCTCCGCCGAGGCGGTCGAGGAGGCCAACCGCCAGGCGCGCGAGGCGAGCTCCGAGTGAGCTACCCCGAGGACCTGCGCGCCCAGGTGGAGGGCGCGCTCGGTCGGCTGCACTTCTCCGAGGCGGCCGCGACGGCCGGCCTCGAGGAGGCGATGCGGTACTCGCTGCTGGCGGGGGGGAAGCGGGTGCGGCCGGTGCTGGCGCTGGCGACCGCGCGGGCGCTCGGGGCCGACCCCGATCGCTTCCTGCCGGTCGCCTGCGCGATCGAGCTGATCCACACCTACTCGCTGATCCACGACGACCTGCCGGCGATGGACGACGACGAGCTGCGCCGCGGCCTCCCGACCTCGCACGTCGAGTTCGGCGAGGACGTGGCGATTCTCGCCGGCGACGGGCTCTTCGCCGAGGCGGTGCGGCTCTTCTGCGCGCAGCCCGGCGACCCGGCCCGGGTGCTGGCGGCGATGGGGGAGCTGGCCGGCGCGACCGGGGTCGACGGCATGGTCGGCGGACAGTACGTCGACGTGATCGGCGCCGAGGACGACGCGACCGGCCTCCGCGCCCTGCACGCGCTGAAGACCGGCCGCCTGATCGCCGCCAGCGTCGGGGTCGTGCTCGTGCTCGAGGGCGTCGGCGAACGTGAGACAATGCCCTACCGCCGTTTCGCCGACGAGCTGGGTGTGCTGTTCCAGATCGTCGACGACATCCTCGACGTGACCGAGAGCGACGAGCGGCTCGGAAAGCCACATGGAAGCGACGAGAGACATGGCAAACTCACCTACGTCAGCCTCTTCGGGCTCGAGCGGGCCCGCGAGCTGGCCGCCGAGTCCCATGCCAAGGCCGCCGCGGCCCTGGCCGAGGCGGCGGGCCGGACGGAGGATCTGAGGCGCGTGGCCGACTACATCTTCACGAGGAACGAATGAGCGAAGAGCCCCCCACCCAGGGCATCGAAGAGGACAACACCGAGGCGCTGCTGACCCGGATCGACGGGCCGGCCGACCTGCACGAGCTCGACGACGAGCAGCTGACCCAGGTCGCGCAGGAGATGCGCACCTACATCATCGACACGATCGGCGAGATCGGCGGGCACTTCGGCGCCAACCTCGGCACCTGCGAGCTCACCGTCGCCCTCCACAGCCTGCTCGATTCCCCGCGCGACAAGGTGCTCTGGGACGTCGGCCACCAGTCCTACCCGCACAAGGTGCTGACCGGCCGTCGCGAGGAGCTGCCGACGATCCGCCAATACGAGGGCCTCGCCCCGTTCTGCTCGATCGCCGAGTCCGAGCACGACATCATGGGCGCCGGCCACGCCTCGACCTCGATCGGGTACGCGGTCGGGCTGAAGGAGGCGATGCGCAAGGGGATCGGCGAGGACGGCCGGGTCGCCGCCGTGATCGGCGACGGCGCCCTCACCGGCGGCGTCGCCTACGAGGCGCTGCACGCCGCCGGCGGCCTGCAAACCCCGATCGTGATCGTGCTCAACGACAACGGGATGTCGATCTCCCCCAACGTCGGTGCCCTCTCCCGCTACTTCAACCGCATCCGCCTCAACCCGCGGCTGTTCCACGCCCGCGAGGGGGTCGAGGACCGGCTGACCAAACTGCCGCTCGGCCTGGGGCGCCGGATCGAGCGGCTCGGCCCCGAGATCAAGTCGGCGATCAAGGCCTACTGGGCGCCCGGCCTCTTCTTCGAGGAGCTCGACCTCGCCTACATGGGCGTGATCGACGGGCACGACGTGCACGCGCTGCGCGAAGCCCTCGGCGAGGCGTTCGAGGCGGACCGGCCGGTGGTCGTGCACGTGCACACGGTCAAGGGCAAGGGCTTCGCGCCGGCCGAAGAGGGCGGCCTGGAGTCGATGGAGAAATGGCACGCCGCCAAGCCGAACTCGATCGTCAACGGCAAGCCCGCCGCGGCGAAGCCGGTGCCGGTGACCGAAACCGACTCGCCGGAGGGGATGGAGCGGCTGGAGAGACCGCCGGCCGCCGGCTCGCCGCCCCAGTACACGCAGGTCTTCGCCGACGCGATCGTCGCCGAGGCCGAGCGCGACCCGCGGGTGATCGGGATCACCGCCGCGATGGCGGGGGGGACCGGCCTGCAGAAGCTGGCCGACACCCGTCCCGACCAGTACTACGACGTCGGCATCGCCGAGCAGAACGCGGTCCTGCTCGCCTCCGGGCTGGCGCTGCAGGGGGCGAAGCCGGTCTGCGCCATCTACTCGACCTTCCTCCAGCGCGCCTTCGACCAGATCGTCCACGACGTCTGCCTGCAGGAGCTCGACGTCACCTTCGCGATGGACCGGGCCGGGCTGGTCGGCGACGACGGTCCCACCCACCACGGCGCCTTCGACGTCTCCTACTTCCGGCCGCTGCCGAACGTGGTGCTGATGGCGCCGCGCGACGAGGCGATGCTGGTCCACATGCTGCACACCGCGATCGCCCACGACGGCCCGGCGGCGCTCCGCTACCCGCGAGGCGCGGCGGAGGGCGCGACGCTGCCGGCCGCGCCGGAGGAGATCCCGATCGGGACCGGCGAGGTCCTCGCCAAGGGCGAGAAGGTCGCCCTGCTCGGCTACGGCTACGGCGTCACCGTGGCGCAGGAGGCGGCGGCGATCCTCGCCGACCACGGCCTGCGCGCGACCGTCGCCGACGCCCGCTTCGCGAAGCCGATCGACGCCGAGCTCGCGGAGCGCCTCGCCCGCGAGCACGACCTGCTGGTGACGGTCGAGGAGAACGTGCTGCCCGGCGGCTTCGGCTCGGCGGTGCTCGAGCACCTCGAGGACGCCTTCGGCGACGGCCAGGAGGAGCGGGCGCGGGTCCTGCGGGTCGGCCTCCCGGACCGCTACGTCACCCACGGCAAGCCGAACCTGCTGCGGGCCGAGGCCGGCCTGACCGGCGAGTCGGTCGCCGACCGGGTGCTCGCGGCGCTCCCCTCTGGCCAGCCGGTGCTCGGATAGCGCGCCTGGTCCCAGCCGACAAGAACAGTCGCGTATCTAATTAATTTTGACGATTGATCCAATCGTCGCAATCGTCTAGATTGCCCCGAGTCTCTCCGGTGATGGTTAGAAGTTGCAAAGCCATCGGCTTCGCTTCTGGGGGATCACCATAGGGAGGAGAGATGCGTATCTCTATATGTGTCGGCCCGTCGGGGGAATCGGGCCACTCGCGACCGGCCGCCTAGTGCGGTCGGTTTCGCGAGGCAGGCCAGGGGTAGCTCGACGCCATGAAGGTCCTCTTCGCCCCGATAAGCATCGGCGCCGGCCTGCTCGCTGGTTTCCTCGCTCAGAAGCTCTTCGAGCGCCTCTGGGCGGTGATCGACGACGAGGAGCCGCCGGAGCCCGACAACCGCGTGGTCTCGGTCCCGAAGCTGGTGCTGGCGCTGGCGATCGAGGGGGCGGTGTTCCGGCTGGTCAAAGGGCTCACCGATCGCGGCGCCCGCAAGGGCTTCGCCACGGTCATCGGCGCCTGGCCGGGCGACGATCCGGCCCGCGAAGAAGATTGAGGCCGCGGGGCGCCGGCGCCTACGTGGTGCCCGTGCAGGCCCGCGCCAGGTCCTCCCAGGGCTCGATGTCCCAGTAGCGCCGGGCCGTCCCCGCGCTCGAGGGCAGCACCCAGACCGCGGCGCCGCCGACCAGCTCCTCTTGGGGGCCGAACTCGACCTCGCGTTCGAGCGCACCCCGGGCGGCGTTCTTGCCGTTGAAGGCGAGGTACGCGGGTTCGACCGCGGCGATCCGTTCGCGCAGGCCGTCGACGTCGAACTCCTCCGTTCCGACCTCGGCGTCGGAGCCGTGCCGGACCTTGCAGAGGTCGGTCAGCCCGATCCCGTACTCCAGGGCCCGCCGGTATTCGGAGGGCGCCAGCTGCATCGGGGTCAGGCCGGTGGCGAAGAGGGTCCGCCAGAAGGCGTTGCCGGGGTCGGCGTAGTACGCCCGCGCCCGGGCCGAGGCGGTCCCGGCCGCGGTGCCGCAGAAGACCACCTGCAGGCCGGGTTTGAGCAGGTCGGGGAGCAGGTCGGTCAACTGCGGTGCACCTCGGTCGCGGTCGCCTGGTCGCGGGGACGGAGGACGATCTCGTCGACGTTCACGTGCGAGGGCTGCGCCACCGCCCAGCGGATGCACTCGGCGACGTCCTCGGCGCGGAGCGGGGTCATGCCCTCATAGACACGGGCCGCGGCCCGCTCGTCGCCGCCGAAGCGCACCAGCGAGAACTCGGTCTCGACCATCCCGGGTGCGACGTCGGTGACCCGGACGGGCTGCCCGAGCAGCTCCAGGCGCAGCACCCGCAGGAGCGAGCGCTGCGCGTGCTTGGCCGCGGTGTAGCCGGCGCCGCCACGGTAGGCCTCGAAGGCGGCGATGCTGGTGACGCCGACGACGTGGCCGTCGCCGGACCCGACCAGCTGCGGCAGCAGCTCCCGGGTCATCCGCATCGTGCCGAGGACGTTCGCCTCGAACATCTGCCGCCACTGTGCCTCCTCGGCGTCGCCGACCGGGGAGAGGCCGAGGGCGCCGCCGGCGTTGTTGACGAGGACGTCGCAGCGCTCGACCGCGGCGACGAAGCGGTGGACGGAGGCCTCGTCAGCGACGTCGAGGGGGAGCGCCTGTCCTTCCAGCTCGGCCGCCAGGGGCTCGAGTCGATCGAGGCGCCGGGCCCCCAGGACCACGCCGAACCCGTCGGCCGCCAGCGCTCTTGCGGTCGCGGCCCCGATTCCACTCGAGGCGCCGGTGATGACGGCGGTCCGCGTCATCTCTCCACCATAGGAAGAAAGCGAGATCGCCGTAGACTGCGGACCGTGGAGGCAGCGGCGCAGCCGGAGAAGCTCAGCCCGGAGGGGTTCGCCGCCTTCGCGGCGCGCGCCGGCGACGAAGGCCCGGTCGTGATGCTGAACCTGCTCGCCTTCGAGCCCGAGGGGGGCGAAGAGCGCTACCTGGAATACGGCGCCGCGGTCGCCCCGCTGCTGGAGAGGGCCGGCGGGCGGATCGTCTTCGCCGGCGCTGCCGCGCCCGCGCTGATCGGCGAGGACGGATGGGACGTCGTCGCCCTGGTCGAATACCCGAGCCGCCAGGCCTTTCTCGACATGATCGGCTCAACCGAGTACCAGGAGATCGCCCACCTGCGCACCGAGGCGCTGGTCAAGGGCGAGCTGCACCCGCTGGACCAGGCCGAGAACCTGCCCTGAGCGGGACCGCGCCAGTCAGCGGGTGGCGATGTAGACGGCCTTGGTGTGGACGGATTCGTCCAGGTCGGGGGAGAGGACTCCGTCGAGCTCGCCGAGCACGGCGCGGCTGCGCAGGCCCGCGTCCGCGATCGCGGCGAGCACTTCCGCTTCGGGGAAGTGGCGTTGGCGGTGCACATGGTCGATCGCCTGGCCCTCGGCTTCGAAGTGCGCCTCGGCGACGGCGCCGGGGCCGATCTCACCGGCGTCCATTTCCCCGCGCCAGATGAAGCGCTGGCCGTCCACCTCGCGCTCGTGCGTCTCGCAGAAGAACGTCTTGAACGTGAGCAGCGTGTTGAGGTCGAAGAGGACGACCCCGCCCGGGGAGAGGTTGCGGACCATCGAGCGCAGCGAAGCGAGCAGTTCCTCCTCGCTGAGCACGTAGTTGACGGCGTCGTTGACCGCCCAGACGAGGTCGAACTCGCCGAGGTCGGGCAGCTCCCGCATGTCGCCGACCAGCAGCTCGGCCCGGTCCCCGGCCCGCCGCCGGGCGATCTCCAGCATCCCGGGGGAGATGTCGCAGGCGGTCACCTCGAACCCCTGGTCGAGCAGGGCGACGAAGCTGAGCCCGGTGCCGCAGCCGATGTCGAGCAGCCGGTTGCCCTCCAGGCCGACGCTCTGCGCCTCGGCGAGCAGCTTCCCGGTCCAAGACTCGTACTGGTAGGCCTTGTTGAAGACGTCGTAGGCCGACGCCATCGTGTCGTAGGTGGCGCGGGCCGAGAGGTCGAGGGGTTCAGGGCTCATCGTTCTGTCGGTGTTGGAGGCTGGAGCAGACGGGGCATTCCGGCTCGGGCACCAGAGGCTCCCGTTCGACCTCCAGCGTTCGCAGGTCAAAGATATAGCCGACGCCCAGGGTTGCCGGCTCGACCAGTCCAGTCAGGAAGTGAAGCACCTCCATGCCGGCGAGGCCGCCGATCACGCCGCAGGGCGGTCCGAGGCTGGCGGCCGGAGAGGTTTTCCCGCGGGCGTGAGCCGTTCCCACGTCGTAGAGGGGGTACTCGCGCCTGTAGCGGATGTCCTGGCAGGCGAAGCAGCCGGTCCTGCCCGGCACGTAGAGCGGGCCGACCCGGATCAGCGGCGGCAGCTGGCCCATCGCGATGTAGGGGACCCCGGCCTCGAAGCAGGCCGAGTTGACCCAGAACTCGATCTCGTAGGCCGGCCAGTCGACCGCGGCGATCGCGATGTCCGCCCCCTCGATGGACGCGGCGACGTCGGTCTTGCTTTCGAGGCGGCGGAACTCGGTCTCGACCCGCAGCCTCGAGTTGAAGGCGCGAAGGCGGGCCGCCGTGGCATCGACCTTCCTGCGGCCCAGATCCTCCTCGGAGTACTGGAGCTGGCGGTCGAGGTTGCTGACCTCGACCAGGTCGCCGTCGATCAGGCGCAGCTCACCGACGCCGCAGCAGGCGAGCTCCAAGGCGGTCCGTCCGCCCAGGCCGCCGACGCCGAGCACGGCGACACTGGCGTCGCGCAGGCGGCGCTGGCACTCGGGGGCCGGTGGACCGCCACGCTCGATTTCGCCGAAATACCTCAGCTGCCGGTCGAAGCGCTGCCGCTCCGCGCTCGGCACGGATGCATCGTCAGCCGCGTCCTCGATCAGGAAGAGCCTGCGCATCCCGGCGAGGTTGTCGGTGACTTCGTCTGCTCCGAACCGAGCGATCAGCTCGTCGGTCGTGCTGCTCCCGTCGAGAGCGCGGAGAAGTTCTCGTTCCGTGTCGCCCGGCCTCGCGATCCGCACGTCGTCCATCGCGGTGCGCATGAGGATGACGTCCCCGTCGGGTGCGTCCATCACCTCGATGGTTCGCTTGAGGCGAGGCCGGGCGATCACTCTGACTACCTGGTCTTGAAGGTCGACAGCCTTGGCAGCGTCGATCCGACGTTTTCGAGATTGATGTGGATCACCTCTTCCGGACCTCGGCTAAGAGGTCTTGAAGGTCGATATCGACGGAACCGTGGTCGGCGCGGGTTCGAGTCTCATCTCCATCACCCCCTTCCCTTCGAGGCTCGGTGCGTCCTCTTCAGCGGGTCTTGATCGTCGAGAGAATCGGGACGGTCGTCGGTACGGGTTCGAGTCTCACTCGGTGTTCACCTCCTCGGTGAACATTGAACAGGCCATACTGACTAGTGTCAATAATCACGCAGTAACAGGTTTTCGCCAGCGCATGGCCAGACCGGCCACCAGGTAGGCGATCGCCGCGGCCAGCAAGAGGAACTTGCAGGCGGCGAAGAACGTCGCAAGGACGGGGAACATCTCGCCCGAGCCATCTAGCGTGAGCAGCAGGCAGGTGTTCTCCAAAGCGTCGAAGGCGGCGCCCAGCGCCCCGAAGTAGGTGACCGCCACGCCGATCCGGGCCATTCGCTTCCAGCCCCGGGATCGGGCGAGATCGCGAGTGGCCGCCGCGGCCAGGGTCAGGAACGTCCCGTAGGCGATCAGAAACCCAAAGTCGATCCAGAGCGACTCCCGCGCCGCGTCCTGTCCCTCCTCGCCCCATTCGCCCATGATCTCGTCGGCCCGATCCTGGCCCCCGGTCAGCTCGAACGGCACCATCCCAGGCCCGCCGGTGTCCTTCATCCGCTCCTCGGCAGGCGACATCGCCAGCAGCAACAACACGCTGGCAATCGCCGATGCAATAAGTCCCCGCCGCCGCGTCACGCGGGCATCATCGCGTACGAACCTATGGAAGCGACGAGACACGACGGATGGGTCGGATGGCGCAGCTATCCTCGTCGAGATGCCTTTGATTTCGCGGATGAGGTCTGGACGGGTGCGTCGGCTCGAAGAGCAGATGCGGGCTATGAACTCAAAGATCGACGCAATGGTCGAGGCCTTCGGGTCGCGCCGCGCTGACGATGAGGCCGCCGCCATTGCTGCGGAGCGGATTCGCAGCGGCGCCGCTGATCGAACGGAAGACGGCGCCCAGGCGCTGGCCAGTCTGGGCATCAAGCTCCCCGAGGGATGACGGCCGCCTCAGCCGCTGGAGTGCCTGTCACCTTCGCCGAGGGGGTCCTCGATGACGTGCGCGAACTCACGGCGAACTCCTCTGAGGGTGATCGGGGGTACGCGGCGGAAGCGGAGGCGCTGAAACACCGCATCGCCGAGCTACTGGTCGAGTGCAAGGGCAATCCATTCCTCGGCGAGCTGATGGGCCCGGGACTCCATCCTGAGCTTGCCGGCTGTCGTCGCGTTCGGTTCGACATTCCCTCGTTTTCCGGGAAGCCTCGCTTTCGTTTGATCTATCGAAACGAGCCCGCCGATGGTGCTCCTGCGGAGTGCCGCTGGTTGTCGATCGCACCGCGCGCCGGTCTCCGAGCCCATCACAAGGCGAGACAGCGTTCCAGGCGGGATTGAAGCTCGCTCTTGCGCCAGCGCTTTGCCCGCGCCATCCTCGTCGCAACATTGCCTCAGGCTATTCGCTAGCAAGCGGGTGGCTTGTTTAGGTATCCGGAGTTATTTCTATGCTCCGTATATGCGCTTCTCGATTTGGAAAAGCAAAGACGGCCAGTTCTACTTCCTCGGAAAAGGCGACAACGGAGAGACCATGGTCACCTCGGAGACCTACACGAGGAAGGCATCTGCGGAGCACGCCATCAAGGTCATAAAGGAACAAGCGGCTAAGGCCAATGTTCTTGACATGACGGAGTAGCGCAGACGCGAATCGGGCAGTTCGCGGCAGGATTGCAACGCACGCATCGCCGGCTATCTGTGCGGCGGAGAGGTCGACATGGGGCGCACGACTGTGGCACGGCGCCCAATCAGACGATCCAGAAGCCGCTCTTCTAGGCATACGGGTCACCCGTTTTGGCTTGCTACCGACCTCCACAACAGAAAGCGCCCCGCCGGGGGGCGGGGCGCTTCTGGGGTTACTACAGGGAGGAGAGATATGTATCTCTATATATGTGGATCGGTGGGAGGTGGGTGAGCCCTGTTTGTGCCGCGGGCGCCGATGTGGGAAGCATCAGGGCCATATGACGGCGCAAGACTCGACCTAAAAGTTTTGGTGCTTCCTTACCTCGGCACCTCCACTCGAATCCTTGAACAGCGTACGAACATACGTGCGATTTGTGTGTGAGGCCGATCACAGAGACCTTGATCGGTGCTCTCCCGCTTCCTGCTGCCGGGCGATTACCCCCAGCGAAGCCATCCAAACGGGCCTCCGCGATTTCCCGCTGTAGCGTTTTGGAGGTGAAGAAAGCCCGGATAGACGCGGTTTTGGCGGAGCAGGGTCTGTTCCCCTCGCGCACGGCTGCGGCCGGGGCGGTGCGGGCGGGCGAAGTCCGGGTCGGCCCGGACGGCCCGGTCGCCCTGCGCCCGAGCCAGCTGGTCGAGCCGGAGGCGACGCTGATCGTCGACACGGGGCCGCGCTACGTCTCGCGCGGGGGCACCAAGCTGGAGAACGCCCTGGGGGCGCTGGCGATCGACGTCGCCGACCGCGAGTGCCTCGACGTCGGCGCTTCGACCGGCGGTTTCACCGACTGCCTGCTGCAGCGGGGTGCCGCGCGGGTGGCCGCGGTCGACGTCGCCTACGGGCAGATCGACGCGGGCCTACGGGCAGATCCGCGCGTGACCGTGATCGAGCGCCTCAACGCGCGGGAGCTGCTGCCCTCCGACCTGCCCTTCGCGCCGTCGCTGGCGACGGTCGACGTCTCCTTCATCTCACTGACCAAGGTGCTGCCGGCCGTGCGGGCTTGCCTGGCGCCCGGCGGCGAGGTGCTGGCGATGGTGAAGCCGCAGTTCGAGCTGGGGCGTGAGCGGGTCGGGCGCGGCGTCGTCCGCGACGACGCCGACCGCCACGAGGCGATCCTGGCGGTGGCCGCGGCCGCCCGCGACCTCGGCCTGCCGGTGCGGGGCTTCGCCCCCTCCGGGCTGCCCGGTCCGAAGGGGAACCGCGAGACCTTCGTCTGGTGCGGCGGCGACGGCGACGCCGTCGAGGACCTCGCGGCGGCGCTGCGGGCCGCGGAGGGCGGCGAGTGAAGACCGCGACGCTGATCACCCACTCCCATCCGCCGGCAGCGACGGAGGCGGTGTCGATCGTCGCCCGGGTCGCCCAGGAGATGGGCTGGCGCGTGGTCGCCGACGGTGCGGAGCTCGACAAGCACGGCAGCGCCGCCGACGGTGTCGAGACGGCCCCGGAGGCCGAGCAGCGTCCCGACCTCTGCCTGGTGCTCGGCGGCGACGGCTCGCTCCTCTACGCGCTGCGCCGCTTCGCGGGCACCGGCGTGCCGGTCTTCGGCGTCAACTTCGGGACGGTCGGCTTCCTCGCCGCCGTCGATCGCGACGAAGCGGAGGAGGGGATCCGCCGCGCTCTCGCGGACGAGATCGAGCGGGTCGAGCTGCCGGGCCTCGAAGTCACGATCGGGGAGACGAAGAAGGTCGGCCTCAACGACGTCACCCTGACCCGCCGCCCGCACGACCGGGTCGCCGAGCTGAGCTACCGGATCGCCGGTGAGGAGGTCGGCCACGTGCGTTGCGACGGGCTGGTGGCGGCGACGCCGGTCGGGTCGACCGGCTACAACCTCGCGAACCAGGGGCCGATCCTCGCCTGGGGCGTGAAGGGGTACGCGGTCAGCTACATCTCGCCGCACTCGCTGACCGCGCGAGCGCTGGTCGTCGCCCCTGCCGACGTCCTCCACGTCGGCAACGCGGCCGGCCGCGAGCCGGTCGAAGTCGCGGTCGACGGCGTCTACCTGACCGACCTCGCCGCCGGCGCGGCGCTCGAGGTCCGCTTCGCCGACTCGGTCAGCTGCCTCGCCCAGCTGCCGGGCACGAGCTTCTACCAGAGGATCAGAGAGAAGTTTGGCCACCTAGCGGTTTAGGCCGAGGTCGGCGTCTCTCTACTCTGCTTCGGCATGGAGCGGAAGTGGTGGACGCTGGTCCTGATCTCGATCGCGACGTTCATGCTGCTGCTGGACATCACGGTCGTCAACGTCGCCCTGCCCGACATCCAGCGCGAACTGGACGCGAGCCTCTCCAGCCTGCAGTGGGTGGTCGACGCCTACTCGCTGACCCTGGCGGCGTTCCTGCTCACTGCCGGCTCGCTCGGCGACCGGCTCGGGCGCCGCCGCGTCTTCACGCTCGGCTTCGCGCTCTTCACCTTCGCCTCGTTCCTCTGCGGGATCGCCGGCGACCCGACCCTGCTCAACCTGGCGCGCGGCCTGCAGGGGGTAGGCGGCGCCGCGATGTTCGCGACCTCGCTGGCCCTGATCGGCCAGGAGTTTCACGGCAAGGACCGGGCGACGGCGTTCGGGGTCTGGGGGGCGACCGTCGGCGGCGCCGTCGCGATCGGCCCCCTGGTCGGCGGCGTCATCACCGAGCACCTGGGCTGGGAGTGGATCTTCTTCGTCAACATTCCCATCGGCCTCGTCGCGATCCTCCTCACCGAGCGCAGGATCGCCAATGTCGTCGCCCCCGATGCCGAGCCGATCGACCTGCCCGGGGTGGTCAGCTTCTCGCTCGCCCTCTTCCTCCTCATCTTCGGGTTGATCCGCGGCAACCCCGAGGGCTGGGGCAGCCCGCTGATCGTCGCCTGTCTCGGCGGGGCGGCGGCGCTGCTGGCGGCGTTCGTCGCGATCGAGGCGCGCAGCGCCCACCCGATGCTGGACCTCGGCCTCTTCCGCAAGCCCGCCTTCAACGGGGTCTCCGCCGTCGCCTTCGGGCTCTCGGCGGGGATGTTCGCGATGTTCCTCTACCTGACCATCTACATGCAGGGGGTGCTCGGCTTCTCGCCGCTGGAGGCCGGCCTGCGCTTCCTGCCCCTGACCGTGCTCTCGTTCATCGCCGCGCCGATCGCCGGCGCGCTCTCGCACCGGATCCCGATCCGCGTCCTGCTCGGCGTCGGGCTGGGGGCGGTCGGGGTCGGCCTGCTGCTGATGCACGGCGTCAGCGCCGACTCCGAGTGGACGGCGCTCCTCGCCGGCTTCCTCCTCGCCGGGGTCGGCATCGGGGTCACCAACCCCGGGATCGGCCAGGCGGCGATCGCCGTCGTCCCGGTGGCGAAATCGGGCATGGGCTCGGGCATCAACACCACCTTCCGGCAGGTCGGCATCGCGACCGGGGTCGCGGCGCTCGGGGCGATCTTCCAGTCCCGGGTTGACGCGCGGCTGCACGAGCTGCTCCCGAACGCCCCCGACGGGCTCGGCGAAGTCGTCGCTTCGGGCGGCTCTGAGGCTGCCGCCGCCGTCGCGCCGCCGGGGCTCCACGACCGCGTCGTCCAGGCCTCGAACGAAGCCTTCGTCAGCGGCTTCAACGAGATCATCCTGATCGCGGCCGTGGTCTCCTTCGCGGGCGCCCTGCTCGGCTTCCTCCTCGTCCGCTCGCGTGACTTCGTGCAGCCGACCGACGGCGCCGCGGCCGGCGGCGGCTGAGACCCCGCAGAGAGCGGAAAAGACGGACAGTCGGTCCGCGGCCGTTGCTACACAGAACGCGTGCTGCGTGAGCTGAGGATCGAGAACCTGCTCCTGATCGAGAAGGCGGAACTGCGCCTGGGCGCGGGGCTGAACGCGATCACCGGCGAGACCGGGGCGGGGAAGACGGTGCTCGCCCACTCGCTCGACCTGCTGATGGGCGGCAAGGCGAAGGCGCAGATCGTGCGGCCGGGGGCGGAGGAGGCCTGGGTCGAGGGCGTCTTCGACCTCCCCGAGGGTCTGCTCGCCGAGCCGGAGCTGGCGGAGCTGGCGGAGCGGTTGCCAGGGGGAGCGGAGGAGGTCGTGCTCGGCCGGCGGGTCTCGGCCGGGGGGCGGACCAGCGCCTTCGTCGCCGGGCGCTCGGCGACCGCCGCCGACCTGAAGCTGCTGGGCGGGCGGCTGCTCGCCTTCTACGGCCAGCACGAGCACCGCAAGCTGACGATCGCCTCGGCGCAGATGGAGGTGCTGGACGGGTTCGCCGGGACCGACCACCTGGAGGCGCGGCGGTGCTACCGCGAGGCGCACCGGGAGGTCGGGCGGCTGGCGGCGGAGCTGGAGGAGCTGCGCACGGCGGAGGGGTCGCGCGAGCGCGACCTCGACCTCTACCGGTACGAGCTCTCGGAGATCGAGGAGGTGGCTCCGGACCCCGGCGAGCGGGAGGCGATGGCGAGCGACCGCGAGCGCCTGCGCCACGCCGAGGGCCTGCGCGAGGCGGCGGCCGGAGCCCACGCGAGCCTGGCCGGAGCGGAAGAGGACGGGGGCGGCGCTGCTGCGGCGCTGGCCCAGGCGGAATCGCTGCTGCAGGGCGCGGCCGGGCTGGACTCGCGCCTCGACGCGATCGCCGAGCGGGTCGCGGCGCTCGTGGTCGAGCTCGGCGACGTCGGCTCGGAGCTGCGCGACTACGCCGAGGGCCTGGAGGCGGACCCGGGGGCGCTGGCGGCGATCGAGGAGCGGCTGGAGGCGATCGACCGCCTCGAGCGCAAGCACGGCGGCAGCGTCGAGTCGGTGCTGGCGCACGCGGAGCGCTGCCGGGCCGAGATCGCCCGCCTGGAGGGCGCCGAGGTGCGCGGTGCCGAGGCCGAGGCGGCCCTGGGCGAGGCCGAAGCGCGGCGGGCCGAGCTGGGCGAGCGGCTCAGCGCCGGCCGCCAGGCGGCGGCCGCGCCGCTGGAAGGTCAGGTCGCCGAAGAGCTGGAGCGGCTCTCGATGGCGGGGGCGACGCTCGAGGTCCAGCTCGAGCCCCACCCCGACGGTTACGGCGCCAACGGCCGCGAGACGGTCGAGCTGCGGGTCGCTCCCAACCCCGGGATCGAGGCGGCGCCGCTGCGCGACGCGGCCTCCGGCGGCGAGCTCTCGCGGGTGATGCTGGCGCTGAGCGGCCTCGGAGAGGGGGCGAGCGCCGGCACGCTCGTCTTCGACGAGATCGACGCCGGGATCGGCGGCAACACCGCCCGCGTGGTCGGCGAGCGGCTGAAGGCGCTGGGCACGGGACGCCAGGTCGTCTGCATCACCCACCTGCCGCAGGTCGCCTCCCTCGCCGACACCCACTTCCGGCTCGAGAAGGAGGTCGCCGGCGGCCAGGCCGTCGCCCGTGTCGAGCGCCTCGACGGCGAGGCGGTGGTCGCTGAGATCCGCCGCATGCTCGGTGGCGAGCAGAGCGACGACGCCGCGACCCGCCACGCCCGCGAGCTGCTGGCCGCCGCCTGACCACGCGTCTGCACTTGACCGTGTAATACACGGCGAAATGCAGACGCGTGGCTTGCTCCCCGCCCGTCGGGTGGCCTAACCTGAGCGGGTGGCCACCGCCAGTCGCCGCCGCCTCCCCGCGCTGCTCGGGCGTCGCAATGGTGTGCGCCCGGAAGCGCCGATCGAGGGCACGGCCCGGCTCGGGGAGCGGACCAAGCACCTGGTCAAACGGCTGCGGCCGGGCGACGTCGCCGTCATCGACCACGTCAACGTCGACCGGATCGCCGCCGAGGAGCTGATCGAAGCCGGCGTCGTCGCCGTGCTCAACGCCTCCGAGTCGAGCGACGGGCGCTATCCGAACTCCGGCCCGCTGATGCTGGCGCATGCCGGCGTGCGCCTGATCGACGCCCCTGGCGCCGGCCTCTTCGAGCTGCTGAAGGACGGGGACCGGGTGCGGATCGACGGCGGCACGGTCATGGTCGGCGAGCAGGAGGTGCTGCGCGGCCGGGTGCTCGCGGCGGAGGAGCTGGAGCGCCAGCTGGAGGAGCAGCGCGAGCGGATCGACGAGGCGCTGGCCGAGTTCGCCGAGAACACGGTCGCCCACGTGCGCCAGGAGACCGACCTGCTCACCGGCACCGTCGAGTTCCCCCACACGCGCGCCTCGTTCCGCGACCGCCACGTGCTGATCGTCGTCCGCGGCGACCGCCACCGCCGCGACCTGAAGGCGCTGCGCGCCTACATCCGCGACGTGCGGCCGCTGATCGTCGCCGTCGACGGCGGCGCCGACGGGGTGCTCGAAGCCGGGATCAAGCCGGACCTGATCCTCGGCGACATGGACTCCGCCAGCGACGCCGCCCTCGCCTGCGGGGCCGAGCTGATCGTCCACGCCTATCCCGACGGTCGCGCCCCCGGCTGCGAGCGCCTGCTCGAGGCGGGCCTCCCGCACACCGTCGTCCCCGCCGCCGGCACCAGCGAGGACGTGGCGATGCTGATGGCCTTCGAGAAGGGGGCGGCGCTGATCGTCAGCGTCGGCGCCCACTTCAACCTGATCGAGTTCCTCGACCGCAAGCGGGGAGGCATGTCCTCGACCTTCCTCACGCGGCTGCGGATCGGCGAGCGCCTGGTCGACGCCAAGGGCGTCAGCCGCCTCTACAACCCGAGCTCGACCCTGGCCCCGATCAGCTTCATCCTCGTCGCCTTCGCGGTCCTGCTGACGATCCTCGTCATCACCTCGCCCGCCCTCAACGACGTCTTCGAACTCGTCTGGCTGAAGATCCGCATCTGGTTGGGCCTGTAGGCGACGGCCTGGCGGGCGCCGGGGCGACCATCTAGCCTCTGGCCCGTCGATGGGTTACAGCGCCCGCTACCACGCCACCTCACTGATCGCGGTCTTCCTCGCCCTGGCGATCGGGATCCTGGTCGGCGCCGAGTTCGGCGGCGACGCGCTCGACGACACCCGCCGCGACCTCGAGGGCAGCCTCGTCAACAACCTCCAGGACGCGCGCTCGCGCGGCGACGAGCTGAATGCCCAGCTCGGCCAGGCGAACGAGTTCGCCGACCGCGTCTACCCGGCGCTGACCCGCGACCAGCTGGACGGGAGGCGGATCGCCGTCGTCGCGCTCGGCGGCCTGACGAGCGACGACACCGACGCGATCGAGGAGGCGCTGGCGCCGACCGGGGGGCGGCTGGTCGGGGTCGGCGTGGTGCGGGAGCCGGTCGACCTCAGCGGCCTTGCCGCGGACCTCGCCAAGACCCGCTTCGCCGACCTGCGCGAGGACCCGGACTCGCTGACCGCGCTCGGGGTCGGCCTCGGGCGCCAGATCGTGGTCGGGGGGACGCTGCCCGAGGTCGTGCGCGACCACCTCTTCTCCCGGGCCAGCGGCAACTTCGGCGCCCTCGACGGGGTGATCGTCGTCCGCAATCAGCCGCAGGACATGGGGCCGGTGCAGCGGGCCACGGCCGGGACCCTCGAGAGCGGCCTGATGAGCGGGATCACCGCGACCCGGGTGCCCGCCGTCGGGGTCGAGAGCTCGACCGTGGAACCGTCCTCGGTCTCCTTCTTCCAAAGCAGCGACCTGGCCAGCGTCGACAACGTCGAGCAGACGGCGGGCCAGCTGGCGCTGGTCTTCGCCCTGCTCGGGGCGGAGGGCAGCTTCGGGGTCAAGGGCAGCGCCGACCGGCTGCTGCCGGACCTGCTGACCCAGGGCAGCTGACGTGTACTGGGTCGGCCTGCCGCTGGCGCTGGCGATCTCGCTGTGGCTGGTCCCGGCCGGGGCGCGCGGCCTGCGGGACGCCGGCCTGGTGCGGCAGAACTACCGCGGCGCCACCCTCGCCTTCCCGCTCGGCGCGGTGCTGGCGACGGCGGCGCTGGTGGCGCTGGCGCCGCTCGCCTTCCTCGACGACCGCGGCGACCTCGACCTGCTCGATCCCGAGCTGCGGCGCTGGCTGCCCTACCTGCTGGGGATCGCCTTCCTCGGCTTCCTCGACGACGCGCTCGGCCAGGGCGAGGCGGCGGCGACGCCGCGCGGCTGGCGCGGCCACTGGGGGGCGCTGCGCGAAGGCCGCCTCTCGACCGGCGCGATCAAGGCGATCGGGGCGCTGGCGCTGGCCGCCTACGTGGTCTCGGGCCGCGGCCTGGAGTCGTGGCGCTACATCGCCGACGTGATGCTGCTGATCCTCGCCACCAACCTCTTCAACCTGCTCGACCTGCGGCCGGGGCGGGCGGAGAAGGCGCTGGGGCTGCTGGGCGCCGGGCTCTGCCTCGGGGCCTGGACCCTGGCGCCGCTGGAGCTGCTGGGGATCTTCGTCGGGCCGGTCCTGGTCGGCGCCTGGCTCACCCTGCGCGAGCGGGCGATGCTGGGCGACACGGGCTCCAACCTGATCGGGGCGATCGCCGGAGTCTGGCTGCTCACCGTCCTCGGCCCCGACGCGCGTCTCGTCGCCCTCGCAGGGCTCGCGGCGCTGACCGTTTACGGCGAGTTGCGGTCTATTTCGGCGGCCGTCGATTCGGTTCCGCCACTGCGCTGGCTAGACTCGCTCGGCAGAGCATGAATCCCTCCCACAAAGGCGACACCAGGTTCATTTTCGTCACCGGGGGAGTGGTATCGGCGCTGGGCAAGGGGATCGCCGCCGCCTCGATCGGCCGCCTCCTCGTCTCCCGCGGCTACCGGGTCCAGCTGCAGAAGTTCGACCCCTACATCAACGTCGACCCGGGGACGATGAGCCCGTTCCAGCACGGCGAGGTCTTCGTCACCGAGGACGGGGCGGAGACCGATCTCGACCTCGGGCACTACGAGCGCTTCACCGACGAGAACACCTCGCGCGCCTCCAATGTGACGGCCGGCGCGGTCTACAACTCGGTGATCCGGCGCGAGCGGCGCGGCGACTACCTCGGCGCCACCGTGCAGGTGATCCCGCACATCACCAACGAGATCAAGCAGAAAATCCTCATCGTCGCCGAGTCGCAGTCGGTCGACTTCGTCCTCACCGAGATCGGCGGCACGGTCGGCGACATCGAGTCGCTGCCGTTCCTCGAGTCGATCCGCCAGCTCTACACCGACATCGGACCGAAGCGGGCGATGTTCATCCACCTGACCTTGGTCCCCTACGTCGGCCACGCCGGCGAACTGAAGACGAAGCCGACCCAGCACTCGGTCAACGAGCTGCGCCGGATTGGAATCCAGCCGCACGCGCTGGTCTGCCGCGCCGAGGGACGCCTCGACCGCGACATTCGCAGCAAGATCGCCCTCTTCGCCAGCC